>NZ_JBWKMV010000003.1:0-504572 GCF_059415225.1 Caulobacter sp. GW821-FHT10E02
GCGCTTCGCCATCCGCGAAGGCGGCCGCACCGTCGGCGCCGGCGTCGTGGCCAAGATCGTCGAGTAATCGACCTTCTTCAGCACACGCTGATCTGAACTAAGCGAAGGCCCCGGAGGAAACTCCGGGGCCTTTTGCTTGGGCGTTATGTCGGCTGGCGGCTTGACGGCGACGCTGTAAGGGCTCAGCACCGACAGACGGTGGGAGCGTACAATTTGGACTGGCGCCGCAAGATCAGAGGCAGTCACGGCGCGCGCTACGGCCTGGCGTTGCTGGCGGCCGTCCTGTCTGTGCTGCTGCGGTTCGGGCTGACGGATCTTTTCCCTCCCGGCTTTCCCTACGTGACCTTCTTCCCGGCCGTGGTGGTCTGCGCCTATTTCCTGGGGCTGGGTCCGGCGATCGTGTGCGCGGGCCTGTGCGGCGTCGCGGCCTGGTACTGGTTCATCCCGCCGTTCGGCGCCTTCGACCTGGGCATGCCGGTCGTCATGACCCTGGTCTTCTACGTCTTCGTGGTCTGGATCGACCTGTTCTTCATCCACGGCATGCGTAAGGCCCTGGACGCGCTGGAGGTCGAACGCGAGCGCTATGCGGCCCTGGCCGACAGCCGCGACCTGCTCTATCGCGAACTGCACCACCGGGTGAGCAACAACCTGCAGGTCGTCGGCGCCCTGCTGCGCCTGCAGGGGCAAGGGGTGACCGACGGCGACGCCAAGCGCGCCCTGGCCGAGGCCGGCGGCCGCATCGAGGTGATCGCCCAGATCCAGCGCGAGCTGCACAATCGCACCGGCGAGCCCGTGCCGTTCCGCGTCTTCGCCGACGCGATCCTGTCGGGCGCGGCCTCGGCCGCCGGCGCCCGCGTGCGCCTGACCCTGGAAGGCGGCGAGCAGCCCCTGCACGCCGACCAGGCCACGCCGGTCACCCTGGTCATGCTGGAAAGCTTCAACAACGCCCTGGAACACGGCTTCGGCGAGGCCGGCTCGGGCCAGGTGTTCGTGCATCTGGACCAGACCGGCGACACCCACGTCCTGACCGTCCGCGACGACGGGGCGGGGCCGCCCGAAGGCTTCGATCCGGCGACATCCAAGAGCCTGGGCCTACGCATCGTCCGCGCCATGGCCCAGCAGCTGAACGGCAAGTTCGAGATGGCGCGGGAAGGGGACTGGACGGTCTGTCGGCTGAGGTACGCGCCGAAGGTGGATTAGATGCTCCCCCGCGGCGCGGGGGAGCATCTCTGTTCCGCTACAGACGATCCACCGGCACCGCTTCGCCGGAACCCTGCGCCTCGCGCGGCGTGGTCAGGCGACCCAGCTTCGGCTTCAGCCACATCTCGATGTCGTCGATGATCTCGTAGACCACCGGCACCAGCACCAGCGACAGCACGGTCGAGGTGATCAGGCCGCCGATCACGGCCACGGCCATCGGCTGGCGGAACTCCGAACCCGTGCCGATGCCCATGGCGGTCGGCAGCATGCCGGCCATCATGGCCAGGGTGGTCATGACGATCGGGCGGGCCCGTTCGTGGCAGGCGTCGATGATCGCCTCGCGCTGGCTCATGCCGTCGCGCTCCTGCTCGATGGCGTATTCGACCAGCAGGATCGAGTTCTTGGCCGCCAGGCCCATCAGCATCAGGAAGCCGATCAGCGACGGCATCGACAGCGACTGGCCGGTGATCAGCAGGGCGAAGAACGCGCCGCCGATCGCCAGGGGCAGGGCCGAGAGGATGGTGATCGGCTTGAAGAAGCTGCGGAACAGCAGGATCAGCACGCCGAACACCAGGCCGACCGCCGAGAGCAGGGCCACCGCGAAGCCCGTGAACAGCTCGACGAAGGCCTCCTGGTCGCCGGCCGTGGCGGGGCCGACGCCGGCGGGCAGCTTCTTCATCGTGGGCAGGTTGCCGACGTCGGTCATGGCCTGACCGAGCTGCGCGCCGTTGTTGAGGTCGGCCTCGATGGTCACCTGCCGCTTGCGGGCGAAGCGGTCGATCTTGGCCGGGCCGGCCTGGAACGACAGGTCGGCCACGGTGTCGAGCCGGGTCGTGCCGCCGCTGGCCGTGGGGACGCGCAGGGCGCCCAGGGCCTCGAGGTCGCGACGGCTGTCGGCCGGCAGGCGCACGCGGATCGGAATCCGGCGCTCGCCTTGCGTCATCTTGGCGACGTTGGCGTCGATGTCGCCGACCGTGGCCACGCGGGCGATGGCGGCGATGTCGGCCGAGTTGACGCCCAGGCGGGCAGCCTCGTCGGCCTTGGGCCGGATCAGGATCTCAGGACCGCTGGGCGGCGAGGACGGACGCGGATCGGCGACGGTCGAGAGCTTCTGCATCTCCTTCTCGATCTGGGCGGCCGTGCGTTCCAGCAGCGGGCCGTCCTCGGCGATCAGGATGGTCTGGACCTCCGAGGTGCCCCAGTCGCCCAGCAGGTTGACGCGGGCGTCGGGGATGTCATGCAGGCCGTTGCGGACCGCTTGCTTGATCTCGGTGACCGTCATGTCGCGATCGCCGTTCAGGACGATGGTGACCGTGGCGTCGCGGATGTCGGCGCCGCTCTGGCCGCCCCAGCCGCTGCCGATGTTCGAGCCGACCTGGGCGAAGACGTGGGCCACTTCCGGGCGCTTGCGGAACATGGTGGTCACCGACTGGACGGTGCGCTCCATGTCGGCCGTGGTCGCGCCGGGCGGGCCCTGGACCTTGAGGTAGTAGTAGTTGTTGTTGGCCGCCGGCTGGAACGCGGTCGGCAGGAAGCCGGCCAGCATGATCGAGCCGACGAAGATCAGGCCGCCGATGATGCAGGCCAGAATCCGGTGGTCCAGCGACCAGTCCAGGACGTTGCGGTAGAAGCCCTTGAACTCCTTGCGCGGGTGTGGGTCCTTGGCGGGCTTCAGGAAATAGGCGGCCAGCAGCGGGGTCAGCAGGCGAGCCACGACCAGCGAGAACAGCACCGCCACGGCGACGGTCAGGCCGAATTCCTTGAAGAACTGGCCAGGCGTGCCGGGCATGTAGGACACCGGCACGAACACCGCGACGATGGTGAAGGTGGTGGCCACGACGGCGAGACCGATGGCGTCGGCGCCCTCGATCGCGGCCTGGAACGGACGTTGTCCGCGCGCCACGCGTTTCTCGATGTTCTCGATCTCGACCACGGCGTCGTCGACCAGGATGCCGATGACCAGGGTCAGGGCCAGCAGGGTCACGACGTTCAGCGAGAAGCCCATGATCGCCATGAAGGCGAAGGTCGGCACCAGCGATACCGGCATGGCGATGGCGGTGATCAGGGTGGCGCGCCACTCGCGCAGGAACAGGAACACCACCAGCGAGGCCAGCAGCATGCCTTCCAGCAGGGTGTGCTCGGTGGCCGCGAAGCTGGCGCGGGTCTCGTCGACGGTCGAGAAGATCTTCACGAACGACACGCCGGCCTGCTTCTGGGCCAGGCCGTCGATGGCCTTCTTGACGTTGTCCTCGACGGCGACGTCGCTCGAGTCGCGGGTCTTCATCACCTGGAAGGCGACGACGGACTTGCCGTCCAGGCGGGCGAAGCCGCGCTGCTCCTCGGCGCCCTGGCCGACCTGGGCGACGTCGGTCAGCTTCACATAGCGGCCGCCGGCGATCGGGATGGTCAGCTGGCGCAGTTGCTCGACCGTGGTCGCCGCGCCCAGCACGCGCAGGGTCTGTTCGCGACCGCCGACATTGGCGCGGCCGCCGGGGGCGTCGACGCTGAAGCTGGCCAGGGCCGTGTTCAACTGCGGCGCCGTCACGCCGAACGACGCCATGCGGTCCGGGTCGATGATGACGTTGATCTCGCGATCGACGCCGCCGACGCGGGCCACCTGGGCCACGCCCTTTTCGCCTTGGAGGGCGCGGGTGACGGTGTCGTCGATGAACCACGACAGCTCGGTCGCGCTCATGTTCGGGGCCGAGACGGCGTAGGTGATGATCGGGGCGCTGGTGATCTCCAGGCGCTGGACGATCGGCTCATCCACCTCGCGGGGGAGGACGGCGCGGGTCTGGTCGACCTTGGAGCGCACCTCGTCGGTGACCTTCTGCAGGTCCTCGCCGAGATTGAACTCGATCGTCGTGGTCGAGGCGCCCTGGACCACCGACGAGCGGATGGTCTTGACGTTGGAGATGCTGGCCACCGCGTCCTCGATCGGACGCGTGACCTGGGTCTCCATCTCGCCGGGCGCGGCGCCGCTCTGGGTGACCGTCACGGTCACGGCGGGGAACTCGACGTTCGGGAACTGCTTGATCGGCAGGGTCAGGTAGCAGCCGATGCCGGCGATCATCAGGGCGATGAACAGCACCGCGACGGGGATCGGGTTCTTGATCGCCCAGGCGGAGATCTTCAGTTCGCCGGTCTTGTGACCGGCATTGTGGGTGTCAGCCATCAGCGGGCCGCCTGCGGGTTCGGGCGCACGACGTCGCCGTCGGTGACGAAGGACGCGCCGCCTAGGACGATGCGCGTGCCGGCCGGCGGGCCCTGGACCAGCTGAGCCCAGCCGCCGCCCTTCTGGCCGACCTTCACCCCGACCATGTGGGCGCGGTTGTTGCTGTCGACGGTCATCACGAACAGGCCGTCGGCCTCGTAGCGGATCGCCGATTCCGGGATGGCGGTGACCGCCGCGCCCGAGGCGCCGAAGCTGGCGCGGCCGAAGCCGCCCGGACGCAGGTCGGGACGCACGGGCAGGCGCACGCGCACCTTGCCCAGGCGATTGGCGCTGTCGACGCGCGGGCTGACCAGGCGCACGACGCCCGAGATCGACTGGCCGCCGGGCAGGCTGACCTGCGCCGCCTGGCCTTCGCGGATGCCGGCCAGGTCGGCCTCGTTGACCTCGGCGTCCAGTTCGACCAGGCCGTCGCGGGCGATGGTGAACCACGGGGTCGTGCCGCCGCCGGCGATCTGGCCGGGCTGCACGCCGCGCGACAGCACCCGGCCGCTGACCGGCGAGGTGATGGTCATGCGCGAGACGCGGGTGCGCAGCTCCTTCAGCGCCGCCTCCTGGGCCTTGGCCTGGTAGCGGCGGGTCTCGATCTGCTCCTGGGACAGGATGCCCTGGCCGTCGAGGCCGTCGACGCGCTTGGCCTCGGCCTGGGACTGGGCGGTGACGGCGGCCTGCTGCTCGACCTGGGCCCGCAGCAGGGTGTCGTCCAGCTGGACCAGCGGCTGGCCGGCGCGGACCCAGTCGCCTTCGTCGGCATAGAGCCGCGCGACGCGGTAGCCGGTCAGCTCCGAGCCGACGGCGGCTTCCTCGCGGGAGACCAGCTGGCCCGAGGCCTCGACCCCGCCGCCCAGCGGCCGGGTCTCGACGCTGCCGATGCTGACCGTGCGCGCTTGCGAGGCGGCGGTCTTGGCGGGGGCGGCTTCCTTGTCCTTCTTGCCGCCACAGGCGGTGAGGCCCACGGCGCTGCAGACCAGGGCGGTGGCGATCAGGTAACGGGTCGTCATCGGGGCGGGTCTCATTGGGCGGAAGGCTTGCCAAGATCGGCAGGCTTGGAGGGGATGCTTTGCGGGGACCAGCCCCCGCCGAGCGCCTTGTAGGTCTGGACGGCGCGTTGCAGCGCCTGGGTCTGGGCCCCGGTCAGGGCCGTGCGGGCCCCGCGCCAGGACTGTTCGGCCTGCAGGGTCGTGGTCAGGTCGGTCAGGCCCATGGCGTAGCCCTTGCGGCTGGCCTCGTAGGCCACGGCCGCGCGACGCTCGCCGGCGGCCAGCAGGGTGACGCGGCGCTCATCGGCGTCCTGTTGCACCAGAGCGCTCTCGGTCTCGCCGAAGGCCTTTTGGACGGTCTGTTCGTAGGTCACGGCGGCCTGCTCGACCTGGGCGCCGCTGACCTTGATGTCGGACATCAGCTTGGGGATGTTCAGCACCGGGATCGACAGGTTGGCGCCCAGGGTCCAGGCCGAGCTGGTGGTCGAGACCGCCGAGCCGGCTTGCAGGAAGCTGGGATTGATCGACTTGGAGATCCCGACGCCGGGCGTCAGGGTCAGGGTCGGGAACAGGGCCAGCTCGCTGATGTTCAGATTGCCCGAGGCCGAGGCCAGTCGGGCGGCGGCCTCGCGGACGTCGGGACGGCGGGCCAGCAGTTCGGCGGGTGCGGCGGCCGGGACCGGCGGCGCCTTGATCAGGATGGGCTCGACCGGCAGGCTGGCCAGCGGATCGACGCCCTTGCCGACCAGGATCAGCAGGCTGCGGCGCGAGGCCTGCAGCTGGGCTTCCAGCTGGGCGACTTGCGCTTGCGCTTGGGCGAGGTCGGCGGCCGTGCGGTCGCCTTCGGAGGTCGGCGACAGGCCCCGGCGGCCCTTCTCGTCGGAGACCTTGAACAGGTTCTCGGCGATCGTGGCGTTGGCCTTGGCGTCTTCCAGCTGCACGGCATAGCCGCGCGCTTCGAAATAGGACTGGGCGACATTCGCGGCGAGCGCGGCGCGGGCGCCTTCGTAACTGAAGCGGGCGGCGGCCAGGTCATTGTCGACCACCCGGCGGGCGGCGCCGCGACGGCCGATCAGGTCCAGCTCCCACGAGACGTCGAAATTAGCGGAGTAGGTCTTGCTGACCCCGCCTTGGGTGAAGCCACCGGCCCCAGTCTGGTCGATGATGTGGGTGTCGGTCCGCTTGGCCGAGCCGGTCAGCGGTGTCTGCGGGATGTAGATCTGGCGGATCTGGCCTTCGCGGACGGCGCGGGCCTCCTCCAGGCGGGCGGCGGCCAGGCGGGCGTCAGGAGCCTGGGCCAGGGCCGTCGTGACCAGATCGTTCAGGACCGGATCGTTGAAGGCGGTCCACCACTGGTCCAGAGCTTGGGAAGCCAGCGGCGTGCCCGCCGGAGCCTCAAAGGCCGAGGGCAGCTTGGCGTCGACCTGACGCGCGGGCGTGGTGCAGGCCCCCAGGCTGAGGCCAGCCAAGGCCAGAAGGGCGAGGCCCGAGGTCGGAAGACGGCGCGGCGGGTGCTGAGGAGGCATCGGGCTCAAGGGTTTTCCGGGGACGCGGGGGGCGGGGTCGTCGCATTGCGGTAGACGGCGATGACCTGGTCCAGGAAGGTCTCGACGACGTCTCGTTCGGCCTGGGTCATGCGGGCGAGGGTCTCGTCCATGGCGTTGATCACCGGCGCGAACTGTTCGAAGGCGCGTTCGATCGAAGCTTCCGTGGGAACGACGAAGATCTTGCGACGGTCGTCGTCCAGGCGCTGCCGCGAGACGTGTCCCGCGCGCTCCAGGCGGTCGACGATCTGGGTGGCGGCGGCGGTCGAGACCTTGAGGCAGCCGGCCAGCTGGCTGGGCGTCAGCGGACCGTCTTTGACCAGGTGCTCCAGGGCCGCCATGTCGGTGACGTTCACGCCCAGGGCCTCGCCGATCTTCTTGCCGATCTCGCGATTCAGCATGGCGATCGCCTTCAGGCGCTGAGCGATGGGATCGCTCGGCACATGGGCGGGTCCCCAGCGTGCATCGGTCAAGGGCGGATCGCAGGTCACGGTCAGAGCGATATTATTAAGCTGCTTAGCAGTCAATCTGCTTAAGTAGTTTTGAGGGGAGGCCTTCCCGGCGCGTGCGCGGCCTGGCGTCCGGCGCGGCGACGAACTCGCGTATCGCCGTTCATCTAGGCGGGTTCGGCGGCGATGAAAGGGGCAGGGCTGCATTCTGTTCCTGGGGAGCGTGGTCCCTGGAACGACGAATGGCGAACCGGTTTTCCGACATCGCCTTGGCGAAATATTCGGTCCGGGGCTCGAAACGCGTGCCGGCGTTGCAGTTTGTTGCGACGGTTGACGCGACGGCAAAACATACCGCATCATCGAAACAGATGTTCGACATATCTTGTCTGCATCCGCCTCGGTTGCGAAACCCAGGCAGTATGCGTGGCTTTTCAAGCGTCCGGCTCCGGGGGAACCAAGGCTTGTCGGCTCCAGAAGGCGCATTACCAGGTTTCGAAAATGAACGCTCCTCGCGGCGCGCCGGCTTCGGCGTGGTCGAGGTCGCGCGCGCCAACGTCGGGAGAACACCGCCCAGCTGAACGAACTCCTGGCCCCGCGCAGACGAGCGGCCAGTCAAAAAAGCAAACCGAGGGAGGGAAATCATGAAACGAACCAGCTTCCTGCGCGGAGGCTCCTGTCTCGCGCTGGCTATCGCGATGAGCAGCGGAGCCGCGCACGCGCAGCAGAAATCCAATGAAGGCTCGACCCAGGTCGAGGAAGTCGTCGTCACGGGCTCGTTCATCCGGGGGACGCCCGAGGATGCCGCGCTGCCGGTCGACGTCGTCAGCGCCGAGGAGCTGCAGAAGCGCGGCTCGCCCTCGACCGTCGAACTCCTGAAGGCGCTGTCGATCTCGAACGGCGTGCTGGGCGACACCAACCAGTTCGACAGCCGCGCCCAGGGCTCGGAAGGCTCGGGCTCGGTCAACCTGCGCGGCCTGGGCTCGCAGCGCACCCTGGTGCTGCTGAACGGCCGCCGCCTGGCGATCAACCCGTTCGGCGCGGCCGGGGCGGGCATCGTCGACACCAACATCATCCCCGCCGCCGCCATCGGCCGGCTGGAAGTGTTGAAGGACGGCGCGGCGGCGACCTATGGCTCGGACGCCATCGCCGGCGTCGTCAACTTCATCACCAAGAAGAACTTCGAAGGCCTGGAAGCGGCCGCCGACTACCGCCACATCGACGGCTCGAAGGGCGACTACGGCGGCAGCGTCACCTGGGGCCAGACCTGGGAGAACGGCAACGTCCTGGCCAGCGTCGGCTGGCAGCATCGCTCCAAGCTCTCGGTCGCCGACCGTGACTGGGCCAACAAGTCGTACCTGAGCAACCCCGAGGCCGGCTGGTCGGCGGCGGGCAACCCCTCGACCTTCATCCCGCTGGCCAACACGACCGCCGGCATGCGCGACCCGGCCTGCGCGGGCCTGGGCGGCTTCCCCGGCTTCAGCGGCCTGACCCCGGTCTGCTACTGGCACTACACGCCGTTCGACAACCTGGTGGAAAAGTCCAACGCGGTTCAGGCCTATGCCGAGGTCAACGCCAACCTGTCGGCCAAGACCAAGTTCCACGCCGAGGTGCTGTATTCCCACACCGACGTGCCCGAGTGGAACACCTCGCCGTCCTACGCCGCCCTGGCCGTGCCGACGGCGGAGGTCGCGCCGATCGCGGCCCTGACCGGCCGCTACTTCGTGCCGGCGACCAACCCGGGCCTGGCGGCCTTCATCGCCGCCAATCCGACCGTGCAGCTGACCAACCTGGCGACGGGGGCGGTGACCACCTCGCCCGGCGCGATCTTCGGCGGCGGGGCGCTGAACGCGGCCAACCGGCCGTTCGGCATCGGCGGCAACCCGCTGTTCGGCTACGGCCCCTCGATCGGCTCGCGCTCGTTCGACGCCTTCCGCGTCTCGGGCGACCTGTCGGGTGAGTTCGAGAACGGCATCGGCTGGGACATCGCCCTGACCTATTCGCAGGAAGTGGGCATCCGCACCGGCTACGACACCCTGGTCAACCGCTTCGCTCTGGCCCTGCAAGGCCTGGGCGGTCCGACTTGCGACACCAACCCGACCACGCCAGGCATCCAGGGCACGCCGGGTGTCGGCGGCTGCATGTATTACAACCCCTTCGCCAGCGCGATCCCGTCCAACGTGATCACCGGCGTGGCCAACCCCGTCTACAATTCGGCGCTGCAGAACAACAAAGACCTGGTCGACTGGTTCTTCAAGAAGCTGTCGACCAAGCAGTCCTCGCGCCTGTTCGTCGGCGAGGCGGTGCTGAACGGCAAGACCAACATCACCTTGCCCGGCGGCGACGTCGCCTGGGCCGCCGGCGTCCAGTACCGCCGCACCTACTTCAAGGCCGACTACAACGACATCAGCAACGCCGCGATCAATCCGTGCGTGAACACCCCCGACTTCGGGGTGACCACCTGCACCGGCTCGCAGCGCAACGGCCCCTTCATGTTCCTCGGCGTCGGCAACGAGGCCGATAACCAGAGCGACGTGATGGCCGGCTTCGGCGAGCTGTCGGTGCCGATCTCCGACGACCTGCAGGCCCAGTTCGCGGCCCGCTACGAAAAGTACGGCAACGGCATCGGCTCGACCTTCAACCCCAAGGCCTCGCTGCGCTGGCAGGCCCTGCCGTGGCTGGCGTTCCGCGGCTCGGCCGGCTCGACCTTCCGCGGTCCGCCGGACCCGCAGACCACCACCACCTCGGTGACCTCGCTGCAAGGCATCCTCGGCGTGTTCCGCGCCGTCGACATCTTCGGCAATCCGAACCTGAAGCCGGAAAAGGCCAGGACCTACAACTTCGGCACGCTGTTCAACGCCGGCGAGTTCAAGGCCAGCATCGACTACTTCTACTTCGACTTCAAAAACCCGATCGTCGCCGAGCCGGTGGCGGGCATGGTCGCCTCGCTCTATCCGAACGGCGCGGCCGGGGCCAACAACTGCGCCGATCCGGCCTATGCGGGCCTGGTGTCACGCTTCACCTTCAACGGCGCCTGCGGCACCCCGACCACCAGCATCGCCCGCCTGCGCACCAACTACATCAACGGCGCGCCGGTGAAGAACGCCGGCTTCGACTTCTCGGCCGAGTACCGGTTCCGTGAGGTGGCCGGCGGCGACCTGACCTTCGGCGGCAACGCCACCTACATCCAGAAGTACAAGGTCGGCGCCACCGTCGTGGAGGGCATCACGGTCGAGAAGGCCTTCGACGCCGTGGGCCTGCTGAACTACCAGACCACGGTCGTGCCGATCCCGAAGTGGAAGGGCGATGTCTTCGCCGAGTGGAACATGGGCCCGCATAACCTGCGCCTCTCGGTCCACTACATCGGCGGCTACACCGACCAGCGCACGGCGCCGTTCGCGGCCAATGCCTATAAGGACACGACGGGCGCGGGCGTCACGGTCAGCGCCGGCAAGAAGATCGAGAAGCAGGTCCTCACCGATCTGGCCTATCGCGTCTTCCTGCCCTGGGACACGACGGCGACCCTGGCGATCACCAACCTGTTCGACAAGGACCCGTCCTACGCCCGCCTCGACCTGGGCTACGACCCCTTCACCGGCGACCCGCTGGGCCGCACCTACAAGGTGGGCCTGCGCAAGAAGTTCTAGGTCCCTCTAGGACGTGAGCAACTGCGGCGCGCTTCCGGAGGAGGAGGCGCGCCGATTTCTTTTGGGCTCAGAAGTCGGTCGCGAGCCGCGCGGCGATGTAGTCGATGAAGGCCCGCCCGGCCATGCGCGCGGCGCGGCCTTGCGGGAAATAGGCGTGGACGGGGATGTCGGCCAGCTTCCAGTCGGGCAGCAGCTCGACCAGGGCGCCGCTCTCCAGCTCCTGGCGGCAGGCCCAGGCGGTCGTCGAGGTGACGCCCAGGCCGCCGGTCACCGCGGCCACCGCACCGGCGGTGTCGTTGGTCGAGATCGACGGCTTCACCTCGGCGACGACGGTTCGCGTCCCGCGCTGGAATTTCCAGGACGAGGCCTGGGCGGCCGCCGGTCCGCCGACGATGCGATGTCGGCCAAGATCGGCCGGGTCCTCCGGCGCGCCGTGCCGAGCCAGATAGTCGGGCGAGGCGACCAGCACCCGACGGATCGTCCCGATCCGACGGGCCGTGCCCGACGCGTCCGGCATGGCCCCGACCCGGATGCCGACATCGACCGCATCGCGCACCATGTCCTGCCAGCGGTCGTCCAAAACGAGGTCGATGCGCAGGTCGGGATGCTGCTCGGCGAAGGTTGAAAGGCGCGGGATGACCACGCGGATGCCCATGGTCGATGGCATGGCCACGCGCAGCAGGCCGCGCAGTTCGCCGGTCTCCCGGATGCTGTTCTCGGCGTCCTCCAGCGCGGCGAGGATGGGCTCGATCCGGGCCAGGAACTCCAGGCCCGCCTCGGTCGGAACCACCGCGCGGGTCGTTCGCGACAGCAGCCGCGCGCCCAGGCCCGCCTCCAGCTCGGCGACCATCCGCGAGACCTGCGACTGCGCCAAGCCGTGCTCGCGCGCTGCCGCCGAGAAGCTGCCCAGCCGCGCCACGCGGGCGTAGAGGCGCAATGTTTGGATATCTTTCATGCTGGATCAGCATAGCTGATAACCAGATATGCCGGCTACTGGCATGGGGCGATCTCGCCCATCTTCATCGCATCGGCGGTTCGAATCCGCCTTCCTAAGAACGATGGAGGCCGTGATGGACTTTCTGGAAACCCTCGCCGGGCGCAACGCCGACTACGCCGAGCACGACTTCGCCGCTGGCCTCAAAATGCTGCCGTCGCGGAAGACGATGATCATCGGCTGCGTCGACCCGCGCGTCGATCCGATGGACATTCTGAAGCTGGAAGCCGGCGAGGCCGCCGTGATCCGTAACATCGGCGGCCGCATCAATCCGGCGGTGTTCGAGACCATGGCGATCCTGGGCGTGGTCTCGCGCGCGGCCGGCCAGCCGGCGGGCGCGGGCTGGAACCTGATCGTCCTGCACCACACCGACTGCGGCATCGTCGGGTGCCATCATCACGCGCCGGGCCTGCTGGCCAAGTACATGTGCGTGGCGGAGGATCAGCTGGAGACCCTGGCCATAGCCGATCCCTATCGGGCGGTGGCCATCGACGTTGCGGCGCTGAAGGGCAATCCGAACCTGCCGGGCGGCTTTACGGTGACGGGCATGGTCTATGACGTCGCCACGGGACGGATCGAGACGGTCGTGCCGCCCGCGCTTCTGCGGCCTTCCTTGTGAGCGGACCTGCGATCGGGCTACCAATCGTCAGCAAACGATCGAAGGTCCGTCCATGTCCAAAGCCGCTCTTCTCGCCCTGGCTTCGAGCCTGATCCTCGCCAGCGCCGCAGCCGCTCAGGACAGTGGGCCGATCGATCCGCAGCGGCTGTCGGAGATCACCAAGGAGCTGGCCTCCGATCGCTTCGCCGGCCGCGCGCCGGGCGGTGAGGGCGAGGCGCCGACGATCGAATATATCAGCGGCCAGTTCAAGGCGCTGGGCCTGGAGCCGGCCGGCGACAACGGTGGTTGGGTCCAGAAGGTGGCGCTGGTCCGTACACGCATCAATGGTCCGGCGACCCTGACGGTGGCCACCAAGACCGGTCCCGTAACCCTGGCCCAGGGCGAGCAGTCGCAGGTCATGACTCTGCGCCCCGTCGACAAGGTCAAGATCGACAAGGCCCCGCTGGTCTTCGTCGGCTACGGCGTCGCCGCGCCGGAGCGGAAGTGGGACGACTTCAAGGGCGTCGACCTGAAGGGCAAGATCGCCGTCTTCCTGATCGGCGACCCGGACCTGGAGGCCGCGCCCGGCGAGCCCGTGGCCGGCAAGTTCGGCGGCTCGGCCGCCACCTACTACGCCCGCTGGACCTACAAGTACGAGGAGGCCGTGCGGCGCGGGGCGATCGGCGCGCTGATCGTCCACGAGAGCCTGGGGGCCGGCTATGGCTGGACGACGGTGAAGGCCTCGAACGGCGAGGGCTACGACATCGTCCGGACCGATCCCGCGAAGGACAAGCTCTTGATGCAGGGCTGGATCCAGCGCGACGTGGCGGTCGATCTCTTCAAGCGTTCGGGCCTGGATTTCGAAGCCTTGAAACGTTCTGCCCGCACCGCCGCCTTCAAGCCGGTGGCCCTGGCGGGCGCCAACCTGTCGGCCGACTACGCCGTCAGCCACCAGGCGATGGACAGCGCCAACGTTCTGGCCCGCCTGCCGGGGGCCAAACATCCGGACGAGACCGTAGTCTATGCCGCCCACTGGGACGCCTACGGCGTCGGTGCGCCGGACGCTCAGGGCGCCACCATCCGTCGCGGCGCCGCCGACGACGCCATCGGCGTGGCCGCGGTGATCGAGGCCGCCCGCGCCTTCACCCAGGGCCCGCGCCCGGAGCGCTCGATCCTGTTCGCCGCCTGGACCGCCGAGGAGCGCGGCCTGCTGGGCTCGGAATACTACGCCAACCATCCCTCCGCCTCGCTGGGCAAGACGGTGGCCAACTACACCTTCGACGTGCTGCAGACCGTGGGGCCGGCGCGCGACGTGGTGCTGGTCGGGGCGGGCCAGAACGTGCTGGAGGACGGCCTGGCCGCTCAGGCCGCCAAGCAGGGCCGGACCATCACCCCGGACGCCAAGCCCGAGCGGGCGCTGTTCTACCGGGCCGACCACTTCTCGCTGGCCCGTCGCGGCGTGCCCGTGCTGCTGCTGATGGGCCTGGGCGGCGGGGCCGACCTGATCAAGGGCGGCCGCGCCGCCGGCGACGCCTGGGTCGCCGACTACACCAGCCGCTGCTACCACCAGCCCTGCGACGCCTGGAGCCCCGACTGGGACCTGCGCGGCGCCGCCCAGGACGTCGCCCTGACCTATGAGGCCGGCAAGGCCTTGGCCAATTCCCGCGACTGGCCGGACTGGAAGGCCGGCTCGGAGTTCAAGGCGATCCGCGCCGAGACGGCGGCGGAGCGGAAGTAGGGGCGTCGTTCACCGCTGGGAGACGGTGTTTCGCCGATAGCCCGTTGGCCGCCTCGTGGCGCGGCTCTAGGGGCTGAGGCGTTCATCGAGGATTTCATGCGTCCCATCATCGCCGCCGTCGCCCTTTCCTGCCTGCTTGTTAGCCCGCTCGCTCACGCCCAGTCCGCCCCCAGGCTCGACCTCGACGCGGCGCTGGCTTCGATCGATCCGAGCGGCGCGGGCTGTGTCGCGGGCGTGGCCCTGCCCGGCGCGGCGCCGGTGATCGTCGCGCGCGGTCAAGCCGATCTGGAGCATGCCGCGCCCCTGACGCCGGCGACGATCCTCGAGACCGGGTCCCTGGCCAAGCAGTTCACCGCCGCCGCCATCGTGCTGCTGGCCCAGGACGGCAAGCTGAGCCTCGACGACGACATCCGCCGCTTCCTGCCCGAGATGCCGGACTACGGCGCGCCGATCACGATCCGGCATCTGCTGAACCACACCAGCGGCCTGCGCGAGCAGTGGAGCCTGCTGGCCCTGACCGGCAACGGTCCCGGCGCCCAGGCCCACACCAACGCCATGATCCTGGACCTGGCCTCACGCCAGAAGGGCCTCAACTTCACGCCGGGCGCGGAGTTCCTCTACACCAACACCAACTACGCCCTGGCGGCGATGATCGTCGAACGGGCCAGCGGGACCAGCCTGGAGGCCTTCACCCACCAGCGCCTGTTCCAGCCGCTGGGCATGGGCCATACGCAGTGGCGCGAGGACTTCCGCACCGTGGTCCCCGGCCGGGCCAGCGCCTATTCGCCCACCGAGACGGGCTTTGTCGCCAACATGCCGTTCACCAGCGTCTACGGAAACGGCGGCCTGCTGACCACGGTCGGCGACCTGCTGCTGTGGAACGCCTTCCTGGACAGGCCCTCGGCCCTGGTCGCGGCCCTGCAGACGCCCGGGCGGCTGAACAACGGCGCGCTCCTGGACTATGGCCTGGGCCTGGAGATCACCCGCGACCACGGCCGCCGGCTGGTGTCGCACAGCGGCTCGACAGCCGGCTACAAGAGCTGGCTGGGACGCTATCCCGACGAGGGCGTGTCCATCGCCCTGATGTGCAACAACGGCGGCGTCGACCCCGTGGCGCTGGGCGAGCGGATCGCCGCCCAGGCCCTGCTGGCCGCCGGTCATGCCCCGGCCGCCGTCTCCGCGCCCAAGGCCGTCGCGGCGGTCCAGGCCCCGAAGGACCTCACGCCCTATCAGGGCCTCTTCCGCGATCCGGTAAGCGGCGACCTGGTCCGGCTGGCGGCGGTCGGCGGGCAGCTGACCCTGACGCGCGGCGCGTCTCAGGCCCTGAAGCCGCTGGGCGAGAACCGCTTCGGGACCGTCGACGGCGGCGTCATCGTTTTCACCGGCAACGGCTTCAGCCTGACAAGGGCTGGCGCTGCCCAGGCCTTCGCCGCCGTGCGTCCCGCCGCCACCGACGCGGCCGTCCTGGCCGACTATGTTGGGACCTATTACAGCCCCGAGCTCGACACCCGGATCATCGTGGAGCGGCAAGGCGACGCCCTGGTCATGCGCCAGCGGTTCGCGGTGGAGTGGCCTCTGACGCCCAGCTTCGCCGACGCCTTCACCACGCGCCTGCGGGGCGTCACGACCTTCGTGTTCGCGCGAGACGCGGAGGGGAAGGTGACGGGCTTCGGCGCCTGGGCTGGCGGGGCGCGGAACGTCGCCTTCGTCAGGCAGTGAGGCCTACAGGAAGTCCAGCATGCTCGGCGGTCCCGCCGTCGAGCCGTCGGCGTTGAACATCTGGGCCAGCTTGTCGCTGGCGGCCTGCAGTTCGACCATCTTGCTGTAGACGGCCGGGGTCCAGCCGGAGGCGTCGCGCTCTTCCGTGGTCATGCCGGCATAGCGGGTGATCATCGCCTTGCCGAAGCCGCCGTCCGCGTCCGAGGCCGACTGGTAGCTGGACTTGATGGCGTCGCTGTCGCGCTGGCGGATCTCGGCCTTGGCCTGGGCGACCTCGTGGCCTGAGAACTGCTCGTCCTTGTTCAGGGCCACGGCTGACAGCGAGCGGTCGTCGAAGCGGCGGAAGTCGATCGCGCCGCTGGTCCCATCCTTGGCGGCGTCGGGCGAGACGGCCAGTTCGTACTGCTTGTCCAGCGCGGTGCGGACGTCAGTAGCCACCTTGCCGAAGTCGCGGGTCTTGGCCCCGGCGACGATGCTGCCGGCCTCCTTCATATAGGCGGCGACGCTGTCGTTCTGGATGCCGGCGGGGGCCAGGCCCGGGCGGGCGATGGCCTGCTTGCGGCCCTCGACCAGGGCGGCGCGCTGGGTGGTCCAGGCGGTGGAGCCCTTCTCCTCGGGGCCGGCGGCGTCCATCTGGTCGAGGGCGGCCTGGTAGAGGCTGGCATAGTCGCCGGTCAGCCGGGCCTGGGCGGCGGGGCTGGCCAGGGCGGTGTCGTGCTGGTCCTTCAAGGCGAGGGCCGCGACGACCTGCTGGTCGATCGGGAACTGGCCGCCCTGGTTGCTGGCCACGGCGTAGAGCGTGCGGCGGTCCATGCTGGAGACGTCGATGGCGGGGTCGCCGTTGTCGAGCGCGTTCTTGGTCCCGGCCGCCTTCAGCAGCGTGGCGATCTGGCTGCGGGCGTCGGAGACCACCGCGTCGGTGGTCCGCGAGTCGGTCTGGGCCTTCAGCGCGGCCTGGGCGGCGGCTGACAGCGTGACGTTGACGGCCGGCGTGTTGATCGTCGGGCTCTGGTCGCGAGGCGTACCGTTACCGGTCGCCTGCTGGGCCCGCTGCGCGGCCGTCTGGCCGGCGGTGAGGCCAGGGGCGTAGTTCGACGAATACGGATTGATCGTCGTCATGGCGGCGGAACTCGAAGCGACTCAGTCACTTGCAGGATACCAGCCGGCCCTAGGGTGCGACCACCCTATGGTTAATAGGTCGCAACCTTTAGGCCTCCCTCGCCCTTGGGCGAGGGTTTCACTAAGCGAGCACGCCCGTCAGCAGCGGCTTGGCGAACAGGTCGGCCGCCTCTTCGCGCTCCAGCCCCGGCACCCAGGCGCCCAGGTTCGCCGCCGCGTTCAGCATCGAGTTGATCATGTGGGCGGCGATGGCGGGATCGATCGGGCGGATCGAGCCGTCGGCGATGCCGTCGGAGATGATCGAGGCGAAGCGCTGCCAGCCGCGCATGTAGCCGTCGGCCATGTCGTTGCGCAGGGTGTCGGGCAGGGCGCCCAGCGACGAGGCCCGCAGCAGCGGCCCGTGCTCGGACAGCTGGTAGCTGGTCAGGCCGGCGGCGGTCGAGACCAGTCGCGTCCAGTTGTCGGCGGGCAGGTCGCGGGCGTCCAGCTGCGAGCGGCGGGTGACGGTGAAGGTGCGCTCGAAGCACTCGGCGACCAGGGCGTCCTTGTCGTCGTGGTGGTGGTAGAACGAGCCCTTGGTCACGTTCAGCGCCGCCGAGATGTCCTCGACCGAGGCGCCGCGATAGCCGCGCTGGTTGATCAGGCGGGTGGCGGCCACGAGGAAGGTCTCGCGCCACTCCAGGCCTTCCGGCGACACGGGGGTCGGGTCGGGCAGGACCTGCGGGGCCCAGCTCTGACCGGCGGCGGGCAGGCCGTTCAGCAGGATGTCGCCCATCCGGTCGCGCACGCGGCCGTAGTCGTCGACGTCGTACCGGCGCAGCCAGCGGCCCGACCAGAACACCTGCTCCATGAGGAGGTGCGTGCGGGCGGTGCGCTGGCGCTTGTCCAGGTGCGCCAGGCTGGGATCGTCGAAGAAGCCGCGCACCCGGCGGAAGAGATCGTTGAAGGCGTTGACCACCGAGGCGCGCAGGGGCTCCTTCAGCGCCTTGATCTCGGCGAAGCTGGTAAGGGGCGTGGCCTCGCCCAGGCGCACCCGGCGGTTCAGGTCGAGATAGAGGTCGAGGAACTTCAGGATGCGGGCGGCGGGCGTGGCTTCGGCGGCGGCCTCGCCGACCATGGCCTCGAAGCGCTCCAGGCCGCGCATGAAGCAGGCGGCGGCCAGGTCGTCCTTCTTGCGGTAATAGTAGGTGACGCTGGTGGTGTTGAGGCCGACCTGGGCGGCGACGTCGGCCAGGGTCATGCCGCGCACGCCCTGGCGGTTCAGGATCGTCGTGGCCGCCGCCAGGATGGTCTCCTTCTTGCGGGCATAGCGTGCTGTCGCCGCCCCCGCGACCCGACCGTCGTCCATGGCAAAAACCCTCAAGTCCACTCGCCTCGGCGGCCGCGCCAGGAACTGGACTATCCAGTCCAATTTAGGCGCGCGGAGGGCCGGCTGAAAGGGCGCTCCGTCCGTCGAGGGACAATTGGCGCTCACGTAGCGTCAGGTTTTGTCAGGAATGTTTCAGGCCGGCGTCTTGTTGCGCTGTTCGCGAGCCATTTCCGCTTCGATCAGCTCAAGAAACCGGCGCCCGACCAGACCGCCGGTCTGGCTCTCGACCTGTTCCAGCACCACCACGTCCGAGGCGATCAGGTCGTTGCGCACGATTTCAGGCGTCGCGGTCAGGGGATAGGCGACGCCGTCGCGGTACTCGATCGGGGCCAGGGTGACGTAGCCGTAGTTGCGCGCCCGGCTGGCCAGGCGCGCCTGGGTGAGGAACAGGGCCAGCGGGTCGAAGAAGCTGTCATTGACGGCGGTGACCGTGAACGCGCCCGAGCCGGGCGGGCCGACCGGATGGGCGGTGACCGCCGGGGCCTTCCAGCCCTTGGGTGGGGTTTGCAGGTTCAGCAGGCTGGAGAGGTCGCGGTCGAGACCCGCCTCGTCCGGGGCTTGGGCGAGGTCCCAGTCCAGGGCGGGCGTTTCGAGCCCCTGACGGTTCAACTCGCCGACGAAGGCCTTGGCCGCCAGCGCGACGCCCAGCTGGTTCCAGTGGATGCCGTTGCGGGGAAACATCTCGTAGCCGAGCTTGCCGCGTTGGGCCTCCAGCGCCGCCCGGCCATCGACCCAGTGGACGCCGGCGGCGGTCAGGGCCTGCCTGGCGGCCGGATAGACGCTGTCGCGCTTGGCCGAGCATGGATAGCTGGCCGGGACCAGGTCCGGGAACCAGGTCGTCTTGATCGGGGCCAGGACGTAGACGAACTTCTGGCCGCGCGCCTCGAACCAGTCCTGGGCGCGGCGCAGGCGGCGGGCGTAGTCGGGCATGGCCGCGACATCGACCTTCAGCTTCAGCCCGCAATGGGCCTCGATATAGCTCTCCTCGAACAGCGCGCCCTTAGCTCCCCGGATGATCGTGCCCGAGGCCATGGACGAGGTCCCGAAGGCGTTCCACTGGGCTTGGTTGTAGGCGCGGACGATGGCCGGACGCTCTGGCAGGGACGCGGCGGCGCGGGCTTCGGCGGCCTTCTGATAGTCGCCCTGCCACAGGGCGGCGGGCGAGAGGGCGACCTTCTCCGGCGGGAGCTGCATGCCCAGCAGGGTGGTGTCGGCCGGACGCTCTTTCAGCGCCGAGGCGCCGATCGCGCCGAGGCCGGCCAGCACGGCCAGGGCCAGGATCCGGGGCGTCCAGGTGAGCAGAGCGCGCATGGCCTAGAACCGGAAATAGAGGAACGGGTTGAACGTCGTCGTCACGGCCTTGGCGATGGCCAGCAGGCCCAGCAGGACGATGAAGACCGACGCGGCGGCGCGGGCGGCGGGAATCGCGGCGGCGCGCTCGGTGAGCTTGCGCACCTGCGGCGTCGCGGCGACCAGGGCGCCCAGCAGGCCGATGGCCAGGGCCGTGGCCTCGTGGCTGCGCACCGCGATGAACTGGCCGTCGAGGCCCGGCTGCGCCATGGCGCCGAGCACGGCGCCCAACTGCGGCAAGCCGTGGCTGCGGAAGATCGCCCAGCCGATCATCACCAGCACCAGCGTGCCGGCGACCCGCATCGGCGGGGGCAGCTTCTCGGTCCATTTCCACCAGCTCTGGCGGTCCAGCACCATGAACGCCCCGTGCCAGGCGCCCCACAGCACGAAGGTCCAGGCCGCGCCGTGCCACAGGCCCGACAGCAGGAAGCAGAGCCACAGGTTCAGATAGGTCCGCGCCGCCCCGTGCCGGTTGCCGCCCAGCGGGATGTACAGATAGCTGCGGATCCAGGTGGTCAGCGAGATGTGCCAACGCTTCCAGAACTCGGTGAAGCTCACCGCGCCATAGGGGTGGGCGAAATTCTCGCGCAGGCGGAAGCCGAACATCCGCGCCAGGCCCAGCGCCATGTCGGAATAGCCGGCGAAGTCGAAATAGATCTGCACGGTGAAGGCCAGCACGCCGATCCAGGCGCCAGCGAAGCCGATGGGGCCGTTGGCCGGATCGAAGGCGCGGTCGGCGACCTGGCCGCAGACGTCGGCGATCAGCACCTTGCGGGCCAGGCCCCACAGGAAGCGCAGGAAGCCCCAGGTGCGATCGTCCCAGTCCGCGCGGCGGTCGCGCAGGGCGTCGTCGATCTCGTGATACTTGATGATCGGCCCGGCCAGGACCTTGGGGAAGAAGAACACGAACAGCAGGTAGTCGTGCAAGCTGCGCGCCCGCTGGCTCTCGCCCCGGCGCAGGTCGACCAGATAGGTGATCTTCTCGAAGACGATGAACGACACGCCCAGCGGCAGGGCCAGGTTCAGGTGTGGGATCGGCGGCAGGACCGGCTGCACCGTGTCGATCAGGAAGTCGGCGTACTTGTAGACGAACAGCAGCAGGATGTTGGCGCTGACGCCCAGGGCCAGCCAGCGGCCGCCCTCCGGTCCGGGCTTGGTGACCAGGTGGCCCAGGCCGTAATCCAGCAGCGCCGAGGCCAGCACCACCAGCACCGCGACCGGCTCGCCCCAGGCGTAGAACAGCACGCTGGCGGCCAGCAGGACGGCGTTCTTCAGGACCTTGGGCGCGATGAAATACAGCAGCAGCGCTGGCGGCAGCACGAAGAACAGGAACAGCGGCGACGAAAAGAGCATGGATCCCCAGGAGTCGCGCTTGCTCGACTTCCCGGCGAGGGTTAGCGGCGCGGCGATGCTTTGGCTAGCGCGGGCGAGCGCCCCCTCCATCTCGCTGCGTATTCGCAGCGATCCACCTCCCCGCTACGCAGGGGAGGAGAAGAGCTCCTCACCCGTGAAACGGGGGAGGTGGCGCGGCGCCGATAGGCGACGTGACGGAGGGGGCGCTCTCCCCGCGCCACACTGTCGAAAAACGGTGTTTCGACCTGGGCGCGAACCGTGCTGTAGATAGCCCATCGGGGCGGGCTCTTCTCAAACAGAGGGAGCGTTCGCGAAAATGTCGGTGATTGAGAACGGATCGGCTGGGACCGGTCTGGCAGCCTGCGTGAAGGGCATCCTGCTGACGCCCTCGGCGGAGTGGGAACGGATCGAGCGGGAGCCCGCCACGATCGGCGGCCTGTATACGGGCTATGTCTGCATCCTGGCGGCGATCCCGGCGGTGGCCGGGCTGATCGGCGGCCAGCTGTTCGGCGTCGGGGCCTTCGGGATCTCGTACAAGCCGCCCATCGTCTTCGGGATCACCACGGCGGTGATGGGCTATGTCGGCTCGCTGCTGGCGGTGTTCGTCCTGGGCTCGGTGATCGACGCCCTGGCCCCCAGCTTCGGAGCCGAGAAGAACCGCGTGCAGGCCTTCAAGGTCGCCGCCTATTCCTACACCGCCAGCTGGGTCGCGGGCATCCTGGGCCTGGTTCCGGCGCTTGGGATTCTGATGCTGCTGGCGGCGCTGTACGGCTGCTGGCTGGTTTATCTGGGCCTGCCGCGCGTGATGAAGGCTCCGGCCGACAAGGCGGCGGGCTACGCCATCGTGACGATCATCGTGGCGGTGGTGATCTCGATCATCATCGGCATGGCGATCGGGGCGGTCACCGCCATGGCCAATCTGGGTGGCGGCCTGGCCGGCATGGCGGCGACGAACAAGGCCGCCAGCAGCCTGGGCGGCACGGTCGAGATCAATGGCCACAAGGTCGACATGGGCCAGATGCAGGCGGCCGCCAACCGCGCCGAGCAGCTGTCCAAGCAGCCGCAGAAGCCCGTCGCCGTCGACGACCTCAAGGCTCTGATGCCCGGCGACACGGCCGGCTATGCGCGGACCAATCTGGAGACCAGCTCCAGCGGCACGGGCGAGGTCCAGATCGGCGTGGCCAAGGCCGACTACAAGAAGGGCGACGCCTCGTTCCAGCTGTCGGTCATGGACCTGGGGCCGATGGGCGCGATGGCGGCCCTGGCCTCGGGCATGGGCGCGCAACAGACCAAGGAGACGGCCGACAGCTACGAGAAGGTCGCCACCATCGACGGCCGTCTGGTCTCCGAGGAATGGAACCGCACCTCGAAGTTCGGCAAGTACTCGGTGGTCGTCGCCGACCGCTTCGCCGTCGCGGCCGAAGGCACGGCCGACAATGTCGACGACCTGAAGCGCGCGGTGCGGGCGGTCGATACCGGCCGGCTGGAAGCCCTGGCCCGCTAGGCCCTAATCGGCCGGGGTCAGCGAGATGTCGACCATGATCTCGGCCGAGATGTCCTCCAGCGCCGTCTTGACCGCCTCGGCCTGAAGGGGCGGCGGCAGGCGCAGGCGGGCGTCCAGGTGGAACAGCGGCGCGCCGGAGTGGGGCTCGACGCTGAGACGGGTGTCGAGGGCCTCGATATTGGCGCCCAGGCCGCTCAGCACGGCGGTGACCTGGTGGACGATGCCGGGCTGGTCCTGGCCGACCAGGCTGAAGGCGACGAGCTGGCCCTCGGGACCGGGCGTCTCGACGGCCGGCGCGATCCGCACCTCGAGCCCTTGGGCGTCCACCGCGCTGACGGCGGCGCGCAGGGCGTCGACGTCGCCAGCCTCGACCAGCACCGAGCCGACATAGAGGCCGCCCAGTTGGCTGAGATGGCTTTCCAGCCAGTTGCCGCCGGCCGACAGCACCGCGCTGGCGATGGCCTGGGTCAGGCCGGGCCGGTCGCTGCCGACAACACTCAGGATCAACAGGGCCATCGGGCGTCTCCGGAAAAGGTGGCCGCAACCAAGCGCATCACGCCTGCTACGGCAATCCCGATCAGGAGGCTTTCAGCGCGGCCGACGGCTCGGCCGTCAGGGCCCGGACGATGGCTTGGGTCAGGGCCAGCGGCGACAGCGGCTTGGCGATCGCCCCATCCATGCCGGCGGCCAGGTAGCTGGCCTGCTGGTGGGCCAGGGCGTTGGCGGTCATGGCCAGGATCGGCATGGCGCCGGCGGGGCCGGGCAGGGCGCGGATGCGTTGGGTGGCCTCGATCCCGTCCATGACCGGCATCTGGATGTCCATCAGGATCAGGTCGTAGCCCTCGCGGGCCGCCGCCACGCCCTGGACGCCGTCCTCGGCGGTGGTCACCCGCGCGCCCATGGCCTCCAGCATGCGGCTGGCGATCAGGCGATTGGTGGCGTTGTCCTCGACCAGCAGCACGCGCAGGCCTTCGAACAGCGGGGTGTCGGCTTCGTCGATATGGGCGGCGGGTGCGGCGCAGGCGTCGGCCTCGACCTCCAGCCAGAACGTCGAGCCCTGGCCCAGTTCGCTCTCGAAGCCGATCTCGCCGCCCATCAGCTCGGCCAGGCGGCGGCTGATCGACAGGCCCAGGCCCGAGCCGCCGAACCGGCGGGTGGTCGAGCCATCGCCCTGCCGGAAGCGCTCGAACAGGCTCTTGCCGGCTTCTTCGTCGATGCCGACGCCGGTGTCGGTGATCTCGAACCGCAGGCGCAGCTTGTCGTCTGTCCGCACGCCCGAGAGCCGCGCCACAACGCCGCCCTGCAGGGTGAACTTCACCGCGTTGCCCAGCAGGTTGAACAGGGCCTGGCGCAGGCGCAGCGGGTCGGTGGCCGCCCAGCCCAGGTCGCCCGGCGCCTCGACACGCAGATAGAGACCCTTGGCCTCCGCCTGCGGCCGCAGCATGTCGGCGACGCCGGCCAGTAGGTCGGCGGGATCGACGGGTTCGGCGGCCAGCTCCAGCTTGCCGGCCTCGATCTTCGAGAAGTCGATGATGTCGTTCAGCAGCTCCGACAGCATCTCGCCGCAGCCCAGGGCCTCGTTCAGCAGGCGGCGGCCGTCGTCGGTCAGCTTCTCGTTCTTCAGCAGGTGCAGCACGCCCAGCACGCCGTTCATCGGGGTGCGGATCTCGTGGCTCATATTGGCCAGGAACTGGCTCTTGGTTTCGGCGGCCGAGAGGGCCGCGTCGCGGGCCTCGACCAGCTCGGTGACGTTCTGGCTGATGCCGATCACGTCCCAGGCGTCGGGGCTGGAGCCGCGCACGCCGCGCCAGCCGCAGTGCATGTGGGCCCACTGGTTGCTGGCCGGATCCAGGTAGCGGTAGTCGATCACCCGATGCTCGCCGGTGCGCAGGGTGTGGGAGAACGCCTCCCAGACCCGCTCGCGATCCTCGGCGTGGATCGACATCGTCATCTCGCTGACCGTCATGATCCGCACCCCGCCCTGCGGCGAGCTGGGCGTGGGGATGTCCTGCTCGAAGACGTAGACGCCCTTGCGCGGGTTGAAGCGCCAGACATAGACGCCGGCCTCGGTGCGGATCAGCTCGTTGGAGCGCTCGGCCTGCTGGCGGGAAATCTCGCGAGCCCGGTCCTCGCTGTGGTCCTTGAAGACGATCAGCAGGCCATCGTCGCCCTCGGCCCCCGGCAGGGTCTTGGACTGCGACCGCACCCACAGCCAGCCGCCGCCCTTGCGGGCCAGGCGGTGCTCGGCGCGGGCATGGCCGACCGTGCGCAGGGACGCGGCGATGCCCTGGATGACCTCGGTGTCGTGCAGGTGGAAGAAGTCGCGGATCGGCCGGCCCAGGGTCTCTTCGGCCGTCCAGCCGGTCAGGTCGGTCCAGGCCGGATTGACGCGGACGATGGCGTCGTTCCGCAGGACGACGAACAGGTCGAGGCTGCTCTGGAAGAACCAGTCAGCGGCCGCGGCTTCGATTGTGGAGGCTGCCTCGCTGTCCAAGGTCTTGCCCATCCCCATTTCCTCGTCTTCAATCGATACTCGCAGGATCGGGTAAAGTTTACGTTGCGGCAAAATGGCCGGCTTCCGAATTCGATCCAACGGTACGCAAGCACGACCGCAAAAGGTCGGAAGGGGAGGCCAGGATTTTGAGTACGCCAGAAGCCGTGGGACTGTCGAGTGATCGACTGAAGCGCATCGATAGCTTCATCCAGTCCAAGTATATCGACACCGGAAAACTGCCCTGCGCCCTGACTCAAGTCTGGCGGCGGGGGCAGCTGGCCTATAGCTCGGTGCTGGGGAGCGCCGATGTCGAGCGGGCAAAACCGCTGCAGGCCGACAGCCTGTTCCGAATCTACTCGATGACCAAGCCGGTCACGAGCGTGGCCTTCATGATGCTGGTCGAGGACGGGCTGGTGTCGCTGGACGATCCGGTGCACCGCTTCATCCCGGCCTGGCGCGATCTGGGCGTGTTCGCCGCCGGGGTCGAGGGCGCGTTCCAGTCCTCGCGCACGGCCGAGCCGATGCGGACGATCGACCTGTTGCGGCACACGTCGGGCCTGACCTACGGCTTCCAGCAGCGGACCAATGTCGATGCGGCCTATCGCAAGCTGAAGCTGGACGGCGTCGACAGCGAGGGCGGCCTGCAGGCCTTCGTCGACACCCTGGGGGCCGTGCCGCTGGAGTTCTCGCCGGGCACGGCCTGGAACTATTCGGTCTCGACCGACGTGCTGGGCTATCTGGTCGAGAAGATCTCGGGGATGCCGTTCGACGTCTTCCTGAAGACCCGCATCTTCGATCCGCTGAAGATGATCGACACCGGCTTCTTCGTCCCGGAAGGCCAGCGCGACCGCTTCACCGCCTGCTACGCCCTGACGCCGTCGGGCCGGATCGTGCTGCAGGACGATCCGGAGAAGAGCAGGTTCCTCAAGGACCCGTCGGTGAAGTCCGGCGGCGGCGGTCTGGTCTCGACCGCCGACGACTACATGCGCTTCTGCCGCATGCTGCTGAACGGCGGCGAGCTGGACGGCGCGCGGCTGCTCAGCCCCAAGACCATCAAGCTGATGACCATGAACCACCTGCCGGGCGGCCAGGAGCTGGTGCAGGCGTCGAAGTCGCTGTTCAGCGAGGCGGTGTTCGAGGGGCTGGGCTTCGGCCTCGGCTTCGCCATGACCGTCGACCAGGCCCGGACCAAGAACCTGGGCTCGCACGGCGAATACTTCTGGGGCGGCATGGCCTCGACGGCGTTCTGGATCGACCCGGTCGAGGACCTGGCGGTGGTGTTCATGACCCAGCTGATGCCGTCTACGTCGTATCCGATCCGGCGGGAACTGCGGACGCTGGTGTATTCCAGCTTCACGGACGCGGCGGGCTAAGACGCAAGAAAACGGCGCGGGAGGCGGCTCCCGCGCCGAGTTGCGCTTTACCAAAGTCCGACGCATTGCGAGCAATACGTCACGCTCGCGGATTTCACCGACTTCGAAACGTCAGGACGCGTGCAAGGCGCGTCCAAAGCCCATGACTTCTCGCGAACGCCCTCCCCAGCGCGGATCATTCTCTCTGGAATTGTAGGTAAATGCGGCGTCGAGCAGCCCCTCGACACCGCATCCACCCCCACGGATGATCTCGGCTGAAACCGTGATTTCGAATTTGTAGTATGCAGCGAAATCCGTCAACGGGCCGTGCTCGATCCGCAGGCGCCGTCACGGAGGTCTGGACATCTTGGCCTGGGCGCAGCAGGCTGCTTCAAACAACCGTTCAAACTACAAAAACAGGGGTGGAAGCCGCATGGCCGCGATCAACGCCGTCACCGATCTTACCGTCGAAGGCGACATCGGCGTCGTCACGCTGAACTCGCCTCCCGTCAACGCGCTGTCGGCCGCCGTCCGCGAGGGCCTGAAGGGCGCGTTCGACGCGGCCATCGCCGATCCGGCCGTGCAGGCGATCGTGCTGATCTGCGAGGGCAAGACCTTCATCGCCGGCGCCGACATCACCGAGTTCGGCAAGGCCATGACCGGCCCCAGCCTGCAGGACGTCCAGAACGTCATCGAGAATTCGCCGAAACCCGTGGTCGCCGCGATCCATGGCACGGTGCTGGGCGGTGGCTTGGAAGTGGCGTTGGTCGCCCACTACCGCGTCGCCGTGCCGTCCGCGAAAGCCGGATTGCCCGAAGTGAACATCGGCCTGCTGCCGGGCGCCGGCGGCACTCAGCGCCTGCCGCGCATCGTCGGTGTCGAGAAAGCGCTGGAGATGGTGACCAGCGGCCAGCACGTGCCGGCCAAGGCGGCGCTGGCCATGGGCCTGTTCGACTCGCTGGTCGAGGAAGGCGCGCTGCGCGACGGGGCCATCGCCTTCGCCCGCGTGGTGCTGGCCGAGGACCGCCCGCTGAACAAGGTCCGCGAGCTGAACGACAAGGTCGAGGCCGCGCGCGGCAAGCCCGAGATCTTCGCCGACTTCCGCAAGGCCAACGCCAAGAAGTTCCGCGGCTTCATGGCCCCGGAGAACAACATCAAGTGCATCGAGGCGGCGGTGAACCTGCCCTTCGAGGAAGGCCTCAAGGAAGAGCGGCGCCTGTTCATGGAGCTGATGACCGGCACGCAGTCGGCCGCCCAGCGCTACGTGTTCTTCGCCGAGCGCCAGGCCGCCAAGATCCCCGACGTGCCGGATGACACCGCCATCATCCCCGTCAAGAAGGTCGGCGTCATCGGCGCCGGCACCATGGGCGGCGGCATCTCGATGAACTTCCTCAACGCCGGCATCCCGGTGACGATCATCGAGGCCAAACAGGAGAACCTGGAGCGCGGCGTCGGGATCATCCGCAAGAACTACGAGAACACCGCCAAGAAGGGCCGCCTGACCCAGGACGACGTCGAAAAGCGCATGGGCCTGCTGACGCCGTCGATGAACCTGGAGGACCTGGCCGACTGCGACCTGATCATCGAGGCCGTGTTCGAGCTGATGGAGATCAAGAAGGAAGTCTTCGGCAAGCTGGACAAGATCGCCAAGCCGGGCGCGATCCTGGCCTCGAACACCTCGTATCTCGACATCGACGTGATCGCCGCCTCGACCTCGCGGCCGGAGAGCGTGATCGGCCTGCACTTCTTCTCGCCGGCCAATGTCATGCGCCTGCTGGAGATCGTCCGGGGCGCCAAGACCGACAAGTCGGTGATCGCCACCTCGATGCAAATCGGCAAGAAGATCGGCAAGGTCGCGGTGCTGGTCGGCAACTGCCACGGCTTCGTCGGCAACCGCATGCTGGCCCAGCGCCAGCGCGAGGCCCAGAAGCTGATCCTGGAAGGCGCCATGCCCTGGGACGTCGACCGCGTGCTGTACGACTTCGGCCTGCCGATGGGCCCGTTCGCGATGAGCGACCTGGCCGGCCTCGACATCGGTTGGGACCCGGCCAAGACCTCGTCCTCGACCGTCCGTGAGGTGCTGTGCGAGATGGACCGTCGCGGCCAGAAGAACGGCAAGGGCTTCTACGACTACGACGAGAACCGCAACGCCAAGCCCAGCGCCGAAGTCGAGCAGGTGATCCGCGACTTCGCCGAGAAGCGCCAGATCCAGCGCCGCGAGATCAGCGACCAGGAGATCCTGGAGCGCTGCCTGTATCCGATGGTCAACGAAGGCGCGAAGATCCTGGAAGAGGGCAAGGCCATCCGGGCGTCCGACATCGATATCGTCTGGATCAACGGCTACGGCTGGCCGGTCTATCGCGGCGGCCCGATGTTCTGGGGCGAACTGGTCGGCCTGGATAAGGTGCTGGCGGGGATGAAGGCGTTCCAGGAGAAGCACGGCGACGACTTCAAGCCGTCGGCGCTGCTGGAGCGGCTGGTGGCCGAGGGCAAGGGGTTCAAGGACGCTTAGCGTCGCCGTTTGATCTCAAAATAGCTTGTCATCCCGGCCGCAGCGAAGCGGAGAGCCGGGACCCAGGGGCCGCCGCACTGGGCTTGGCCCCTGGGTCCCGGACAGCCTCTGCGAGGCTTCCGGGATGACAAGCGTTGTTGCGTTTGAGGAAGTAGACATGACCACCATCGCCGCCATGATCTCCGCCGACTACGGCGTGATGGGCGACATCCTCCGCGCTCGCGCGGAAGAAGCCCCCGACCATCCGGCCGTGATCATGGAGACCGGCGAGGCGGTGACCTACGCCCAGCTCGACGCCCTGACCGATCGCGTCGCCGCCGCCCTCCAGCGTGACGGCGTCAACCCCGGTGAAGCGGTCGCCGTCTGCGCCCTGTCGTCGATCCCCTACGCGGCGCTGTTCCTCGGCGGCCTCCGCGCCGGCGTCGCCGTCGCCCCGATCGCCCCGTCCTCGACGCCCGACGCCATCGCCGGCATGGTCGCCGACTGTGGGGCCAAGCTGTTCTTCCTCGACGCCGGCGTCGAAGAGGCCCAGAAGCCCGCGCCGATCCCGGTCCGCCACATCCGCTTCGACACCGACGCCTTCGACGCCTGGCTGGCCCCCGAGGGCGCCAAGCCCGCGCCCGTCGCCATCGGTCCTGAGCACCCGTTCAACATCATCTATTCCAGCGGCACGACCGGCACACCCAAGGGCATCGTCCAGTCGCACGGCATGCGCTGGAAGCACGTCTTCCGCGGCGACGCGGTCGGCTACGGCCAGACGGCGGTGTCCGTCCTGTCGACCCCGCTCTATTCCAACACCACCCTGGTCTGCTTCTTCCCCACGCTCGCGGGCGGCGGCACGGTCGTGCTGATGAAGAAGTTCGACGCCGGCAAATATCTGGAGCTGGCCCAGAAACACCGCATGACCCACACCATGCTGGTGCCGGTGCAGTACCGCCGCCTGATGGAGCGGCCGGACTTCGACAGCTACGACCTGTCGTCCACGCACCTGAAGTTCTGCACCAGCGCCCCGTTCTCGGCCGAGCTGAAGGCCCAGGTGCTGCAGCGCTGGCCCGGCGGCCTGGTCGAGTATTTCGGCATGACCGAAGGCGGCGGCACCTGCATCCTCATCGCCCACGAGCATCCGGACAAGCTGCACACGGTCGGCCAGCCCGCGCCGGGCCACGACATCCGCCTGATCGACGAGGACGGCGTCCAGGTCGGCCCCGGCGTGGTCGGCGAGATCGTCGGCCGCTCGGCCGGCATGATGAACGGCTATCACGGCCGCCCGGACAAGACCGCCGAGGCCACTTGGACCTCGCCCGAGGGCTGGAGCTTCATCCGCACGGGCGATGTCGGCCGCTTCGACGAAGAGGGGTTCCTGACCCTGATGGATCGCAAGAAGGACATGATCATCAGCGGCGGCTTCAACATCTATCCGTCCGACCTCGAAGCGGTGCTGGTCCAGCATCCGGCCGTGGTTGAGGCGGCGGTGGTCGGGGTGCCGTCGGACGCCTGGGGCGAGACCCCGGTGGCCTTCGTGGCCGTGAAGGGCGGCGCCGACGCCGAGGCGATCAAGACCTTCGTCAACGGCCAGGTCGGCAAGACCCAAAGACTGGCCGATGTGCGGATCGTCGAGAGCCTGCCGCGCAGCCACATCGGCAAGGTCCTGAAGCGCGAACTGCGGGATCAGTGGCAAAAAGAGCCTACCGCCTAGACTTTTTTGCCGCGACGGCGCGCCACATTAGGCCAAGTGGAATCGATGAATACGGTTGCTTAACCATATGGTGCGGCCATGGAGGTCGCCCGGTTCGTCGTGGAATGCGTCCGAAATGCTCCCGAAGCCCGCCGCTGCTCCGATCATCGCTTCCCAGGGGAAGACGTTCGTCCGCGCCTCCGGTGCGCCGATCGACTTCGACGCCGTGGCTGCCGCCCTGGGCGTCGCTGGCCATAGCGCGGACCTCGACCAGCGTCTTGCCGCCCGCTTCGCCCGCCCTGTCGCCATTCGTAGTTTCGCGGACCGTGTCGAGGCCACCGCCGCCGCGCTGAAGGCGCTGGGCGTCCGCGAAGGCGGCGTCTGCGTCGTCTCCGCCCTGGCCGATCCCGAGACCCTGGCCGGCGTCGCCGCGGCCGGCCTCAAGGCCTGGCTGGTCGATGTCGACCCGTTCAGCGCCATGTTCGACACCGGCCACCTGCGCGCCCGCCTGCCCGAGGCGCCCGGTCCGCTGGAAGCCATCGTCCCCGCCGCCGCCCACGGCCGCGCCCCCGACATGAGGGCCTGGGCCGCCTTCCGCGCCGAGACCGGCCTGCCGATCCTGGTCGACGCCGCCAGCGCCTTTGACGTGGTCATGGAGGCTCCAGTTCCGGTCCTGGTCGGCCTGCCGAGCGGGCAGGGCGTGTTCGTCGCCTGCGAGGACGCCACCGCCATCAACGCCATCGAAGCCGCGCCCTTCGCCGGTGAAGACGGCCTGGCCGCCTGGCCGGGCCTGCGCCAGCGCCTGTGCGGCACCGCCCAGCAACTGCGCGTCCTGCTGCTGGACAGCGGCGTCGGCTTCCAGCCGGGCTGGGGCATGAGCTGGATCTCGCAGACCTGCGCCCTGTCCCTGCCGACCGACGACGCCGGCGCCGTGGCTTGGAAGCTCCAGGCGGCGGGCGTGCCCGCCAGCTGCTCGGTGCGCGATCGCTCGCTGGTCGCCGACGACACCCCGACCGCCGACCACCTGGCGGCCTCGACCGTGGTCATCACCCTCGATCCCAACCTCGACATCGAGAGCCTGGATCGCCTGTGCGACGCCCTGCGCGACGCGGTGGCCTAAGGCCACGCAATCGCCTAGTCATTCGGCGCTGATCCTCACGCCGAAGGTTGCGATGGCCGACGAGTCTCAAGAGCTGTCCCTGGACTGGGGCTTCGAGTTGCCCGACGAGGTCTGGGCGCTGCCCGAGGCCGACCAGGACGAGCAGGTCCGCTACAGCGACGACCTCTGCCAATGGGGCGACCGCTTCTTCATCCGCTGCATCCTGCCGGTGCCCCTGAAGGGGACCGACGACTATTTCGGCTGGGGTGCCTGGGCCGAGGTCGAGGCCGAGGTCTTCGAGCGCTATCTCGACCTCTATGACGCCGACGGCCGCGAGGAGCCGCCGCACCCGGCCAAGCTGGCCAACAAGCTCGCGCCCTATCCCGGAAGCACGCTGGGCACCCGCTTGCTGATCCAGTTTCAGGACCCCGACGAACGCCCGACCCTGACCCTGTCGGAAACCGACAAGAGCCGCCTGGCCCAGGAACAACGCGACGGCATCGACGCCGCCCGGCATCGGGAGATCCTGGAAGTCTGCGAGGGCTAGAGCCAGCCCGTCTTCTTGAACCGCCGGTACAGCAGTCCGCAGACCACCACGATCACCGCCAGCACGCCGTAGTAGCCGTACTGCCACTTCAGCTCGGGCATGTGCTCGAAGTTCATGCCGTAGATGCCGGCCACCGCCGTCGGCACGGCCAGGATGGCGGCCCAGGCGGCCAGCTGGCGGGTGATGACGCCCTGGCGCTGCTGTTCCAGCAGGCTGCTGATCTCGAACACGAAGGTCAGCACCTCGCGCAGGCTATCGACCAGGATCTCGGTGCGCTGGATGTGGTCGCGGACGTCGCGGAAATAGGGCCGCACTTCGCTGTCGATGCAGGGCAGCTCGTGGTGCTCCAGGGCGCTGACCACCTGGGTCATGGGCCCCAGCAGCTTCTTGAACTTCATCAGCGCCCGGCGAAGGGTGAAGATGCGGGCGATCTCGGCGCGGGTCAGGAAGGCGTCCAGCGCCCGGCGCTCGAAGCCGATCAGGTCTTCTTCGATCTGGTCGACGATCGGCATGTAGCCGTCGACGATGAAGTCCAGCACCGCGTGCAGCACATAGTCGACGCCGTGGCCCAGCAGGGCCGGGGCGGCTTCCAGCTGGGCGCGCAGCTCGGTGTGGGCGCGGGCCGAGCCGTGGCGGACGGTGATCAGGTGGCGACGGCCGACGAAGAAGTCGGTCTCGCCATATTCGATGCGGTCGTTGTCCAGGTGCGCGGTCTTGGCCACCACGAACAGCTGGTCGCCATAGACGTCGACCTTGGGCGTCTGGCGAGCGTTGAGCGCGTCCTCGATCGCCAGCGGGTGCAGGTGGAAGGCCTGCTGCAGCACGCGCAGCTCGGCCTCGTCGGGTTCCACCAGGCCGATCCAGACGAACTCGCCGTCGCGCGCGACCAGGCTGTCCGGATCGTCCAGGCTGAGCGCGCGGACGGCTTTGCCGGCGATATAGGCGCTGGCGGCGACGACGCTCACAGGGCTAGTGAGCCGCCGCGTAGGCTTCGACCTTGGCCACCCGTTCGGCTTTCTCGGCCTCGGTCAGGAACGAGCCGGTGAAGCTGTTCCTGGCCAGGGTGACGATCTCGTCGCGCGTCAGGCCCACGGCGCCGGCGGTGGCCATGTAGTTCTCCAGCAGGTAGCCGCCGAAATAGGCCGGGTCGTCGGAGTTCACGGTCGCCTTCAGGCCCAGGCTCAGCATCTTCTTCAACGGGTGCACGTCCAGGCTGGGCACGCCGCACAGCTTCAGGTTCGACAGCGGGCAGACCGTCAGGGTGGTTCCGTCGGCGATCAGGCGCTGGGTCAGGGCCTCGTCTTCCAGGGCGCGGTTGCCGTGGTCGATGCGGTCGACCTTCACCAGGTCGATGGCTTCCCAGACATATCCCGGCGGGCCTTCCTCACCGGCGTGGGCGACGATCTTGAGGCCCAGGTCACGCGAGGCCTGGAAAACCCGGGCGAACTTGGCCGGCGGGTGGCCGACCTCCGAGCTGTCGAGGCCGACACCGACGATCTTGTTCAGCCACGGCTTGGCCAGTTCGAGCGTCTCGAAGGCGGCCTCTTCCGACAGGTGGCGCAGGAAGCAGAGGATCAGCTTGGAGGTGACGCCTAGGGTCTTCTCGGCCTCGTCCATGCCGGCCAGCAGACCTTCCATCACGACGCTGAAGGCGATGCCGCGATCGGTGTGGGTCTGGGGGTCGAAGAAAATCTCGGCGTGGGTCCCGCCGTCGGCCGCCAAGCGCTTGAAATAGGCCAGGGCCAGGTCCTTGAAGTCCTCGGCGGTCTGGAGGACGCCCGCGCCCTGGTAATAGATGTCCAGGAAGTCCTGCAGGTTCGAGAAGTCGTAGGCCGCGCGGATCTCCTCGACCGAGGCGAAGGGCAGGGTGATGCCGTTGCGCTGGGCCAGCTCGAACATCAGTTCGGGCTCAAGGCTGCCCTCGATGTGCATGTGAAGCTCGGCCTTCGGGAGGCCGCGGACGAAGTCGATGGAGGCGGTGTCGGTCATGGAGGCTGTTATGAGCCTTCGCCGCTGACGGTTTCAACCGTCTCCTTCTCCCCTTGCGGGAGAAGGTGTCAGCGAAGCTGACGGATGAGGGGTTTCTGGGCGGCGCCGTGCGACCCCTCACCCGACCCGCTGCGCGGGCCACCCTCTCCCGCAAGGGGAGAGGGAAGCTTTGAAGAGTTAGTGCGCGGCGTCCTTGGCCTTTTCGCCGGCCTTCTTGGCTTCGTCGCCGGCCTTTTCGGCGGCGGCGCCCGCGGAGGCGGCGGCGTCGCCGGCGGCTTCCTTCGAAGCCTCGGTCGGGGCGGCGGCCGCGTCAGCCGTGGCGTTGGCGGCGTCGGTGGCGGCTTGCGAGGCGGCGGCGGCCGAGTTGGCGGCGGCGGCGCTTTCGGTGGTGGCTTCCTGGGCCTTTTCGGCCTTGTTCTCGCAAGCCATGACCGTCAGGCCCAGAGCGGCCACGGCCGCGATCGTCACGATACGCATGAGCGTCTTCTCCCAAGTCCGGCCTTGGCGCCGGGTCTGAGAATAATCCGGATGCGCCAGATCGGTTGCGCTTGCCTACATCGGCTGCGGCGCTTTGGGCGGGGCTTCCGGAAAGGGGATGAATTCGTCGTGGTCCAGGTCGGGTAGCTTCATGCGGCCGGCCTTCCAGTCGGCCTTGGCTTGCTCCAGGCGGTCCTTGGACGAGGAGACGAAGTTCCACTCCATGAAGCGCGGGCCGATCGGCTCGCCGCCCAGCAGCATGACGGTCGAGCGTTCCAGGGCCTTGAAGACCACGGTGTCGCCCGGCGCGAAGACGGCCATCTGCAGGGCCGAGAGCTCGCGGCCGTCGACCTCGACCCGGCCGTCGGCGACATAGGCCGCGCGCTCGGAATATTCGGCCGGCAGGGACGCGATCGTGCCTGGCTCCAGCTCCCAGTGGACATAGAACAGTGGCGAGAACACCGGCACGCTGGCCTTGGCGCCGAACGCCTCGCCGGCGATCAGCCGCGCCTTCAGCCCGCCGCTCTCGTAGGACGGCAGCTCGGCCGGGCCTTCGTGGTGGCTGAAGCTGGGGTCGACCTCTTCATATTCCTTGGGCAGGGCGATCCAGGCCTGCATGCCGTCCATGCGGCCGCCCTGACGACGCAGGGTCTCGAAGCGTTCGGAGTGGGTGATGCCCGAGCCGGCGGTCATCCAGTTGACCTCGCCCGGCTTGATCACGGCCAGCGAGCCGACGCTGTCGCGGTGGGTGATCTCGCCCTGGAACAGGTAGGACAGGGTCGACAGGCCGATGTGCGGGTGCGGGCGGACGTCGGCGCTCTTGGGGAAGCCCGGCGCGAACTCGGCGGGACCCATGTGGTCCAGGAAGGTGAACGGGCCGACCATTCGCTTGGCGTGGAAGGGCAGCACGCGGCCGACCTCGAAGTTTCCGATGTCGTGGCGGCGGGCTTCGATGACGAGGTCGATCATGGGTCGGCTCCGGGAAGGAATGAAAGGAGCTTAGCCGGGACCAGACCGCCTCGTCTTGTTCAAAGGCGGCAATGCAAGGTTCGCGTTTTTGAACCCTACAGCGTGTCGGCGGCCTTCTTCAGCGGCAGCAGGGCGACCAGGCTGATCGCGCCGGCGCCGGCGAGATACAGGCCCACGAGCTTCAACCCGCCGTGGGTGGCCAGGGCCTGGGCGATGGCGGGGGTCATGCCGCCCCCGATGACGCCGCCGACATTGAAGGCGATCGAGGCGCCGGTGTAGCGCACCCGGGCCGGGAACAGGCTGGGCAGCCAGGCGCCCAGCGGTCCGTAGACCAGGCCCATGACCACCAGGGCCGCCGACAGGAAGGCGCCGATCAGCCACAGCGAGCCGGCGCCCATCATCGGGGCCAGGGCCGCGCCGGCGACGATGGTCAGCACCGAGCCGGTCATCAGCACCCGGCGCGGGCTGGTCGCGTCCGACCAGTAGCCGGCCCAGACGATGCCGGCGGCCATGAACAGGATGGCGAAGAGCAGCACGCCCAGGAACACCTGCCGCCCATAGCCCAGGGTCGTGACGCCATAGCCCAGCGAGAAGGCGGTGGTCAGGTAGAAGAGCGCGAAGCAGGCCACCACGGCGAAGGTGCCGCCGATGACTTCACGGGCATGGGTGCGCATCAGCTCGGCGACCGGAACGTGGGCCGGCGGGGCTTCTTGCGCGGCGGCCTGGAAGGCGGCGGTCTCGGTCAGCTTCAGGCGGATCCACAGGCCCACGCCCACCAGCGCGGCGCTGCCCAGGAACGGCAGCCGCCAGCCCCAGGCCTGGAACTGCTCGGGGCTCAGGATCGCGCCGAGGATCAGGAACAGGCCGTTGGCGGCGATGAAGCCGACGGGCGCGCCCAGTTGCGGGAACATGCCGAAGCGCGCGCGCCAGCCGGGCGGGGCGTTCTCGACCGCCAGCAGCGCAGCCCCGCCCCACTCTCCGCCCAGGCCGAAGCCCTGGCCAAAGCGCAGCAGGCACAGCAGGAAGGGCGCGATCCAGCCGGCCATGGCGTAGGTCGGCAGGAAGGCGACGGCCAGGGTCGAGCCGCCCATGATCAGCAGCGAGGCGACCAAGGTCGACTTGCGGCCGATCCGATCGCCGAAGTGGCCGAACACCAGCGAGCCCAGCGGCCGGGCGATGAAGGCGACGCTGAGGCTGGCATAGGAGGCCAGCAGTTGCGCGGCCGGCGAGCTGGACGGGAAGAACAGCGGCCCGAACACCAGCGAGGCGGCGGTGGCGTAGATATAGAAGTCGTAGAACTCCACCGCCGTGCCGATCAGGCTAGCGGCCAGCACGCGTCGCGTCGACGCGCCGTTGGCGCTCGATCCGGCCATCTTGGCCTCTCCTCTCGATGTCGGATGTTAAGCGCGCGGCCCCCCGACCGCGCGCCTAGGGTCTCAGCTCAGCGGGCTGACGTACGGGCTGACCAGGCCCAGCGGCACGGCCGTCGAGTTCTTGACGCCGCGGATGACGATGCGGCTCTCGATGTTGGACACCAGGCCCAGCGACAGCAGCTTCTCGCGCAGGAATTCGTCGAAGGCGTGCATGTCGCGGGTGACGATGCGCATCTCGTAGTCGGCGGCGCCGGTGACGGTGGCGCACTGCACGACCTCGGCCCACTTGCCGACCGCCTGTTCGAACGTGTCCAGATTATCCTTGGTCGGAAGGGACAGCTTGACGGTGCAATAGACTTCGAAGCCCAGGCCCAGCTTCTCGCGGTCCAGGATGGTCACGCGACGCTGGATGACGCCGGCGTCTTCAAGGCGCTTGATCCGGCGCCAGCACGGGCTGGACGAGAGGCCGACTCGTTCGGCGATCTCGGCGACAGACAGTCCGGCGTCGTGTTGGATGAGATCGAGGATCTTGGCATCCACGGCGTCGAGTTGTTCGGACAAGAAATTCCTCCCCCAAGTGGGCGTTGACGCTCCAATTTTGCGCAAAGAGGGCCTGAGTCGGGCACGCCTTGGGCAAACAATTTCCGCGCTTCTATAAGATATTGCGTAACGGGCGGGAAGACCCAGGAGGAAAATTTTTGCCATGCGGCACTCGGAAGTCACTCTAGACGACAAATATGTGCTCGAAGATGGCCGCGCCTTCATCACTGGCGTGCAAGCTCTCCTCCGGGTTTTGCTGGATCGTAAGCGTCTCGATCGCCTGGCCGGGCTGAACACCGGCGGCTACCTGTCGGGCTATCGCGGCTCGCCGCTGGGCGGTCTCGACCAGCAGGCCGCGCGCATCAAGAAACTGCTGACCGCGCACGATGTGGTCTTCCAGGAAGGCCTCAACGAGGACCTCGCCGCCACCGCCGTGTGGGGCAGCCAGCAGGCAAATCTGTTCCCCGGCGCGCTTTATGATGGCGTGTTCGGCATGTGGTACGGCAAGGCGCCCGGCGTCGACCGCACCGGCGACGTCTTCAAGCACGCCAATTTCGCCGGGACCTTCCCGACCGGCGGCGTGCTGGCGGTGGCCGGCGACGACCACAGCTGCAAGTCCTCGACCCTGCCGTCGCAATCGGAATTCGCCTTCCAGGACTTCGAGATGCCGGTGCTGTCGCCGGCCGACGTCCAGGAGGTGCTGGACTACGGCATTCTCGGCATCGCCATGTCGCGGTTCTCGGGCCTGTGGACGGGCATGATCGCCCTGGCCGACACCATGGACTCGGGCGTGACCATCGACGTGTCGCTGGACCGCCACCATGCGGTGACCCCCGACTTCCCGTTCCCGCCCGGCGGTCTGGGCATCCGGCAAAAGGACCAGCCGATGGAGAAGGAGCGGCGCATGCGGCTCCACAAGCTCCCGGCGGCCCTGGCCTTCGCCCGCGCCAACAACATCGACCGCGTGGTGCTGGGCGCCTCGCACATCCGTGTCGGCAAGGCCCGCCTGGGCATCGTCTGCCAGGGCCAGGCCTATAAGGACGTGCTGGAGGCCTTCACGGCCATGGGCATGACCTTGCAGGAAGCCGCCGACCTGGGCGTCTCCATCTATAAGGTCGGCATGCCGTGGCCGCTGGAGCCGCTGGGCCTGCGCGCCTTCGCCGCCGGCCTCGAGACCCTGATGGTCATCGAGCACAAGCGCGGCCTGATCGAGCCCCAGGCTCGCGCCGCGCTTTATGATCTGCCCGCACAAGCTCGGCCCCGCATCATCGGCAAGATCGACGAACGCGGCGCGCCGCTGCTGTCGGAACTGGGCGCCCTGTCGGTGGCCGAGATCGCGCTGGCCATCTACGACCGTCTGCCCGACGGCCCGCACATGGAGCGGGCCCGCGCCTATCTGGACCGCGTCTCGGCCGCCGGCGTCGCCGCCGTCAGCCTGGCCGCCGACCAGGCCCGCAAGCCGTTCTTCTGCTCGGGCTGCCCGCACAACACCTCGACCAAGCTGCCCGAGGGCTCGCGGGCTCTGGCCGGCATCGGCTGCCACTACATGGCCGGGTTCAACGACCCGATGACCGACCTCAACACCCACATGGGCGGCGAGGGGCTGACCTGGGTCGGCGCGGCGCCGTTCACGTCGGAGAAGCACGTCTTCCAGAACCTGGGCGACGGCACCTACAATCACTCCGGTTCGCTGGCGATCCGGGGCGCGGTCGCGGCCAAGACCAACATCACCTACAAGCTGCTCTATAACGACGCCGTCGCCATGACCGGCGGCCAGCGCGCCGAGAGCGGCTTCACCCCCGCCCAGATCACCCGCCAACTGGCGGCCGAAGGCGTGACCAAGACCGTCATCGTCGTCGATGAACTGGAGCGCTATCAGGGCGTCACGGATCTCGCCCCCGGCGTCGAGGTCTTCCCGCGCTCGGACCTGATGCGCGTGCAGGAGATGCTGCGCGAGACGCCCGGCACGACCGTGCTGCTCTACGACCAGACCTGCGCCACTGAAAAGCGCCGTCGCCGCAAGCGCGGCTCGATGCCCAAGGCGACCAAGCGCGTCTTCATCAACCCGCTGGTCTGCGAAGGCTGCGGCGACTGCTCGGTGAAGTCCAACTGCGTCTCGGTCGAGCCGCTGGCCACCGAGTTTGGCCGCAAGCGCAAGATCAACCAGTCGTCCTGTAACCAGGACTATTCTTGCGTCGAGGGCTACTGCCCCTCGTTCATCACCCTGGAAGGGGCCGAGAGCGCCCAGTCCAAGAAGACCCCGGCGGCCCTGACCGCCGAGTCGACGCCGCTGCCCGAGTTCGAGCCGCTGACCGGCGTGCGCAAGATCCTGTTCACGGGCGTCGGCGGCACCGGCGTCACCACCGTGGCCTCGATCCTGGCCATGGCCGCCCACATCGACGGCCGCGCCGGCAGCGTGGTGGACATGACGGGCCTCGCCCAGAAGGGCGGCTCGGTGTTCAGCCACGTCAAGATCGGCGAGACCGAGGAGACCATCGTCGGCGGCCGCGTGCCGGCCGCTAGCGCCGACGTGCTGATCGCCTGCGACCTGCTGGTGGCCGCTTCGCCGGAAGGCCTGTCGCTGTACGCCAAGGACCGCACGCGGGCTTTCGGCAACAGTGACTTCGCGCCGACGGCCGACTTCGTCACCAGCCGCGATGTGAAGTTCGACAGCAACGCCATGGCCCGCCGCGTCGCCGGCGCCACGAACACCTTCGACGCCTGCCCGGCCCAACGCCTGGCGGAAACCGAGTTCGGCGACGCCATCTACGCCAACATGATCATGGTCGGCTTCGCCTGGCAGCGCGGGGTGATCCCGGTCTCCAGCCGCGCCCTCTATCGCGCCATCAAGCTGAACGGCGTCGACGCCGAGGCCAACCTTCAGGCCTTCGAACTGGGCCGCCGCGTCGCCCACGACCCCAGCACGATCGCGGTCAAGGAAGACAAGACCCCGACGCCCGAGACCATGCCGCTGGACGAGCTGATCGCCCATCGCATCGGCGAGCTCACGGCTTACCAGAACGCCGCCTACGCCCAGCGCTACGCCGACAAGGTGGCCAAGGTGCGCGCGGCTGAAGCCGCGCTCGGCGGTGAAGCGCTTACCCGCGCGGCGGCGGTCAACCTCTACAAGCTGATGGCTTACAAGGACGAGTACGAGGTCGCGCGCCTCTACACCGACGGCCGCTTCAAGGCCGAGCTGGCCGGGACCTTCAAGGGCGGCCAGGCCAAGGTCTGGCTCTCCCCGCCGCTGCTGGCCCCCAAGGGCCCGGACGGCAAGCCCAAGAAGATCGCCTTCGGCGGCTGGATGCTCGATCTCGCCTTCCCGATGATGGCCAAGATGAAGGGCCTGCGCGGCGGCGCCCTTGACCTCTTCGGCCACACCGAGGAGCGCAGGATGGAGCGCGGCCTGATGGCGTCCTACGAGACGACCCTGGACCGCCTGGCCGCCGGCCTCTCCAAGGAGAGCCTGCCGCTCGCGGTGAAGATCGCCGAGATCCCGCAGCAGATCCGCGGCTACGGCCACGTCAAGGACGCCTCGGTCGTTACCGCCAAGGCGGCCGAGGACAAGCTGTGGGCCCAGTGGGGCGCGGCTTAGGGCTCGAAGGCCTCGTCGTACGCGACGAGGCCCTGCGCCCGTGAGCCTGTCCGCAGGGTGAGGCTCTGGAAGTACTTGGCCGGCGGCCCTGGGTAGACCAGCTCGGGGCCGCTGCGGAACCCGAAGCGGCCGTAATAGGCCGGATGGCCGAGCAGGACGCAGCCCTCGGCGCCGAGGGCGCGCAGGGCCTCCAGCCCGCGCTCGACGAGCTGTCGACCGACGCCGCTTCCCTGGAAGGCAGGCAGGACGGCGACCGGACCCAGGCCGTACCAGTCCTTCGCTTCACCATCGATCGTGACCGGCGAGAAGGCGATATGGCCGATGACCTCGCCGGCCTCCTCGGCCACGAGCGAGACGGTCAGCCGGCGCCTGGTCCGCAGGCGCTCAACGATGGCGGCCTCGGTCCCGCTGGCGTGGGCGGCGCTGGCGAAGGCGGTCTCGAGCACCCGCGTGATGGCGTCATGGTCGGCGGCGGTCTCGGTCCGGATATCCATGCCACCTTGTTAGCCGGTCCGCGGCGCGTCGTCTTGCTGGCGCGCCCTAAGGCTGCTGCGGCGTCGTCAACGCGCTGGCCTCAACCGCGCGCTTCAGCGACGCCCAGTTGAACTGGACGAGGGCGAAGCCGCCCTGGGTCGGGACCTTGTCGTCGGTCTGGGTCGGCGCGGTGAACAGCGGGATCAGCCCGGTCATCGCTGTGATCTGGCTGGGATCGGCGGGGCCGGTCAGCGTGCAGCCGGTCAGCTTCAAGGTCTCGCCGAGCGGGCAGAGTACGGTGGTGCTGGCTGGCGTGGCCGCCGCGCCGCGCACCAGGGCGGCGGTCTCGGCGATGCGCGGCCGCGTGGCCCAGGTGAACTTGTGGACGCCGCAGGTCTGAGCTGGTTCGGCCTTGGTGGGGCAGGGCGCGACGCCCTTGGTGGCCGGCGTCAGCATGACCGACGGATCGCCGGCCAGGGCGTCGAACGGCGGCACGGGCGCGCCCGTCGGGGTCAGCAGCACGATCGGAATGGCCACCACACCGCCCGCCAGCTCGGCCGGATCGTTCTTCTTGGGATCCAGCTTGAACTTCGAGGTCAGCTTCAACGCCGCGGCGCCGAACCCGTAGTCCGCCGGGGCCTCGCCCAGCAGCCGGCAGTCCTTCAGGTCGCCGCTCGCCTGGCTCTGGCACTCGACGATCGCCCAGCCGGCCTTCTCCTCGTGCTGGGCCTTCTGAGGATAGATCGCGGCGATGTCGGCGCCGTTGGGCTTCATGCGCCAGGCTAGGGCGCCCTTTGGGTCGCTGGGAATCGGGTGCAGCGCCTGCGCGTTCGCCGCGCCGCCGAGCAACGCCGTCGCCACGGCGATCAAAACCCAGGATTTCATGACTTCGACACGCCCCCGCGACTCTCAATCTCAGGGTGAGCAGCCACGCATGCGTTTGGCAAGCCGTCTGGCGCGGATGGAGGTTCGTGCTAGGTTCCTCGCCATGAACAAGCCGCCCGTGACCGTGACCCTCACCGCCGAGGACGCCGCCGACCTGCAGGCGCGAGTCGAGCGGGGCGAATTCGCGTCCCTGGACGAGGGCGTCGCGGCCGAACTGGCCGAGCTGAACTACCGCCGCGCGGCCGAGATCGTCGGCGGCCCGGACAAGCTCGAGGCCTTGCTGGACAAGCTCGAAGTGGTCGAGACGCAGGACCCCGCCGACTGGGTCGGCGGCAAGCGCTCGCTGTCCGACATGCTGGCGGACCTGAAGGCGCGGTCTTAAGCCCGCTCATGACCGAGTTCGACTTCGACGCGGTGGTCGTCGGCGCGGGCGCCGTAGGCCTGGCCTGCGGCTACGCGCTGGCCAAGCGGGGCTTGAGCGTCGTCGTGCTGGAGGCCGAGGCGCACATCGGCCAGGGCGTGTCGTCGCGCAATTCCGAGGTCATCCACGGCGGGCTCTACTATCCGACCGGATCGCTGAAGGCGAAGCTGTGCGTACAGGGACGGCGGCTGCTGTATCCGTTCCTCGACGCGCACGGCGTTCCCTACAAGCGCTGCGGCAAGCTGGTGGTGGCGACGTCCGAGGATGAGATCGCCCGCCTCGACGACATCTGGGACCAGGCCCTGGCCAACGATGTCGAGGGCATGGAGCGGCTGACCGGCGCCCAGGCTCGCGCGATGGAGCCCGGCCTCAACGCCCACAGGGCGCTGCTGTCGCCGGAGAGCGGCGTGTTCGCCAGCCACGACTACATGCTGGCCCTGCACGGTGAGATCGAGGCCGCCGGCGGGGCGGTGGTGCTGTCGACGCCGTTCGAGGGCGCGGAGGCGCTGGCGGGCGGCGGTTTCACGGTGCGCGCCGGCGGGGCCGATCCGACCGGCCTGACCTGCCGCCTGCTGGTCACCGCGCCGGGCCTGTCGTCGCAGGACGTCGCCGGCCGCATCGGGGGCTATCCGGCTGACCACATCCCCAAGGCCCACTACGGCAAGGGCGTCTATTTCCGGCTGACCGGCAAGGCGCCGTTCCAGCGCTTGATTTATCCGCCGCCGATCCACGGGGCGCTGGGCACTCACTACCGCAACGACATGGGCGGCCAGGCGGTGTTCGGGCCGGACCTGGAATATGTCCCTGCGCCGAACTATGCGATCGACCCGACCAAGGCCGGCGAGTTCGCGGGCTATATCCGCAAGTTCTGGCCGGGCCTGCCCGAAGGCGCGCTACAGCCCGACTATGCCGGCGTGCGGCCCAAGATCCATGGTCCCGACGAGCCACAGCCGGATTTCCAGCTGCGTGGGGCCGAGGACCACGGGTTCGAGGGCCTGATGGCCCTGTTCGGCATCGAAAGCCCGGGCCTGACCAGCTCGTTGGCGATCGGCGAAGAGGTCGCCAGCCGGCTGCTCGCGGAGCCCGCCGCCTAGCTTCGCGTTGACACCGGATCGGCCCGCGCCGATGGTCCGCCGCGCTCGTATTGCCGCCCCTGGAGTTCGCCTTGACCAACCTGCTGCACGCCATGCTGGGCAAGGGGCTGGGCGGCCTGGAGCAGGTGTTCCTCGACTACCAGCCGATCCTGGAGGCCTGGGCCGCCAAGCGCGGTGGTCGCTGCATCGGCGTGGTGCGCAAGGGCGGCAAGATGGCGACGGCGCAGGCCGGGCGGACCCCGCCGCTGACCGTCATGCCGGCCTTCACGGACTGGGATCCGATCACGCTGGGCGCGGCCCGGGTGGTGGTCCGCTCGGCCAGGCCGGCGATCATCCTCAGCCACGGCCAGCGCCCCGCGCGGCTGTTCGCCAAGGCCGCCCCGGCCGACGTCATCCAGGCCGTCTGCGTGCACAAGCCCAGCTTCGACGTCACGCCCGGGACCCACTATCTCTGCGTCGGCCAGCACCTGGCCAACCTGGCCCTGGAGCGCGGCGCGCCGGCCGATCACGTCCACGTCGTCCAGAACGCTGTCCAGCCGCCCAAGGTCCAGGCCAGCCCCTTCGCCCAAGAGGGCAAGCCGGTGAAGATCGTCGCCGCCGGCCGGCTGCATTCCAAGAAGGGCTTCGACGTCCTGATCCGCGCGGTCGGCAAGCTGCGCGCCTGGGACTTCGACGTCACCTGCGAGATCGCCGGCGAGGGCGACGAGCGCGCCGACCTGGAGGCGCTGATCAAGGAGCTGGACCTCGATCCGTGCGTGAAGCTGGTCGGTTGGAAAGATGACGTCGCCGCGTTCCTGGCGACCGGCGACCTCTTCGCCTTCCCGTCGCACCAGGAGGGCTTCCCGCTGACCCTGCTGGAGGCGATGGCGGTCGGCCTGCCAGTGGTGGCCACCGAGATCGACGGCCCGGTCGAGATCCTCAAGGAAGGCGTCACCGGTCGCCTGGTGCCCGACGACGACCCCGACCGCCTGGGCGAGGCCCTGGGCGAACTGATCAGCGACCGCGACACAGCCAAGCGCCTGGGCGCGGCGGCGCGCGCGTTGGTACTGAGCGAATATGGCCCCGACGAACTGGCGCGGCGCTTGGAAGCAGCTTTGGACGGAATGCTTTCGTAAAGTGCGTCAGGCGAAAGTGTGTTCGGTTTCGCCGCCGGACGCGCGTCAACTCTAAGGCTTGATGCGAAGCGCGCCTGGGAGTATGACCCCCGTCCGTCCTGGCTATGGCTGGGTAGCTCAGATGGTTAGAGCGGTGGATTCATAACCCACAGGTCGGCGGTTCGATCCCGCCCCCCGCCACCAGGACGGAATACTTTCTCCTTACAATTCAACGTCTCGGAACGTCGCTTCAGCGTCGCTCGTTCACGCCCCATGGCTCGTGCGCTGAAAGTCTTCACGTGGTCCGACGGGTTCCACCGCTACACGGTGGCGGCGACGTCGCGGGCTAAGGCTTTGGCGGCTTGGGAGACGGATCGGGATCTGTTCAAGGAGGGCGTGGCCGAGGAGGCGCTAGATGCGCCCGACGCCAAGGCGGCGTTGGCTGCGCCCGGTGCGGTGATCCGGCGGGCCGAGGGTGGGTTGAAGTCGGCGGTGGAGAAACTGCCGAAGCCCAAGCCCAAGGCGAACGATCAAGCCGAGGCTAAGCGGAAGAAGGCGCTGGCCGAAGCCGAAGCGGCGCTCAAGGCGGCCGAGGCCGAGCAGCGTGACGCCGAGGCCGAGCTGGAACGTCGGCGCCGCGACCTCGACGCCGAGGCCGCTACGCTCAACGACTCCTGGGCGAAGCGGCGAGCGGTTCTGGAGAAGACGATCGCGCGTCTGCGACGGTGAGCGTCGCGGCGCCCCGCAAGCCTTGGCCGTTCAGGTAGTCGAGCAACGCCGCCGGATGGTCGGTCTGGACGACGCTGACGCCCTCGGCGATCAGGCCGCCCCAGGCCTTGCCGGGATCGCTCAGGGCATGGCTGTCGCCGGCCGCGTCGCGCAGACCCTTCAGGCCCTTGCCGTTCAGGCTGTTGGTCCAGACGCGGACGTGGGCGGCGCGGGCCGCGTCGCGCACGGCGGTGAAGCCGTCCTTCTTCAGGGCGTCCAGCTCGATGGCGGGGATCGTCCGCGCGCCGGAGGCCTGGGCGGTGGTGATCGCGCGCAGCTGATCCGCGGATCCGCCGCCGACGATCGGCATGAAGGCCAGGTTCTTGTAGAGCGGCTGGTCGGCGATCGGCGCTTCGCCCAGATCGGCTCGAGCCTTGAACAGCACCCAGTCGTCGGCGCCGACGTCGTGCACCACGCGGGCGACCTGGCTGGGCAGCGGGCCGTCTTCCTTCAGGTCGAGATTGACCAGGATGCGGCCCCGCGCGGCCTTCAAGAAGGCGACCAGGGTCGGGGGCGGGGCGTTGGTGGCCTGGCCATCGGCCTTCAGACGCAGGGCCTGGAGCTCGCCCAGGGTCAGGTCCGAGACCTTGCCCTTGCCGGTGGTGGTGCGGTCGACCTTGGCGTCGTGCATGACGACCAGGGCCCCGTCCTGGGTGCGGCGCACATCGATCTCGACGACGTCGACGCCCAGGGCGATGCAGCGCTCCAGGGCGGCGATGGAGTTCTCGGGAACGACGGTCTCCAGACCGCGCGACGGGGCGGCGGCGTGGCAGGCGCGGTGGGCCACCACCATGACGCCGTCGGCTGGATCATAGAGCCGCTGCCGAAGGTCGGCGGCGTGCGCCGAACCGGCCAGAACCGTCAGAGACAGTGCAAACGCGTACGTGGGAAGTCGCATGATCCAATCCCCCGAGCCGAGTGCTGCATCGCTGATTCACGCAACAGGCGTGCGGCAGTTCGGACTCAATGGGATGACGTCGCGGGACGGCGCCCGCCCCACGCTTTCAGGTGCGACAACTTGTCCGGGCGGCCGGGCCTAAACCTTGCGGAAACCGCGCAGCACATTGGCCTCGGTGGAGAGCTGCAGCTTGGCGTAGTCGATGCGCGGCGTTTCCGAGAAGATCAGGTAGTAGTACTTCATCTGCTCGGACCACCAGTAGCCGGGGCAGTTGTCGCCCTGGGTCATCGGCTTGGTGGTGATGTCCTTCAGCGCCGTGTAGCCGTAGGCCGCCTTGCTGGTGGCCTTCATCTCCCGATAGTGGATCGCCGTCAGCGCGCGATAGCGGTCGTCGCGGTCCAGCAGCCACAGGTTCAGGCAGGCGTCGGCATATTCGGGACGCAGGCCGGTGGCCTTGCGGCGCGGCTGGCGAGTGGCGACGTCGATCGACTCCGGGACGACGCCGAAGGTCGCCTGCATCTCGGTGAAGGAGGCGAGGTAGTCGTCGCCTTCCTTCTTGAAGCCGACCTGGGCCAGCAGGCCGGCATAGTAGGCGGCCAGCTCGCTCTGGGACGTGTTCAGCACCGCGCCGGTCTCGTAGTCGACCATGGGGAACCACAGGCGGCCGTCATAGCGCTTGGCCTGGTGGGCCAGCTGGGCGGCGGTGCACTCCTGGGCCCAGCGTTTGCAGTCCTCGTCGCCGAACAGCTCCCAGGCGTCCCACAGATATTCGTAGAAGCTGTCGGCATAGATATCGATGCTGGCGGCGCGGCTGGTCCATTCGCCGGTGCGGGCGTCGATATTGGCGGCCATCAGGCCGATCTTCGAGCGCTTGTCGAGCGCGTGCTTCATCGCCTTCTTGGCGACCTTGAAGTAGCGGTCGTCGCCGGTCAGCTGGCTGAGCACGCCGAACTCGGTGATGTAGGTGCCGATCTCGGCGAGGTTGGTCTCGGGATCGCGGACCGCGCCGGTCTTCAGGTTCACATAGCGCCAGGGCAGGCCGTAGGGCGAGGCGTCGAAGGCCTTCAGCAGGCGGTCGGCCAGGTCCTTGGCTTTCGCCAGCAGCACGGGATCGCCGCAGGCCAGGTGGGCCGAGATCAGGCCGCCGACCAGGCGGATATTGGTCTCGAAGACCTGGGCCTCGCCATTGATGTCGAAGCTGAGCGAGGTCTTCACCCAGTCGACGCCGGCCTGGAACTCGGCGTCCAGGCCCATGATCCACAGGGTGTCCAGCGCCTCGACCAGCGACAGGCCCAGGTCATTGCCCTCGATGAAGAAGCTGCTGGCCGTGCCGCTGACGGGGTTGATCTCGTCCTTGCCCCAGGCCTTGGCGACATAGCCCTGCCAGGCCCACTGGAATTCCTTGCGGACGTCGGCGGCCAGCGCCTTCCAGTCCTCCTTGGAAGCCTTGGCGGCAGCGGCGGCCAGGCCGGGCGCGAGGCCGGCGGCGGCGAGGGTGGCGAAGGCGGTGCGGCGGGTGAGTCGGGCGAGCGTCATGGCGCCAGCCTACCGGCGGTCGAGAATTTCAGCGAGAGGGGGAGAGAGAGCCGGCCGGGATCACGACATCCCGACCGGCGAAGAGTCTAGCGTGTGGGATCCGCGAGAGACTTCTCAAGAACAACGACGTCGCCGTGGGCGAACACCCGCCATAAGCTTGACTAGGCGCGTGCGGTTTCTTCGGGCAGGCGGGCGCGCAGGATGCAGCTGAGGCCCTCGGGCCGGTAGTCCATGGCCGCCGCGCCCTTCAGTTCGCCGCCCAGGCTGCGCTCGATCAGGCGCGAGCCGAAGCCCCGGCGCGTGGGTGCGGTCACCGGCGGGCCACCGGTCTCGGTCCAGGCGACCTCCAGGGCGCGGTCGACCGGCTTGTAGGTCCAGGATAGCGCCACGCGGCCCTCGGCGTTCGACAGCGCCCCATATTTCAGGGCGTTGGTGGCCATCTCGTGCAGGATCAGCGCCATGGTCAGGGCCCCGCCCGGTTGCAGGCGCACGGCCGGGCCGTCGATGGTGAAGCGCGCGCCGGCCTGGTCGAAGGGGCGCAAGGCCCGCTCGACCACTTCCTGCAGCTCCGCGCCGTGCCAGCTCTCGCGGGTCAGGATGTCGTGTACGCCCGACAGGCCCAGCAGGCGCGCCTCGAACTTCTCGAACGCCACCACCGGGTCGGGCTCGTTGCGCAGGGTCTGGGCGGCCATCGACTGGACGGTGGCCAGGGTGTTCTTCACCCGGTGGTTCAGCTCGTTGATCAGCAGGCGCAGCTGGCTCTGGTGGCGAGCCTGGGCGTCCTCTGCCTCCTTGCGGGCGCTGATGTCGCTGATGATCGCCAGGATGTAGGCCGGCGCATCCTCGACGCGGACCATCGAGGCGGTCAGGTGGATCCACAGGTCGCCATTGCCGACCATGAACCGCCGCTCGGCCGAGCAGGTCTCGATCTCGCCGGTCAGCAGGGCCTCGCTGGACAGCAGGGTCTGGTCCAGGAAATCCGGATGCACCAGGCTCTGCAGCGACACGCCGAGCAGGGCGTCGCGGTCGCGCTGCAGCAGGGCGCAGAAGCTGTCATTGGCTTCCAGGATCTCGCCGATGGGGGTCAGGCGGGCCACGCCCATGGCGGCCTGGTCGAACACGGCGCGATAGCGGGCCTCGGCGGCCTCCAGCTTCAGCCGCGCCTCGATATTGGCGGTGACCACCTCGGTGTAGAGGACAAGGCCGCCGACCTCGCCGCTATCCTGGCGCCAGGGGGCCATCGACCAGCGGATCCACTCGGTGCGGCCGTCGCGGTCGATATAGGGGTCGCCCTCGTGACGCATCTCGACGCCCTCGGCGATGACCCGGGCGTGCAGGATGCGCCACTTGTCGGGGATCTCGGGGAAGACCTCGTAGTGCTTGCGGCCGATCAACGGCATGTCCGGCGGCAGGTGCTGGTCGGTCAGGTACTGCCGCGAGGCGGCCAGGTAGCGCATCTCGCTGTCGAAGATCGCGATGCCCAACGGGGCATGCTTCAGCGCCGTGGTGACGCTGGGCGACCCGGACAATGGCGGCGCTTCGTTGATCATCGTTCCTTATGGTAGCGGTCGCGGTCGGCTGACGGGCTGAAATTCCCGTGACAGGCTGTTGGACGAATTGCCGCACCCCTGTCGCACCTAGCCGGCGACCGGAAAAACTCGCGTCTGCTTGACCACGCCATAGGCGAAGCTGGTGTCGATCGAGGCGATGCCGGGGATGGCGTGCAGCTTGCGCCGCATGAAGTCCTCGTAGGCTTCCAGGCTGTCGACGATCACCCGCAGCAGATAGTCGTCGCTGCCGGCCAGCAGGAAGCAGTCCTGGATCTGGTCGATCCGCTGCACCTGGGCCTCGAAGCCGGTGATCAGGTCCTGGCTGGGACTGTTCAGGCGCACGCGGACGAAGACGGTGATCGGAAGACCATAGGCCTTTTGGTCGACCAGGGCGGTGTAGCCGGTGATCACCCCGGCGGCCTCCAGGTTGCGCACGCGGCGCAGGCAGGGGGAGGGCGACAGGTTCACCCGCTCGGCCAGGTCTTGGTTGGTCAGGCGGCCGTCCTTCTGCAGCTCGCGGATGATCTGGCGGTCCTTGGTGTCCACGTGCGGCCTCTTGAGCAGAATCTGCCAAAACAAGAGCTCATCGTGGCAGACTTCGCAATCCATGCCACTGAACTCCGCGCCACTCTCACCCCCAACAGGGAGTGAGACATGCGTAACGACCAGGGCGGTTTCTCCACGCGGGCCATCCATGCGGGCTACGATCCCGCCGACGAGCACGGGGCGCTGACGCCGCCGGTGCACCTGACCTCGACCTTCGCCTTCGAGAGCGCCGAGGCCGGCGGCGAGATGTTCGCCGGCACGCGGGAAGGGCACTTCTATTCGCGGGTCTCCAACCCGACGACGGACCTGCTGGAGCGCCGCCTGGCCAGCCTGGAGGGCGGCGAGGCCGCCGTCGCCACGGCTTCCGGCATGGGCGCGATCACCGCCACCCTGTGGAGCTTCCTGCGGGCCGGCGATGAGGTGATCACCGACCAGACGCTCTACGGCTGCACCTATGTCTTCCTGCGCGACGGCCTGACCCGGTTCGGGGTGAGCGTAAAGACGGTCGACATGACCGATCCCGCCGCGCTCGCGGAAGCGATCTCCGCCAAGACCCGGATCGTCTATTTCGAGACCCCGGCCAATCCGAACATGCGCCTGGTCGACATCGCGGCGATCAGCGCGATCGCCCACGCTCCCAGAGGAAAGGGGGGCGGGGCCAAGGTGGTGGTCGACAACACCTACGCCACGCCAGTCCTGACCCGGCCGCTGAGCCTGGGGGCCGACATCGTCGTCCATTCGGCGACCAAGTATCTGGGCGGCCATGGCGACCTGGTCGGCGGCATCGCGGTCGGCGGCGTCGAGGACATGGCGCGCGTGCGGCTGGTCGGGGTCAAGGACATGACCGGCGCGGTGATGTCGCCGTTCACCGCCTTCCTGGTCATGCGAGGCCTGAAGACCCTGCCGCTGCGCATGGCGCGGCACGGCCAGAGCGCCGATGCCGTGGCGCGCTGGCTGGAGGCGCACCCGGCCGTGGCGTGGGTGTCCTATCCGGGCTTGCCGAGCTTCCCGCAGCGGGCCCTGGCCGAGCGCCAGATGGCCGGCGGTGGCGGCATGATCGCCTTGGAACTGAAGGGCGGCCATGCGGCGGGCGTGTCGATGATGAACCGCCTGACGCTGATCCGCCGGGCGGTGTCGCTGGGGGATGCCGAGACGCTGATCCAGCACCCGGCGAGCATGACGCACTCGCCGTATTCGCTGGAGGAGCGGGCGGCGGCCGGGATCGGCGAAGGGCTGGTGCGGCTGTCGGTGGGGCTGGAGGACGTGGCGGATATCCTGGGGGATCTGGAGGGGGCGCTGGCGGCGGAGAAGGTGGCGGCGCTGGCCTAAAAGATCCTCCCCCGCGATGCGGGGGAGGTGGCCCGGAGGGCCGGAGGGGGCAAGCTGGATGCATGCCGCATTAGCCCCCTCAGTCGCTCCGCGACAGCTCCCCCGCATCGCGGGGGAGCATCTATCCTCCTCAGCAGTCCAGGAACTTCACCTCGTCCGCCGTGTATTTCATGTCGCTCGCCGAGAAGAGCCCCGACAGCCCGAGCAGCGTGCACCGCCCGCGCGTAAGGTACACCGGGATGTCCTGCAGATACCCGCTCATCCGGCCCTTGTCCTGGAACCGCCGCGCGAACGCCTCGGTGTCCAGCAGGCCGTCGATGCGCTCCATCAGCGGGCTGTTGATGTAGACCCCGCCGCGGGCGGCGAACATCAGGGCCGCGTCGCCGGCGAAAGCGCCCAGCAGGGCGCTGAAGATCGACACGGCTTCACGGGCCTTCGTGTCGCCGTCGCGGACGCGAGACAGGATCAAATCGTCGCTGCCGCTGCCACCCAGGGCGGAGTGGATGTCGACGAGGCCCGGCTGCGACAGGAAATGCTCGGCCGAGACGCGGCCGTACTTGGCTTGAAGAGCCTCGAACACCGCGACCTCGCGCGGCTCGGCGGGCGTGAAGTCGGCGTGGCCGCCCTCGCTGACCACCGGCGTCCAGCCGTCGAGACGGTGCGGCGTGAGGGCGGCGATGCCGAGGCCCAGATTGGGGCCGATCACGGCGATCTGGGCGTTCTTGGCCGGCTTGCCGTCGCGGATCAGGGTCATGGCCGAGGGCGACAGGCGCGGCGCGCCGAGCGCACAAGCCGCGAAGTCGTTGAGCAGGGCCACGCGCGGGGTCTTCAGCACCGCCCGCAGCCAGGACAGGGTCACGGTGAAGTCGCCGGCCGTGAGGGCGATGGCGCCGTCGATCTCGGGACCCGCCCCGCACACCGCCGCCCCAACCAGCTCCCCTTGGCCGTCCTCGGCCAAGGCGGCGGCCAGATGCTGCTCCAGTTCGCGCAAGGACCCGCAGGCCAGCTCCTGGTGCGCACGCGGCGGATCGCCAGGACGCACGACCGCCAAAGCCAGGTCGCGCCCGTTCACGTCGGCCAGCAAGACCGATCCCTTAGCCATGTCGTTTCCTCGTGCGGCCGGCTCTTCTGTCCGGCTTCTGATGAATTCTGTTGTACCGGTAACATGGACCAGTAAACGGAAGATATCACTGAAGAACGTCGTTATGACAAGGTTGTCACTACCGAAAGTCAAACCCGCTTCGGGCTTGGCCCCCGTTAACCTTCACTACAAAAATCCTAAATTTAGACGGGCGATTAACCGCGCCGTGCGTTTATCCCCCCATGGCGAAGTACGCGTCAGGCGGCGATCAAGATCGACGGACAGCCGTCCGTATTCAGACTCAGAGGTCCGGCAAGATCCTGTGCGGCGCCTTCGCGTGGGATTGCGTCATCCGTGACCTGTCCAGCAGCGGCGCGCGCATCCAGATGCTGTCCAGCGCCGCGCCCCCCGGAAAGGTGCAGCTGGTCGATCTGGTGGCGGGCCTGGCCCACGACGTCACCGTGGCCTGGCAGCGCGACCGCGAGGTCGGCATGCGCATCGTCCGCACCTACGATCTCAGGGGTCTGGCGCCCGCCGCCGCCGGCACGGCCAAGCGGATCTGGCTGGCCGCGCAGTCCAGCGCCTCCACCGGCTGAAGCCGGCTCCAGACATGAAAAAGACCTCGGCCCGCCGGCCGAGGTCTTCTCATTTTTCGTTCGAGGTCGGCGCGCTTGAGCGGAGCGCGCCTGGTCTCAAGTCCTAAGCGTTCTCGCGGGCAGCTTCGTCGGCCATCGCGCGCACCAGGTCCAGGACCTGGCGACGGACGCGGCCACGGCCGATGCGCGGGAACACCTCGGCCAGTTCCAGACCTTCCGGCGTGGTCAGGAATTCCTGGACCACCTTCTCGGCGTGCTGGGCGGCGTCGTCCACTTCCGCGCCGCTCATCGGGTCAGCCAGGCCGTCGAAGAAGAACGACACCGGGACCTGCAAGGTCTTCGCAATCTCATAAAGCTTACTCGCGCTGACGCGATTGGCGCCCCGCTCGTATTTCTGCACTTGTTGGAAGGTCAGCCCCAGGCTGTCGGCCAGTTGTTCTTGGCTGACACCAAGCAACTTGCGACGCATGCGGACGCGACCGCCCACGTGCAGATCGACTGGGTTGGGGCGTCGGCCTTCGGTTTCTTCGCTCATCTGTATTGCGCCTCCAACGGTTGTTCGTGGAAAATGACACGACCGTGACGTCGGTGGAAGCTGGGGCGTCCAATGCGCGGCGTTACGTCGCGATGGTTTAGCTGGCCTCCCCGATCCGAGGAGACTAGTCGCCGAATAGGCGATTCGCCGCCAACCGAAGGGTGAACCGCTGACGTCCAACGCGAGTAAACCAAAGTCAGTGTGCGATCCGCTCCCTAAAGGAACGGACCGCACGCCGCAAACCCTTATGCGTTAAGGGACGACGGACCGCCGCGACCGGTCCAGATGCGTCGCGCCTCGCCAGAGTTGTCATGCAGGCGGAACAGGGTTTCGGCCGCCAGGGTCTCGTCGCGCTCGACGCCGGCGGTCAGCTGCGGCGTCATGGCGCGGGTCACCTGGCGCTGCACGGCGATGAGGTCGCCGAACGCCATCATGTCCATGGAGTCGATTTCGTAGCCGATCGGCGACTCGCGACCGATCGCCTCCAGCACCCGGTCCAGCAGGTCCTGCGAGACCGCGATCTCGGACCCGGCCACCACGCCGTACTCGTAGGGACGCGGAATGCCGACCAGGCGGGTGTCGATCGGCGAATTGAGAATCCCCGGATAGAGCTGCATGTCGATCATGCCCACGAAGCGGGTGACGTCGTGGCGCAGGGCCAGCTCGAAGGCGGCGGCCCAGCACTCGAACACCCGCTCGCCCCGGCCCGGACCCTTGCGCTTGCGATAGGCCTCGGTGGTGAACAGGCGGCTGGCCTCCCAGACGTCGGCGCCCTTCTTGGGCGTTTCGCCGGGCGCGATCAGGTGAGCGAACTTGTCGGCCAGCATGCAGCGGTCGTCGGTGGGCCGCAGACGCAGGCCGACCTCCAGCTGCAGGGCGTCGTTGAAGCCCAGCAGGTAGATGGCGCGGTGATCGTCGTAGTCGTCGATCTCGCCGCCATCCAGCACGACCAGGTCGACCCAGCCGTTCTTCTCGACGCATTGGCGCCGGCGCTCCTCGTGCATGGCCCAGAGCTGCGGGCCATACAGATGACGGTTCTCGGATGTGATGATGTGGATCATAGGCCGGCCCCCAAAGCTGGCGGAAAAGGAACGGCCTGCATTAGGGGGCATGATCTGGCGAACGGACGATAGGCCAAACGGCCTAGCCCTTGCGCGCGGAGGGTGCTTGCGCGGGGGGCGGGGGTCTGGGTGACGTAAGGAAAACCCTCTCCCATAGGGAGAGGGAGGGGCCCGTCGCGTAGCGATGGGAGGGTGAGGGGTTACGAGGGCTGACGGCGTGCCGGCGCTCCGGCTGACGGTGTAACCCCTCACCCCAACCCTCTCCCTATGGGAGAGGGAGTCAGACCTTCTTCAACAACCCCAGCTCACCGGCCTTCAGCACGGCTTCCTGGCGCTTCACCACGCCCAGGCGCTTCTTGGCGGCCTCGATGTGGTGGTGGACCGTGCGGGGGGAGAGTTCCAGGATCGCGCCGATCTCCCAGTCGGTCTTGCCGCGGCTGGCCCAGTACAGGCACTGGGCCTGGCGCTCGGAGATGATCCCGTAATCGGGATTGTCGTCCTGCATTTCCCAGTGCTTGAGCATGATCGTGCCGAACACCGTGGCCAGGCTGTCGACGACGGCGCGCGAGGTCGGGTCGGTGTCGGGAGCCTCGGTCGACATGCGGATCAGCACTTCCTGGCCGGCGGGGCCGAAGACGCGCACGACATAGCCGTCGTTCATGCCCTGCTCGGAGGCCTCGCCCCACATGGACTGGGCGCGGCCGTCGCCCAGCGGCTTGGCGTCCGACCAGGCGAAAGAGCGGGGCGACTTGAGGAGCAGCTTCACGCACGGATCGTGGACGACGTAGCGTTCGCTCCAGTAGCGCTGGTCCCAGGCGTCGAAGTCGCGACGGCTCAGCGTCGGCGGCTCCTTGCCGTAGTGCTCGGCATTGACCAGGGTGGCGCAGAACCGGTCGTAACCGAAGGCCCCGATCGCCTGGGCGAAGTGAGTCTCCACCTCGTGGGCCGAGCCCAGATGCGGCGCTTGGCTGAGAAACGCCCAGGCCTGTTTTTCCGCCGTATTCAGCACGCACGCTGCTCCGTACTCACGCGAGAGTTCAGGCTAGGCTGGGATGCGCGTCGGCGACAAGCGCGTGCTATCCAGGGTGGCGCCTGTGCGCAGTGTCGAATTGTCGCGGGTGGGGAAGGGGCCTCAGGCGGCCGCTTCCTCGCCTTCGTCCTCGTCGTCGCCCAGCAGGGCGCTGAGCACGGTGGCCAGGCGCTCGGGCTTGATCGGCTTTTCGACCACGTCCTGCATGCCGGCGGCGACATAGGACTGGACGTCGGCCGGGTCGGCGTTGGCGGTCAGGGCCACGATCGGCACGCAGCCGACGCGGCCGCCCATCTCGCGGATGGCGCGGGTGGCGGCGATGCCGTCCATGCGCGGCATCTTGATGTCCATCAGGATCAGGTCGAAGCGGCCGCCCCTGGCCATCTCGACGGCCTCGACGCCGTCGACGGCCTGTTCCGAGGTGCACTCGAACATGTCGCAAAGCGCTTCGGCGACCATGCGGTTGGTGGCGTTGTCGTCGACGATCAGGATATGGGCCGCGCGGGTGGCGACGGCGGGTTCCTCATGGACCTCGGCCTCGGCCGAGGCGGGCGCGACGGTCAGGCCGAAGCCGACGGTCAGGCCGCAGCCGCGATTGGCGTCGGCGTGCAGCGGGCCGCCCATGGCGCGCATGATGCGGTGAGCCAGGGCCATGCCCACGCCCAGGGCCATCTCGTTGCGGTCCTGCAGGCTGGACGGGCCCAGCGGATCGTTGACCCGGGCCAGGCGCTCGTCGGCGTGGCCCTCGGCGTTGTCGCGGACCTGGCCTTCCAGGTGGATCTGATCGCCCTCGGCGCGGGCCGTCAGGCGGGTCTCGATCATGCCGCGGCCGGCGGCCAGGGCGTTCTCGATCAGGATGTCGAACACCTGCAGCAGGCGCTCGCCGTCGACCTCGACCCCGCACTCGGGATCGCCGTCGTACGAGACCAGCAGGGTGGAGCCGCCCTCCTGGGCGCGGCCGGCCCAGCGGGCCTCGACCGCGTCGGCCAGGTCGCGCAGGCGCGTCGGGGCGGGGGTGAAGGGCAGTTGGCCGCGCGTCGAGCGGTGCAGGTCGATGGCCCGGTTCACCGTCGCGCCCATGTCGCGGCTGGTGTCGCCGATGGCGCGGACGAAGGCCGAGGCGTCGGGCGTCAGGCGCTGCTGCTCGAGGCGTTCGGTGATGGCCAGGACGCCGTCCAGGTGCGCGCCGATGTCGACGGCCATGCGCTCGACCATCGCCATGGCCTCGCTGGCCTCGCGCTGGCGGCGGCGGTGGGAGTTGAGCAGCGACGAGAGGCCGCCGACGCCGACATAGCGGCCGGCGGCGTCCACGGCGACATAGGCCGTGCGATAGACCGGGGTCGTGCTGTCGGCGAGATTGACGACGAAGGCGTTGGCGTCGGTGTCGGCGGGCACCGTGCGGGGCGCGGCGTCCATCACCTCGGAGATCGGCTTGTCGGCCAGCTGCGGGCCGGCCACGCGCATCATGCCTTGCAGCACATCGCGATAGACCATGCCGATCGGCGCGCGACTGTCGTCGACGACCGCGATCCCAGGCGTGGCCGGGGCGGCGTCGAACATCGCGGCGACCTCGGCGCAAGACGTGCCGGGCGCGATCGGTTCGCTCAGGTCGATGAGACGGTTCAGCGTTTCCATGCGGCGCTTCGCTGGGACTTTGGAACGTCAACTTGCCCCGGCTCGCCTTGCGGAGTCGTTAAGTTGGGAGCGCTCACAGCGCGGTAATGGCGGGAAATCGCTCATCTTTCCGTCGGGCCGCCGACTCTCGACGAAAAAGAGGGCGGCGGATGGCCCGCCGCCCTCGATATTTCCTTGCCTAACTGGACTTACCAGGACTTGGAAATCGACACGCCGTAGAGGCGCGGCTCGGCGGTGATCACGTTGGTGAACAGACCCGAGCTGTCGTCGGTGGTGTAGGCGTCGACGATCGGCGTCTTGTTGCCGATGTTCTTGACGTAGGCGTCGATCGACACGCCCCACTCCGGCTTTTCGACCTTCAGGGTGATGTTGCCGTTGTCCCAGGACTTCAGGCGGTCGTACTCGGTGTTGTAGACCCGGGCGAACTGGCCGCTCTGGCGGTAGTAGTCGCCGCGCAGGGTCGCCGACCAGCCGCCCGACAGGTCGAAGCGGTACTGGGCGCCGACCGAGGTGGTCCAGTGCGGCGAGTTGGGCAGCTCGTTGCCCGACAGGTTCGCCGCCGTGCCTTCGATCGAGTAGCCCGCGCCGTAGGTGAACAGGCCCGTGCTGTTGGCCAGGAACGCCGCGGTGGGCGCGGGCAGGCCCGCGCCGCCGGCCGCGGCCGGGGTCGACAGGAACGCCTGGTAGGCCGCCGCCCCGGTGCAGGCCCAGGGCAGGGTGGCCCCGGCGCCGGCCGCCAGGATGGTGGCGACGCCGGTGGTGTTCAGCACGCAGTTGGCGCCGACCGACGAGGCCTGCGGACCCACCTTCACGACCGTGTAGGCCGGGTTGGACTGAGTCCGGTTCATGGTGTCGATCGAGGTGACGCCATTGCCGATCTTGGTGTGCAGGTAGCCGATGTTGGCGTTCAGCTTCAGGTCGTGGACAGGCGACCAGATGCTTTCCAGTTCGAAGCCGTAGACCTTGGCGTCGACGTTCTCGTTCACCGAGGTGCGGTTCACGATCTTGCTGATCTGGTAGCCCTTGTAGTCGTACGAGAAGCCCGTCGCGTTGAAGAGCAGGCTGCCGCCCAGCATCGTGTTCTTGGTGCCGATCTCGATGGCGTTGACGAACTCGGGACCGAAGGTCTGGCTGATGCCGATCGCGCCGGCCGGGACGCCCGGATTGATGCCGCCGCCCTTGTAGCCCTTGGAATAGAAGGCATAGAGCAGGGTGTCGTCGGTGAAGCCCAGATGGGCCTTGTAGTCGACGCCGACGCGGCCGGTGGTCTCGTTGAAGCGGGCGCGCTGGTCCGGGTTGGTCGGGTTCAGGGTCAGGCCGTAGCCGGGGGCCAGCAGCACGGTCGAGTAGTTCTTGACCGCCTTCTTGTCGCGGGTCTGGCGCAGGCCGACGGTGAACTTCAGGTCCTCGTTGATCTGGTAGTAGACCTCGCCCATGACCGCGTCCGACACCAGGTTATAGGGCGTGCGGTTGTCATAGTAGTTGTGGCCGTCGCCGGTCGGCGTCGGCTGGGTATCGATGCCGATGCAGTTGGCGGTGGTCGCCGGGTTGCAGGTCGGCGACAGGCCCTTCGACGCGTTCAGCGCCAGTGACGACAGGGTCAGCGAGTTGCCGATCACGTAGTAGTCGGTCAGCGTCCGGTAGGTGAAGTGGATGGCGCCGACCGTGAAGTTCAGCGGGCCGTCGAAGGCCGACTGCAGGCGCAGTTCCTGGCTGAACTGTTCCGACCGGCCCGACGAGACGTCGATGGTCGTGAACTTGTTGGTGTTGCCGACCTGCGGATCGTTGAAGAAGCCGCCCGGAGTGAAGGGCGTGCTGTTGAACGCGATCGGCGAGACGTTCCGGTTGTAGTCCTGCTTCGTATAGACGCTGCCCTTGCTGTAGGCGGTCATCGAGGTGACCGTCAGTTGGTCGGTCAGGTCGTAGTTCGCGGTGAACTGATAGACGTTCGAACCCGACTGGTAGAGCGGATCCAGCGCCGTCTCGATCTCGCGCAGGTTGGTCGAGGTGGTGTCGCCGGCGTTGGCGTCACCCGAGGTGAAGCCGAAGATGTTGCCCAGCAGGCCCGTCAGGGTGCCGGAGGTGTTGACCGTGCCGTAGGCGGCGGGCGCGTACAGCGAGCCGGGCAGACAGCCCTGGGTCAGGTAGCGCTGCGCCGCGCCGGTGGGCACGCCGCCGATCGAGGTCGGGCCCGGATCCTTGGTGCAGAGTTGCTTGCCGGTGCGCGCGCGGTTGTCGTTCTCGTGGAAGCGTTCCCACAGGAAGTTGGTGCGCAGCTTCTCGGTCGGATTGAACATCACCTGGACGCGGGTCGAATAGAGGTCCCGGTCGTCGACGACGTGGCCGTTGAAGGTGTTGGTGACGAAGCCGTCGCGCTTCAGCGAGGTGCCCGACAGGCGGATGGCCAGCTTGTCGCCGAAGATCGGCACGTTGAGCATGCCGCGCAGCTTGACCGAATTGTAGTTGCCGTATTCGGCGCGGAGATTGGCCTCGAACTGGTCGGTCGGCTTGGCGGTGATCACGTTGACCACGCCGCCGGTGGCGTTACGGCCGTAGAGGGTGCCCTGCGGGCCGCGCAGCACTTCGACGCGCTCCACGTCGTAGAACTCGGCCTCGAACAGGTTGCCCGACTGCATGGGGGCGTTGTTCAGGTGGACGCCGACGCCCTGGTCAGCGGAGGCGCCGACGGCCTTGGCCCCGATGCCGCGGATCTGGAAGTTGAAGCTGTTGGTGAAGTTGCTCTTGGCGAAGGTGACGTTCGGGATCGCCTGCTGCAGGTTCGGGCCGCCGTCGATCTTCTGGGCTTCAAGAGAGTCCTGGCTGAAGGCCGACACCGCGATCGGCACGTCCTGCAGCGCTTCTTCCTTCTTCTGAGCGGTGACGACCAGCTCTTCGATGACGGTGGTGTTCTGTTGCGCCGGCTTGGCGGCCTGCTGAGCGAACGCGGGGACGGCGAAGCCGGAGATCGCGACCGCCGAAGCGCCCATGACCAATAGGCTCCGCATACGCAGAGTTTGCGACATTGAATTCCCTCCCTGAACCCAGGCGGCGCCTTATGGATGGAGCCTGCGAGGGTCGATGTTTCCTCGGCGCCGTACTGTTCTCACCACGCGGGCGTACGGCGAACCCATCGCAGCATTCGCGGATTGCATACTTGCGTTTGAAAGCTGTCAACTGGCCTGGGCGTAAGTGAACAGCGATAGGTTACGCCTTTTCACTTTCCGAGAGGTGGTGTTCTCCTGACGCGGGTAAGCTTACGTCGAATTAGAAGGTCGGGTTTGGCGCTTCCGTAACGGAACTTCGTGGCCATGATCGCGAAATGGTCTCGCAATAGCGAGATATGGTCATGGTTCGCGGGCGAAAGACTTCGCCTTGGTTCGTTGTCGGAGTATCGCGCGAGTCGGGCTGTTTCCCGCCACGCTGTTCCGGCCCGGCCTTGCCTCGTGTAGAGGAGGGGCCATGTTCCCCTTCTTTCCCTCTGAGAGGCTCGCATGAGCGAAGCCGCGCTTGTTCTATTCTCCGGCGGCCAGGACAGCAGCGTCTGCCTGGCCTGGGCCCTCGAGCGCTATGAGCGCGTCGAGACGGTCGGCTTCGACTATGGCCAGCGCCACTCCATCGAGATGGAGGCCCGCCAGGACGTCCGTCGCGAAGTCGCCGCCCGCTTCCCGCAATGGGCCGGCCGCCTGGGCGAGGACCACGTGCTGGACATCAAGAGCTTCGGCCAGGTGGCCCAGTCGGCCCTGACCGCCGACCGCGCCATCGAGATGACCGAGCGCGGCCTGCCCTCGACCTTCGTGCCGGGCCGCAACCTGGTGTTCCTGATCTACGCCGCCGCCCTGGCGGATCGCCGGGGCATCGACGCCCTGGTCGGCGGCATGTGCGAGACCGACTTCTCGGGCTATCCCGACTGCCGCCGCGACACTCTGGACGCCCAGCAGCTTGCGCTGAACCTCGGCATGGACCGCAACTTCCGGGTCGAGACCCCGCTGATGTGGCTGACCAAGGCCCAGACCTGGGGCTTGGCCAAGGCGCTGGGCGGCGAGGACCTGGTCAAGCTGATCGTCGAGGAAAGCCACACCTGCTACCAGGGCGAACGCGGCGAGCTGCACGCCTGGGGCCATGGCTGCGGGACCTGCCCGGCATGCGAGCTGCGCGAGAAGGGCTATGTCGAGTGGGACGCGGCCGGCCGCGAGGCGCTGGCGCAGTGACGTACTCGGTCAAAGAGATCTTCCTGACCCTGCAGGGTGAGGGCGGCCAGGCCGGCAAGGCGGCGGTGTTCTGCCGCTTCTCGGGCTGCAACCTGTGGACCGGTCGTGAGCAGGACCGCGCCAAGGCCGTCTGCACCTTCTGCGACACCGACTTCGTCGGCACGGACGGCGAGAACGGCGGCAAGTTCGCCACGGCCGACGACCTGGCGGCGGCGGTCGAGGCCCAGTGGACCGGCGGTCCTGACGACCGCCTGGTGGTCTGCACCGGCGGCGAGCCGTTCCTGCAACTGGACGAGGCCGCCATCGCGGCCTTGCACGCGCGCGGCTTCCAGATCGCCTGCGAGAGCAACGGCACGCTGGAGGCCCCGGCCGGCATCGACTGGATCTGCATCAGCCCCAAGGCCGACGCAGCCGTCGTGCAGACCTCGGGCCAGGAGCTGAAGCTCGTTTTCCCGCAGGACAAGGCCATGCCGGAGCGCTTCGCGGACCTGGATTTCGAGCGGTTCTACCTGCAGCCGATGGACGGGCCGGACCGCGACAGGAACACGCAATTGGCCGTCGCCTATTGCCTTTCGCACCCACAATGGCGTTTAAGCGTCCAAACGCACAAATATCTCGGCCTGCCCTGACGGATAAGGCGCTCGACTTGGTGACAGGGTCGACGCGCTAGAGCCTCCCAGGCCTTAGTCAAAGAAGTCCCTATGAAGCCCGTCTTCGAGATCACGAAGGCTGCGTTCTTCGACGCCGCCCACTACATCGAGCAAGGTCCCGAGGACCATCGCTATCGCAAGCTGCACGGCCACTCGTTCAAGGTGGAAGCCAGCGTGAAGGGCGAGATGCAGGACGCCGGCTGGGTCGCCGACCTGGAGTCGCTCGATGTCGCTTTGAAGGCGGTGGCGGCGGAGCTGGATCACGGCCTGCTGAACGACAAGCCGGGGCTGGAAGTCCCGACCCTGGAGCGGCTGTGCCTCTATTTCGCCGAGCGCCTGAAGGTGCGCTTCCCGGGGCTGTCGCGCGTGGAGCTGTCGCGCCCGACGATCGGTGAGCGCTGCGCGCTGGTGCTGTAGTTTTTAGATCCTCCCTCGCGATGCGGGGGAGGTGGCCCAGAGGGCCGGAGGGGGCTAGCTGGGCCTAGGCCGTGAAGGCCCCCTCAGTCGCTTCGCGACAGCTCCCCCGTATCACGGGGGAGCAGCTATCAGTCCCGCTCCCGATCCTTCTTCCCATCCCCCGGGATCACCGCCTTGCCGGTGGCGACCACGACCTTGCCGGCCCCGCCGACGACCGCGCCGGTGACGCCGATCGCCGTGCCGGCCACGGTGCCGACGGCGGCCGCCGCGAGGCAGCCGGTCTGCGAGAGGGCGACCATCGTCAGGATGGCTGCGACAGGAGCGAGGCGGCGGATGGTCATGGTGAAGCTCACAAAACGCTGTTCACCACGTTCTAGCCGGCGAATGGTTTAAATTCTCCGCGTCGGATGGCCGCGCCCGGCGTCCGGGTCGTCGACATAGAGCGCCGGCTTGTCGTCCTCGCGCCGCCGTTCGCCCTGGTAGCGCGGGTCGTCGCGGCGGCGGCGGTCGGGGCCGAAATAGTCGCCGGCGCGGACGAACGGGCGAGGGTTCTCGATCAGCAGGGTCAGGCGATGGATGACGCCGCGCGCGGTCACCGGCTTGACCAGGAACTCGTTGACCCCGGCGTTGCGCGCCTCGTTGACCCGGCGCTCGGTCGAGTGGCCGGTGATCATCACGATCGGCACGTACGGATTGGGGCTGTCGGCCGAGTTGCGGACCAGCTGAACGAAGTCGATGCCGTCCAGGCCGTTCATCGACAGGTCGGTGAACACCACGTCGATGGCGGTGGAGCGTAAGGTCGCCAGCGCCTCGGCGCCGTCCATGGCCTCGAACACGTGACGCACGCCGATCGCCCGCAGGATCTCGATCAGCAGCATCCGCATGTGCTGGTTGTCGTCGACCAGCAGGATCTTCAGGAGATCAAACCGCACGCGCCGGGCCCCCTCGCCATCGCGTCACGTATCGCAACTTCAGCGTGTGCTCTTCGCGCGCCAAGGGATACGCTGAACGAGGCTTACGCCTGCAAACGTGTGCACGTCAACCCGAAAGCTGAGCTTAATCAGTGCTCAGAGCCCGGAAATGGGGGGTTCTGAGGCTTGACTACGCTGTCAACGACTCGCGCCAGGCGCGAACACGTGTCCGCCGGTCTGGCCGCGATGGCGCAGGAAGGCGTCGGCCAGCACGCAGGCGGTCATGGCCTCGACCACCGGCACGCCGCGGATGCCGACGCACGGATCGTGGCGGCCCTTGGTGCGCAGGTCGACCTCCTCGCCGGCCTCGTTGAGGGTCTGGCGGGGGATCAGGATCGACGAGGTCGGCTTGAAGGCGACGCGCGCCACTACCGGCTGGCCGGTCGAGATGCCGCCCAGCACGCCGCCGGCGTGGTTGGACAGGAACACGGGCTCACCGTTCTCGCCCAGGCGCATAGCGTCGGCATTGTCCTCGCCGGTCAGGGCGGCGCTGGCGAAGCCTTCGCCGATTTCGACGCCCTTGGCGGCGTTGATCGACATCAGGGCGGTGGCCAGCTCGGCGTCCAGCTTGCCGTAGAGCGGCGCGCCCCAGCCGGCCGGGACGCCGATGGCTTCCACTTCCACCACGGCGCCAGTCGAGGAGCCGGCCTTGCGGATGGTCTCCAGGTGCTCTTCCCAGACCGGGATGATGGCGGCGTCGGGCGACCAGTAGGGGTTCTGCTCGGTCTGGGCCCAGTCCCAGTTGTCGCGGTTGATGGCGTGCGGGCCGATCTGCACCAGGGCGGCGCGGATCGACACGCCGGGGATCACCAGCCGCGCCACCGCGCCGGCCGCCACGCGCGCGGCGGTCTCGCGCGCCGAGCTGCGCCCGCCGCCGCGATAGTCGCGCACGCCGTACTTGGCGAAATAGGGATAGTCGGCATGGCCCGGGCGGAAGGCCTGGGCGATCTCGCCATAGTCCTTGGACCGCTGGTCGGTGTTCTCGATCATCAGGCTGATCGGGGTGCCGGTGGTGCGCAGGCCGTCGGTGCGCTCGTCCTCGAACACGCCCGACAGGATGCGGACCGCGTCCGGCTCCTGGCGCTGGGTGACGAACTTGCCGTTGCCGGGGCGGCGCTTGTCCAGGAACGCCTGGATGGCCTCGGCGGTGATGGCGATGCCGGGCGGCACGCCGTCGACGACGCAGCCGAGCGCCGGGCCGTGGCTCTCGCCCCAGGTGGTGACGCGGAACAGGTGACCGAAGGTGTTGTGCGACATGGGCCGGCTTCTAGCGGAAACACGGCCGGGCCGCAAAACGAGGCCGGTTATTGCGCCGGCGCGGCCTCGGCGCGAAGAACCTCCCCCGCAGGGGAGGTTCCCGCGTTCGGTCCGGAACCTATTCGTCGCAGGGGAAGATTTCCTCGGTGTAGTAGGCGCTGGTCACGCCCCAGGTGGTGACCATCGCGCCCGGGGCCGGGCACGGGCGGTACATGCCGCCGACCGGGGTGCTGTGCTCGGGTTCGGCAAAGTAGGTGCGTTGCCAGGCCACCGGCGGCGCCGCCATGGACAGGGTCGGAAGGAAGCTCAGCGCGATCGAGCCGCCCAGAGCGATCGTCGTGGCAAGTTTGCGGATCATCACAGTCTCCACATGCGGCGAGAGCGGATCTCTCGCACAACTTGAGACTGTATCGACCCAAGCTCGCCGTCACGGGGTAAAATTCATAATTCTCGCAAAAGGCGATCTTCAGCTTCGCCGCTTGGCGGCGTCCGACAGGTAGAGCTCAAGATTCGTCCAGCCGTCCTTGCCGATGACGGCCCCGTCGGCCGTCTTCGGATCGAACCCGTGCGCCGTCTCCCAGGCGTCGGGCATGCCGTCGCCGTCGGTATCCTTGGCGGGCTTGCCTGTCGGCAGCACGGGCCAGCCGCCGACGTCTTCCTGGGTGTTGATCACCTTGCCGGTGCGGGTCTTCACGCCGTCCAGAATCCGCTGATCGACGGGATCGCGCCACACCGAGGCGCCGGCGTCGGCCAGCACGCGGGCATAGGCCTTGTCAGCGGGCTCGGGCGTCACCGGGGCCACATCGACCGGCGCGGCCAGGCGATAGCCGGCCGGCTCGGGAATGCTGAACGCCACCAGGCTCCACGGATCGGTCGGGACCACCCCGTCCATGCTGTTGCCGGCGAAATACGCCTTGGCCAGCGCATCGCTTTCCTTGAAGGCGAAGCGCTTCTCGGAGTTCGGGCCGGGCACATAGGCGTTGTCGACGAAGTTGTAGGCCGACAGCGTCGCGGCGTCCGCGTTGTAGCCCGCCCGGTCGTGGCCCCAATTGTAGAAGACGTTCGAGCGGAAATCGAAGAACGCCCCGACCGGGTCCTTGTCCGGCCCCTCGTAGTTCCCGGGCCTGGGCATCCGCGCCATGTGGTTGGCCCACAGATTGTGGTGGAAGCTGATCCTCGATCCGTCGCCGCCCCGGATCAGGCTGCCATAGCCGTGGTCGCCCTTGACGTGGATCGAGTGGGCCAGGCTCTCGGCGATGATCGACCACTGGACGGTGAGGTCATAGAAGCCTTGCCCCGGCTTGTCGTAGCGGGCCGAGGCCGACAGGGTCTCGTCCACCGACCAACTGGCCGAGACGTGGTCGAGGATGATCCGCCGGCCGCCGCTGATCCAGATCGCGTCGCCCTCGACCTTGCTCTCCGCGCCCAGGCGCGAGCGAATGAAGCGGATCACCACGTCGTCGGCGCTGACGATCAGGGTCTGGTCGCGCAGGGTGATCCCGCCGCCCGGCGCGGTCTGGCCGGCGAGGGTGATCTGGCCGTTGCTGATCTTCAGCGGAGTCTTGAGCTGGATGGTGCCGGCGACGTCGAACACGACCGTGCGCGGGCCCTTGGCCTCGACCGCCGCGCGCAGGGAGCCTGGACCGGAATCCTCGAGATTGGTGACCCGCAGCACCGCGCCGCCCCGGCCGCCGGCCGCGAACCGGCCCGCGCCTTCAGCGCCGGGAAAGGCCAGCATCTCCGCCGCGTGGGCGGAGCCGGCGGCGAGGGTCAGGGCGAGGGCTAGGAAACGGCTGAGCATGGCCGCGAAAATGCCGGTGGACGCGATCTCTGTCCACCGGTGTCATTATCGCTGCTGGGCGTCAGGAGCCCGACTTGGTGATGACGTTCAGCACCACGCTGGGCGCGTTGTCGCGCTGGTAGTGGGTGACCTGCAGCTCCTGGATCGAGCCCTTGGACAGGATGGTCGGATCGAAGTCCTTGGGCGGGGCCTTGCCGTCCAGCAGCACCTGGGTGCGCGGCGAGTTCAGCTTGCCCAGCACCCGGACATTGCCGTGATAGACCCAGCCCTGGCCGTCCTCCGGCTTCAGCTTGCCGTCGATCAGCTCGGCATTGGTCACGCGGACATAGTCGGAGTGGATGTCGACATACAGGCCGCGCTCGTCGGTGATCAGGCTGCGGCTGCCGGTGTGGCCGCCGCCGTCCTGATGCGCCAGGGCGATCGAGCCCGTGGCCACGACCGTCACGGCCAGCAGGCCGATCAGGCCCAGCAGCGCCTTGCGGACGAAGGTGGCGGGATCGCGCGGGTCGGTGATGGCTTTGAGGCGCATGAGCGTGGGTCTCCGCCCCTTGCCGGTGAAGGCGGGGTGCAGGGTGGGGGCGGCGCGGGTGCGCAGCACGTCGATCAGGGTCTCGGCATAGGTCCGGCGGACCTCGACGGCGGCGTTCTCCAGCGCCATGGCGTCGGCCAGCTCCTCGCGCACGGCGGCGGCGCGGGTGCGGACGGCGGCGAACGGCGGGGCCATCCAGAAGAGGCCGCCCAGCAGGTGCTCGAACAAGAGCCGCCAGTTGTCGCCGCGCTTCAGATGCGCCAGCTCGTGGGCGCAGATCGGCACGAGGCGGGCAACGTCCAGTCGCGCGACCAGGTCGGCGGGCAGCAGGATGACCGGCGTCGTCAGGCCGGCCAGCAGCGGCTGGTCGATCTCGTCGCTGACCTTCACCTCGGGGCGGCCGGTGTCCATGCGACGGGCGGCGGCGCGGACGGCCAGGGCCAGCTCCTGCGAGACCGGGCGGGCCTTGTCGACGATGCGTTTCAGCTTGGCCCGGCCCATCACCTGGCGGACGCCGGCGACGGTCAGGCCGCCCAGCGCGCTGAGGATCAACAGGCCGGCGGCCATCTCGGCGCTGCCGGCGCTGGCCATGACCCGCACCGAGGCCTCGCTGATCGCGGCCCCGGCGGTGGCCACGGCCGGCGCGGCGAGGGCGGCCTGATAGACCGGGTCGGCGGCCGCTTCGGGCAGGGCCGAGACGCCGACCATCAGCGCCAGCATGGCCGGCGGCAGGACGACCGCGCGGTTCCAGGCCTTGGCCCGGGGCAGGGGATCGCCGGTCAGCCGGTCGGCGGCCTTGCCGAGCAGCCAGCCCAGGCCGCTGGCCGGCCAGGCGGCGGCCAGGCCCAGGGCGGCGGAGGCGAAGAGCGGGTTCATGGGATCACTTCGCGTCGTTTGAGCCTACGGGGCGGTGGTCTTGAGGACGACGTTGACCGTCATCTTGCGATCGATGGAGACGTCGCGGCTGGTCACTTCCAGGCGCTCGATCGCGCCTCGGGCCAGGTCGGTCGGCGTGAAGTCCATTGGAGCCACGCGGCCGTTGAGCTTCAGATTGACCAGCACCGGGTTCAGCTTGCCGCGCACCGTAACGTCGCCGAGATAGACCGTCGCGTTCGAGGCCTGCTCCTGGCGATCGGCCCGGATCTCGATATTGGCCGTGTCACGGTCGTCGACATTGATGTTGATGTCGCGCGCCACGCGCGGGTTGGGCTGGGGATTGGGCCTCGGGTTCGGGCGCGGGTTGGGATTGGGGTGCGGGTCCGGATTGGGATGCGGATCGGGACCGACGCGCACCCGCAGCGAGGTCATCGGCGCCATCGCGGCCACCGGCGCGATCGCTTCCATCGCTGGAGCAGCCGGGAGGGCCGGGGCGGCTTCGGCGGCGGCCATGGCGGGCTCGGCCTCGGCGGCGGGCGTCGCGGCGCGGGCTTCGGCGGCCGGCGCGGCTTCAGCGGCGGGAGCGGCGTCCTCGGCGGCGACAGCGGAGACCGCCTCGGCGACCGCGACGGTCTCTGGCGAAGGCGGCGGGGCCAGGCGGCGGGCCTGCTCGGCCAGGGCCAGCGAGCCGAAGCCCGTGGCGGCGGTCAGAGCGCCGCCCAGGACCAGCACCATGCCGACGCGCAGGGCCGAGGCCCGGCCTTGCGGCTGCAGGATCGCCGACAGCCGCAGGGCGGCCAGGTTGCGGTCGCGACCGGTGAAGGCCGATTGGAACGAGGGTTGGGCGTTCATCCGCAGGGCCTCGACCAGCACGTGGGCATAGTCACGGCGGGCTTCCGGCGCGGCGCCGTCCAGGGCGGTCAGGTCGCAGACGGCCTCGCGGGCGGCCAGCATCCGGCCGCGCATGGCGGCGACCGGCGGGACCAGCCAGAACAGGCCGGCCAGGGCTTCCTCGGCCGGGATGCGCCAGTTGTCGCCGCGACGCAGGTGGGCCAGCTCGTGGCCACAGACCAGCTCCAGCCGGCGCGTATCGGCGGTCTCGGCCAAGGCCTTCGGCAGCAGGATCACCGGACGGCGGGCGCCGGCCAGGAGCGGCTCGGAGACGGCGGCGCTGATCTTCACGCGCGGGGCGTCGACCCGCAGGCGGGCGGCGCGCAGGCGGACGGCCTCGACCAGGGCGTAGTCGTGGCACGGCTCGGCGGCGGCGCGGACCTGGGCCAGGCGACGGCGGCCCCGGTTCCAGCGCCAGCCGCGCGCCAGCAGGCCGGCGGCGGACAGGCCGACCAGGCTCCAGGCCAGGCCGTTGGTCAGGGCGGGCGAGGGCTCCCAGGCCGGGGCGGCGGCGGGCGCTTGCTCGGCCGGCGCGGTCATCTCGACTATGGCCATGCGGACGGGGCCGGGAACGATCGCGGCGGTGGGCGCGGCCTTCTCGATCGGCGCGGGGGCGAAGGTCAGGGCGATGGTGGCGGCCAGGGCCCCGGCGGGCAGGGCGTAGGCCAGGCTCCAGGCGGCGGCGCGCGGACGCGGATCGTCGGTCAGGCGCTCGACCAAGCGGCCCAGGCCCAGGCCCAGGGCGCCGACGGGCCAGGCGGCGATCAGGCCCAGCGCGGTGGAGGTCAGCAGCGGATGCATCACTTGCCCTCTCCCTTCGCGGTGTTGAGCAGGGCTTCCAGTTCCTCGATCTCGGTCTCGGACAGGATCTGGCTTCCGGCGAAGGCCGAGGCCGGCAGGCGGCCGTCGATTTCCAGCAGGCCACGCAGGCGGTTCAGCACGCCGCCGATCACGTCGACCTTGCCGGTCCGGGCCTCATAGACCGCCAGGCCGTGCACCGAGCGGCGGACCAGCAGGCCCTTGGCCACCATCCGCTCCAGCACGGTGCGGGTGGTCGAGGCGCTCCAGCCCAGCTCGGGCTCGATCAGGCCCTGGGCCTCGCGGGCGCTCATCGCGCCGCCGCGCCAGAAGGCCTTCAGCACTTCCAGTTCCAGGTCGGAGGGCTCGGTCATGGGGGCGTGTACCTTGGTGATGTCGCGAGTACGCTACAAATGTCACGAGCTCGCGTCAAGCGTGGTGATCAACGTTCTTCTAGTGACAACCATGGCGATGTGAATTACGCATGTACATCAGATTTACATGCGTGAGTTCGGATATGGCGACGGACCAGGTTCGTATCAGCAAGCTCCCTCTCGAAGGCCGCGCCTCAAGCCGCTGGCGCTGGGTGGCGGTGGGCATCGGCTTCGCGGTGCTGATCGGCGTGGGCCTTGAGGTCATGGCGCGCCACGACCGCGCGGTGCAGGCCCAGCGGGACGCCTTCTGGCGCGTCGAGGGCCCGCCCTGCGCGCCGCTGGAGCCGCTGATCTTCCGCAGCCTGCGCAGGCTGCCGCAAGCCACGCCCTATGACGACACGCTGTTCCGGCGCACGGGCGGGGCCATGACCTGCACGCACCTGATCGACCGCACCGGCGGGCGCAAGGAGCGCTATCCGGTCTGCAAGTTCAACGCGCCCGACTATCTGGTCGTGTCGCTGGGTGGCCGCGACCAGTTCTACGACCTGACGGGCGGGCGCGCCGCCGCCGTCGAGGTGCGCGGCGGCCAGGTCCGCTGCGCGGTGATCCCGCCTTTCCGGATGTAGGCCACTTGCCTCCGCGCCAATCTCATAGCAAGCTATATAGCGCGCTATGAATATGGAGGCGGCGATGGAAAACGATCTGCTGGCGGGGTTTGGCGTGGGCTTCCTGGGCAGCCGGCTCAAGCGCCTGGCCGAGCGGATGCAGGCCGACGCGGCCGAGGTGGCGCGGTCCCTGAACCTGCCGGTGCAGCCGGCCCAGATGTCGCTGCTGATGACCATCCGCCTGCATGGCCCGATCGCCGTGGGGGAGCTCGCCCAGCGCCTGCAACTGGCCCAGCCGACCGTGACCCGGGCCCTGGGAGGGCTGAGCGAATTCGTCGAGGCGCGCCCGATGCCGGGCGACGCGCGCTCCAAGTCGCTGGCCCTGACGCCGGCCGGCGAGGCGCTGATGGTGCGGGTGCAGACCGAGCTCTTGCCGCGCATCGAACCGGCGGCCGCCGAGCTGGTCGAGGGGCTCGACGGCGACTTCATGCAGGGGCTGGCCAAGGTCGAGCAGCGGCTGGACGAGGCCTCGCTGCTGACCCGAATCCAGGCGGCCGGCGCGCCGAAACTGTGGGCCCGCGACTTCTCCGATGACCTGGCGGAGGCCTTCTACCGGATCAACGCCGAGTGGATTCAGGACATGTTCGTCCTGGAGGAAAACGACATCGCCCTGCTGTCAAAGCCGCGCGAGCTGATCCTCGACAAGGGCGGGGTGGTGTTGTTCGCCGAGACTGCCGAGCTGGGCGTGGTCGGCACCTGCGCCCTGATGGTCTCCAAGGACGGCTGGGTCGAGCTGACCAAGATGGGCGTCCTGGCCAGCGCCCGGGGCCTGAAGGCCGGCGAATACCTGCTGGCCAAGACCCTGGAACGCGCTGCCAGCCTCGGCATGGACAAGGTCTATCTGCTGACCAACCGCAAGTGCGCGGCGGCCATCCACCTCTATGAGAAGCTGGGCTTCGTGCACGACGCCGAGATCATGGCGATGTTCGGCGCGCGCTACGAACGGTGCGACGTGGCGATGTCGTATCAGCCGCGCGGCTAGGCTTTGGCGAGGAACCGCTTCGCCAGCCAGCGCCGCGCCGGCTCGTCGTAGAGCTTGAGGCTGGCCCAGGCGATCGTCACCGCCAGCACGAACACCCCGGCCCCGACCAGCGCGCCCTGGGCGGGGCCGATCTTCTTGTCCACGACCCAGCCGGTGTAGATGTAGATCAGCGGATAATGGGTGATGTAGAGCGGGTAGGAGAGGTCGCCGAAGAAGCGGGCGATCCGCACGCTGGGGCCGTCGACATCCTTCTCGCCCGCGCCGATGGCGACGATCAGCGGGAACAGCAGGATGATGACGGCCGCTTCGTAGAGGCCGTTGATCCACAGCCGCTCCTCGCCGCCGAAGCGCGGCAGCGACAGGCCCACGATCAGCAGCAGGCTGCACACGGCGAAGCCGTTCGGGACCTTGATCCGCTTGCCCAGCCGCATCAGCAGCACGCCGGCGAAGAACGGGAACATCACCCGCGTCAGGCCGATCTGGACGCCGGCGGGGTCCAGCGCCCAGCCGCCGATGACGTCGCCGCGCGGGCCGCGCGTCAGCAGGAAGATCAGCGCCGCCGCCGACACCGCCACCAGCGCGCCCAGCCAGCGGTTGGACAGCTTCCGCAGGCCGATCGCGTAGAGGATGTTGGCGATGTACTCATAGAACAGCGACCATTGCGGCCCGTTCAGCGGATAGATCTCGCCCCAGCCGCGCGGCTCGACCGCCGGGGTCACGGGGATCATCACGAAGCCCAGCAGCACCATGACCAGCACCTGCAAGGTCGTGATGTTGGCCAGCTTCGGGAACAGCGAATAGTGCTGGAAGGCGAGCAGGGCCGCGCCGATCAGCGTGCCGACGATGATCATCGGCTGCAGGCGCACCAGTCGCCGCTTGAAGAACGCCCCGACGCTCATCCCGCCCCAGCGGTCGTCATAGGCGTAGGCGACCACGAAGCCCGACAGCAGGAAGAAAAAGTCCACCGCCAGGTAGCCGTGGTTGATGATCTGCTTGTGCGGACTGCCGCCGTTGTGGGCCTCGAACAGGTGGAACACCACCACCATCAGCGCGGCCACCCCGCGCAGGCCGTCGAGGATGACGTAGTGGCTCTTCGCTGGAGCGGTGGCGTCGGTCGAGGTCGCGGCGGCGGAATTCGTCATGCGCAATCAGGGCCTCCCCCGCCCCTTTTCAATATTGGGCGGGAGGCTTGCTGTGTTCGCGGTCGGACGACAAGAGGCTTTCCGTATTTGTCCTAAGGACAAATGCAGCAAGGGCTTAGTCGACCTTGGCGAGCACCGCACGGATCGTCTCGACTATGCGGTCGATGTGGCTCTTCTCCAGGATCAGCGGCGGCGACAGGGCGATGATGTCGCCGGTGACGCGGATCAGCAGGCCTTCGTCGAAGCAGTTCTCGAAGGTCTCCAGCGCGCGGGCGGTCGGGGCGCCGTCGCGGGGCGCGAGCTCGATGCCGGCGACGAGGCCGAGGCCGCGGATGTCGATGACGTGGCGGGCGTCGGCCAGGCTGTGCATGGCCTCCTGCCAGTAGGCCTCCATCGACGCGGCGCGGTTGAAGAGGTCGTCCTCCTGGTAGGTCTCCAGGGTGGCCAGGCCCGCCGCGCAGGCCAGCGGATGGGCCGAATAGGTGTAGCCGTGGAAGAGCTCGATCGGGGCGTCGGCGCCCTCGAGCATCGCGTCGTAGATCTTGGTCGAGGCCGCCACGGCGCCGCACGGGACGGCGGCGTTGGTCAGGCCCTTGGCCATGCAGATCAGGTCGGGCGTGACGCCGAAGCGGTCGGCGGCGAACGGGGCCGAGAGGCGTCCGAAGCCCGTGATGACCTCGTCGAAGATCAGCAGGATATCGTGCTTGTCGCAGATCGCCCGCAGGCGTTCGAGATAGCCCTTGGGCGGCACCAGCACACCGGTGGAGCCGGCCACCGGCTCGACGATCACGGCGGCGATGTTGGAAGCGTCGTGCAGGGCGACGATCCGCTCCAGGTCGTCGGCCAGATGGGCGCCGTGCTCGGGCTGGCCCTTGGCGAACAGGTTGCCCGGCACGCCGTGGGTGTGGGGCAGGTGGTCGACGCCGGTGAGCAGCGAGCCGAAATACTTGCGGTTGGTCGGGATGCCGCCGACCGAGATGCCGCCGAACCCGACGCCGTGATAGCCGCGCTCGCGGCCGATCAGCCGCGTCTTGGTCCCCTTGCCCCGGGCGCGGTGGTAGGCCAGCGCGATCTTCAGGGCGGTGTCGACCGACTCCGAGCCGCTGTTGGTGAAGAAGATGCGGTCGAGGCCCTGCGGGGTCACCTGGGCCAGGCGCGAGGCGAACCGGAAGGCCAGCGGGTGGCCCATGTTGAAGCAGGGCGCGTAGTCCATCTCGGCCGCCTGGCGTTGGATGGCTTCGCGGATCTTGGGCCGATCATGGCCGGCGTTGACGCACCAGAGGCCGGACGTGGCGTCCAGCACTTCGCGGCCTTCGGGGGTCTTGTAGAGCATGCCGCTGGCCGACGAGAGCATGCGCGGGTTGCTCTTGAATCGCCGGTTCGGCGTGAACGGCATCCAGAAGGCGTCGAGGTCGTTGGCGCTGGACATAGGGAGCTCTCCGAGGCGCTTGCATTGTGATCGCAGTTGGGTGTGACTTGGCAAGTCACCTCAATCCGGTAGTTGGGAAAGTGCGCAAACCGCTCGCCGATCAGACAGCCGTCCACGACCAGGTGTACGAGGCGATCCGCCAGGCGCTGATCACCGGTCGCATCGCGCCAGGCAAGGGCGTGTCGTTGCGCAGTCTGGCCGCCGAGCTGGGCGTCAGTCCGATGCCGGTGCGCGACGCCGTCCGCCGGCTGGTCGCCGAGCGGGCCTTGGCGATCAATCCGGCCAACAAGCGGTTGTCCGTCCCTTCCCTGACCGCCGACCGGCTGGAGCAGCTGTCCCTGGCCCGGCTGTGGGTCGAGCCGGAGCTGGCCGCGCGGGCGGCGAAAAACGCCGATCCAGGACTGATCCGCCAGCTGCAGGCCATCGACGCCGATGTCGACGAGGCCCTGCGGCTGGGCGATGTCGACCGCTACATGACCGCCAACCACGCCTTCCACTTCGCCCTCTACGAGCGGGCGGGGGCCGACATCCTGCTGTCGATGGCCGGCGGTCTGTGGCTGCAGGTCGGGCCGTTCATGCGGGTGGTGTTCGGCCGGGTGGGCTCGGACGATCTCGCCGCCGACCGCCACGCCGAGGCGATCGACGCCCTGAAGGCCGGAGACGCCGACGGCGCCCGCCGCGCCATCGCCGCTGACCTTTCCGAAGGCATGGACAAGATGCGCGCCGCGGTAGACGCCGGCCCATAAAGTCGGATGCTTGACACTTCCGGTTCGCCGGAAAACTGTGATCACAATAAGTACGGATTTCCCGCGTGACCCTGCCCGCCGACATCACCGACCGCCTCGCCCGCCTGGAGCTGCCCAGCCGGGCGGTGATCGACGGCGCGCTGGTCGAGGCCGTGACCGGCGCGACCTTCCACAATGTCTCGCCGCGCGACGGCCAGGTGCTGAACCTGGTGACCGCCTGCCAGGCCGAGGACGTGGCGTTGGCCGTGTTCAGCGCCCGCACGGCGTTCGAGGACGGCCGCTGGCGCGACCAGGGTCCGCGCGCCAAGAAGAAGGTGCTGTTCCGCCTCGCCGAGCTGATGGAGCGCGACGCCGAGGAGCTGGCGCTGCTGGAGAGCCTGGACGTCGGCAAGCCGATCAGCGACGCGCGCAATGTCGACGTGCCGCTCGCGATCAACACCTGCCGCTGGTACGCCGAGGCGCTGGACAAGGTCTATGGCGAGGTCGGGGCCTCGCCCGCCGATCGCCTGAGCTACGCGGTCCACGAGCCGTTGGGCGTGATCGGCGCGATCGTGCCGTGGAACTTCCCGCTGCACATGGCGATGTGGAAGGTCGCGCCGGCGCTCGCCATGGGCAATTCGGTGGTTCTGAAGCCCGCCGAGCAGTCGCCGCTGACGGCGCTGAAGCTGGGCGAACTGGCGCTGGAAGCCGGCTTGCCGCCGGGCGTGCTGAACGTCGTCCCGGGTCTCGGCGGCGTCGCCGGCGAGGCGCTGGCGCTGTCCAACGACGTCGACATGATCGCCTTCACCGGCTCGGGTCCGGTGGGCCGCAAGCTGATGGAATATTCCGCCCGCTCGAACCTGAAGCGGATCAGCCTGGAGCTGGGCGGCAAGTCGCCCCAGATCGTCTTCGCCGACTGCCCGGACCTGGACGCGGCCGCCCAGGCCGCCGCCTGGGGCGTGTTCTATAATCAGGGCGAGGTCTGCACCGCCGCCTCGCGCCTGCTGGTCGAGGCCTCGATCAAGGACGAATTCCTCGAGAAGGTCGTGGCTGTGGCCAAGGGCATGGTCGTCGGCGATCCGCTGGATCCGACCACCCAGTTCGGGGCCATGGTCAGCGAGCGGCAGATGAACACCGCCCTGGACTACATCGCCACCGCCGACAGCCAGGGCGGACGGCGGGTGCTGGGCGGCCAGCGCATCCGCCAGGACAGCGGTGGCTTCTATGTCGAGCCGACGATCTTCGATCGCCTGGAGCCTGACCACACCCTGGCCCGCGAGGAAGTGTTCGGGCCGGTGCTGGGGGTGATGAGCTTCAAGTCCGAGGACGAGGCGATCCAGCTGGCCAACGACACCGTCTATGGCCTGGCCGCGGGCCTGTGGACCTCCGACATCAACCGGGCCCTGCGCGGGGCCAAGCGGCTGAAGGCCGGGCTCGTCTGGGTCAATGGCTGGGACGCCTGCGACATCACCATGCCGTTCGGGGGCTTCAAGCAGTCGGGCTTTGGCCGCGACCGCAGCCTTCATGCGTTGCACAAGTACGCCGACCTGAAGTCGGTGTCCGTGACGCTGAGGTAGCCGCATGACCCGCTTGAATCTCGTTGAAACCGAAGCCTTCATCGATGGCCTGTGGATCGAGGGTGACGCCACCTTCGAGGTGCTCAATCCGGCCGACGGGACGGTGATTGCCGAAGTCGCTGACCTGGGTCCCGGCGAGACGCGGGTAGCGATCGAGGCCGCGCATCGGGCCTTCCCGACCTGGGCCGCCAAGACCGCCAAGGAGCGCGGCGCGATCCTGCGCAAGTGGAGCGACCTGATGCTCGCCCACGCCGACGATCTCGCGCGCCTGATGACCGCCGAGCAGGGCAAGCCGCTGGCGGAGTCGAAGGGCGAGGTCAGCTACGGCGCGGCGTTCATCGACTGGTTCGCCGACGAGGCCAAGCGCGGCTACGGCCACACCATCCCGACCCCGATGCCGGGCAAGCGGCTGATGTCGATCAAGCAGCCGATCGGCGTCTGCGCCGCCATCGCGCCGTGGAACTTCCCGATCGCCATGATCACCCGCAAGGTCGGTCCGGCCCTGGCCTCGGGCTGCACCGTGGTGGTCAAGCCGGCCGCCGAGACGCCGCTGTGCGCCCTGGCTATCGCCCGCCTGGCGGTCGAGGCGGGCGTGCCGGCGGGCGTGCTGAACGTCGTCACCGGCAAGGACTCGGCCGGCATCGGCAAGGCGCTGTGCGAGGACGGCCGGGTGCGGAAGCTGTCGTTCACCGGCTCCACGCCGGTGGGCAAGGTGCTGTACCAGCAGTGCGCCGGCACGATGAAGAAGCTCAGCCTGGAGCTGGGCGGCAACGCGCCCTTCATCGTCTTCGACGACGCCGATCTGGAGGCCGCCGTCGATGGCGCGATCGCCAGCAAGTACCGCAACACCGGCCAGACCTGCGTCTGCGCCAACCGCCTGATCGTCCAGGCCGGCATCCACGACGCCTTCGTCGCGCGGTTGGCCGAGAAGGTCGCGGCCTTCAAGGTCGGACCGGGGACGGACGAGGGCGTCGTCATCGGCCCGCTGATCAACGACAAGGCCATCGCCAAGGTCGAGAGCCTGGTGCGCGACGCCGTCGCCGATGGCGCCAAGGTCGTCGTGGGCGGCGATCGCCACGACCTGGGCGGGCTGTTCTACCAGCCCACCGTGCTCAGCGGTGCGACGCCCGACATGCGTCTCTTTCAAGAAGAGATCTTCGGCCCGGTCGCCCCGATCGTGAAGTTCCACACCGAAGAGCAGGCGATTGAGCTGGCCAACGCCACGCCATTCGGCCTGGCCTCGTACTTCTACAGCAAGGACGTCGCCCGCTGCTGGCGGGTGGCCGAGGCGATCGAGGCCGGCATGGTCGGCATCAACGAAGGCCTGATCTCCACCGAGGTCGCGCCGTTTGGCGGCGTGAAGGAATCCGGCCTGGGTCGCGAGGGCTCGTCCGAGGGTCTCGATGAGTACCTGGAGACCAAGTACCTCTGTTTCGGCGGGGTGGCATGAGCGTAGCCGTCGCCGCCCGTAACGGACTGTCCGACCTGATCGCCGCCGAGCGCGCGCGGTTCACGGCCGAGCATCCGCGATCGGCGGCGATGGCCAAGGCCGCGGCCGGCGTCTGGCGCGGCGGCGCGCCGATGCACTGGATGAACGACTGGGCCAGCCCATCGCCGATCTTTGCCGCGCAGGGCGTCGGCGCGCAGGTCACCGATGTCGACGGCAAGCTCTATGACGACTTCTGCCTGGGCGACACGCCGGCGATGTTCGGCCATGGCGACGCCTCGGTGGCCGCCGCCGTCGCCGACCAGATCAAGCGCGGGGCCGGGTTCATGCTACCGACCGCCTCGGCGGTGATCGTCGGCAAGCTGCTGGCCGAGCGTTTCGGCCTGCCGCTGTGGCAGACGGCGACCACGGCCAGCGACGCCAACCGCGCGGCGATCCGCTGGGCGCGAGCGGTGACACAGCGCCCTGTCTTGCTGGTGTTCGACGGCTGCTACCACGGCATGGTCGACGACGCGTTCGTGGTGCTCAAGGACGGCGAAGGCGTGATGAAGCCGGGCCTGCTGGGCCAGGTTCATGACCTGACGAGCACCACCCGCGTCGTGCCCTTCAACGATCTTGAGGCCCTGGAAGCCGCCCTCGCACCGGGCGACGTCGCCGCCGTGCTGGCCGAGCCGGTGATGACCAACTGCGGGATGATCCTGCCCGAGCCCGGCTTCCATGACGCCCTGCGCCAGCTGACCCGCGACGCCGGGACGCTGCTGATCATCGACGAGACCCACACGATCTCGACCGGTCCCGGCGGCTACACGAAGGCCTACGCCCTGGAGCCCGACGTCTTCGTCCTGGGCAAGGCCGTCGCCGGGGGCATCCCCGCCGCCGTCTGGGGCGTCACGGCCGAGCTGTCGGCGCGGATGGACGCGGCCCAGCAGCGGATCGGTCCGGGCCAGTCCGGCATCGGCACCACGCTGTCGGGCAACGCGCTCGCCATGGCCGCCATGCGGGCGATGCTGTCGGAGGTGATGACCGACGCCGCCTACGCCAAGATGCTGGCCGGCGCCGAGCGGTTGGTCGCCGGCCTCAAGGCGGTGATCGCCGCGCGCAAGCTGCCGTGGTCCGTCGCCCACGTCGGCGCGCGGGTCGAGCTGGTCTTCGCCGATCCTCCACCGAAGAATGCCGCCACGATGCGGAAAGCGCTGGACCACCAGGCCGTGGACGCGCTCCATCTGTGGCTGATCAACCGGGGCGTCCTGATCGCGCCCTTCCACAACATGATGCTGGTCTCGCCCGTCACCGACGACGCGGCGATCGACCGGCTGGTCGCGGCCGTGGACGGCTTCGCGATCGCGATGGGGGACGCATGAGCGCCGTAGCCGACATCCAGGAATGCCGCGACTTCCTCGCCGCCCACCCGCAGGTGCGGTTCGTCGACGTGTTCTTCACCAGCATGACCGGCGTGCCGCGCGGCAAGCGGCTGCGGGTGCATGAGCTGGAGGCGATCTACGAGTACGGCCGCTTCCTGCCGGGCTCGGTGCTGGTGGTCGACACCAACGGCGCCGACTGCGAGGACACGGGTCTGGTCTGGGAAGACGGCGACGCCGACCGTCGCGCGCGGCCCGTGCCGGGCACCCTGACCCTGGCGCCGTGGCTGGGTCCCGACGTCGCCCAGGTCATGTTGTCGATGTACGAGCTGGACGGCACGGCCAACGATCTGGATCCCCGCCACGTGCTGCAACGGGTGCTGGACCGCTACGCCGCCGACGGCCTGACGCCGGTCGCGGCGTGCGAGCTGGAATACTACCTCGTCGACCTGCAACGCGGCCCGAACGGCGAGCTGCAGCCGGCCAAGTCGATGCAGACCGGCCTGCGCCCCACCGGCATCCAGGTCTATGGCCTGCCCGAGTTGGAGGCCCACGCGCCGTTCCTGCGCGAGCTGTGGGACACCGCCGACGTGATCGGCGTGCCGCTGGAAGGCGCGATCTCGGAGTTCGCCCCGGCCCAGGTCGAGCTGACCCTGAAGCACAAGCCCGATGCTTTGAGAGCTTGCGACGACGCCCTGCTGTACAAGCGCATGGCCAAGGGCGTCGCCTTGCGACACGGGGTCGAGGCGACCTTCATGGCCAAGCCCTGGGCCGACCGCGCGGGCAACGGCTTCCACGTCCATGTCAGCTTCAACGACGCGGACGGGAACAACCTTTGCGCGGCCGAAGACACCGAGGGCTCGGCGATGCTCAAGCACGCCATCGGCGGCATGAAGGCGCTGCTGGGCGACGGCATGGCGATCCTGGCGCCGAACGCCAACAGCTATCGCCGCTTCAAGGCCAACAGCTACGCGCCGGTCGCCGCCACCTGGGGCGTCAACAACCGCACCGTATCCTTGCGCGTCCCGGCCGGTCCGGCCAAGACGCGCCACGTCGAGCACCGTGTCGCGGGCGCCGACGGCAATCCGTACCTGGTCATGGCCGTGCTGCTGGCCAGCGCCCACCACGGCCTGACGAACAAGATCGATCCGGGCCCGGCGGTGGTCGGCGACGGCTATGCGGCGGCGGCCAAGGAGAAGTCGCGGCTGCCGGCCAACTGGTTCGCGGCGGTGGATCTCTTCGAGAAGTCCGAGGTGCTGCGCGACTACCTCGGCGACCGCTTCGTGGACATGTTCGTCTCGGTCAAGCGTACCGAACAGGCGCGGTTCTTCGAGGTCGTCACCGAGCTCGATTTCGACTGGTACCTGCGTAACGCCTGACAACAACTGCAACGAAACAAGAGGGAGTTTCGGATGAGCGGATACAGGAATGGCGGGGCCTCGCGGCGCTCGCTGCTGACGGCCTTCGGGGCGGCGGCGATCGGCCTCAGCTTCACGGCCTGCGGCGAGAAGCCTAAGGCCACCGGGGCGAACGGCGAAGAGCCCAAGCTGAACTTCTACAACTGGGACACCTATATCGGTGAGACCACGTTGGGCGACTTCAAGAAGGCGTCCGGCGTCGACGTGAACATGAGCCTGTTCGCGACGAACGACGAATTGTTCGCCAAGCTCAAGGCGGGCAATCCGGGCTTCGACGTGATCGTGCCGTCGAACGAGTTCGTCACCCGCATGGGCCAGGCCGGCATGCTCGAGGTGCTGGACCACGCCAAGATCCCGAACATGAAGAACCTGGATCCGTCGTTCCTGAACCCGGACTTCGACCCGGGCCGCAAGTACTCGATGCCCTACACCTGGCTGCTGCTGGGCATCGGCTATCGCAAGAGCAAGGTCCAGGGCGTGCCCGACAGCTGGAAGTGGCTGTTCGACAGCGACAAGTACAAGGGCCACATCGCCCTGCTGTCGGAAAGCGCCGACCTGGTGCGCCTGGCCGCCAAATATCTGGGCCACAGCGTCAACGACATCCCGGCCGACATGCTGCCGAAGATCGAGCAGATGCTGATCAAGCAGAAGCCGTTCGTGAAGGCCTTCCACGACGACAACGGCCAGGACCTGCTGGTCTCGGGCGAGGTCGACCTGGTGCTGGAATATAACGGCGATATCGCCCAGGTGATGAAGGACGACCCGGACCTCGATTTCGTGGTGCCCAAGGAAGGCTCGCTGATCAACAGCGACACCCTGTGCATCCCGAAGGGCGCGCCGCGTCCCAACAACGCCCACGCCTTCATCAACTACCTGCTGGACGCCCAGGCCGGGGCCGAGATCACCAAGACGATCCTCTACCCGACCCCCAACGCGGCGGCCAAGGCGCTGATGCCGGAGAGCTACCGCGAGAACAAGGTGATCTTCCCGCCGGCCGACGTGATGGCCAAGTGCGAGTACGGGGCCTTCGAAGGGGCCGAAAAGGCCAGCCTGTACGAGGAAATCATCACGCGGGTGCGGGCGGCTTAAGGGCTGACCTAGAGGCTCCGCCGCGAAGCGGCGGAGCCTCCACCACAAACGGGGGACCCGGATGGAACAATCCTGGAAACAGGCGAAAGCCGTCTTCGCCGCGGCGCTGGGACCGCCGCTGGTGTGGCTGATGCTGTTCTTCCTCGCGCCCATGGCGATCGTCTGGGCCTACAGTTTCGGCCACAACGCCGGCCTGACCGAGATCGCCATCAGCGGCACGTTCCACAACTACGCCCGGGCGATCGAGCCGCTGTACCTGAAGATCTTCCTGAAGTCGGCCTGGGTGGCGGGGCTGACGACGTTCCTGTGCCTGGTGCTGGGCTTCCCGGTGGCCCTGGCCATCACCTTCGCCTCCGACAAGGCCAAGACCTGGCTGCTGCTGCTGATCATGCTGCCGTTCTGGACGAACCTGCTGATCCGCACCTACGCCCTGATCGCCGTGCTGCGCACCGAGGGCTTCGCCAACCAGGGCCTGGAATGGCTGTGGAAGGGCGGTAGTGGGCTGGCGACGCTGGTCGGGCTCCAGCCGCTCGGCGACTTCCAGCCGCTGGAGCTGCTGCACAACAATTTCGCGGTGATCCTGGGCCTCGTCTACGTGCACCTGCCCTTCATGGTGCTGCCGCTCTATTCGGCTCTGGACCGCCTGGACAAGTCGCTGCTGGAGGCCAGCCTCGACCTCGGCGCCGGGCACATGCGGACCCTGTTCAAGGTGGTCGTGCCGCTGGCCCTGCCGGGCATCGCCTCGGGGATCCTGATCACCTTCATCCCGGCGCTGGGGGCCTATCTGACGCCAGACCTGCTGGGCGGGCCCGACAGCCAGATGATCGCCAACGTCATCGAGCGCCAGTTCAAGCGCGCCAACGACTGGCCCTTCGGCGCGGCCATGTCGTTCGTGCTGATGTACCTGACCTTCATCGCCATCGCGATCCAGGCGGTCCTGGCCAAACGCACGCCGGAGGCCAAGGGATGAGCCGCCAAATCCGAGCCATAGCGCCCCCACCGTCACGATGCGGATCCGCATCGCGCCACCTCCCCCGTTTCACGGGTGAGGAGATGCAGCTTCTCTTCTCCTGCCCCGCTTGCGGGGGAGGTGGATCGGCGCCGATAGGCGACGAGACGGAGGGGGCGCTCTGATGACCAAGAAATCGCCCCCCGGTCCCCTCGAATATCTCCGCCGCTGGCAGATGCAGGCCTGGCTGGCGGCCGTGGCCATCTTCCTCTACGCGCCGCTGATCGCGCTGATGGCGTTCAGCTTCAACGACAGCCGGCGCAACATCGTCTGGAAGGGCTTCACGCTCAAATATTACGACAAGCTGTTCAACGACTCCGCCCTGCTGGAGGCGTTCGGCAACAGCCTGACCATCGCGGCGGTCTCGACCGTGCTGAGCCTGATCCTCGGAGCCTCGGCGGCGCTCGTTTTGTGGCGCTTCCGCTTCCCCGGCAAGACGGCCCTGGACGGGGCGCTGGCCCTGCCGATCGTGGTGCCCGAGATCTGCATGGGCGTGGCCATGCTGGTGTTCTTCGCCCGGGTCATGCCCTGGCCGCAGGGCCTGGCCTGGCCGCTGAACCTGGGGGCGATCATCATCGCCCACGTGTCGTTCTCGTTCCCGTTCGTGGCGGTCGTCGTGCGCGCCCGCATGGCCAGCTTCAACCGCGAGATGGAGGAGGCGGCCCGCGACCTGGGCGCCGGCGAGTTCCGCACCATCCGCGACGTGATCCTGCCGCACATGGCCCCGTCGCTGGTGGCCGGCGCGCTGCTGGCCTTCACGCTGAGCCTGGACGACTTCGTCATCACCTTCTTCACCGCCGGTCCCGACACGGTGACCTTCCCGGTGAAGGTCTATTCGATGGTCCGCTTCTCGGTGACGCCGGAGGTCAATGCGGCCTCGACGGTGCTGATCGTGCTGACCGTGCTGCTGACCGCGGCGGCGCTGAAACTGCAGGGGGACCCGGCCGCCACAGCGGGGCATGGGGCGGGGGACGCTAAATGAGCAAGCCGATCATCACCTTCGAGAACGTCACCAAGCGCTTCGGCAAGCTGGCGGCGGTCGACAACGTCTCGCTGACCGTCGAGGAGGGTGAGTTCTTCGCCCTGCTGGGGCCGTCGGGCTGCGGCAAGACCACCCTGCTGCGGATGCTGGCCGGCTTCGAGACGCCCACCGAGGGCCGCATCCTGATCGATGGCCAGGACATCTCCAACGTGCCGCCCAACAAGCGGCCGGTGAACATGGTGTTCCAGTCGTACGCCGTGTTCCCGCACATGACCGTGGCCGACAACGTCGCCTACGGCCTGGTGGTCGACAAGGTCAGCAAGGCCGAGCGCGACCGGCGCGTCGAGGAGGCCCTGGAGCTGGTGCAACTGGGCGGCTATGGCGGCCGCAAGCCCGACCAGCTGTCGGGCGGCCAGCGGCAACGGGTGGCCCTGGCCCGAGCGCTCGTGAAGCGTCCCCGCGTGCTGCTGCTGGACGAACCGCTGTCGGCCCTGGACGCCAAGCTGCGCGAGCAGATGCGCACCGAGCTGTGCACCCTGCAGGAGAAGGTCGGCATCACCTTCATCATGGTCACCCACGACCAGGACGAGGCCCTGGCGCTCGCCACCCGCTGCGCGGTGATGAGCAAGGGCCTGCTGCAGCAGGTGGCCTCGCCCAACGACCTCTACGAGTTCCCCAACAGCCGGTTCGTGGCCGACTTCATCGGCGGCGTGAACCTGTTCGAGGGCGTGCTGGCCGTCGACGAGCCCAGCCACGCGGTGATCCGCTCGCCGGATCTGCCGGTCGACATCTTCTTGGACCACGGCGTCACCGGCGCGCGCGGCGGCACGGTCTGGGCGGCGATCCGTCCCGAGAAGATCGAGCTGCACAAGAAGGAGGGCGACACCCCGCCGAACCTCGGCGACTGCCCGCAAGGGACCAACGCCATCGCGGGTGTCATCAAGCACGAGGCCTATCTGGGAGGGTCGTCGACCTACGAGGTCGAGATCGCCGGCGGCCGCCGGATCAAGGTCCAGCGCTCGAACCTGACCCGCTGGGACCAGGAGGACTTCAAGCTGGGCGAGACCGTCTGGCTGTGCTGGCACGCCTGCTCGCCGGCGGTGTTGCTCTCGTAACTCCTAAACCGATCATCCCCGCGAAAGCGGGGACCCAAGCCGAGCTGGCGGTGAGTGCTCCAGCGAAACAACAAACACCGCTTGGGTCCCCGCTTTCGCGGGGATGAGCGGATAAGAGTGAAGCAGGGAAAGCCTCATGACCGTCCCGATCCGCAACCACGACATCGCCGAGCTCAAGCGCCTCGACCTGGCCCACCACCTGCCGGCCCAGGCCGACCACAAGGTCATCGCCGAGCTGGGCGGCAGCCGGATCATCACCCGCGCCGACGGGATCTACATCCACGATGGCGAGGGCCACCAGATCCTGGACGGCATGGCCGGCCTGTGGTGCGTCAATGTCGGTTATGGCCGCAAGGAGCTGGCCGACGCGGCCTACGAGCAGATGCTGGAGCTGCCGTACTACAACACTTTCTTCAAGACCGCGACGCCGCCGACCGTGACCCTGGCGGCCAAGATCGCCGAGAAGATGGGCGGCCAACTGAGCCACGTGTTCTTCAACTCGTCGGGATCGGAGGCCAACGACACGGTCTTCCGCCTGGTCCGCCACTATTGGAAGCTCAAGGAGCAGCCGTCGCGGACGGTCTTCATCAGCCGCTGGAACGCCTATCACGGCTCGACCGTGGCCGGCGTCTCGCTGGGCGGCATGAAGCACATGCACAAGCAGGGCGACCTGCCGATCCCGGGCGTCGAGCACGTCATGCAGCCCTATCCGTTCGGCGACGGCTTCGGCGAGGACCCGGCCGCCTTCCGCGATCGCGCGGTCAAGGAGATCGAGGACAAGATCCTGGAGGTCGGCCCCGAGAACGTCGCGGCCTTCATCGGCGAACCGGTGCAGGGTGCGGGCGGGGTGATCATCCCGCCCGACGGCTACTGGCCGGCGGTCGAGGCCCTGTGCCGCAAGTACGGCATCCTGCTGGTCTGCGACGAGGTGATCTGCGGCTTCGGGCGCCTCGGTGAGTGGTTCGGCCACCAGCACTACGGCATCAAGCCCGACCTGATCGCCATGGCCAAGGGCCTGTCGTCCGGCTACCTGCCGATCTCGGCCGTGGGCGTCGCCGACCACATCGTCGCCGAACTGCGCGAGAAGGGCGGCGACTTCATCCACGGCTTCACCTACTCCGGCCACCCGACCTGCGCGGCCGTGGCGCTGAAGAACATCGAGATCCTGGAGCGCGAGAGCCTGATCGAGCGCACCCGCGACGACACGGGGCCGTATCTCGCCAAGGCGCTCGCCTCGCTGAACGACCACCCGCTGGTCGGCGAGACCCGCTCGCTGGGTCTGATCGGCGCGGTCGAGATCGTCCGCGAGAAGGGGACCAACCATCGCTTCCTCGACAAGGAAGGCGAGGCCGGTCCGATCGTCCGCGACCTGTGCATCAAGAACGGCCTGATGGTCCGCGCCATCCGCGACAGCATCGTCTGCTGCCCGCCACTGATCATCACCCACGCCGAGATCGACAAACTTGTCGCCATCATCCGCCAGTCTCTGGACGAGGCCGAGCCCGTGCTGCGCGCCTTGAAACCGGAGGCCGCGGCATGAAGCCCAAGCACAACAAGGCCAAGCGCGAGACGACGTTGAACCGGGGCGTCTCGTCTCTGGAAGAGGCCCAGGCGTGGTTCGCGCGGCAGAGCATCGAGGAGATCGAGTGCGTGGTGCCCGATCTGGCCGGCGTGGCGCGCGGCAAGATCATGCCGGTGCGCAAGTTCCTCGGCACCCCGTCGATGAACCTGCCCCTGGCGGTGTTCTACCAGACCATCACCGGCGACTTCCCTGAGTTCGAGGGCGCGGTCAGCGCGGTGCAATCGGACACCGACATCTTCCTGACCCCGGACTTCGCCACGCTGGCGGCGGTGCCGTGGGCGCAGGACCCGACGGCCCAGGTGATCCACGACGCCTTCCACCCCGACGGCCGCCCGGTCGAGGAGGCTCCGCGCCAGGTGCTGCGGCGCGTGCTGGCGCTGTATGCCGAGAAGGGCTGGGTGCCGATCGTCGCGCCGGAGATCGAGTTCTATCTCGTCGACAAGAACACCGACCCCGACTACCCGCTGAAACCCCCGATCGGCCGTTCGGGGCGTCCGGAGACGGGCCGTCAGGGCTATTCGATCAGCGCCGTGAACGAGTTCGATGCGCTGTTCGAGGACATGTACGAATACTCCGAGCGCCAGGGCCTGGAGATCGACACCCTGATCCACGAAAGCGGCGTGGCGCAGATGGAGATCAACCTCCGCCACGGCAATCCGCTGGAGCTGGCCGACCAGGTGTTCATGTTCAAGCGCACCATCCGCGAGGTGGCGCTGGAGCACGAGATCTACGCCACCTTCATGGCCAAGCCGATGGCCAGCGAGCCCGGCAGCGCCATGCACATCCACCAGTCGATCGTCGACAAGGACGGCAAGAACCTGTTCTCGGACAAGAAGGGCGAGGAGACGGCGCTGTTCCATGGCTTCATCGGCGGGCAGCAGACCTATCTGCCGGCGATCATGGCCATACTGGCGCCGTATGTGAACTCTTATCGCCGGATCGCCAAGGACTCGGGCGCGCCGGTCAACACCCAGTGGGGCTACGACAACCGCACCTGCGGCTTGCGGGTGCCGCCGTCGGACCCGGCCAACCGCCGGCTGGAAAACCGGATTCCCTCGTCCGACGCCAATCCCTATCTGGCCATCGCGGCCTCGCTGGCGGCCGGCTATCTGGGCATGACCCAGGGGCTGACGCCTAGCGAACCGGTCGAGACCGACGCCAGCGTCGCGGGCGTGCAGCTGCCGCGCAGCCTGACGGAATCGCTGAAGCTGTTCGAGCAGTGCGAGCCGCTGGTCGAGATCCTGGGGCCGATCTTCTGCCAGGCCTATGACCGCGTGAAGCAGGCCGAGTACGAGACCTTCATGCGCACCATCAGCCCGTGGGAGCGGGAGTTCCTGCTGCTGAATGTCTGAGCCCTACGGCGCGGGGAACTGGTACGCGGCGACCGCGGCCGGGGTCCCCGCGCTGCCGCCGCTCGACGGCGACGTGACGGCCGATGTCTGCGTCATCGGCGCGGGCTTCACCGGGCTTGGCGCGGCCACGGCGTTGGCGGGGCGAGCGAGTGTCGTCGTGCTGGAGGCCGGCCGAGTCGGCTGCGCGGCGACGGGGCGCAACGGCGGGCAGGTTCATACCGGCCAGCGGCGCGACCAGGCCTGGCTGGAGAAGACTGTCGGCCGCGATGACGCCCTGGCCCTGTGGCGCCTGGCCGAGGACGCTCGGGCGCACTTCCGGACGCTGACCGACACGATCGACTGCGACTGGCGGCCGGGCATGATCCACGCCCGCCACAAGCGCGGCGGCGAGGCCGAGGACGCGGCCTATGCGGCGCTGATGGCCGACCGCTACGGCTACGACCAGCTCGCGTTGATCGACGAGAAGGACCTGGCCTGTGAGCTGGGCACGGACGTCTATCACGGCGGCCTGGTCGATCGCGGCGGCGGCCATGTGCATCCGCTGAAGCTGGCGCTCGGCATGGCGCGGGGGCTGACGATCCACGAACACACCCGCGCCGAAAGCTGGCGACGCGAGGGCTGCAAGATCGTCGTCGAGACCGCGACCGGTCTGGTCACCTGCGACCAACTGATCCTCAGCGGCGACGGCCTGCTGAACGCCATGGCCGGCAAGGCCCGCGCGCGTGTCATGCCGATCAACAACTTCATCGCCGTCACCGCGCCGCTGGACGACGTGGCCGAGACGATCATCCGCTCGAACGCGGCGGTGTCGGACAGCCGCTTCGTCGTGAACTACTTCCGCAAGACCGCCGACGGCCGGCTGCTGTTCGGCGGTGGCGAGAACTATCGACCAGGCTTCCCGTCCGACATCGCGGGGTTGGTCCGCGAGAACCTGGCCAAGGTCTATCCGCAGTTGGCCGACGTCCCGATCACCCACGCCTGGGGCGGGACGCTGGGCATCACCATGAGCCGCATGCCGTTCGTCGGCGAGATCGCGCCGGGCGTGCGCACAGCCTCCGGCTATTCGGGGCAGGGCGTGATGCTGGCGCCCTATATCGGCAAGCTGCTGGCCGACGCGGCGCTGGGCGACCCCGCCGGGGTCGAGCTCCTCTCCCGCGTCCCGACCCCGCCATTCCCCGGCGGCCGCCTGCTGCGCTGGCCGCTGACGGTGGCGGGGCTGAGTTGGTACGCGTTGAGAGATCGGTTGTGATGATCCTCCCCCGCGATGCGGGGGAGGTGGCCCAGAGGGCCGGAGGGGGCTAGCTCTGCCTAAGCCGTACTCGCCCCCTCAGTCGCTTCGCGACAGCTCCCCCGCATCGCGGGGGAGCATCTTCGCACCTGATTGACACCTCCTTCGGGTCTCGCTCTCCTCGTCGCATGGACTCCACGACCGCCCAGCCCGCCCTCAGTCTCGCCGCCGCGCTGGAGCATGCCGAGCGGCTGCTGGAGGCGGATCCGCGGATGGCGGCGGAACAGGCGCGAGCGATCCTGGAGGTCGTGCCGCGTCACGCCGACACCACCCGGGTGCTGGCCGCCGCGCTTCGTCTCTCCGGCGATCCCGAGGCCGCCGCCGCGACCGTCGCGCCGCTGGTCGCCGCCCTGCCGAACCTGCCGCTGGCCCAGCTGGAGCTGGCGCTGAGCCTGGAGCAACTGGGCCGCACGGCCGAGGCTGTCCGCGCCTTCGACCGGGCCAGCGCCCTGGAGCCGCGCCTGTCGGAGGCCTGGCGCGGCCTGTCGGAGAACCTCGACCTGCTGGGCGACAGCGTCGGGGCCGAGAAGGCCCTGGCCCGCCAGCTGCGCGCCTCGACCCGTGATCCGTTGCTGATGGAGGCGGCCACCGCGCTCTCCGACAACAAGCTGGGCGAGGCCGAGCGGCTGCTGCGGGAGCGGCTGAAGGCCGATGCTGGCGACATCGCCGCCATCCGCATGCTGGCCGAGACCGGCGCGCGCCTGGGCCGCTATGCCGACGCCGAAGGCCTGCTGACCCGCTGCGTCGAGCTGGCCCCGAACTTCGCCGCCGCCCGACACAACCTGGCGACCATGCTCTATCGCCAGAACAAGAACGAGGCGGCCCTGGCCCAGATCGAGATGCTGACGGCCAAGGACGGCCGCCATCCGGGCTATGCCAATCTCTACGCGGCGATCCTGGCGCGACTGGGCGAGTACGACCGCGCCATCGCCGTCTACGAGCGGGTGCTGAAGGACTATCCCAACCAGCCCAAGGGCTGGATGAGCTATGGCCACGCGCTGAAGACCGTGGGCCGCCAGGCCGACTGCGTCGCCGCCTATCGCCAGACCCTGGCCCTGCAGCCGACCATGGGCGAGGCCTGGTGGAGTCTGGCCAACCTCAAGACCGTCAAGTTCGGCGACGACGACCTGGCCGCCATGACCGCGGCGCTAGAGGCTCCGGGCCTCGAGGACGAAGACCGCCTGCACCTGCACTACGCCCTGGGCAAGGCGTTCGAGGACGCCGGCCGATGGGACGAGTCGTTTGCCCGCTATGCCGAAGGCGCGGCGATCCGGCGGAAACAGTTGGCCTACGACGCGCAAGAGAACGCCGCCGACACCGCGCGGACCAAGGCGGTGTTCACCCCGGCCTTCCTGGCGGCGCGGGCGGGGCAGGGGTCGCAGGCGCCCGATCCGATCTTCGTCGTCGGCCTGCCGCGTTCGGGCTCGACCCTGGTCGAGCAGATCCTGGCCAGCCACAGCCAGGTCGAGGGCACCATGGAGCTGCCCGACCTGATCGTCATGGCCCGGCGCTTAGGGGGCAAGACCGCCACCCGCGCCGAGTCGACCTATCCCGAGAGCCTGGCCGACCTCTCCGCCGACGACCTCAAGGCCCTGGGCGAGGAGTTCCTGGAGCGCACCCGTATCCAGCGGAAGACCGGCCGACCGTTCTTCATCGACAAGATGCCCAACAACTTCGCGCACGCCGGGCTGATCCATCTGATCCTGCCGAACGCCAAGATCATCGACGCCCGCCGGCACCCGCTGGGCTGCTGCTTCTCGGGCTTCAAGCAGCACTTCGCGCGGGGGCAGGCGTTCAGCTACGACCTGACCGACATCGGCCGCTACTACGCCGACTATGTGGAGTTGATGGCGCATTTCGATGCGGTGCTGCCCGGACGTGTGCACCGGGTGATCTACGAGCACATGATCGCTGATCCGGAGGCAGAAATCCGCGCCCTGCTGGCCCATTGCGGACTACCGTTCGAGGAGGCCTGCCTGTCGCCGCACGAGAACGACCGCGCCGTCCGCACCGCCAGTTCAGAACAGGTGCGCCGCCCGATCTTCAAGGACGCCGTCGAGCACTGGCAGAAATTCGAATCGCACCTGGACCCGCTCAAGCAGGCATTGGGGCCGGTCCTGGACGCTTATCCGAACGCGCCCGTTATTTGACCATCTCAACGCGACCTCCATCGCGCCTTGCCATTTGTGCAACACTTCAAGGAATTGACGCCAAACTGAAATTTCCAATCTTGCCGACGCCTTGAGCCGGGTCGAACCTCGTTCGATCAAAACCGCCAAGGGGAGCGACTGTATGTCGTCGGGTTCGGTTCGTTTGAAGAAGGTCGGCGTCTGCTCCGCCGCCTTGTTCGCCTCTACAATGTTCACTACCGCCGCGTACGCCCAGGCTCAGGCCTCGGCGCCGCAGACGACCGCGCTGGAAGAGGTGGTCGTCACCGCCCAGAAGCGATCCGAGAACCTCCAGGACGTGCCCGTCAGCATCCAGGCGATGGGCGGCGAGAAGCTGGAGCAGCTGCAGGTCGCGGCCTTCGTCGACTATGTGAAGTATCTGCCCAGCGTGTCGTTCACGACCTCGGGCCCGGGCTTTGGCCAGGTCTACATGCGCGGCGTGGCCAGCGGCGGCGACGGCAACCACTCCGGCTCGCTGCCCAGCGTCGGCGTCTATCTGGACGAACAGCCGGTCACCACCATCCAGGGCGCGCTGGACATCCACGTCTATGACGTCGCCCGGGTCGAGGCCTTGGCCGGGCCGCAGGGCACGCTGTATGGCGCGAGCTCCCAGGCCGGCACGCTGCGGATCATCACCAACAAGCCGACGACCAGCGGCTTCTCGGCCGGCGTCGACGTCGAGGGCAACAAGGTCGATCACGGCGGTTGGGGCCACACGGTCGAGGGCTTCGTCAACATCCCGCTGTCGGACAAGATCGCGGTGCGGGCGGTCGGCTGGGACGTCCGCGACGCCGGCTATATCGACAACGTGGCGGGCACGCGCACCTATGATCGCGGCGACACCGACCCGACCAACGACTACACGATCAACAACAAGAGCCGGGTGCGGGACAACTACAACCGCGTCTACACCCAAGGCGGTCGCGCGGCCCTTCGGATCGAGGTCGACGACAACTGGGTGATCACCCCCAGCGTCATGGGCCAGGTGCAGAAGTCGGGCGGCCTGTTCGCCTTCGACCCCAAGGTCGGCGACCTGAAGGTCACCCACTTCTATCCGGAAAGCGCCAAGGACAAGTGGGTCCAGGCGGCCCTGACCATCGAGGGGCAGATCGCCAATCTCGACGTCACCTATGCCGGCTCGTACCTGAAGCGGAACGACGAGACCAACCAAGACTACACCGACTACTCGTACTTCTACGACCAGATGGGCTACGGCTTCTACTGGACGGACAACGCCGGCAACCTGGTGAACCCGTCGCAGTACATCCAGGGCAAGGACCGGTACCGCAAGGAAAGCCACGAGATCCGGATCGCCTCGCCGCAGGACCAGCGGTTCCGCTTCGTGGTCGGCGGCTTCTACCAGAAGCAGAAGCACGGCATCTTCCAGAACTACAAGATCGACGGCCTGGGCAGCGACTTCTCGGTCGAGAAGAACCCGGGCACGATCTGGCTGACGGCCCAGGAGCGTGTCGATCGCGACAAGGCCGTGTTCGGCCAGGCCGAGTTCGACATCACCGACAAGCTGATGCTGACCGGCGGCATCCGCTTCTTCAAGGCCAACAACACCCTGGTCGGCTTCTTCGGCTACGGCTCGGGCTATTCCAGCACCAACGGCGTGGCGGCCTGCTTCAGGGCCGCGACGGTGGCCAACGCGCCTTGCGACAACCTCGACAAGGGCACCAAGGAAAGCGGCAACTCACCCAAGGTGACGCTGACCTACAAGCTCGACAGTTCGAAGCTGGTCTACGCCACCTATTCGAAGGGCTTCCGGCCGGGCGGCATCAACCGCCGCGCCACCCTGCCGCCGTACCATGCCGACTACCTGAAGAACTACGAGGCGGGCTGGAAGACCACCTGGCTGAACAACAGCTTCCGCTGGAACGGCGCGGTGTTCATGGAGGACTGGACCGGCTTCCAGTTCTCGATCCTGGGGGCCAACGGCCTGACCGAGATCAAGAACGCCAACCAGGCCCGGATCAAGGGCGTCGAAAGCGACATCACCTGGGTGCCGGTCCACGGCCTGACGATCAACGCCTCGGCCGCCTATACCGACGCCAAGCTCTCGGCCAACTACTGCGGGGTGACCGACTCCGCGGGCAATCCGGTCACCACCTGCGCCACGCCGCAGGCGCCGGATGGCACCCGCCTGCCGATCACGCCGAAGTTCAAGGCCAACCTGACGGCGCGCTACGACTTCAGCATCGCCGACTGGGACGCCTTCGTGCAGGGCTCGGCCGTCGGCCAGACCAGCAACTGGACCGACCTGCGGATCATCGAGCGCGGGATCATCGGCCAGCAGAAGGGCTACACGACCGCCGACTTCTCGGCCGGGATCGACAAGTCCGACCTGTCGATCTCGATCTACCTGAAGAACGCCTTCGACAAGCGGGCCAGCCTGAACCGCTACGCCGAATGCGCCGAACAGGTCTGCGGGACCCAGTACTACATCGTCCCGAACCAGCCCCGGACCATTGGGGTGAAGCTGGGGAAGAAGTTCTAGTTCAGTGCAAGACCAGGGGCGGCTCGGAAAGGGCCGCCCCTTTTCGTACGCGTTAGGGGGAAACATGGCGTCGTCGAGCGCCCGTCCGCTGGGGCTGTGGATGTGCACGGCGCTGGTCGTCGGCAACATGATCGGCTCGGGCGTCTTCATGCTGCCGGCCTCGCTGGCGCCCTATGGCTGGAACGCCGTCATCGCCTGGCTGGTGACCATCGGCGGGGCCCTGTGCCTGGCCTTCGTCTTTGCCCGGCTGGCCGAGGCCTTTCCCCGCGCCGGCGGGCCGCTGGCCTATACGCAGGAGGCGTTCGGACCGACGGCCGGCTTCATGGTCGCCTGGGCCTACTGGATCTCGATGTGGGTCGGCAACGCGGCCATCGCCACGGGCGGGGTCAGCTATCTGTCGGTGTTCTTTCCGGCCCTCGCCAAGATCCCGGGGCTGGCCGCCATCGTCACGGTCGCCATCGTCTGGGCGCTGACGGCAGTCAACTGCTGGGGCTCCAAGTCGGCCGGGCGGTTGCAGGTGGTCGCCACCATCCTGAAGCTGCTGCCGCTGATCGCCGTGGCCGGCCTGGCCGTCGTCATCCTGGCGCGCAAGGGCGGGGCGGCCGTGACGCCGTTCGAGCCCTCGCAGCTGTCGGCCGGCGGGATCACCGCCGCCGCGACCCTGACCCTGTGGGCTCTGCTGGGCCTGGAGTCGGCCACCGTGCCCGCCGACAAGGTGCACGAGCCGACCCGCACCATCCCCAAGGCCACCCTCTACGGCACGGCGTTCACGGGGCTGATCTATCTGGTCGTCTGCTCGGCGGTGGTGCTGTTGTCGCCCGCCGACCTGCTGAAGAACTCCAACGCTCCGTTCGCGGATTTCGTCGGCTATCACGGCGGCGGCGACCTGCGGCTGGTGCTGGCCGCCTTCGCCGCGATCAGCGCCTTCGGGGCCTTGAACGGCTGGGTGCTGCTGCAAGGCGAGATGCCCTACGCCATGGCCCGCGACGGGGTGTTCCCAGCCTGGCTGGCCAAGGTCGGCAAGCGCGGGACGCCGGTGCGGGCCCACGTGCTGTCCAGCGCCCTGCTGACCGTGCTGGTGCTGATGAACTACGCCAAGTCGATGGCTGACCTCTTCACCTTCATCGCCCTGCTGGCGACGTCGGCCAGCCTGTTCACCTATCTGTTCAGCGCTCTGGCGGCCCTGCGCCTGCAGCAGAAGCATCGGATGGACGCCTCGATGCTCCTGACCGTGCTGGCCATACTGGCGGCGGTCTATTCGGTCTGGACCCTCTATGGCGCCGGGACCTCGGCCACGCTGTGGGGTGTCGTGCTGCTGCTGGCTGGCTTGCCCGTCCGCTTCCTGACCGCCCGCGCGGCGCGTCCCGTTCCGGAGATCGCCTCATGATCGTCGCCCTGCTGCTGGCCGCCCAGATTTCCTACGTCCACGCCGGCAAGCTGGTCGATCCGCAGGCCGGCAAGGTGCTGACCGACCAGCTGATCCGCATCGAGGGCGAGAAGATCACGTCGGTGACGCCGTGGAAGACCACCCCCAAGGACGGCCCGGTCACCGACTGGAGCAAGCTCACCGTCCTGCCCGGCCTGATCGACATGCACACCCACCTGGTCGACCAGGAGCAGACCGAGAACATCGCAGAACCGCTGCTGACCACGGCCGCCTACCAGTCGTTCATCGCCGCCGACCATGCGCGCAAGACCCTGATGGCCGGCTTCACCAGCGTGCGCGACGTCGGCACCTGGCGGGCGTTCGGCGATGTCGCCCTGCGCGACGCGATCAACAACGGCCTGGTGCCAGGCCCGCGCATGTCGGTGGCCGGGGCCTACATCACCGTGCCCGGCGGGGGCGGCGACATCACCGGCATCTCCGACGACGTGAAACTGCCGGCCGAGATGCGGGTCGGCGTGGTCGAGGACGCCGCCGACACCCATCGCAAGGCCGCCAACATCCTGGCCCACAAGGCCGACTTCCTTAAGCTGATCGCCACCGGCGCCGTGCTGACCGTCGGCACCGAGCCGGGCCAGCTCGAACTCTCCGAGGACGAGATCCGCGCCGCCGTCGAGGAGGCCGCCAAGCGCGGCACCTACGCCACCGCCCACGCCCACGGGGCCGAGGGCATGAAGGTCGCCATGCGGGCCGGGGTGCGCTCGATCGAGCATGGCTCGCTGATGGATGACGAGGCCATCGCCATGATGAAGGCCAAGGGCGTCTTCCTGGTCGCCGACATCTATGACGGCGACTGGATCGACGAGTACGGCAAGGCTCACGGCTGGCCCGCCGAGACCCTGCGCAAGAACTACGAGACCACCGAGGCCCAGCGCGAGGGTTTCCGCAAGGCGGTGAAGGTCGGGGTCAAGATCGCCTTCGGCACCGACGCCGGCGTCTATCCGCACGGGCTGAATGGCCGCCAGCTGCCCTACATGGTCAAGTACGGCATGACGCCTATGCAGGCGATCCAGTCGGCGACGACGGTGGCGGCCGAGCTGATGATGAAGACCGGCAAGGTCGGCTGCGACGCGGCCGGCTGCTATGCCGACCTGATCGCCGTGCCGGGTGATCCGCTGGCGGACATTTCCGTGCTGACCAAGGTCGGCAAGGTGATGAAGGGCGGGGCGGTCGTGAAGGACCAATAGGCGGGCGCCGAACCTTGGCGCGGATCATGCATTGTGCATCGCAGCGCATTTTCATTGTGCGATAGCGAAACAACTGTCATGTCGACGTGGTTAGTTCTACGTTGAGTACGTCCAAGGAGGTCTCCCATGACCGAGAACCACTACTACGTCCGCCCGGTCGCCGGTGTGTGGCACGTGACCTGGAACGACTCGGCCGAACTGATCGGCAGCTACTCGTCGCAAGCCGAAGCCGAGGCCCTGGCCCAGCTGCTGGCCCGCCACATGCGCGCCCAGGACCGCAAGGCCCAGGTCCATGTCGACGAGCCGGAAGTGCGCACCCCGTCGTGGGGCCGCAACCGCGCCGCCAACCAAAACGCCGTCGCGGCCTAAGCCAGCCAGCTTCCCAGCGCGCGCGTCACGATCGCGCGCGCGTCCTGCGGGCTGAAGGTCGCCGGGTCCAGGCACAGCTCCAGCCATAGCCCATCGACGCTGGCCGTCAGGGCGATGGCGGCAAGGCGGGTGTCGCTGACACCGGCCTCGCTCAGCAGTTTCTCCAGTCGCGCGCGGAAATCCGCGTAGGACGCCGCATGGATCGCGGCGATGCGCGGCTTGGTCTTCACCAGACTCCAGAACCCGATCCAGGCAGCCAGCAGCTGCGGGTCCAGCACCGGGGCCGCGAAGCTGGCGCCGAGATAGGCCAGCAACCGCTCGCGCGGGGTCGGGCCGGCGGCCTCGATCGCCGCGTCCAGCGCCGCATCGATCCGCTGGCTGACGGCCTCGTAGGCCGCGGCGATCAGTTCGTCGACACCCTCGAAATAGTGGCGCAGCAGGCCCGGCGACACGCCGGCCTCGGCGCAGATGGCGCGGACGGAGGTGCCGCCGACGCCTTCGCGGGCGAGGACGGTCTCGGCGGCGGTCACGAGCGCTTGGCGGCGGACGTCGGCGGTCTCGCGGGTGAAGGCGGCTCGGCTCACCTTCCGCATCCCCAAAGCTTGTCATCCCGGCCGCAGCGAAGCGGAGAGCCGGGACCCAGGGGCAACCGCAGTGCGCCGACCCCTGGGTCCCGGACAGCGCTACGCGCTTCCGGGATGACAAGGATTTGGGCGGGAGTGGAAATCACCACCCCTCCGGCGGCCGGCTCATCCGCGCCTCCGGAACCAGCGCCCGCATCTTCCGGCCGAAGCTGCGCAGGCTCACCTCGCTCGTCGCCAACGGCCCCGCCGTGAACGTCCGCGAGGCCATGCCCTGCTGCACGCGCGCCACCAGCTCGGTGTCCTCGGCATTGACCTGCCGGTTGATGCGCCAGTTCAGATAGCGCGCCGCCTTCATCTCCCGCCGCTCATCGGGCAGGGCGTAGGCGATCTCGCGGATCATGGTCTTTTCGGCCGAAACCGGGATGAACTGCATGAAGTCCACCTGGTCCGGATAGATGTCGAAGGCGAAGTTCGGCCAGAGCTTGAAGTAGGTCCACAGCCGCTTGCGGTCGTCCGGCAGATGCGGGACGTCGGGCAGCAGGTCCTGGTACAGCCGCTCGGACGGGCTCTCGGACGGTTCGTCGATCAGCTGGCCCCACATCTTGTCGACGAAGGTCTTGGCCTCGACGCCGTAGCCCTTGCCGAACAGCCGCGTCAGGCCGGGGTGGGCGACCGGGATGTGCAGGCCGTCCGAATAGTTGTCGCTGATGTTCTTCCAGTTGACCTCGCGCGGCCGCAGGGTGACGCGGCCGAACGGTTGCAGCTCCTCGAAGCGGTAGTGGGCGACCTCGTCCTCGTAGGGGGCCATCATCGTGGCGACGCTGGGGCCCTCACCCTCGATCCGCACGAAGACGAAGCCGCGCCAGATCTCGGTCTCGATCCTGGCCAGGCCCTGCTTGTCCATCTCCAGCGCCGGATAGTCGTCGCGCATCGGCACGCCGATCAGCCGGCCTTCCAGGTCGTAGGTCCAGGCGTGGTAGGGGCAGACGATCCGGCCGCCGCAGCGGCCGACCGGCCCATCCAGCAGTCGCGCGCCCCGGTGGCGGCAGACATTGGCGAACGCCCGCACGCCGCCGTCCTTGCCGCGCAGCACCACCAGGCTCTCGCCCACGAAGTCGAAGGTGTGGAAGTCGCCGGCCTTGGGGATGTCGTTCAGGTGGCAGACAATCTGCCACGACGGCCGGAAGATCTTGTCCTGCTCCTCGCGGAAGAACCGCTCGGAGCCGTAGATCCAGCCGGGCAGGCCCCAGTCGGCCTGCGGGTCCTCGTTGGAGATGGCGGTCACCGCCCCACCACCGACAGCTTCAGCGCCGTGGCGAAGTCCTTGTCGCGCAGGATCTCGCGGGCGGCGTTGCGGCCGGGATTGCCCGAGACGCCGCCGCCGGGGTGCGCGCCCGCCCCGCACATGTAGAGGCCCTTGATCGGCGCGCGGTGGCTGGCGTGGCCCAGGAACGGCCGCGCCGCCCACAGCTGATCCAGCGACATGTGGCCGTGCATGATGTCGCCGCCGATCAGGCCGAACTTCCGCTCCAGGTCCAGCGGCGACAGGATCGTGCGACCCAGCACAGAGGCCTTGAAGCCCGGCGCCCACTTTTCCACGGTGTCGATGATCAGGTCGGCGGCGGCCTCGCGCTCGTCGTCCCAGCTGCGGCCGTTCGGCAGCTCGGGCGCGAACTGCTGGCAGAACAGGCTGGCCACGTGCTGTCCGGGCGGGGCCAGGGTGGTGTCGATGGTCGAGGGGATCAGCATCTCGACGATCGGGGCCTTGCTGATCCCATCGCCCTTGGCGTCGCGATAGGCGGCGTCCATGTAGTCGAGGCTTGGCGCGATCACGATGCCCGACTGGTGGTGCTCGGCGGTGTCCTTGCCGGGCAGGGACGTGAACGACGGCAGCTCCGACAGCGCCACGTTCATGCGGAAGGTGCCCGAGCCGTTCTTGTAGCCGTCGACCGTCTTGCGGAAGTCGGCGGTCAGGGCCGAGGGCGGCACCAGTTTCTTGTAGAGCAGGGACGGATTGACGTTGGCGCTGACGATCGGGGCCATGATCTGGCGACCATCGACCAGCTGCACGCCCACGGCCTTGGCGCCATCGACATGCACGCCCTCGACCGGCGCGTTCAGCAGGATCTCGACGCCCGCCGCCTCGCAGGCCTTGGCCATGGCCTGGGTGATCGAGCCCATGCCGCCGACCGCGTGGCCCCAGGCGCCCTTCTTGCCGTTCACCTCGCCGAAGGTGTGGTGCAGCAGCACATAGGCCGAGCCCGGGCTGTCGGGGCTGGCGAAGTTGCCGACCACGGCGTCGAAGCCGAAGGCGGCCTTGACCGCGTCGCTCTCGAACCAGCCGTCCAGCACGTCGCGGGCGCTCTTGGTGAAGAGATCGAGGAGGTCACGCTTGCGCTGGCGCGACAGCATGGCCAGGCGCCCGCCCTGGCGCAGGCCGCGCAGCAGACCGTGCAGGCCGTCTCCGAGGTTCGGCGGCGTTTCCTGGGCGAACTCGCGCAGCACGTCGCCGATCTCGTCCAGCATGGCGTAGTAGGCCGGCAGCACCTCGGCGTCGCGATAGCTGAACTTGCGGAACTGCTCCTGGGTGCGCTCCAGGCCCCCGCCCAGCTTCAGGTACTTGTCGTCGCTGATCGGCAGGAAGTTGGAGATCGGCCGCTCCAGGAACGTCAGGCCGTAGCCGTGCAGGCCCATGTCGGCGATGACGCGCGGGTTCAGCAGGCTGACCGTGTAGCTGGCCACGGAGTTGCGGAAACCGGGATGGAACTCCTCGGTCACCGCCGCCCCGCCGACCACGCCGCGCGCCTCGCAGACCGTGACCTTCAGCCCGGCCTTGGCCAGGTAGAAGGCGCAGACCAGGCCATTGTGGCCGCCGCCGATGATCACGGCGTCGCGGGTGGTGGTCTCGGCCATTTGGTGTCTCTCCCCAGAGTAGGTGGAGAGGTTGCTATACGATCGTACAATAGGCAAGCGGCCGCGTCTGGGACGCGGCCGCTCCGCCGTCAGGCTGCCTTGACGCTGGGCCGTTCCTGCACGCGTTGACGCCACGCGCTCAGCGCCGTGCAGTCCTCCGGCACGTCGATCTGCGCGAAGCCGGCGAAGACCAGGCCGCCCAGCACGGTGATGTCGGCCATCGAGAACGCGTCGCCGGCCACGTAGGGGCGGTCGCGCAGCACGCCGTCGAAATAGCGCATGCCGGCCACGGCCCGCTCGCCCTGCTTGCGGCCAAAGGCGTCGCGGCCGGTCCAGCCGGCCTTCTTGCCGTCCTCGATCGCCGCGCCCAGGCCCGGGGTGGCATAGTGGAAGTAGTCGGCGACCGCGTCGATCAGTTCGGCCTCGGCGCGCTTCTGCATCATGTGGATCACGGCCTTCTCGCGCGGGGTCGCGCCGGTCAGGACCGGCTTGCCGTCGAGATTGTCCACATATTCGGTGATGGCCGTGCATTCCGAGATGAACACGCCGTCGTCCAGTTCCAGCACCGGCACGGCGCCCGACGGGTTCTTGGCCAGGAAGGCGGCTTCCTTGTGCTCGCCGGCCGGCAGGTCAACCTTCACGAACTCGACCTGGTCGGTCAGGCCCTTCTCGCCCAGGGCGATGCGGACGCGCAGCGGGTTCGGGAAGCCGGGGATGTCGTGGATCTTCATGGGGTCTCTCCTCGTATCTACCTATCGATAGGTAGGTGGCGAGATGGGTAGAGGCTTCCCTTGGTCGGAGTCAACGTCTATCTACTGATAGGTAGGAGTACCGATGAGCACGACCGACACCCGCGAGACGATCATGCAGGCGGCTCAGGCGGCCGTGCAGGCCAAGGGCTACAACGCCTTGAGCTTCCGCGAGCTCGCCAAGGAAGTCGGCATCAAGAGCGCCAGCATCCACTATTATTTCCCGACCAAGGGCGACCTGGGCGGCGCGCTGGCGCGGCGCTACACCGACAATGCGGTCGGCTATTTCGACAAGCTGATCGCCGACGGCGGACCGATCGACGAGACGTTCCGGCGCTATGTGGCGGTGTTCCGGGCGGCGCTGCAGAACGACAACCGCATGTGCCTCTACGGGGTGATGGCCGCCGAGTATGGCGACCTGCCGGAGGCGGTGCGGCTGGAGGTCGACGCCTTCAGCCAGGCCAACGTGGTGTGGCTGGTGAAGCTGCTGGGGCCGAGGCATCCGGAGCTGGACGAGACGGCGTTGCGGGACCGCGCGCTGGCGATCTTCGCGGCGATCGAGGGCGCGCAACTGGTGGCGCGGGGACGCGGGGACATCGCCATCTTCGACCAGACCATGGCGGCCTACAGCGCAGCGGGGCTGACGCCTTAGCGGACGCCAAAGCACCCCTCCCTTGTCATCCCGGAAAGCGCGCAGCGCTTGTCCGGGACCCAGGGGCGGCCGGCACAGCGTTCACGCACCCCCTGGGTCCCGGACAGCCTCTACGAGGCTTCCGGGATGACAAGAATTAGTGAGCTTACCCCCGCTCCGCCTTCCCCCGCGCGGTCAGCCAGTACATCACCGGCGTCGCCACACGGCTCAGCAGCGTACTCGTGATCAGCCCGCCGATGATCGCGATGGCCAGCGGCGAGTACAGTCCCGACCGCTCCAGGGCCAGCGGCAGCAGCCCCCCGATCGCCGTCACGCTGGTCAGCAGCACGGGCAGGAACCGCACCTCGCCGGCCTTCTCGATGGCGTCGTGCAGATTCATGCCCTCGCGGCGCAGCTGTTCGGTGAAGTCGACCAGCAGGATCGAGTTCTTGATCTCGATGCCGATGAGGGCGATCACGCCGATCGTGGCGGTGAACGACAGCGAATAGCCGGTCAGGGCCAGGGCCAGCACCGCGCCGAACACCCCGAACGGGATGATCCCGGCGACCACCAGGGCGGTCTTGAACTTCTGGAATTCCAGGACCAGCACGGCCAGGATCCCGAACACCGCCACCAGCACCGCGGCACCCAGCCCGGCGAAGCTTTCCGACGCGGCCTCGGCCTCGCCGCCCAGCGACAGGCGGTAGCCCGGCGGCAGGGGCAGGTCCTTGTTCAGCCGCGCCAAGGCGTCCTCCGTCACGCCCGAGGCCAGGAAGCCGGTGCGGACATACGAGCTCACGGTCACCGTCCGCTCGCGGTCGAAGCGGTCGATGCGCGAGGGGCTGGACTTCAGGCGCGGGGTGGCGACGGCGTCCAGCGGCGCGGCCATGCCGTCGGCGGTCGGGACATAGACCCCCTTCAATGCCGAGAGCGGATTGCGCGCCGCGCCATCGGCCTGGGCCATCGGCAGCCGCACCCTGACCGCGTAGTCGTCGCCGTCCGGATCGCGGAAGCGGGCGGTCTCCTCGCCGGACAAGGCCAGGCGGGTGATGCGCCGCGTGGCGCCGGCCGGCACGCCCAGGGCGGCGGCCTTGGCTTCATCGACCCCGAGGTCGAGGTCGGTGCGGTCCAGGCGCACGGGGTTGGTGACGTCGCGGGTGCCGGGCGTGGCCTTGAGGATCGCCTCTGCGCGGGCGGCCAAGGCTTTCAGCACGTCGAGGTTCTGGCCCGTGAGGCGCACGGCCACCGGCGCGTCGATCGGCGGGCCGTTCTCGAAGGTCAGCACGCTGATCCGCGCGCCGGGATAGTCGTTGAAGTCCTTGCGCAGGCGGTCGAGCACCTGCTCGCTCTTGCCCGGCTCCCAGCGCTTGAGGCTGACGAACACCTCGGCGAAGGTCGTGGCGCTTTCCCGTTGGCTGCGGTTGTAGAAGATCTGCGGATTGCCCCGGCCCAGATTGGCGGCCTCCCAGGCGACGTCGCGCTCGGCCCGCACCCGCTTCTCGACATAGCGCAGCGCCTGGTCGGTGCGGGCCAGCGATGCGCCGTCGGGGGTCTCGATGCGGATCAGGAACTGCGGCGTCTCGGCGGCCGGGAACAGGCTTGAGCCGACCAGCTTCACCAGCGGGAAGGTGGTCAGGCAGATGGCCAGCAGGATGGCCATGGCGACCCACGGCCGGGCGAGAGCCCGGTGCAGCATCGGCCGGTAGAAGCGGTGGATGCCGTCATTGACCGCCCGCAGCAGGGCGTTGCCCTCGGGGTCCGAATGCTTGTCCAGCAAACGGCTGGCCAGGAACGGGATGATGGTCATCGAGACCAGCAGCGAGGCGGCGATCGTGCACAGCACCGTCACCGGCAGCGACTTGATATAGGCCCCCGACCCGGCCGGCAGGGCCATCAGCGGCAGGAAGGCCAGCATCAGGGTCGCCGTGCAGCCCAGCACCGCCAGGCTGATCTGGCGCGTGCCGTTGATCGCCGCCTCGACCCGGTCCTCGCCCTCGCGCACCCGGCGGGCGATGTTCTCGGTGATGACGATGCTGTCGTCGACCAGCAGGCCCAGCGCCAGCACGAAGCCGGCGATCGACAGCTGGTTCAGGGTGAAGCCGAACGCCTGGAGCAAGGTGAGCCCGATCAGCAGGCTCAGCGGGATCGACACCATCACCACCAGGCCGGCGCGCGGCCCCAGCGGCAGCAGGGTGATCAGCACCAAGGCCAGGGCGATGGCGAAGTCGCGGAACAGGTTGTTCAGCCGGTGCTTGACGTTCTCGGCCTGGACGAAGCCGCGCTCCATCTTCACCCCGGCCGGCAGGGTCTTCTCGTAATCGTCCAGCACCTGTTGCACGCCGGCGGTGATCTTGGCGACGTCCTGGCCGTCCTTCTGGTTGACGGTCAGGAACACGGCGCGCTTGCCGTTGAAGCGGGTCAGGTGGGTGGGCTCGGCCTGGGCCCAGGCGACCTGAGCGACGTCGCGCACGCGGGTGACCTGGCCGCCGATGGCCCGGACCGGCGTGTCGCCGATGGTGGCGAGGTCATGGAAGGCCCCGCCGGACTTGACGTTGAAGCGGCGCTCACCGGCCTGGACGGCTCCGATCGGCGCCTCGGCCCCGGCCGCCTTCAGGGCGTCGACGACAGCGGTGGGCGGCAGGCGCAGGGCCGACAGACGGGCGAGATCCAGCGTCACCTGCACCTCGGACGGCGGCGCGCCCCAGTACTTGGCCTCGCGCACGCCCGGCACCCGGTCCAGCCGCTCGCGCAGGCGGTCGGCGGTCTTCTCCAGCCGGCGCATCGGCAGGATGTCGGAGGTCAGGGCGACCTGGACGATCGACACCTCGGTGGTGCGGATCCGCTCGATCTCCAGCCGCTGGACGCCGGCCGGCAGGTTGCCGCGGATGGCGTTCACCTCGCGTACGACCTGGTCGAACTTGCGCTCGGTGTCGACGTCCCAGGTGAAGTGGACGCGGATCACCGCCGCCCCGTCCACGGCGGTCGACTCGACCTTGTCGATGTCGTCGAGGCCGTCGACGGCGTCCTCGATCGGGTCGACGATCAGCTGCTCGATCTCCGACGGCTCGGCCCCCGGCAGCAGCGCGCGGACGATGACGATCGGCGTCGGGAAGTGCGGGTCCTCCGAGCGCGGCACGTTCAGGAAGGCGTTGACGCCCAGCATGATCAGCAGGCCGAAGGCGACCAGCGTGAACTGCCAGCGACGGACGGCGAAGGTCGCGAGATCGAACGTCACGGCCTTATTGTCCCAGGCGCTTGGGATCGATGACCCGGACGGCCTCGCCGTCAGCGACGAAGCCGGCCCCGGCGGTGATCACCTGGGCGCCGTCGGGCAGGCCCGAGACCAGGGCGTCGTCGCCGTCGAAGCCGCCGAAGCCGATGGCCGTGCGCCGGGCCTTGCCGTGGTCGAACCGGTAGACGAAGGCGCGCTGGCCGGTCGCTTCCAGCACCGCCTCGGCGGGGATGCGGGCATAGGCGCTGGACGTTCCAGGGGCGCGGACCGACAGGCTGGCGTGGGCGACCTGGCCGCTGCGCAGGCTGGGCGGCGGCGCGGAGAGCTCGATCTCGACGCTGATCGCGCCGGTGCGGGTGTCGGCGGCCTCGCCGACGCGGGTGACGCGGCCGGAGAGCGACTGGTCCGCGAGGTCCTCGACCTTCACTTGGGCGGCGTCACCAACTCGGACGCGGGAGGCTTCCCGAGCGGAGAGCGGCAGGCGCAGGACCAGCGGGCTGGAGAGGTCGGCGATCCGCGCCACCACCTGGCCGGCGGCCACGACCTCGCCCGCCTGGGCGCGGCGTTCCAGCACCACGCCTGAAGCCGGCGAGACCAGGCTGGCCCAGCGGCGGTCGAAGCGGGCGGCGTCATAGGCGGCCTGGGCGGCCTTCAGGGCGCTCTGGCGGTCGTCGATGCGCTGGCGGCTGACATAGCCTTTGTCGAAGAGAGCCTTGTCGCGCTCGATGTCGCGATGGGCGCGCTCAAGGTCGGCCACGGTCTGCTGCTGGCGGGCGTCGACCCCGGCCGGATCGATGGCGGCGACCAGTTGGCCGGCCGAGACGCGGTCGCCGGCCTCGACCTTCATGGCGGTCAGGACGCCGGGGATGCGGAACGACAGCGCCATCTCGCGGCGGCGCTCCAAGGTGCCGGCCCCGGTCACTGAACCGGCCGCATCAGGCGCGGCCACCACTGCGGCTTCGACCGGCGTCGGCTGCGTCGCCGTCTCGGTCTTGGGCTTGCCGCCACAGGCCACCAGCGCCGTCGTCATCAGCAGCGCCGCCAGGGGAGGGAGCGGGGTCCGCCACATAAGCTGTTCCAAATCGATCGATGATAAGTTATCAGTGATTGATAGCGATTGCTTGTCAAGCTTGGAGAGCAGTGGTCAACGAACCGAGATGAAGACTCCGCAGACCCGTTCCCCGCGTAAACCCAAGGGCCAGGGCGCCGAGCGCCGCGAGGAGATCCTCGACGCCGCCCAGAGCCTGTTCGCCCAGAAGGGCGTCCACGCCGTCTCGACGCGCCAGATCGCCGAGATCGCCGGCATCTCGCAGCCGGCCCTCTACGCCTATTTCACCACCAAGGACGACATCGCCGCCGAACTGTGCGTGCGGGCCTTCGCGATCCTGGGCCAGCGGATGGACGAAGTCCGCGTGGACTACGTCCCGACGGCGGAGAACTTCGAACGCTGCCTGCGGGTCTATATCGACTTCGGTCTCGACCACCCCGATGCCTACCGCGTGGCCTTCATGCTGGAGAAGAGCGTCGACGGGTCGTTTCTGGAAAAGACTGGCGGAAAGCCGATGGCGGCCGGCAAGCAGGTCTTCGCGGTGTTCGTCGAGATGGTCAGCGAGTTCCACGCGCGGGGCGAGACGGTCAGCGCCGACCCCATGGCCGCGTCCCAGGTGCTGTGGGCCGGGCTGCACGGCCTGGTCTCGCTGCTGATCGCCCGGCCGGAGTTCCCGTGGATCGAACGCGAGACGCTGATCGCCACCCATGTGGCCATGCTGCGTCGAGGGGCGTTGAAGTAAGGCTCCCGCGTCTCTAGATGAGCGCCTCGCTTTTCGAAGGATCCCCCATGGCCAAGCTCCTGCCGCTCCAATCGTTCAGCCTGCAGGAAACCGAGGACGGCTACCGCCTGCTGGTCTCGGCCATCGGCGGCGAGTCGATCTACGTCTCGATCACCGCCGACCAGATGGACGACATCATCGACAGCCTCGAGAACGCCATGGGCGGCGAGGGTGAAGAGGGCGCCGAGGACGACGGGGAGTTCTAACTCCCCGCCGCACATTTCTTGTCATCCCGGAAGCCTCGCAGAGGCTGTCCGGGACCCAGGGGGTGAAGGATCGCGGTGCGCGCCGCCCCTGGGTCCCGGACAAGCGCTCCGCGCTTTCCGGGATGACAAGATGAGTGGCTAATCAGCCCTCGCCGTCGAGGAACAGGTAGATCGCCGCGATCTTGCCCTCGCGGGCCAGGATGAAGTCCACCCCCGCATAGCGCGGCGGCTCCCCGGGTGGGCCCGAGACCCAGGCGACCATGCCGCTGTCGGCGTTGGCCTGGGCCGGACCGGTCTCGGTATAGGCGAAGGTCGGGTGCGAGGCCCGCACCACGCCGGCCATCTCGACGATGGCGTCGCGACCGCGATAGGTCGAACCCTTCGGACCGTGGAACACGACATCCTCGGCGAAGATCTCGTCGGCGACCGCCCGGCGGCGGTCTTCGTCGCCCTCGCCGAACACCTCGTGCAGGTTGCGGGTCAGCAGCTGTTCGATGGTCATCTCACCGCTCCTCAGACCTGGGTCATGCCGCCGTCGACGAACAGCTCGGCGCCGGCGATGAAGCTGGCGTCGCTGGACGCCAGGAAGGTGACGGCCTTGGCGATCTCGCTCGGGTCGCCGACGCGGCCCAGCGGGATCTGGCTGGCCATGAAGTCCAGCAGGCCTTGCTGGGCGACGGCTTCGGGACCGGCCAGCTCGACCAGGCCCGGCGTCTTGATCGGCCCCGGCGAGACGACATTGACGCGGATCTGGCGGTCCTTGAGGTCCGCGGTCCAGCCGCGCGCCAGGTTGCGTACCGCGGCCTTGCTGGCGCCGTAGACGCTGAAGGCCGGCGTGCCCTGCACCGCCGCCGTCGAGCCCATCAGGACGATGGCGCCGCCGTCGCGCAGCAGGGGCAGGGCCTTCTGGACGGTGAAGATCACGCCCTTCACGTTGCGGCCGAAGATGTCCTCGTAGTGCTCCTCGGTGATCGCGCCCAGGGGCAGCATGTTGCCGCCGCCGGCATTGGGCACCAGCACGTCGATGTGGGCGTGGCGCTGCTGGATGGTGTCGTACAGCTTGTCGAGATCGGCCAGCTTGGAGGCGTCGCCCTGGACGCCGGTCACGTCGCCGCCGATCGCCTTGACGGCCGCGGCCAGTTCGGCCTCGCGGCGGCCAGTCACGTAGACCGAGGCGCCCAGTTCGGAAAAGCGCTTGGCCGTGGCCAGGCCGATCCCGCTGGCGCCGCCGGTCACCACCACCACCTTGCCTTCGAAAGTCTTGCTCATCGTCTTTGTCCTTGTTGCGCCGGCGGGGCGTCCGTCGGTGAAAACAGGATGCATCCGGGACGAAAAGCGGAGTAGACGGGTAAATCGGCTCTCAGCGTTCCACTGGTGAGACAATGCCTGTCGACCTCAACGACTACGTCCTGTTCGCCGAGGTGGTGGCCCATGGCGGCTTCGCGGCGGCGGGGCGGGCCCTGCGCCAGCCGAAATCGACCCTGAGCCGCCGGATCGCGGCGCTGGAGGCGCGTCTGGGCGTGCGCCTGATCGAGCGCTCGACCCGCCGCTTCCGCGTCACCGAGGTCGGCCAGGCCTTCCACGAACGCTGCCGCCTCCTGATGCTCGACGCCCAACAGGCCGACGCCGTGGTGGCCGAGGCCCTGAGCGAACCGCACGGCCTGGTGCGGTGCAGCTGTCCGGTCGGTCTGGTCGAGGCGCTGTCGCCGACCTTCCAGGCCTATATGGCGCGCTATCCGAAGGTGCGGCTGCAGATCGTCGCGGTCGATCGGCCCGTGGACCTAATCGCCGAACGCATCGACGTCGCCGTCCGCGTGCGCCTGACCCTGGACACCGACGCGGCCCTGACCATGCGGACGCTGGGCCGCTCGACCCGGATCCTGGTGGCCGACCCGAAGCTGGCCATGCGCTGCGCCGGCCAGCCCTTGTCGGCCCTGGCCGAACTCCCGACCTTGAGCCCCACCGATCAGATCGGCGAGCTGGAGTGGGAGCTTCTCGATCCTGACGGCGAGGCCCGGACGGTCAGACACACGCCGCGTATGACCTGCGGCGACTTCGGCGCCCTGCGCGACGCCGCCGCCGCCGGCCTGGGCATCGCCTTCCTGCCCGACCACGCCTGCCGCGAGCTGCTGGAGGCCGGGCGGCTGGTGCGGGTGTTCCCGGACTGGAGCAGCCGGGTGGGGATCGTGCATGTGGTGTTCACGACGCGGCGGGGACTGCCACCGGCGGTACGGTCGTTGATCGACCAGCTGGCCGACGCGTTCCGGCGCGGCGGGGTCACCGACTAGTCAGGGCCCGCAACTCCGTCAGAGCCCGACCTAGAGACGCCCGCTTGGTCGCCGCGCCCAGCGACACCCGCAACCCTTCACCGACCGCACACGGCGCGCGGAAGGCGTCGGCCCCAACCAGCGCCAGGCCCCGGTCCTTGGCGGCCGGAGTCGCTGTCGCACCCGGCAGCCAGACGTGCAGGCTCTCCGCCCCACCGATCGCCGCCGGCAGTAACTCGGCCGCCAGGGCGCGACGGGCGACCGCTTCCTCGCGGACGCCGTCCAGCACTCGAGCGGCGACACCTTCGCGGATCCAGCTCGTCACCACGGCCGCCATCAACGGCGCGGGCATCTGGGCGATGGCGTGCAGGGCCTCGGCGGCGCCTTCGGCCTGACCCGGCGGGGCGACGATATAGGCCACCCGCAGACCCGGCGAGAGCGCCTTGGCGGTGGTGGCGACGTGGAACACGCCTTCGGGCCACAGGTTGGCCAGAGCCGGCGGCGGCGCGGTCGGCAGCAGGCCGTAGGCGTCATCCTCGACGATCGTCATCCCGGCCGCGCGGGCGATCGCCACGACCGCCTCGCGCCGCGCCAGCCCCATGGTCGCCGCCGTTGGGTTCTGGAAGGTCGGGGTGCAACACAGCAACCGTGGGCGATGCTGCGCCACCAGCCGCGCCAGGGCCTCGGGCTCCAGCCCCTCGGCGTCCATCGGGCAGGCCACGACGGTCAGGCCGCGCCGGGCGGCGGTGGCCAGCAGGCCCGGATAGGCGAAGGCCTCGGCCAGGATCACATCGCCCGGCGTAGTCAAGTGATCCAGCAGCGCCGACAGCGCCGTCTGCGCCCCGCTGGCGACGATCACCCGCGCGGGATCGACCTCGCCCAGGCTCGGGGCCAGCCAGACCGCGCCGGCCGTGCGCTGGGCCAGGGAGCCGGCGCCGGGGTGGTAGGCCATCAAGGTCGCCGGATCGGTGCGGGCCAGGATCGCGCCGGTGGTCTCGCGCAGCAGGGCCGCCAGGTTCAGGCCGGCCGGCGGCGGGGGCAGGTTCATCGACAGGTCGACCAGCCCCGCCTCGTCCTCGATCGTGCGCGAGCGGATGAAGGTGCCGCGCCCGGTGGTCCCCTCGATCAGGCCGCGCTCGCGGGCCAGGGCGTAGGCGCGAGTCACCGTGGTGAAGTCGATTCCGACAAGACGGGCGACTTCCCGCTGTGCGGGGATCTGGTCGCCGGCCTGCAGCTCGCCGTCGGCCACGGCGGTCTCCAGGGCGATGGCGATGCGGCGATAGGCGGGGCCGTCCAGGGCCTCGATGCGACGCAACCACGCAGCGGCCGGATTCGGTGATCCCTTAGTTGCGGACATGGGTCGATTTCCATACATTACTCTCACAATGTATGGATCAATCCTGCGATTGTAGGAAGGGGCCACCGATGGCCGACTATGAAGTTTACGACTCCCCGACGCCGATCGAGGCCGGTTTCAAGTGCTGTTGCCCGCGCTGCGGCGAGGGCAAGCTGTTCCAGGGCTTCCTGAAGCTGGCGCCGAAGTGCGACCGCTGCGGGCTGGACTACAGCTTCGCCGACCCGGCCGACGGCCCGGCCTTCTTCGTGATGAGCGGCATCGGCATCGTGGTGATCGGCATCTTCGCCTGGGTTGAGGTCACCTATCACCCGCCGCTGTGGGTGCACCTGGTGACGGTGTTCCCGGCCCTGATCATCGGCTGCCTGGCCACCCTGCGCCCGGTGAAGAGCTGGCTGGTCGCCTCGCAGTACATCAACAAGGCCGAGGAAGGCCGCTTCGAGAGCCTGGGCCGCCACGACTTCGACTCGCGGCGGCTCTAAGCGGCTGGAGGCTTAGACCCCCAGCGACCCCGCCACCTGGCGCGTGGCCGCGTTCAGGCGGTTCCAGACATTGATCGCCGAGATGGTCAGCAGCAGGCCCGCCAGCGCCTTTTCGTCATAGTGGCGGGCGGCCTCGCTCCAGACCTCGTCCGACACCGGGTCGGCCTTGTCGGCGACGCGGGTCACGGCCTCGGCCAGGGCGAGCGCGGCGCGTTCAGCGTCGGTGAAGTAGGGGGCGTCGCGCCAGCCAGCGACGGTGGCCAGACGCTCGGCGCTCTCGCCGGACTTCACCAGGGCGCGGGCGTGCATCTCCAGGCAGACGCCGCAGCCATTGATCTGGCTGACGCGCAGGTGCAGCAGTTCGTGCAGGCTTTCCGGCACGCCCTCGACATGGGCGGATTTGCCGAGGGCGATCAGGGCCTTCATGGCGTCGGGGATCAGGAAGGCGGGCTGGATCATGCGGGCTTGCATCGAGGTCTCTCCTTGCGGTGTGTTGACGCCGCCGGTCACATCCGGCGGCTTGCGTTCGTCGAAGAGGTGACGAAGCCCGACGGAGCGATGTGACCGATGTCCGAAAAGAATTTCCTCGCCGACCGATTTGAAGCCGATCGCACGCGCCTCCGCGGCGTGGCCTACCGCATGCTGGGCTCGCTGCCCGAGGCCGAGGACGCGGTGCAGGAGGCCTGGCTGCGTCTCTCCCGCGCCGACACGACCGGCGTCGACAACCTGTCGGCCTGGCTGACGACGGTCACCTCGCGCGTCTGCCTGGACATGCTGCGCAGCAAGAAGTCCCGCCGCGAGGACGCGATCGAGGACGGCGCGCCCGAGCCGGCCGTCACCGCCGAGGACGCCATCGAGCGCGAGACGATCCTGGCCGACTCCGTGGGCCTGGCCATGCTGGTGGTGCTGCAGACCCTGACGCCGGCCGAGCGCATCGCCTTCGTGCTGCACGACCTGTTCGACCTGCCGTTCGACCAGATCGCCCCGATCGTCGAGCGCACGCCCGACGCCGCTCGCCAGCTGGCCAGCCGCGCCCGTCGTCGGGTGCGTGGCGGCGATGCCCTGGACGCCGGCCAGACCGTCCAGAAGAGCGTGGTCGACGCCTTCCTGCTGGCCTCGCGCACCGGTGACCTGGCCGGGCTGATGGCGGTGCTCGACCCGAACGTCGTGGTCCGCGCCGACGCCTTCGCCGGCGGCGGCCAGACCCGCGAGCTGCGCGGCGCCGAGAAGGTCGCCGACTTCTACAACGGCCTGGCGGTCTCGGGCCGCACGGCGCTGGTCAATGGCGCGATCGGCGCGGTCGTGGCCCCGATGGGCAAACTCTACGCGGTGCTCGACATCAAGATCGTCGACGGCAAGGTCGTCGAGATCACCGTCACCGGCGATCCGGAGCGCCTGGCCGGGGTGGAGGTCTCGGCAGTCTAGCGTGGAAAGCTGGCCAGGTCGAACAGCGCCGGCGGCAGCATCATCTCGGCCGTCGTCGGCGGCTTGTCGACGACGCTGATCGCGACATAGGTCGTCTGGCCGACCCGGCCGCCCTCGACCATCTTCAGCACCGGGCCTTCGTCCATCCGGCACTCTTTGTGGAAGCCGTCCGAGAGGCCCGGCGCGGTGTCGTACCAGGCGCAGGTGTGGCCCAGGATCGTCTCGTCCGGGAGGTCCAACCGCCGCTCGCCGAGGGACATGACCACGCCCGGTCTGGCCATGATTGAGGCGCTGACGGGAACGCCGTCGCGACCAAGGCTCGCGCGGGCCTGGAAGCCGGCGGAGGCCAGGACGCTGGAAATGTCGCGCGAGCCGTCAGGCCTGCGGGTGTCCGTGTAGCGCCAGTCGCCGCGGGCGCGGATTGTTCGGCTTCCGCCTTCGCTGGACAGGAAGACCTGCCAGCCGTCGTTGGTGGGAGCCGTCGGCGCCCAGGCGCGGGGATCATACGCCGCCGACGGCTGGACCTCGGCTGGCGCCACGGGCGCGCGCGAGACGCTGATCGCCTCGGCCGGATAGCCCAGGTCCGTGCCGGACGTGCTGATCGAGCGGCGCGACAGCTCGACGCCATCCGATGTGACGCAGCCCAGACGGCGATAGGTGGGCTTGCCGTCCTCCAGGCCCCGATAGATGTCCCACTCCTCGCAGCGCTCGCCGGCCACCTGCTGCATGCGGCCCGTCGGAAAGCTGCGGTAGTCGGTAGAGCGGGCGGAGAGATCAGGTCGGGTCAGGCCCAGATAGCCGGCCGTGACATCGACGGCCACGCCGCTGGGGCGGTGGACGTAGCTGCTGCGGGTGACGTCGCCGTCCTGGATATCGATCCGCAGCCACGGGCCGTGCTGGCGAACGGTGTGACGGACGGGGCGCAGCGGGCCGCTTTCCTGCGTCGCCAGCACGACCGTGAAGTCGGCCTTACCCGGCGAGAAGACCCCCGTCAGCCCGGCCAGCCGACTGGCGTCGAGCTGCGGCTTTGGAGCTTGCGCACCCGCCACGCCACCGGCCGCCAGGGCGACGGCCAGGACGAGTGTTCCGATCCGACGCCCCATCCCCGGCGGCTACTTCAACAGCGCCTGACCCCGCCGGGTCAGCTCGTCCTTGATCTTGCCGGCGGCCATGCCCAGCAGGCCGGGCAGGCTGATGTCGAGGCGGGCGTGGTCCTCCAGCACCTGGACGACGCCGGTGATGGTCGAGCCCATGGCCACGGCCGAGAAGTTCAGCACGTCGCCGGCCCAGCTCTGGGTGAAGCCCTTGGCGTCGCCGCCGGGGATCTGGCCGGCCAGCTGCGCCAGGCCCTCTTCCAGGCGGCGCTTGGCCTCGGCCGCGCCCAGCTGGTGGGGGATGTTGATGCTGACGGTCTTGGCCATGGTCGGTCCTCTTGGAAGTGCTCCGGCGGAAACGCGGCCGGAGCAGCCTGGGTTCTATACGTCCGAATCTGGCGCAGTGCACGGCCAAGGTCGTCTTCATCAGATGAGGGACGACATGACCGACTTCGCCATGACCCAGACGTTCAACGCGCGCCGTCCTCGCTTCGTGCGTCCCGGTCGTCCGGGCGGCGTGCTCGGCGCGATCAACTACGCCGGGGTGCTGCTGGTCTGGGCGGTGCTGTTCTTCGTCGATCGCCCGCTGGCTTTGAAAGTGATGGCCGAGCGCCGCGCCGACTCGCCGATCCCGCGTCACTGGGGCTGGTAGGGCGCGGCGAAACGCGGCATCCCTGCGGGCATGTCGATCGCCGTCTCCGCTCGCCCGGTCTCGCATCTCCTGAAGGCCCCGTTCCGCATCTCGCGCGGGGTCAAGACCGCCGCTGACGTGGTCGAGGTGACCGCCTCGGCCGACGACCATATCGGGCATGGCGAGAGCGTGCCCTACGGCCGCTACGGCGAGACGGTCGACAGCGTGCTGGCCCAGCTGGAGCCGGCGCTCGCCTCGGCCGATGTCGAGGTCGCCTGCGCCGCCCTGCCGCCCGGCGCGGCTCGCAATGCGCTGGACCTGGCGCTGTGGGACCTACGGGCCAGGCGAACCGGCGTCAGCGTCGCCAGCGCCACCGGCCTGCCGATCCCGAGCGCCTTGGTCACCGCCGTGACCGTCAGCCTGGATACGCCTGAGGCCATGGCCGAGGCCGCCCGCGCGGTGGCCGACGCGCCGCTGATCAAGATCAAGCTCTCGGCCGAGGACCCCGCCGCCCGCCTGCGCGCCGTCGCGGCCGCCGCGCCGGCCTCGCGCTTCATCGTCGATCCCAATGAGGGCTGGACCTTCGACATCCTGGACGGGCTGAAGGGCCTGCTGGCCGACCTGCCGATCGCCCTCGTGGAGCAGCCGCTGCCGGCGGACGCGGATCACGAACTCGAAGGCTGGGACCCGCCGTTCACCGTCTGCGCCGACGAAAGCGTTCATGTCGGCGGCGACCTCGCCGCGTTGAAGGGGCGCTACCAGGCGGTGAACCTCAAGCTCGACAAGACCGGCGGCCTGACCGAGGCGGTCGGCATGCTGAAGGCGGCGCGGGCCTTGGGCTTCCAGGTGATGACCGGCTGCATGGTGGCTTCGTCGCTCGGCGTCGCGCCGGCGCTGCATCTGGGCGGGGCAAGCGACTTCGCGGACCTGGACGGGCCGTGGTGGCTGGCGGTGGATCATCCTGGTGGGCTGCGGGTGGAGCGGGGGCGGATCACGCCGCCGAAGCCGGGGTTCTGGGGGGATGGGGTAGAAGCCCACGATCTCTGGCTAGACTAGCTCTCCTCCCCCTTTGGGGGAGGGGGACCGCCGAACGGCGGTGGAGGGGCCCTGTGCGGCGGCCAATGCACAGCCGCTTCGCGGACCCCCTCCGTCTCGATGCGTATTCGCATCGATCCACCTCCCCCTAATGGGGAGGAGAGATCAATTGGCGACCGCCGGCGCGATCCGCGTATTGCCGGTATCCACCCTGCCGCCACAGTCCTCGCACCGCACCTCCGGCTCCAGCCGCGCCCCGCAGCGATGCGTCAGGATTTCAGGATTTCCCTCACTTCCAGCCAACCACCGATCGCCCCACGCCATCAGCGCCGCGACTAGCGGGAACAGGTCCCGGCCCTCGGTGGTCAGCCGGTATTCCCACCGCGCCGGCCGCTCCTGGTACAGCACCCGCTCCAGCATTCCCCGCTCCACGAGCCGCGCCAGGCGGTCGGTGAGGATGTTGCTGGCGACCTTCAGTTCGTCCTGGAAGTCCTTGAACCGGCGCACGCCGTAGAAGGCCGCGGCCAGGACGTGGGCGGTCCAGCGGTCGCCGAGCACCTCGATCCCGCGCTCCAGCATCGGGTGCAGGCCTTCGCCGCCGACGTCGTCGGAGCTGGCGCGGCGCGAGTGGCGGGCGCGGGGGGCGGGCTCCAGACCGGCGCCAGGGCCGGGCGAGAGGGTGATGTCGCGCACCTTCACCGCCTCGCCGCAGGCCTTGCAGACCAGGACGGGCTTCAGCGGCTGGCCGCAGGACTCGTGGACGATGCGGTGCGAGGGGCAGTCGGGGTCGAGCCGCCAGCGCATCTCCCAGCCCAGCAGCATCAGGGCGGCGTCGTAGAGGTCGCGGCCCATGGCCGTCAGCCGATATTCGGAGCGCGGCGGGCGGTCCTGGTAGAGCCGCCGCTCCAGCACCCCGCCGGCCTCCAGCCGCTTGAGGCGGTCGGTCAGCAGCGAGCGGGCGACGCCGGTCATCTCCACGAAACCGTCGAAGCGTTTGACGCCCATGAAGGCGGCGTACAGCACCAGCAGGGTCCAACGGTCGCCGATCAGGTTCAGCGCGCGGGCGGCTGAACTGCGGCGGACAAGGGCGGGGGCCTTCTGGGGGACCATGGCGGCTTGGTGGGCCGCTTCGGCTTGGCGAGTCAACTTCGGTTCAAACCGTTGTTCGTCAAAGTCGTGGACTCGCCATAGGTCGCTTGTATAATCGAACTAACTAGACATCGGGAGGTCGGCGCATGGTCTATGTGCTGGGCGGCTGGCAGAGCGACTTCGCCGCCAACTGGAGCCGCGAGGGGCGCGATCTGGCCGACGCCTTCGGCGAGGCCGTGGGGGAGGGGCTGGCGGCCGTCGATCTGGACCCGGAAGACGTCGAGACCGGCCATGTCGGCAACTTCGCCGCCGAGCTGTTCGCGGGCCAGGGCCTGCTGGGCGGCCTGTTCGGCCTGGTCCACCCTGCCTTCGACGGCCTGCCGACCGCGCGGCACGAGGCGGCCTGCGCCTCGGGCAGCGTCGCCATCCTGGCCGCGACGGCCGAGATCGAGGCCGGCCGCTACGACCTGGCCTGCGTCGTCGGCATCGAGCAGATGCGCAACGTCCCCGGCCAGAAGGCCGCCGAGAACCTCGGCAGCGCCGCCTGGGCCGGCCACGAATTCCAGGACGCCCGCTTCCTGTGGCCGCGCGCTTTCTCCGACCTCGCCGACGAATATGACCGCCGCTACGGGCTGGACTACCGGCACCTGATGGGGATTTCCGAGATCAATTTCGCCAACGGCAAGCGCAATCCCAACGCCCAGACGCGCGGCTGGAACTTCGGGCCCGAGGCCTTCACCGTCGACGACGTCGCCAACCCGGTGGTCGAGGGCCGCACGCGCAAGCAGGACTGCGGCCAGGTCACCGACGGGACGGCCGTGGTGTTCCTGGCGTCGGAGAAGCGGGCGCGGGAGTATGCCGACAAGCGCGGGATCGCGCTGGAGAGCATCCCGCGCATCAAGGGCTGGGGCCATCGCTCGGCGCCGCTCAGCTACGCCCGCAAGGTCGAGGCTTCTCGTGACGAGGCGTATGTCTTCCCGCAGGTGCGCCGCGCCATCCTCGAGGCCCGCGCCCGGGCCGGGATCGCGCCGGACGTCTCGGGCATCGACGCGGTCGAGACCCATGACTGCTTTACCGCCACCGAATATATGGCCATCGACCATCTGGGCCTGACCGCGCCCGGCGAGAGCTGGAAGGCCGTCGAGGCCGGCGACATCGCCATGGGCGGCAAGCTGCCGATCAACCCGTCCGGCGGGCTGATCGGGACCGGCCACCCGGTCGGGGCCACCGGCGTGCGGATGCTGCTGGACGCGTGGAAACAGACCTCCGGCCAGGCCGGGGACTACCAGGTCGAGGACGCCCGGACAGTCCAGACCCTGAACATCGGCGGCTCGACCACCACTACGGTCAGTTTCGTCGTGGGGACCCATTGATGCCGTTTCTGACCTTGCTCGCCGTCAACGCCGCCGTGTCGGCGGTGGCCTTCCTGGCGCTCTGGGCCGTGTCCCTGCGGATTCGGGATGTCAGCTTCATCGACGCCTGGTGGGGGCCGAGCATGGCGCTCCTGGCCTGGAGCACCCTGGCGCAGCATCCGGCGACGCCGCACGGCCTGCTGCTGACGGGACTCTGCACCCTGTGGGCGGCGCGGCTGGGCGGCTATCTGTTCTGGCGCTGGCGCAAGCACGGGGCCGACCGGCGCTATGTCTCGATGCTGGCCCACGCCGAGAAGCATCGCGGCTGGAGCTTCGCCAAGACGGCGCTGCTGCTGGTGTTCTCGCTGCAATATGCGTTGGGGTTCGTGGTGGCGTTGCCGGTGCAGTTAGGTCAGCAGGGCGGGGCGCTGGGGCCGTTGGCGATGGCCGGCGCGGCGCTGGCGGTCGTTGGCATCCTGTTCGAGACGATCGGTGACTGGCAGCTGACCCGCTTCAAGGGCGATCCGGAGAACGCCGGCAAGGTCATGGACCGGGGGCTTTGGCGCTACACGCGGCACCCGAACTACTTCGGCGACGCCTGCGTGTGGTGGGGGCTCTATCTGGTCGCGGCCGAGACCGGGATCGGCGCCTGGAGCCTGCCGGGGCCGGTGCTGATGACCGTGCTGCTGACGCGGTGGAGTGGGGTGCCGACGACCGAGGGCAAGATGCGGAAGAGCAAGCCGGGGTATGAGGCTTATGTGGCAAGGACCAGTGGGTTCCTGCCGTGGTTTCCGAAGAAGGCCTGAGCGCTGAGCGCCCCCTCCGTCGCGGCGCGTATTCGCGCCGCGCCACCTCCCCCGTTTCACGCGTGAGGAGGAAGACTGCTGACCCTTCTCCTCCCCCGCCTGCGGGGGAGGTGGATCGCTGCGGATACGCAGCGAGACGGAGGGGGCGCTAAGCCCCCAGCTTCCCAATCAACGCCATCGCCGCCGCCGGATTTCGCACCTTCGCCCCAGCGATGAAGTACGCGAACACATCCCCGCGCTCGGCCCATTTCCGCGCTTGCGTCACCACCCCGTCCAGCTCCTCCGAGCTCATGCCCGTCGGCTCGTCCGGCTTGCTGGACATCAGCCGCGCATAGGTGAAGTCCGCCGTCGGCTGGTCGATGCAGGGCCAGGTCGGCTCCTCGTCGTCGACGGCGTAGACGATGGCCGCGCCGTACTTGGCGGCCAGGTCATAGAACTCCTGGCAGGCGAAGGTCGGGCTGCGGACTTCCAGCGCGTGGCACAATTGCACGCCGCCCTGTTCCTTTGGCAGCAATTTCAGGAAGCCCTCGAAATCTGCCGGATCGAACTTCTTGGTCGCCATGAACTGCCAGTTGATGGGGCCGAGCTTCGGGCCCAGCTCCTCCAGCCCCTGGGACAGGAATTTCTGCAGGGAGTCGTTGTTCTCCGACAGCACCTTGCGATTGGTGCAGAAGCGGCTGGCCTTGACCGCGAACACGAAGTCGTCGGGCGTCTCGTCGCGCCACTTCTGCCAGCTGTTGGGCTTGAAGGTCGAATAGTAGGTACCGTTGATCTCGATGCTGGTCAGCTTGGACGCGGCGTATTTCAGCTCGTCCTTCTGCTTGACGTCATCGCCATAGAAGGTCCCGCGCCAAGGCTCGAACGTCCAGCCGCCGATACCCGTCCGGATCACGCCCTTGGCCATGCTTGTTCCCTTCCTGTTCTCGGCGAACTTAGGGGAGGAATCCCTGACCGTCGAGCGGAGAATCTCTCCTCGTCCTATCGGGCGGGGGCGCCATGCGAGCAGGTTTTGGTCTGCTTGATCCACGCGCCGCCGCCGTCCAGGCAGGCGTCGACGGTCAGCCATTCGCGGACCATGGGGACCACGACAAAGGCGGCGGCCAGGGCGAAGGCGGCCGCGAACCAGATCACCCGCCGGCGCGACATCAGCACTCCACCCGGTTGACCGACAGGCCCACCGCGAGACCGCCCATCGAGGTCTCCTTGTAGATCTCGTTCATGTCCTCGCCGGTGCGCTTCATCGTGGCGATGACCTTGTCGAGCGACACGCTGTGCTGGCCGTCGCCCAGCAACGCCAGGCGAGCGGCGTCGATGGCCTTGATGGCGCCCATGGCGTTGCGTTCGATGCAGGGGATCTGCACCAGGCCGCCGATCGGGTCGCAGGTGAGGCCGAGATTGTGCTCCATGCCGATCTCGGCGGCGTTCTCGATCTGGGCGTTGGTGCCGCCCAGGGCGGCGGCCAGACCGGCGGCGGCCATCGAGCAGGCCACGCCGACCTCGCCCTGGCAGCCGACCTCGGCCCCGCTGATCGAGGCGTTGCGCTTGTAGAGCGCGCCGATCGCGGCGGCGGTCAGCAGGAAGACGCGGATCTGCTCCGGCGTGCCCTTGTGGAAGCGCACGAAGAACCGCAGCACGGCCGGCACCAGGCCCGCCGCGCCATTGGTCGGGGCGGTGACGACGCGGCCGCCGGCGGCGTTCTCCTCGTTGACCGCCATGGCCCACAGGTTGACGAAGTCCATGGCCGCCAGCGGGTCGCTCATCTGGCGCTCCATCCGGCCCAGGATGGTCTGGTGGATCTGGCGGGCGCGGCGCTTGACGCTGAGGCCGCCGGGCAGGACGCCGTCCTGGCGCATGCCGCGATCGATGCAGGCCTCCATGGCCTCGAAGATGCGGTCGAGGCCGGCGTTCATCGCGGCCTCGTCCATGCGGGCGCGCTCATTGGCGGCCATGACCTCGGCGATGGTGAGGTTGGCCTGTTCGGCGCGGTCCAGCAGGTCGGCGCTGCTCTCGAACGGGAAGGGGATGGCCGGGCCGTCTTCGGGCGGGGCGTTGCTGCCCATCTCGAACTCGTCGCGGACGAAGCCGCCGCCGATCGAGAAGTAGGTGCGTTCGGCGAGGACTTCGCCGGCCTTGTCGAAGGCGGTGAAGGTCAGCCCGTTCGGGTGCTGCGGCAGGCGTTCATGGCCCAGCCAGACGATGTCGCGGGCCTCGTCGAAGCCGATGGCGTGGTCGCCGGCCAGGTTCAGGGACTGGGTGGCTTGCGTCTCCAGCAGGGCGCGCTCGCCGGCGTCGGGATCGAGCGTGGCGGGCACGAAGCCCATCAGGCCGAGGATCACGGCGCGGTCGGTGGCGTGGCCCCGGCCGGTCAGGGCCAGGGAGGCGTAGAGCCGGACCTCGACCCGGTGGACGGCGGGGAGTTTTCCGGCGTCACGCAGGCGGCCGATGAACAGCACCGCGGCGCTCATCGGCCCCATGGTGTGGCTGCTCGACGGGCCGACGCCGAGTTTGAAGAGGTCGAAGACGGAGGCGGTCATACACAAACTCCCGCTCATCCCCACGAAAGTGGGGACCCAAGCGGCGATTCAGAATGGGTCCCCGCTTTCGCGGGGATGAGCGGTGTTTAGGTTACTTCCGCTGCGCAGCTGTCTTGTTGCGCAGGGCCTTGAACTCCGAGCCCGCCTGCCACTGCGGCCACACCCGCGAGTTGGCCAGGTCGTGGCCGATCTCGTAGACGAGGCCCAGGTCCATGGCCTGGCCCGACAGGTCCCAGTCGGCCGACCATTCGTCCGCCGGCTGGTGGTAGCGCTTGTCGGTGTAGTCGGCCTCCGCCTTCTCGCCGGCTTCCTTGCCGCCCTTCACCAGGTCGTTGCCCGAGCCGATCGAGATGGCCGGCACGCCGCGCTTGGCGAACGGGAAGTGGTCCGAGCGGTAGAAGTGGCCGGCCTGCGGCACGGGGTCCGGCGTGAAGTAGCGGCCGTGCAGTTTGGCCTTGGCGACCAGCATGTCCTGCAGGTCGACCTTGCCGTCGCCCGACGTGCCGATGTCCTTGGCCGGACCGGCGGCCGACAGGGCGTCGATATTGATGTCGCCGACCGTGGTGGCCAGCGGGAACAGCGGGTTGGCCGAGTAGTATTCCGAGCCCAGCAGGCCCTTCTCCTCGGCGGTCACGGCCAGGAACAGCACCGAGCGTTGCGGCGCGGGCTGGCTCTTGAAGGCGCGCGCCAGTTCCAGGATGGCGGCGATGCCGTCGGCGTTGTCGATGGCGCCGTTGTAGATCTTGTCGCCCTTGGCGTCAGGCGCGCCGACGCCCAGGTGGTCCCAGTGGCCGCTGTAGATGATGGTCTCGTTCGGGAACTTGGTCCCGACGATGCGGCCGGCGACGTTGTGCGAGGTGATGACCTCGTGCTTGACCTTGAAGTCGGCCGAGAAGGTCGCGCCTTTCAGCACCACCGGCTTGAAGTCGCGGGTCTGGGCCTGCTTCTTCAGGGCGTCGAAATCCAGGCCCGACTTCTTGAAGAGGTCGGCGGCGACGTCGCGCTGGATCCAGGCCTCCATCGACGGGTGCGACTTGCCCGGCTCCTTGCGGACGATGTCGAACATCACGTTGGTGTTGGAGTTCTTGACCGTGTTCCAGCCGTACGAGGCCGGGGCCGTCTCGTGGACGATCAGGATGCCGGCCGCGCCCTGGCGAGCGGCTTCCTCGTACTTGTAGGTCCAGCGGCCGTAATAGGTCATGGCCTTGCCGCCGAAGTCACCCGCGCCGGTCTCGAAGTCCGGATCGTTGATCAGCACGACCAGGACCTTGCCCTTCAGGTCCATGCCCTTGAAGTCGTCCCAGTTGCGCTCCGGCGCCTTGACGCCATAGCCGACGAAGACCAGCGGGGCGTCCTTGATCGAGACGCTGTCGACATTGGTCATGGCCGCGCGGATGGCGACGTCGTCGCCTTGAGCCAGGGCCTGCTTGGCGCCGCCGACCGTGACGCTGGCGGCGACCGGGCCGGCCATCTCGAAGCGGGCCAGCGGCACGTTCTGGGTCCAGGCGCGCTTGCCGTCCTTCTGCAGGTCGCCGGCGGGGGAGAGGCCGATGGCCTTCATCTGGTCGACGATGTAGCCGACGGCCTTCTTCTCGCCCTCGGTGGCGGGGCCGCGGCCCTCGAACTCGTCCGAGGACAGCACCTTGATGTGGGCCGACAGCTTGGCGGGGTCGATCTTGGGCGCGTCGGCGGCATGCGCGAGCATGGGCGCGGCGATCAGGGCGGTGGCGAGCAGCAGGCGTTTCATCCGGAACCCTCTTTGGGGGAAATCTTGGCGCGGACCCTAGAGGGAGACCCGGCGGCCGTCCACCGCCCAACGCTCCAGCTTTTCGCCGTCCCAGACGTGCAGGGCGTCATAGAGATTGATGGTCGGATCGCAGTGGCCGGGCTGCAGCCAGGCGATGTCGCCGACGCGGGGCGCGTCGAGCGGCGCGACGCGCTCGGGATCGGCGTCGGCAGCGGCCACGGCCTTGTCGAAGCCCAGCGGATCGCGGCCGCCGGCCTTCAGCACGTCGATCAGGGCGGGGTGGGCGATCATGCCGTGCTCGTCACCCATCGGCCGCCACAGCGAGCCGGGCGCGGCGCCGGCGACGACGCGGGCCGGCGGGCCGTCCATCGACACGGCCTTGAAGCCGGCGTCGCACGTCACGTGGCTCTTGTGGTTGGCCGAGACGACGGTGGCGGCGATGAACAGCGCGGGCTCGAAGCCCCAGTCGCCGTCGGGGCCGCCGCAGGCGTCGTACTCGACGTCCATGACCGCGTAGGAGCCGGCTTGCAGCTCGGTATAGACGCCCGAGGCCAGGTCGAAGGCGTGGGTGCCGGTGCCGCCGCCCGTCACCACCGGCGGGGGCAGGCCGGCGGCGGTCAGTTCGGCGACCAGGGCCTTCAGTGTGGCGTGGGCGGTCTCGTCGGCGGACTTGCGCAGGGCGACGTCGTCCATGTGCTGCAGGTGGCCGAGATAGGCCTGGACGCCCGCGAACCGCAGGCCCGGCGAGGCGTCGGCGGCGCGGGCCAGCCGCAGGGCGTCCTGCGGGTAACAGCCGGCGCGGTGGGTGCCGAGGTCGAGATCGACGACGAGGTCCAGGGTCACGCCGGCCGCGACGGCGGCGTCGGACAGCCGATCGATCTGGCCTTCGTCATCGGCGACCGCGCCGATGGTCGCGCCGGTGCGGGCGAGGGCGGCCAGGCGCGCGGGGCCCCAGGGCGGGACGGGGGCGGTGACCAGGACGTCGGTGATCCCGCCGGCGACATAGGCCTCGGCCTCGCCGACCGTCTGGCAGCACAGGCCGACGGCGCCGCCTTCGACGATCAGGCGGCCCAGGGTGGAGCACTTGTGGGTCTTGCCGTGAGCCCGCAGGCGCACGCCGGCGGCGTCGCACAGGGCCTGCATGCGGGCGAGGTTGCGGGTCAGGGCCTCGCGGTCGACGACGAGGAGGGGGGTCTGGGGGAGGGCGGTCGCGGGCGGCAGGTTCATGTGTTTCCTCTTTGCCGCGATCGTAGCGCCCCCTCCGTCACGCGGCTACGCCGCGCGCCACCTCCCCCGCAAGCGGGGCAGGAGGGAGTGTCTTCTCCTCACCCGTGAAACGGGGGAGGTGGATCGATGCGGATACGCATCGAGACGGTGGGGGCGCTCTACAGCTCGCCTCGCAGGATGCTCGCGAACAACCCCGGATCCACATTCCCGCCCGACAGCACGATCGCGGCCGTCCGACCCTTCAGGTCGATCTTCCCGGTCAGCGCCGCCGTCAGCGCCACGCACCCACCCGGCTCCACGACCAGCTTCAACGTCGCAAAAGCATACCGCATCGCCTCGGCCACCTCGGCGTCGGTCACCGCCACGATGCCCGACAGGTTCCGCTGGTTGATCGGCCAGGTCAGCTCCCCCGGCACCGGCGTCAGCAGGGCGTCGCAGATCGAGCGGGCGTCCTTGTCGATGGTCTCGCGATTGCCGCTCTCCAGCGACCGGCGGGTCTCGTCGAACCCGGCGGGCTCGGCGCCCCAGACTTCCGTGGACGGGGAAAGACCCTTCACCGCCGTGCTCGTCCCGGCAATCAGGCCGCCGCCGCCGACCGGCGACAGCACGCGATCGAGCTCCACGCCCAGCGCCCGGGCCTGCTCGACAATCTCGATCCCCAGCGTGCCTTGCCCCGCGATGATGTGCGGATCGTCATAGGACGGCACCACCGTGCAGCCACGCTCGGCGGCGATCTGGTCGGCGATGGCGACGCGGTCCTCGGTGAAACGGTCGTAGAAGCGGATCTCGGCCCCGAAGCCCTTGGTGCCCGCGACCTTCACGGCCGGCGAGTCCGACGGCATGACGATCAGGGCCGGGATCTCCAGCAGCTTGGCCGCCAGCGCCACGCCCTGGGCGTGGTTGCCCGACGAGAAGGCCACGACGCCGCGCGCCTTCTCCGCGTCGTTCAGCTGGCTGAGGCGGTTGTAGGCGCCCCGGAACTTGAACGCCCCGGCCCGCTGCAGGGTCTCGGGCTTGAGGAAGATCCGCCCGCCCAGGCGCTCGTTCAGCGCGGGGCTCTCGATCAGCGGCGTCTCGACGGCCAGGCCCTTCAGGCGTCCGGCGGCGGCTTGGATGTCGGCGAGGGAGATGGTCATGCCCAGGGTTTAGGCCGTGCGGCGACGCTTTTGAAGCGCTGGGTTCAAGGCCGGCGCCCCTGTTCCAGGGGTGACCCTGGGAAACCCTTTGCGGCCCGCCCCGTTCGAGCGATAAGGACCCTGGGCAATCTGTTCAGGACGACTCGATGAAGACCGCCATGTTCGCCGCCGCGGCCGCTGCCGCGCTGGGGTTCGCCGCCGCTCCCGCCATGGCCGGAGAGGCCTTCGTCGGGGTCTACAAGCACGACGTGACCTTCATTGGTAACCTGGTCGGCCTGGGCGCCGCCGGGCGCGAGGACGGGGCCGACATCCACATCGGCTATCGCACCAACAAGCTGGAAAACCTGACCTGGCTGGGCAAGCCGCAGGTCCACACCATGGTGTCGATCAACACCAAGAACACCTCCAACTTCGTGGCCGCCGGCTTCGACTGGAAGATCGAGCTGGGCCAGCCCGGCGGCTTCTATTTCCGCCCGGGCATGGGCCTGGCCTATACCGACGGCAAGGCCGGCCTGCCGCCCGCCAACGCGCCGGGCCTCAGCCAGGCCGAGATCGATCGCCGCACCTATCTCTACTACCACCGCATCGATTTTGGCTCGAAGGTGCTGTTCGAGCCGGAGCTGGCCCTGGGCTACCAGGTCAACGACAAGGTGTCGGTCGAGCTCAGCTACACCCACCTGTCGAACGGCCAGATCTTCCACCAAGGGAAGAACCAGGGGCTTGACGACGCGGGGGTCCGGCTGGTTTACGCCTTCTGACTTCGCGCAGGTCCGATTTGACGGACAGCGTGTCGCCGCCCAAAACTGAATAAACGTCTGCGGCCGAGTCCTGTCGAAGGGCCGCTGGACGTCACCGGGCAGGTGACAAGGCATATCTCTACCATGGCCAATGTGACCGTCGTCGGCGCCCAGTGGGGCGATGAAGGCAAGGGCAAGATCGTCGACTGGCTCAGCAACCGAGCCGATGTCGTCGTGCGCTTCCAGGGCGGCCACAACGCCGGCCACACGCTGGTGGTGGACGGCAAGGTCTACAAGCTGGCCCTGCTGCCCTCGGGCGTCGTGCAAGGCAAGCTGTCGGTGATCGGCAACGGCGTCGTCGTCGACCCGTGGCACCTGCTGGGCGAGATCGACAAGATCGCCGACCAGGGCGTCAACATCACCCCCGAGCTGCTGATCCTGGCCGACAACGCCTGCCTGATCCTGCCGCTGCACCGCGACCTGGATCAGGCCCGCGAGGCGGCCTCGACCCAGAAGATCGGCACCACCGGCCGCGGCATCGGCCCGGCCTATGAGGACAAGGTCGGCCGCCGCGCCATCCGCGTCGCCGACCTCGCCGATCCCGAAGCCCTGAAGCCGAAGATCGAGCGCCTGCTCAGCCACCACGGCGCCCTGCGTCGCGGCCTGAACCTGCCGGAAGCCAGCGCACAAGAGCTGTTCGACGCCCTGATGGAGCTGGCCCCGCGCATCCTGCCCTACGCCCAGCCGGCGTGGCGGGTGCTGGACCAGGCCCATAAGGCCGGCAAGCGCATCCTGTTCGAAGGCGCGCAAGGCTCGCTGCTGGACGTCGACCACGGCACCTATCCGTTCGTGACCTCGTCCAACACCGCCGCCGGCCAGGCCTCGGCCGGCTCGGGCATGGGCCCGTCGGCGACCGGCTTCGTGCTGGGCATCGTCAAGGCCTACACCACCCGCGTGGGCGAAGGCCCGTTCCCGGCCGAGCTGTTCGACGACGTCGGCAAGCACCTGTCGACCGTCGGCCGCGAGGTTGGGGTCAACACCGGCCGCGCCCGCCGCTGCGGCTGGTTCGACTCGGTGCTGGTGCGCCAGTCGGTGGCCATCAACGGCATCCACGGCGTGGCCCTGACCAAGCTGGACGTGCTGGACGGCCTGGAGACCCTGAAGATCTGCGTCGGCTACAAGATCGGCGACAAGGTCGTCGACTACCTGCCGGCCGGTCTGCGCGACCAGGCCGCCGCCACGCCGGTGTACGAAGAGATCGCCGGCTGGACCGAAAGCACCGCCGGCGCCCGCTCGTTCAAGGACCTCAACGCCAACGCCATCAAGTATGTGCGCCGCGTCGAGGAGCTGATCGGCGCACCCGTCGCCCTGCTGTCGACCAGCCCCGAGCGCGACGACACCATCCTGATGCGCGACCCCTTCCAGGGCTAAGCGCGGAGACCCTTTAGGCGCCGCAACCCACGGCGGGGATGCGGCGCCTAAAAAAGGTGCGACAACCGGTCGCACGGTAAATGCTTGTGAACCTTGTTCCGCGAAGCTCCACCGCGAGAATCACTGCGAAGGGATTGCGGCGTGGGGCTGCGGGACTTCCTTGACGACGGACTGGAGGGCTCGTCGTTAGTGATGAGCCGACGCAGCCGCGTCGCCCGCCTGACCGTCACGACGCTGGTCGGCAGCCTGCTGGCCTTCCACTTCGGCGCGGGTCCCGCGTCGATCTGGGCCGCCGTCAACCTCCTGCTCGAGGGGTGGCTGGTCTATCTGCAATTCACCTTCAAGCCGCGCGAGCACGGCCGCACCAACCTCCTGCTACGCATCGGCCCGGCGACGTGCTTCACGATCGCCTGGTCGGTCATGGCCGGCTGGAGCGCCGTGCACGGCCCGATGTCGATGAAGTTCGCGGCCGTCATCATGCTGTTCGGCCTGGTGGTCGAAGGGCTGAAATACGCCACCGTCAGCTGGACGGCGATGCTGGCCATCCTGCCGGGCCCCTTCATCTCCCTGACCCTGGTGGCGGTGCTGGCGCCGCGCTTCAGCGTCTGGGACAAGGCCGTGGTGCTGGTGACCATGGCCGGCCTGCTGGGCTACGCGATCGACGCCGTGCGCCTGATGCGCGGCTCGGCCAAGGCGCTGGAGAAGGCCGAGGCCGAGGCCCTGGAGGCCAGCCGCGCCAAGTCGGCCTTCCTGGCGATGATGAGCCACGAGCTGCGCACGCCGATGAACGGGGTGCTGGGCCTGGCCCACGCCCTGCGCGGCACCAACCTGGACAAGCGCCAGTCCGAATATCTGGAGATGATCGAGCAGTCGGGCCACGGCCTGATGACCATCCTCAACGACGTGCTGGACCTGTCGAAGATCGAGGCCGGTAAGCTGGAGCTGGAGGTCGCGCCGTTCGACATCCGCAAGCTGGCCGCCCAGATCCGCCTGGTCTGGAGCGAGACCGCGCGGCTCAAGGGCCTGGACCTGACGCTGGAGGTCGATCCCGAGACCCCGGCCTGGCTGTCGGGCGATGCGGCCCGGGTGCGCCAGGTGCTGATGAACCTGGTCTCCAACGCCCTGAAGTTCACCGAGACCGGCCATGTTGTCGTTCGCGTCGGCCCCGTCGAGGACGGCATCGTGCTGACCGTCGCCGACACGGGCCTGGGCATGAGCGACGAGCAGATCGGCCGGCTGTTCACGCCCTTCGCCCAGGGCGACCGCTCGACGGCCCGCCGCTTCGGCGGCACGGGCCTGGGCCTGGCCATCTGCCGACAGCTGGCCCAGATGATGGGCGGCGAGATCGGGGTCGTCAGCACGCTGGGCGAAGGCTCCAGCTTCGCCGTGCGTCTGGCCCTGCCGGCCGCGATCGCCCTGGACGACATCGTCGGGTCCGACGTGGCGCTGGACCTGGCGGGCGTGCGGGTGCTGGTGGTCGACGACAACGCGGTCAACCAGATGGTGGCCCGCGCGATCCTGGAAGCGGTCGGCGTCTGCGTCGCCACCGAGGCCGACGGCCACACGGCTCTTGCTCGCCTGCGGGTCGAGGACTTCGACGTCGTGCTGATGGACGTCCACATGCCGGTGATGGACGGCGTCGAGGCCGTGCGCCGCATCCGCTCGGGCGAGGGCGGCCGGGTAGACCTGCCGGTCGTGGCCCTGACCGCCGACGCCATGGTCGGCGACGCCGAGCGCCTGCTGGCCCAAGGCTTCGACGACGCCCATCCCAAGCCGATCCAGCCCGCCGGCCTGCTGGCCACCGTCGCGGCGCTGAGCCGTCCGGCCGCGCGTTCGGTGGCGCTGAAGGCGGCCAGCTAGCCGTCGATATAGCGGGCCAGCTCGTCCGGCGCGCCGGTGGGGAAGGCCGCCTTCAGGTGCTCCAGGAACGCCGACACCCGGGCGCTGAGCAGCCGCCGTGACGGGTACAGCGCCCACAGCGTGATCTCTGGTCCGGCGACCTCGCCCCAGGACACCAGCCGACCGGCGTCCAGGTCGTGGCTCACCAGCGAGATCGGCAGGCGCGCGACGCCGACGCCGGCCCGGACCGCGTCGCGGACCATCATCAGAGACGACAACCGCAGGACAGGCTCGACGGCTATGCCGTTCCAGGTCTCGGCGTCGCCCCCGGCGCCGCGCACCACCGCCCGGACCGGTGAACCGTCCCGAGGCCGCGCCAGGTCCGGACGGGCTACAACCACCAGCCGGTCGCGCAGGAAGATGCGGCCGATGAGGCCCGCGTCGGGGTTCGGGTTCACCCGGATCACCAGGTCGTAGCCTTCCTCGATCATGTCCACCGGGCGATCGTCGGTGGTCACTTCCAGCCGCACCTCAGGGTAGGCGCGGGCGAACTCGGCGGCGAGGCGGCCCATGGCGGTCTGGGAGAACAGCAGCGGCGCGCTGATCCGCAGGCGGCCGCGTGGCGTGCCGCCGCCGGAGGCGATGGCCGCCGCGGCCTCGTCCAGTTCGGCCAGCAGCGCGCCGGTGCGGGCGTAGAGCGCGCGACCTTCCTCGGTGAGCTTCAGGGTCCGCCCGCGCTCGAACAGGCGAAGATCGAGACTGGCCTCCAGCTCGGCCACCCGCCGCGACAGGGTGGCCTTGGGCCGGCCGGCCTCGCGGGCGGCGCGGCCGAAGCCGCCATGGCGGGCGACCAGGTTGAAGTCGGCGAGGGCCAGCAGGTCCATGGTGTTCCACCAGTGAGACGAGGTGTCCAGATATAGCGGCTATTGGGCCGTGTGTGGATCGATCATTTTCCGGGTGTCCCAACCACTCCAACCCCGGAGATCTTCCCATGACCATCCTCGTCACCGGCGCTACCGGCCGTGTCGGCCGCCACGTCGTCCAGCAACTGATCGATCGCGGCGCCAAGGTGCGCGTCCTGGTCCGCGACCCCGCCAAGGCCGACTTCCCGAACGGGGTCGAGATCGCCAAGGGCGACCTGCTCGACCTCGACGCCCTGCGCGCCGCCTTCAAGGGCGTGCGCACCCTGTTCCTGCTGAACGCCGTGGCAGGCGACGAATTCACCCAGGCGCTGATCACCCTGAACATCGCCCGCGCGTGCGGCGTCGATCGGGTCGTCTACCTGTCGGTGCTGCATGCCGATCGCTTCGTGGACGTGCCGCACTTCGCCGTGAAGTTCGGCGCCGAGCGGATGATCCAGCAGATGGGCTTCTCCGCCACGATCCTGCGCCCGGCCTACTTCATCGACAACGACCTGACGATCAAGGACGTGGTCCTGGACCACGGCGTCTATCCGATGCCGATCGGCGCCAGGGGCGTGGCCATGATCGACGCGCGCGACATCGCCGAGATCGCCGCCATCGAGCTGATCCGCCGCGACCAGGCGCCGGACAAGCTGCCGGTGGAGACCCTCAACCTGGTCGGCCCCGACACGCTGACGGGCGAGAGCGTGGCGGCGATCTGGTCGGACGTGCTGGGCCGCACCGTGATCTACGGCGGTGACGATCCCAGCGGCTTCGAGCAGAACGCAGCGGCGTTCATGCCCAAGTGGATGGCCTACGAGATGCGCCTGATGGCCGAACGCTTCGTCAGCGACGGCATGGTCCCGGAGGCCGGCGACGTCGCGCGCCTGACCGCGATCCTGGGTCGCCCGCTGCGCAGCTATCGCGCGTTCGCGGCCGCCTGATGCTCCGGGCACGGAAGTGGGGATCAAACCCACTTCCGGTTGCGGCCTTGGCCGAACACCGTTCTGGTTAGCGTTTGTTAGCCACCCTGGCTGTATGACGACTTGTCTACACAAGGGGTTTTCGTGTCCGCACTCGCGCGTCGCCGCAAGCTGAAGCCGGTCCACAAGGCCGATCGGATGATGCGCAGCCTGCGCGCCCTGGAGCGCACGGCCTCGACCAGCCGCGTGCTGAACCTGATCGCCGTCGAGGCCGAGAGCCAGCACCGCCCGGAATACGCTCAGGCGCCGATGTTCCGCAATCGCGTGCTGAACACCGCCATCCTGCTCAAGCACCGCCTGCGCAACGACGACATCTACCTGTTCGACGAGGCGCAGCCGACCGCCACCAAGATCATCATCCCGTTCGACCGCCGCGACCTGGGCCTGGGCGGCCAGTCGGTGTTCATCGGCCAGCGCGGCTGGGCCGACCTGGTGGTCGAGGCCTGCAACGCCTCGGGCGACATGAGCCGGGATCTGGCGACCCTGCGGCTGATCGACATGCTGCCGTCGCTGGATCCGTTCCTGCTGCGCGAGCACCTGCGCCGCAACGGCGTGCTGGTCGCCAACTGCTATTTCGCCCTGTCGCACGCCGACCTGGAAAACATGCAGGGCTTCGTGACCATGGAGATCGCCCGGCTGATCGAGCTGGCCTATCGCGGGGCGGGCGGGGCTGGGCGGGCCTATACCGCGCGTCTGGTCGAGGCCCTGCTGTCGACCGATGTCGACGAGCGCCTGGAGCCACTGCGCAAGACCCTGGTCATGGAAGGCGACAGCTTCAAGGAAGGCGTCTTCAGCTGGAAGGGCTTCCTCTATTACAAGTGGATGCTGACCAAGCTGTGGCCGCAGCTGACCACCGTGGGCCAGGAGATCGGCCGCCTGGTGGTGACCGGCAATCGCGACGCCGAGACCGGCCGCTATATCGACGACTCCCGCCGCCGCCTGCAGGGCGGGGTGCTGGTCGAGCGCTCGGCGATCATGCGCACGCTGAAGGTCTATGACGACGCGTTCGAGGACCTGATCGACAACGGCCGCCCGACGGCCTTCCGCGACTTCCTGCTGCGCGCGCCCGAGATGTTCCTGTCGCTGGGCGAGCGGGTCGGGGTGATCTCGCACATCTCCAGCTACTGGCGTTACCGCTTCCCGCTGGGCGAGCCGCTGACGGTCGATGTGGAGGAAGCCATCGACATCCTGCAGGATTTCGAGGCCGGGCTGTCCGTGCCTGTGGCCCTGTAGACACCACGACAAACTGACGCGCTTGATCGCCCGCGATCATAAGCGGATTTTTACAATCTGGGCCTAGGAATGAGGGTCTAGTTTCGAGGAGCTTCGCTTCCGTGTTCGACGGGAACGTCCGCACAATCCAGCGTGTCGCCGCCAAGGTGCAGCGAGTGATGGTCGTCGACCCTAACCCGGCGACGGCCCGTCTGCTGGCCGAACACCTGCGCCCGCTGGGCGGGGTGCAGATCTTCGCCGCGCCGTCGGCGGAGAAGGGCTACGCCATGGCCCGCGCCACCGACCCCCAGCTGATCTTCGTCGAGCACAACCAGGCCGGCGTCGACGGCTTGGCCTTCTGCCGCAAGATCCGCCGCAGCGACCTGATGTGCCGCGAGGCCCCGGTGATCATGTGCACCGCCGAAGCCACCGCCGAGGCCATCTTCGGCGCGCGTGACGCCGGCGTGCACGAATTCATGCGCAAGCCCTTCAACCTGAAGGACCTGGAGCGCCGCCTGGAGGCGGTGACCCTGAAGCCGCGCGACTGGATCGAGGCCGTGGCCTATGTCGGCCCCGACCGCCGCCGCTTCAACTCGGCCGACTACAAGGGGCCGCGCAAGCGCAAGGCCGACGCCACCGGCACGCCCGCCGCGCGCCTGAGCCAGGCCCTGCGCATCGTCAAATCCGCCGCCACCGCCCTGGACACCGATCCGGCCCAGGCCCGCCGCGCCCTCATGGCCCAGGCCGTGGAGCTCCGCCGGGTCGGCGAGTTCGTCAAGGACAGCCGTCTGGTCCAGGCCGCCGCGGCGCTGGAAACCTGCATGGCCGCCGACATGTCGGGCTCGGCCGGACGCCAGGAACTGGTCAAGCGCATCGACGCCCTGATGGGCTTCATGAGCGGCGAGGACACCGGCCGCGCCGCCTGATCCATGTTTCGGCGCTGCAATCTTGGCCGCAATTTCGCCCTGAAAGCTATACCGTAACGTCGTAAGACCGTCGCCCGCGCGCCATGCGTCGGGACTACCAGCCGACCCTGAACCAGACCGCGCATGGGCGCGGCGTAGAGTTCGGGGGTCTCTCATGAACATCCGCAAGACGGCGCTCCTGCGCCGCGTGAGCGCCATGGCGCTCGTCACCATGGCCGTCGCCGGTCCGGCCCTGGCGGCCGACATCAGCGGCCGCGTCGTCGACGCCGGCGGCCTGCCGCTACCGGGCGCCTCGGTGTCCGTGGGCAGCCGCAGCGCCACCGCCGGGCCGGACGGCCGCTTCTCGCTGACCGGCCTGCCGGCCGGCGCCGCCGAGGTGCGGGTGAACTATGTCGGCTATGGCGCCTCGACCACGCCGGTGGCCCTGTCCGACGCCACGACCGCCGAGGTCGAGGTCACCCTGACCCCGCCGGACGCCGTCGCCGAGATCGTCGTCACCGGCCAGCGCGCCGCCGAGCGCCGCGCCCTGCAGACCAAGAAGGTCGCCAACAACTTCGTCGAGGCGCTCTACGCCAACGACGTGGGCAAGCTGCCCGACCAGAACGTGGCCGAGGCCGTGCACCGCCTGCCGGGCGTCACCGTCGCCAACGACCAGGGCGAAGGCCGTTATGTCATCATCCGCGGTGTCGATCCGCGCTACGCCAACGTCACGGTCAACGGCCAGACGGCCGCGGCCCCCGAGCCCGACAACCGCCAGGTCAAGCTGGACGACATCCCCTCGTCGCTGATCGGCGCGGTGACCGTGATCAAGAGCCTGACGCCCGACCTCGACGCCGCCGCCATCGCCGGTCAGGTCGACATCGTCACCCTGTCGGCCTTCGATCGCCACGGCGCGTTCGGCAGCGCCCGCGCCGCCTATGGCCAGTTCGACCTGAACGACAAGAACCCCTACGAGGGCGACCTGACCCTGGGCGGCACGTTCGGCGCGGACAAGGCGTTCGGCGCGGTGATCTCGGCCAACTACTCCAAGCGTCCGGTCGAGTCGCAGAACGTGGCCGGCGCCTCGTGGACCACGGCCGGCGGCTTCGACATCCCGGCCGACTTCGACCAGCGCGACTACAACCTGACCCGCGAGCGCACCGGCGTGGTGGGCAACTTCGACTGGCGTCCGAACGACGACGTGCAGCTCTATCTGCGCACCCAGTACTCGAAGTTCACCGACCACGAGACCCGCGACCGCTTCCGCCTGCCGATCGCCGGCACGATCACGCCGGCCAACGCGACCTCGGGCGCGTTCACCAAGGCCACGGGCACGCGTTACGTCCGCCGCCGCGACGAGAACGACAACACCAAGACCGTCTCGACCGGCGGCAAGTTCAATGTCGGGACCGGCAAGCTCTCCATCGACGCCGCCTATAGCCGCGCCGAGAAGACCGACCCGCTGCGCAGCGAGTTCCAGTTCGCCACCGGCAAGACCCTGACCGGGACCTATGACACCTCGGACGTGCTGTTCCAGGTGACCCCAGGCGCCAGCGCCTTCGATCCCAGCCAGTACGTGTTCAAGAGCGTCAACTACGATCGCCGCGAGGCCGTCGAGACCCTGAAGCAGGCCCGCGCCGACTACACGCTGCCGCTGGACGGCGTGGGCGAGGGCTCGTCGCTGAAGTTCGGCGCCAAGTTCACCGACCGCGACAAGACCAACGACCGCGCGTACACGACCTATGACCCAGGTTCGTTGGCCTTCACCCTGGCCGCCCTGAACCCGCAGTCGCTGGCCTCGACCTATGACGGCCGCTACGCGTTCGGTCCGAAGGTCGACTACACGGCGGCCCAGGCCTATGTCACCGCCAACCCGACGACCCTGAAGCTGAACGCCGCCAAGTCGCTCAGCACCGACCTGCTCAGCGACTACAGCGTCTCGGAAAAGATCTCGGCGGGCTATGCCATGGCCACGCTGAAGCTTGGCCGCGTCACCCTGGTCCCGGGCGTGCGCGTCGAGCACACCGACGGCGACTACACCGCCAAGACGTTCAACAACGCCACCTCGCTGCGCGGTCCCGACGCCACGGGCGGCAACAAGTACACCAACTGGTTCCCGAGCCTGAACGCCAAGATGGACGTCAATGACCGCCTGGTCCTGCGCGCCGCCGCGACCACGGCGATCGGCCGTCCGGACTATGTCCAGTTGGCCCCGGCCATCACGGTCGACGCCACGGCCAACACCGTGACCACCGGCAATCCGGACCTGAAGCCGCTGACCTCGACCAATGTCGACGCCGGTTTCGAATACTACCTGCCGGGCCAGGGCGTCGTGTCGGCCTCGCTGTTCGTCAAGGACATCCAGGACCCGATCTTCACCCGCACCCTACTGAACCAGAACGGGACCTATGGCGGCGTCGCCGTCACCGGCGCGGCGGTCTCGCTGCCGCTGAACGCCACCAAGGCCTATGTCGCCGGCCTGGAGCTGAACGTCCAGTCGCAGCTGAGCTTCCTGCCCGGCGCGCTGGACGGCTTCGGCATCGGCGCGAACCTGGCGCTCATCGACTCGTCGATCAAGGGCGTTCCGGGCCGCCAGGAGTCCCTGCCGCTGGTCCAGCAGTCCAAGGCCGTGGGCACCGCCCAGCTGTTCTATGAAAAGCACGGCCTGACGGCCCGCGTGGCCTACTCCTACCGCAGCAAGTTCCTCTACACCCTGGGCGCGGACGCCAGCTCGGACGTCTATTGGGACAAGCACGGCCAGGTCGACGCCCGCATCGCCTACGCCTTCGGCGACAAGGCTCGCAGCGCCACGGTGTTCCTGGAAGGCTCGAACCTGAACGACGAGCCGTGGCGCACCTTCGTCGGCCAGCCGCATCACCTGGGCGAGAACGAGCGCTATGGCCGCACGTTCCGCACGGGCGTCCAGCTGAGCTTCTAGGGGCTGATGGATCCTCCCCCGCGATGCGGGGGAGGTGGCCCGGAGGGCCGGAGGGGGCTAATGCGGCCGATCTCCAGCTAGCCCCCTCCGTCACTTCGTGACAGCTCCCCCGCATCGCGGGGGAGCATCTACGACCACCAAGAGGCGGCGTCCGAAAGGGCGCCGCCTTTCTTGTGTGTCGAACTAAGGCGGGAACGTGTCAAAATATGTCGTCATTGAGGCGTCATTATTTCGTCGTCGAAAGGATACGCCCCGCCGTTAAGGGCTCCCCCCACTGCTCGACAGTCGCGCGACAGCCGCGACGCACAGGGGGATATTCATGACCATTCGCACCCAGGCGGCGCTGCTGCGCCGCGTCAGCCTTCTTTCGCTCATGCTGGCGACCGTCGCCGGCGCGGCTTACGCCGATGAACCGGCCAAGGCTGGCGAAGACGACACGATCGTCACCGACATCGTGATCACCGGCCGCCGTCCGATGGCCGAGAGCCAGGCCGTGGCGCTGGAGATCCAGCGGAACTCGGACTCGCTGGTCAGCGTGCTGTCGGCCGACGCCGTCGGCGCCCTGCCGGACCAGAACATCGCCTTCGCCATCGGCCGCCTGCCGGGCGTCGCCGTCGAGCGCGACCAGGGCCAGGCCCGCTACGTCAACCTGCGCGGCGCGCCGGTCTACTGGACGACCCTGTCGTTCGACGGCCTCAGCGTCGTCAGCCCCGAAGGCCGCGCCAGCCGCTTCGACAACATCCCCTCGGCCATCGCCAGCCAGATCACCGTCCAGAAGGCCGTCGTGCCGTCGATGCCGGGCGACACGGTCGCCGGCAATGTCGACATCCGCACCCGCCGCGCCTTCGACTACAAGGGCCAGCGCATCAACGGCAAGCTGGGCTGGGGCCGGGTGAAGCTGGGCGGCGGCGACGAGATCGACAGCAGCCTCGTCTACTCGAACGTCTTCGGCGACAAGTTCGGCATCGTGGCCCAAGGCTCGTACTATTCGCGCGAGATGGCGACCGACAACTGGGAAACCGACCCGTATCTCGCCAACACCGTCGACCCGAAAAAGCACTTCGCCCGCGAGCACGAGAACAAGCACTATCGCCTGACCCGCAAGAACATGTCGGCGTCGATCCGGCTGGACTACAAGTTCGACGAGAACAACTCGATCTTCGCCAGCACGATCAACACCTACTACAACGACGACGAGCTGCGCGATAACTTCATCTTCCGCCTGGACCAGGGCACGGACGCGGCGGGCAACAGCTACACCAGCAACGCCTATATCAACGCCACCGACCCGACCTTCGGCACGACCTACGGCGCGCGCATCAACGCCCGCATCGACTACCGCAACACCAAGGAAGCGATGTCGACCAACACGATTGGCGGCGAGCATCGTTGGAACAAGCTCAGCGCCTCGTGGCGCCTGAACTACACCTACACCCAGGACGGCCGCGACACCCCGGTGACGTTCGCCTTCCAGAGCCCGTCCAGCTTCCTGCTGCGTCCGACCGTCGAGTACGATTTCCGCAACGGCGACGTGAACACGGTCAAGCTCTTCCAGACCGGCGGCGTGACCGGCGCCCGCACCCGCGGCGCCCAGGTGACCAACATCGAGGACTTCCAGTTCCCGCTGACCAGCGCCGGCAACCTCAAGGGCGGCGACTTCACCAACGCCCTGACCGCCAAGGCCGACTTCGACTACGAGGCCGAGCTGGGCGGTCACGAGACCAAGATCGAGTTCGGCGGCCTGTGGACCGACCGCACCAAGAAGTCGCGCGAGAGCGCCTTCAGCCAGTCGTTCTCGGGCGCCAGCGCGCCGGCCTGGGCGCAGTTCGCCACCAACATCGGCTATCTGGGCAGCCAGAACCTGAACTACACCTTCCGCTACACCGACAAGGACTTCACGACCAACTACATGAAGGGCCTGGTCACCGCCGGTACGGCGACCAAGACCGACACGACCGCCAACTACTGGCGCGTGGGCGAGACGATCACCGCCGGCTACGTCATGGGCACGACCCGCTTCGACTGGGGTAACATCGTCTACGGCGTGCGCGCCGAGCACATCGAGAACAAGGGCCAGGCCTATGTCGCCTTCCCGGCGGCGGGCGCGACCCCGGCCGGCGTGCGTCTGGTGCAGACCAAGAGCGACGACACGCTGTTCTATCCCAGCGCTCACCTGAACTGGAACCTGCAGGAAGACCTGAAGCTGCGGGTCGGCGTCACGACCTCGGCCTCGCGCGCCGACTTCGACGACCTGCGTCCGAACTTCACCTTCAGCGACAGCAACCAGACGGTCTCGGGCGGCAATCCCAACGCCAAGCCCGAGCGCCAGATCGGCCTCGACACCTATCTGGAATGGTACGCCGGCCACGAGACCTTCGTGTCGGCGGGCGTGTTCTACAAGGACCTGAAGGACGTGCTGGTCCAGACCTCGCGCACGTTCGGCGACAGCTCGCTGAACACCAACGGCGTCGACCGCTCGGGCTATGCCTTCACCGGCATCGACAACGCCGGCGAAGGTCACCTGGAAGGCATCGAGCTGTTCTTCAGCGGCACCGCCAAGACCTTCGTCGAGAACAACAACCTGCCCGATTGGCTGGGCGGCTTCGGCACGCGTCTGTCGGGCACCTGGACCTCGTCCAAGGTCACCCTGCCGGCGGCCGGCGGCGTGCCGGCCCGCAGCATCTCGGTGCTGGGCACCTCGGACGCGGTCTACAACGTCCAGGCCATCTACGAGAAGTACGGCCTGACCCTGCGTCTGGCCTACCAGTACCGCACGCCGTGGGGCCAGTCGGTCGGCGCCTATCGCGTCATCAACGGCGGGATCTATCCGACCGACAACGGCGACATCTTCTGGGATAGCGACGAAGAGATGGACTTCTCGGCCCGCTACCAGGTCAACAAGCACCTGGAAGTGTTCTTCGACGCCAGCAACCTGACCAACCAGGGCGCTCGCCGCTACGGCGACCAGTCGCGCTACCCGATCGAGTACGAGAAGTTCGGCCGCCGCTATGTCGGCGGGGTGCGCTTCAACTTCTAAGGCTGGATAGACGCCAGGCCTGACAGAACCTCCCCGGGGCGACCCGGGGAGGTTTTTGTTTGGCTCAGCGTTTACCGGCCGGGCGCGCGAGCCAGTGGCGCAGGGCGCCGTTGACGGGGCCGGGCGCTTCCATCGGGGTCATGTGGCCCGTCTGCGGAATGACCAGCAGGTGCGAGCAGCCGATCGCCTTGGCCATCTCGCGGTGGCCGGGGGCGGGGGTGATCTGGTCGTTCTCGCCGACGATGATGACCAGCGGCACGCGCAGGGCCCGCAGCGCCGCCTCGCCGTCCTCGCGCTCCAGGCTGTTCTGGCGCAGGAACACATCACGGCCCAGGCGCTGGGTCATGTCGACGATGCGGCCGGTCAGGTCGGCGTCGTCCAGGCGCGAGGCGTCGATATAGGACTTCATGATCGCCTGGCCGATCCCCAGGAACGTCCCGCCCTTGGCGGCGGCCTTGTTCAGCGCCCGGCGCTGGGCGGCGCGTTCGGGGGTGTCGACGCGGATCGAGGTGTCCAGCAGGGCCAGCCGCTCGATCCGCTCCGGCGCGATCCGGGCGATCTCCTGGGCCACGTAGCCGCCCATCGAGAACCCGGCCAGGGCGAAGGTCGGCTCGGCCTTCTCCAGCACGCTGTCGGCCATCTCGCGCAGGGTGGCGTAGGGCGCGAGGTCGGGGACCCAGACGCGGGCGACGTCGGAGAGGCCGCTGATCTGGTCGCGCCACAGCTCGGCGTCGTTGAGCAGGCCGGGCAGGAGAATGAGTTGGGGCAGGGGAGCGGTCATCCGGGCCTTATAGACTCAGAACGGTTCGTCCGTCGTCCGCGCGGCGGCGATGGCCAGCTCGTGGTCCGCCAGCGGCAGCAGGTCGCTGGCGCGCTGGGTGAACTCCAGGCCGTGGGCGTCGACATAGGCGCGGTCGACACGGCCGCCGGGCTTGGGGTCGATGATCTTCTCGCCGTCCCAGAACACCGCATGGCCCGTGCCGGGGATGTCGGGCGACAGCACGCCGACGATGCCGGGGCTGCCCCACAGCATGTAGATGCCGCTCAGCACCATGAAGCCCCAGCCGTGGGCGACGCTGCGCAGGATCGAATGGCTCATCGGACCATGGACCGGGAACGTGGGGTTGTGGGCGACGGCGGCGGCGACCACCTCCTCGTAGGTGCGGCCGGTCAGCATCGCCAACGCGCAGATCATGCAGTCGTCGGGCGTACGCTGCTGGACGGCCGGCTTGCCGGTGTGGGCGCAGATCATGGTCATGGCAGGCGTCCTGTACGGCATCGGGCCCGTAACGAAAAAGGGGCGCCCCGAAGAGCGCCCCTTTCCGTCTCACTCGCGTGAGCTAGTGCTTACGCATCCACCATGTTCTTGGCGATGGCCGCCTCGCGCATGGTCTTCTGCAGCTTCTCGAACGCCCGGACTTCGATCTGGCGCACGCGCTCGCGGCTGACGCCGTATTGGGCGGCCAGTTCTTCCAGGGTGGTCGGGTCGTCCTTCAGGCGGCGTTCCGTGAGGATGTGACGCTCGCGGTCGGTCAGTTCGACCATCGCTTCTTCCAGAAGCGACATCCGCAGCGACTTCTCCTCGTTCTCGGCGACGACGGTCTCTTGCGAGACTTGATCGTCATCGGCCAGCCAGTCCTGCCACTCGCTCTCGCCGTCGGTGCGCAGCGGCGCGTTCAGCGACGCGTCGGGGCCCGACAGGCGGCGGTTCATCGAGATGACTTCGCTGTCCAGCACGCCCAGCTTGGTGGCGATGGCGCTGACCTGGTCAGGATGCAGGTCGCCTTCCTGGAAGGCGGCGATCTGGCTCTTGGCCTTGCGCAGGTTGAAGAACAGCTTCTTCTGCGCGGCGGTCGTGCCCATCTTCACCAGCGACCACGAGCGCAGGATGTATTCCTGGATCGAGGCGCGGATCCACCACATGGCGTAGGTGGCTAGGCGGAAGCCCTTGTCGGGCTCGAACTTCTTGACGGCCTGCATCAGGCCGACATTGCCTTCCGAGATCACTTCGCCGATCGGCAGGCCGTAGCCGCGATAGCCCATGGCGATCTTGGCCACGAGGCGCAGGTGCGAGGTGACCATCTTGTGGGCGGCGGCGGAGTCCTGATGCTCTTTCCAGCGTTGGGCGAGCATGAACTCCTCGTCCTTCGGCAGCATCGGGAACTTGCGGATCTCGGTGAGATAACGCGACAGGCCGCCGTCCGGCGACATCACCGATAGAGAATTCACGGCCATACTTCTTATATCCCCTTGCGTGCGGATCCGCTGCTCAAGTGCGCGCGATCATCCCTCACACGAGGAACTAGATAGTTCGCGAAGCTGCGGTTTGAAGAGCGGTAACGCATTTGTAATGTCCGAGTTGCCCGCTTGGATATTGTACGAATGCGCCGTCACTTTGACCGGGCGCGCGATTGGGCCAATCTTCCCTCGAAATCCAAGGGGGAGTCGCCTCGCATGTTCCGCTTTATCTTCCGCATCCTGATCGCCGCCGCCGGCCTGTGGCTGGCCGCCCGCATCGTGCCGGGCGTCACCGCCGACGGCTGGACCACCCTGCTGATCGCCGGCTTCCTGCTGGGCATCGTCAACGCGATCGTTCGTCCCGTGGTCACGGTGCTGACCTTCCCGCTGACCCTGCTGACGCTGGGCCTGTTCCTGCTGGTGGTGAACGCGGCGATGATCGGGCTGGTGGCCTGGCTGCTGGACGGCCTGGCGGTTCGCGGCCTGCTGGCGGGGATCGAGGCGGCGGTGGTGACGGGGATCGTCAGCTGGGTCGGGCAGGTGGCTATGGGGGATGCGAAGAAGGAGCGGGACTAGCGCTCACCCAACGGCACGCTCGACGCCCGCGATCATCGGCGTAACCTCCGCCCCCGGGAGGAAGCCGAGATGAAGATCAACGGCGTCAATCACCTGGCTCTGGTCTGCCGCGACATGGCCGAGACCGTCAGGTTCTATTCCGAGGTGCTGCAGATGCCCCTCGTGAAGACCGTGGCCTTGCCCGACGGCGGCCAGCACTTCTTCTTCGACTGCGGCGGCGGATCGTGCCTGGCCTTCTTCTGGTGGCCCGAGACGCCGCCGGCCGCGCCGGGAATCGCTTCGGTGAAGAGCTTCCCGGCCGACTCCAAGACCGCCGTGGGCTCGATGAACCACGTGGCTTTCACCGTCGATGAGGCCGACCTGGAAGCCTGCCTGGAGCGCCTGCAAGCGGCCGGCGTCCCGGCCTTCCCGATGGTGGTCAATCACGACGACAGCGAGATGGGCGTAGCGCGCAAGCTGCATCCCGGGGTCTTCGTCCGCTCGGTCTACTTCACCGACCCCAACGGCGTCATGATGGAGCTGGCCGCCTTCACCCGCGACTTCGGGCCGGAGGACGTCAAGCACACGCCGGCCACCGCCATGGTCGAAGCCTGATGCCGCGCCTGCGCGAGGTCCCCCGCGCCGAGGTCACCGACGAACGCACGCTGAAGCTCTACGACCTGCTGTTCGGCGATCGCGATCCCGTCGCGGAGCCAGGCACCGCCACCGGCACGCGCGGCGACTGGTGGACGGTCTTCGCCGGCAGTCCCGACGTCCTGCGCCACGCCGCCCAGGGTTTCGCCCTCTATCGCGACCCGGCCCGCAAGCTGGACCCGGTGCTGCGCGAACTGGCCCAGACCCGGGCCGGCTGGACGCGCGGCAGCCAGTTCGTGTTCTCCCAGCACTGCAAGTCGCTCCGAGGCCTGAAGGTCTCCGAAGAGAAGATCGCCGCCGTGCCGCACTGGCAGGTCTCGGACGCCTTCGACGCCCACGAGCGGGCGGTGCTGGCCTATGCCGACGGCCTGGTCCTGGACGGCGGCCGCATTGCCGACGGGGTGTTCGCGAGCCTGAAGGCCTTCCTCACCGACGAACAGATCCTGGAGCTCACCTACATCACCTGCCTGTACGAAATGCACGCGGTGATGAGCCGAGCCCTGCGCACCGAATTCGACGATCGCCCCGAACCTGTGGTTGAGGTCGCCGCGCCCGACAGGTTCGACGGGCAAGACTTCCTGGATACCGGTAGGTAATGTTCCTGAAGGTCTGAGTAATCACGGTAAAAATCGCCGAAAACACTGTGACAACGTCATGAAGTTTTGGCGAAATGGCTCGCCCAAAGCGACGCTATTAGGACGTCGTTAGCGCAGAGATGGTCCTTCCCTCGGTTGAGTGGAGGCGTAACCATGTTCACCCTGCGGGATACCGTTTCTTCCCTGACCCCCGCGCGTCAGGACGATCTCGGCAAGGCCCTGTACGAGCGGTTCCGTGAGGAGCCCGATACCCTGATCGTCCCGGTCGTCGATGCCGACGACCGTCCGATCGGCATCGTCGAACGCAACGCCTTCTTCCTGCGCATGGCCGCCGAGTATGGCCGCGCCCTCTATGCCAACCGTCCGATCTCGACGCTGATGGACCGCGAGCCGCTGGTCGTCGACGCGGACATGGCCCTGGCCGAATTCACCACCGACAGCCTGTCGTATCGCGCCTCGGACCTGCTGCGCGGCTTCATCGTCACCGAGGGCGGCCGCTACCTGGGCGTCGGCACCGTGCTGGGCCTGCTGCAGGCCGCCAACGAGACCAACCGCCGGGGCGTGGCCGACATCGCCGCCGCCAAGGCCGAGGTCGAGCGCGCTCAGACCTTCATGACCGCCATCGTCGAGGCCATGCCCTCGATGGTGTTCGTCAAGCGCGCCGACGACCATCGCTACGTGCTGCTGAACCGCGCCGGCGAGAAGATGCTGGGCCGGTCGCGCGGCGAGGTGGTCGGCAAGACCGACGCCGACTTCCACGACGCCGAGCTGGCCGCCCTTTATGTCGAGCGCGACCGTGAAGTGCTGGAGTCCGGCGAGGTCCGCGTGATCGAGGAAGACCACGTGCCGCGCAAGGACGGCGGCATGGCCATCCTCCGCACCAAGAAGATCGCCCTGCTCAACGCCGAGGGCCACGCCGAATACCTGCTGGGCGTCTCGGAAGACATCGCCGAGCGCAAGCGCGCCGAGGCCCAGATCGCCCGCCTGGCGCACTATGATCCGCTGACCGAGCTGCCCAACCGCGTGCTGTTCCAGAAGCACCTGTCCGAGGCCCTGGCCCGCCGCGTCCGCACGGGCGACCATCTGGCCGTGCACTTCATCGACCTGGACCGCTTCAAGACCGTCAATGACACCCTGGGCCACCCGCTGGGCGACGCCCTGCTGCGCGTGGCCGCCGAGCGTTTGCGTGGCTGCGTGCGCGAAGGCGACACCGTGGCCCGCCTGGGCGGCGACGAGTTCGCCGTGGTCCAGACCGGCCTCAAGGACATGACCGGCGCCACCCGCCTGGCCAGCCGCATCGTCGAGGCCATGAGCGCCCCGTTCGACCTCCAGGGTCATCAGGTGGTGATCGGCGCCAGCGTCGGCGTCGCCGCCGCGCCCTCGGACGGCGAGGACGCCGACGAACTGCTGAAGAAGGCCGACATGGCCCTCTACCGCGCCAAGGCCGACGGCCGCGGCGCCTTCCACTTCTTCGAACGCGCCATGGACGAACAGCTGCAGGCCCGCCGCGCCCTGGAGCTGGACCTGCGCCGCGCCCTGCAAGCCGGCGAGTTCGAGCTGTTCTACCAGCCGCTCTACAATCTGGGCGACGAGCGCGTCACGGGCTGCGAGGCCCTGCTGCGCTGGCGCCACCCCGACCGGGGCATGGTCTCGCCCGCCGACTTCATCCCGCTGGCCGAGGAGATCGGCCTGATCGTCCCGCTGGGCGAGTGGGTGCTGCGCACCGCCTGCGCCGAGGCCGCCAAGTGGCCGGCCCACGTGCGCCTGGCCGTCAACCTGTCGCCGGCCCAGTTCCGCGATCGGGGCCTGGTGCGCACCGTCGTCTCGGCCCTGGCCGCCTCGGGCCTGCCGGCCCAGCGCCTGGAGCTGGAGATCACCGAGTCGGTGCTGCTGCAGGACAGCCAGGCCAACATGCAGATGCTGCATGACCTGAAAGCCCTGGGCGTGCGCATCTCGATGGACGACTTCGGCACGGGCTACAGCTCGCTGAGCTATCTGCGCAGCTTCCCGTTCGACAAGATCAAGATCGACCAGACCTTCGTCCGCGACATCCTGGAAGACAGCGACGCCATGGCCATCATCAAGGCCGTGCTGGACCTCGGCTCGTCCATGGGCATCGTCACCACGGCCGAGGGCGTCGAGACCCTGGAACAGCTCAACGCCCTGCGCGGCCAAGGCTGCGCCGAGATCCAGGGCTACTACATCAGCAGACCCGCGCCGGCGGCGGAGATCGCCAAGATGCTGGGCGTGGAGCGGATGGAATTCGCGGGCGCGTCGGTGACGGTGCTGCCGACGGAGACGAAGGTGGCGGTGGCGGCTCCTAAAGCCGATCCGGTCCGCCAAGCTTCCTAGCAAACCAAGCTTGTCATCCCGGCCGCAGCGAAGCGGAGAGCCGGGACCCAGGGGCCAATGCAGTGCGGCGGCCCCTGGGTCCCGGACAAGCCCTGCGGGCTTTCCGGGATGACAAGGGTTGTTGCGGTTGGGTCTATTTGACCCGCTTCAGCGCCGCGCCCAGGTCTTCGACCATCTCGGGCGTCGTCGCCCACGAGCACATGAAGCGGACGGTGCCGTCCAGGAAGCGGTAGACGAACCAGCCCTCGCCACGCAGGCGTTCGAGCGTGGGTTCGTCCATCTCGACGAAGATGCCGTTGGCCTCGACGGGGTGCTTGATCTCGAAGGGCATCAACGCGGCCAGCTTCTGCGCCATGGCGTTGGCGTGCGCCGCGCGAGCCGCCCAAGGACCGGTCGAGCCGTCCTCGCCCAGCAGACCCAGCCACGGAGCGGCCAGGAAGCGGCCCTTCGACACCAGCTGGCCGGCGTGCTTGAGGCGGGCGTCCAGGCGGCGGGCGTGGGCGGGGTTGAGGAACACCACGGCCTCGGTCGGGGTCGAGCCGGCCTTGGTGCCGCCCATCACCAGAATGTCGACGCCCATCTTCGCCACGCTCTTCAGGTCGAAGCCTGCGGCGACAGCATTGGCCAGGCGCGCGCCGTCCAGGTGGACGCCGTAGCCCTTGGCCTTCACCGGCGCGATCAGCGACCGCAGGTGCGCTTCCGAATAGACCGTGCCGTATTCGGTGGCGGTGGTCAGGGACAGGGCGTTGGCCGGCTGGTTGTACGAGACCTCGGGCCGGGCCAGGGCCGTTTCCAGCGCCGCCAGTTCGATCTTGCCCGAGGCGCCGGGCAGGCCGATCAGGCCGCCGCCCTGGCTGAAGAAGCCCGGCGCGCCGGTCTCGTCGGTGCAGATGTGGGCGTGCTCATGGGCCAGCACCGCCTCGTGCGGCTGGGCCAGCAGGGTCAGGGCGAAGGCGTTGGCGGCGGTGCCCGAGGCGGTGAACTTGACCTCGGCGTCGGCGTCCAGCAGGGCGCGGATGCGATCGCCGGCGGCCTTGCTGATGTGGTCGGTGCCGTAGCCGGAGGCCGTCCCGGCATTGGCTGCGATCAGGGCCTCCATCACCTCGGGCATGGCGCCGGCGACGTTGTCGGACGCGAAATCGTAGCGGGCCATGCGGGACTCCTGGATGCGGACCAGGCCGGGGATGCCATGGCGAAGCCTCGGCCGTCCAGATGCCTAAGCTGCGCGATCCATGTGGGAGCGGCGCGTGCAACGGCACTTGACTTATGGTTGTGCGTAAAATTACCTAAGATTGCATTATGGGGTTTGCGCTCATGTCGTGCGCGTCCCGCTTCCCTGGAGAGAGCAGATGGGTGATGGAACGACGACAGTGACCCCCGTGACCGTGCCTGTGCCGGAAGGGCCGAAGGAGGTCACGATGGGGTATTTCAAGGGGTGGGATTTCACCAGCTTTGAGCTGGAGCCCTACCCGACGATCAGGCCTGATGGGTCTCTTCCGGAAGTGTATAATTATGTGAACAACGTCATGTTCGGAGGTCAGGCCGACATTCGTGATCGTGACCTGATGAATACGTTGAACGGCTCCGACCCGAACATCGTCGAATATGCCTGGGACGTGTTCGCATACGACAACTACGGCATCTATTTGCAGGCGATCGTGATGAGTGATGGGTCGCGCTGGTTCGACCTAAGCGGCGACGGGCGGCCTGAAACCCACGTCAAGATTGTCGGCGGCGCGTTGGCCTACGACTCCGACCTGAACGGCACGTTCGACACGGTGTTCTGACGGCGCGGGGCGGGCGCCGGCGCTCAGCCGTGCGCTCGCCCCCACGCCCGCACGTCGTCGACGAACAGCCCCGGCTCCTCCATCGCCGCGAAGTGACCGCCGCGCGGCTGGTCGGTCCAGCGGACGATGTTGTAGGCCCGGTCGGCCCACGAGCGGGGCGGGGGCTTGTAGATGCTCTCGCCGGGGAAGTTGGCGAAGGCGGTCGGGGTCTCGCAGCGCTGGCCTTCGGCCAATACGGGGCCGCCCTCCTCCAGCAGGGCGCGGTAGTACCAGGCGCCGGTCGTGAAGCTGCCGGTCATCACATAGAGCATGATGTTGGTCAGCAACTGGTCGCGGGTGAAGACCTGCTCGAAGGGCTTCTCCGACAGGTCGGCCCAGTCATGGAAGCGCTCCAGGATCCAGGTGGCCTGGCCGACGGGGTTGTTGGCGCCCAGCCAGGCCACGGACTGCGGCTTGCTGGCCTGCAGGCGGAAATAGGCGCCCCACAGGTCCATCTGGGCGCCGAAGCCGGTGATCCAGCTGATCTCCTCCGGCGTGGTCGGCGGACCGTGCGGGCGCAGGCCGATCATGTTGAGGTGGATGGCCTTCACACGCGCGGCGTGGTCCAGGCCCAGCCACGAAGTGACCAGCCCGCCCCAGTCGCCGCCCTGGGCGAGGTAGGTCTCGTAGCCGAGCTGGCCCATCAGCGTGTCGAACATCCGCGCGGTGGCCCGCTGGCCCAGCGGCCGCTTGGGCTTGCCCGAGAAGCCGAAGCCCGGCAGCGACGGGATCACCAGGTCGAAAGCGTCGGCCGGGTTACCGCCGTGGCGCGACGGGAAGGCCAGGGGCTCGATGGCGTCCCAGAACTCGAAGTGCGACCCCGGCCAGCCATGGCTGATCAGCAGCGGCCGCTTGCCCTGCGCCTCGCCGACCACGTGGACGAAGTGGATGTCGAGGCCGTCGATCGTGGTGGTGAACTGCGGGAAGCGGTTGAGGTTGGCCTGCGCCGCCGCGACGTCGAACCCGTCGGTCCAGTAGCCGCAGAGGTCCCGCAGGAAGTCGGCGTCACAGCCGTAGTTCCAGCCACCGCCCTCCGGCGCCGGCGGGAACTCATAGGCGCGAATCTGGCCGAGGACCTTGTCGATCGCCTCGCGGCTCCACTCGACCTTGAACGGCGTCACCATGGCGGCCTCCCTGTTTTGAGGGAGCGTCGGCCGGGTTACGCGGCGGCGGTCAAGGCTTGGTTGGGGCTGTCGTTCTGGTAGAGCAGGGGCATGGGCAAGCTCCACGACGAGACCAGCAAGTTCCTCAGCTACGTCCTGCGCCACGCGCCGGAGGCGATCGGCCTCTCCCTGGATCGAGAGGGGTGGGCCGACATCGACGCCTTGATCGCTGGAGCCACAACCGAAGGCCGGGCGCTGGACGCCGAGCTGATCCGCGCGGTGGTCGATGGCAGCGCCAAGAAGCGGTTCGCGCTGTCGGACGACGGCCTCCGAATCCGCGCCGTTCAAGGGCACTCGACCGAGACCGTGGCGATCGCTCGCGAGGCCGTGACGCCGCCGGACGTGCTGTTCCACGGCACCGCCACGCGGTTCCTGGACGCGATCCTGGCCGAGGGATTGAAGCCCGGCTCACGCCATCAGGTTCATCTCTCCGCCGATGAGGCGACGGCGATCGCGGTCGGTCAGCGCCACGGCAAGCCCGTTGTTCTGAAGGTCGATGCCCGTGCGATGCACCAGCAAGGGCATGACTTTCATCAAGCCGAGAACGGTGTCTGGCTGGCGGCCGCCGTACCGCCAGCGTTCTTGAGCCTTTAGGCCGCCGCCGCGAACCGCATCCGCACCTTCGGCCACAGCATGTTCACCGCGAGACCCGTCAGGACCAGCGCCGCGGCGATCAGCTTCCAGGCCGGCAAGCCCTCGCCCAGCAGCAGGGCCGAGGCGCTCATGCCGAACACCGGCACCAGCAACGCCATCGGCGTCACCGTGGCGGCCGGGTGGCGGGCCAGCAGCCAGCCCCAGGCGGCGTAGCCGAACATGGTGTTGCCGACGGCCTGCCAGGCTACGGCGACCCAGGTGCCGAGGCTGGCGCCGGTCACGCCTTTCACGATGGCCGGCCAGCCTTCCAGCCACAGCGACATCAGGAACAGCGGCGGGATCGAGAAGATGCTCGCCCAGACCACATAGCCCAGCATGTTCACCGGCCCTGCCTGGCGCGCGACGATGTTGCCGCCTGACCAGCTGAGTGCGGCCAGCAGGCCCAGCATCACGCCCAAGGGCGTGGCCGCCCCTCCGCCGTGGGCGGCAATGACCACGATGCCGGCGACGGCCAGCAGCAGGGCGGCGATCTGGAAGCCCTGGATGCGCTCCTTGCTGATCCACATGGCCATGCCGATCGTGAAGAACACCTGGGTCTGCAGGATCAGCGAGGCCAGGCCCGGCGAGATCGAGCCCTTCATGGCCACGAACAGCAGTCCGAACTGCCCCGCGCCGATCAGCAGGCCATAGGCGGCCAGATTGCTCCACGGCACGGCCGGGCGCTTGACGATGAACACCATGGGCACCAGCACCATGCAGAAGCGCAAGGTCGCGAACAGCAGCGGCGGCAGGTGGTTCAGGCCGATGCGGATGACCACGAAGTTGGTGCCCCACACCGCCACCACGGCCAGGGCCAGCAGGAAGTGGCGCAAGGGCAGGGGGGCGTGGGTCGGCATGGCGGGTTCCAATCGCAAGCTGGACTAGCCCCGACCTGAACCGTTAGGCCGTAGGTCGCAACGGAAACATTGTCCCCGTGACAATCAGAGCGCGGCGATGCCCAGCCCTTGGACCAAGGTCTGGAAGACTAGCGCGCGCAGCTTGGCCGGGTCGATCGACGGCGCCAGCTTGCCGGTGATCTGCAGCATCAGCATGCCGTGCAGCACCGACCAGAACATGTGGCCGATCAGCTCGGCGTCGCCTTCGATCAGGCGGGCCTGGATCAACGCCTCGACATGGACGGTCATGGTGCGGCGGGCGCGGACGATGGCGGCCTGCAGGTCGGGATAGTCGCCCTCGGTCGGTTGGCTTAGGTCGAACATCAGGCGGTAGGCCTGGGGCTCGGCCAGGGCGAAGGCGATATAGGCCTGGCCGGCGTCGCGCGAGCGGCTCAGGGGATCGGCGGCCGCGGCCATCGCCGCCTCCAGCCGCGCGGCGAAACGGTCGAAGGCGGCGGCGCGCACGGCCGCCAGGATGGCGTCCTTGTCCTTGAAGTAGCGGTAGGGGGTCATCGGGCTGACGCCCAGGGCCTGGGCCAGCTCGCGCATGGTCACGGCCTCGATGCCGCGCTCGGCGAACAGGGTCTGGGCCGCCTCGCACAGGCGGCCGCGGAAGGCTTCGACATCTTCGGACGACAGGACGCGGGGCACTCGAGAATCCCGGTTGACTCGACAATTCGCTTACAACATAAATTTACACTGTAAACAATCATCGTTTCGGAGACCGATCATGGACGGCGATGTGCGTATCAACCCCTTCCTCTCGGGCAATTTCGCGCCGGTGCGCAGCGAGGACGACTTCGTCCTGACGGTCGAGGGGACGCTGCCGGCGGGCCTGCGCGGCACGCTCTACCGCAACGGCCCCAACCCGCAGTTCGACCCGCGCGACGCCAACTACCACTGGTTCGTCGGCGACGGCATGCTGCACGCCTTCACCGTCGAGGACGGCGAGGTGCGCTACCGCAACCGCTGGGTCCGGACCAACAAGTGGCGGATGGAGCACGACGCCGACCGAGCGCTGTGGGGCAGCTGGGGCAACCCGATGACCACCGACCCGTCGGTTCTGGGCGTCGCGTCCGAAGGGGCGATGAACACCAACATCATCCGCCACGGCGGTCACCTGCTGGCGCTGGAGGAGGCCCACGCCCCGTTCGAGATGAGCGGTCCGGACCTGGAGACCCTGGGCGCCTACGACCTGGGCGGCAAGGTCACCGCCCACCCCAAGGCCTGCCCGATCACGGGCGAGCTGGTGTTCTTCGCCTATGCCGACGATCCGATGCCGCTGTCGAACAAGGTCAGCTGGGGGCTCGCCGATGCGAACGGCAAGCTGCTCAAGCGCGAGACCTTCGAGGCCCCGTACTGCTCGATGATCCACGACTGCATCGTCACCGAGCACTACATCGTCATCCCGGTCCTTCCCCTGACCGGCAGCCTGCCGCGCGCCATGAGCGGCAAGCCGGTCTTCGCCTGGGAGCCGGAGGTTGGCGGCCATCTGGCCGTGATCCGCCGCGACGAGGGCGTGGCCAGCCTGCGCTGGATCCCGGCTCCGGCCGGCTACATCTTCCACGTCATGAACGCTTTCGAGCGCGACGGCGCGATCGTCGCGGACGTCATGCGCTATGCGTCGGCGCCGCTGTTCCCCAACGCCGACGGGACCAAGGGCGAGAACGCCGCCGCCAATCTGGTGCGCTGGACCATCGACCTGGACGCCGGCGCGGTGACGGAGGCCGCGCTCGACGACACCCCCGGCGAGTTCCCCCGCTTCGACGAACGCTTCGCCGGCATGGCCTACCGCCACGGCTGGTTCGTGGGCCAGAGCCTCAAGCCCGGCGACTTCCGCTCCAACATCGTGGCCCATGTCGACCTCGTCGCCGGGACGCGGAAGACCTGGACCGTGCCGCAGGGCGACGCGATCTCCGAGGCCGTCTTCACCCATGCCGGGCCGGACGCCGCCGAGGGCGAGGGCTGGCTGACGGCGGTGATCTATCGCCAGGCCGAGGATGTCTCGGAGTTCGTGGTCTTCGACGCCCAGGCGGTGGAGAACGGCCCGATCGCCAGCGCCAGGTTGCCGCGCCGGGTGCCGTTCGGCTTCCACGGCCAGTGGGTGCCGGCCTGACCTCAAACGCACGTTTGACTTGCCGCGCGGCCTCCCGCTAACTCCGTCCAAACAGAGCTGGGAGGCCCGCATGGCCTGGGATTTCGTCGTCGCCAAGACCGACCTGCGCCGCAGCGAATTCCGCGACGTGGAACCGCCGCCGCTGGAGGACGGCCAGGTCCGCCTGGCCATCGAGAGCTTCGCCCTGACGGCCAACAACATCACCTACGCCGTGTTCGGCGAGATGATGAAGTACTGGGACTTCTTCCCCGGTCCGGACGGCTTCGGCCGCGTGCCGGTCTGGGGCCACGCGCGGGTCGAGGCCTCGGCGCATCCGGACATCGCAGTCGGCCAGCGGTTCTACGGCTACTGGCCGATGTCGACGCACCTGACCGTGCAGGCCAAGCCGGGCAAGACCGGCTTCACCGACGTCGCGCCGCATCGCCAGCCGTTGCCGCCGGTCTACAACCAGTACCTGGCGGTCGGCGCGGAGGATGAACTGGAGGCGCACCGGGCGCTGCTGCAGCCGCTGTTCATCACCGCCTTCCTGATCGACGACCAGTTCGACGAGCACGGCTTCTACGGCGCGAAGAGCGTGATCCTGTCCAGCGCCTCGTCCAAGACGGCGATCGGCCTGGCGGCGCTGCTCAAGAAGCGCGGCGGGGTGAAGGTCGTGGGCCTGACCTCGCCGCGCAACCGGGCCTTCGTCGAGGGGCTTGGGTTCTACGACCAGGTGGTACTGTACGACGACCTGGCGACCGCGCCGATCGAAGGGCCGGCGGCGTTCGTGGATTTCGCGGGCGACGCGGCGGTGTTGGCCGGGGTGCACAACCGGTTCGGTGATGAGCTCAAGGCGTCGATCCTGGTGGGTGGCACGCACTGGGAGGCGCCGCGTGGCGGCGGGGCCCTGCCGGGGCCGACGCCGGCCTTCTTCTTCGCGCCTGACCGCGCGGGAAAGCGCCAGAAGGACTGGGGGGCGGGCGGCTTCGAGCAGCGCTACGGCGCGGCGTGGGGTGGGTTCGTGGCCGATGCGCCTCGGTGGTTGAAGGTGGAGACCGGGCAGGGCCGCGAGGCGATGCAGGCGGCGTATCTAGCGCAGGTGGATGGTGGGACGCCGGCGGATGTCGGCGTGGTGCTGAGGCCCTAGGCTGCGGCCTGCTCGGTGTCTTCCAGGCTCACGCCTAGTCGCTCGCGCAACGCCTTCTCGCCCTCCGCCGTCACCCGCACCGCCCGGCCCTTCGCCTCCAGCGCCAGCCACCCCCGCGCCGTCATCGCCTCCAGCAGCTTGACCCCCAGCGGTCCGGCCAAGTGGTGTCGCCGTTCGGTCCAATCCAGGCACTGGCGGGCGATGCCTCTCGGCGAACGCAGGCCATCGATCTCGACGCCCAAGTCCTCGAACCATCGGCGGCCGTCATCCGTCACCGCGAACAGCTTCTCGTCCGCCGGCCGGATCAGCTCGCGCTCGACCAGCGCCTCGCACACCCTCACGCCGAGCCGCCCCGCCAGGTGCCCGTAGCAGCACCGCGCATCCCGCAGCGCCCGGGCCTTGGGCGAGCGCGGAACCTCCAGCGAGCGCACCGGCGCGGCCAGCACCGACAGCGCCTCGATCGCGTGCGCCACTTCGGCCGAGGCCAGGCGGTAGTACCGATGCCGACCCTCGCGCTCGACGGCCAGCAGGCCGCCGTCGACCAGCTTGGCCAGGTGGTTGGACGCCGCCTGGGCCGTGACGCCGGCGGCCCAGGCGAGCGCGCTGGCGGGCTGGGCGCGGCCGTCCTGCAGGGCCTGCAGCATGGCCGCGCGGGTCGGGTCGCCGATCAGGGCGGCGGGGGAGGCGATGTTGGCGTCCATGGTGGTCATCCTAGACCCATCGCGCACCGAATGGTTCATCGCCGCGTGTAGCAATCCGGCGCCAGATCAGGGCAAGTCCACGACCATGAGAAAGCTTACCTGGATCACCGCCGCCGCCAGTTTCGGCTTCCTGGTCACCCAGCTGGACGTGACCATCGTCAATGTCGCGCTGGACGCCATCGGCAAGGCGTTCGACGCCCCGACCGCTCAGCTGCAATGGGTGGTCGACGCCTATGTGCTGGCCCTGGCGGCCATGCTGTTGTCGGCCGGCGCGATCGGCGACCGGGTCGGGCCCAAGCGGGCGTTCATGGCGGGGCTGATGCTGTTCGGCCTGGCCTCGGTCGCCTGCGGCTTCGCGGGGAGCCCGCTGGCCCTGATCCTGGCCCGCGTGGCCCAGGGCGCGGCCGGGGCGCTGCTGATCCCGCCGTCGCTGGCCCTGATCGCCCACGCCGCCCATGGCGACGACAAGGCGCGCGCGGCCGCCGTCGGTTGGTGGACCGCCGCCGGCGGGGTGTCGATCGCCGCCGGGCCGGTGCTGGGCGGCCTGCTGGTCGAGGCGGTCGGCTGGCGCTGGGTGTTCTTCGTCAACCTGCCGCTCTGCCTGGCCGGCGCGGTGCTGACCCAGCTGGTCGCCGCCGAGACGCCGCCCAAGCCGAAGGTCCCGTTCGACATCCCCGGCCAGGCGCTGGCGGTGTCGGCCGTCACCCTGCTGGTCGGCGGGCTGATCGAGGGCGGGCACCGGGGCTGGAGCGGCGCGCCGCTGGCCGCCCTGGTCTCGGGCCTGCTGCTGGCCGTCGCCTTCGTGATGGTCGAGCGCCGCGCCCAGCATCCGGCCATGCCGTTGGCGGCCTTCCGCAAGCGTCCGGCCTGGACCGCCGTCGTGGTCGGCTCGGCGCTGAACTTCACCTATTACGGCCTGATCTTCGTGCTGGGGCTCTACATGCTGCGCGCCCTGCACTGGGGGCCGGCCAAGGCCGGGATCGCCTTCCTGCCGCTGACGGCGACCTTCGTATTGTCGAACCTGGTCAGCGGCGGCCTGGTGGCGCGGTTTGGAGCGAAGACGGTGACGGCCGGCGGGGTGCTGATCGCCGCCTGCGGCTACGCCCTCACCGCGCGGCTTGGGGCGGGGAGCGGCATGCTGGAGATGTTGCCCGGTTTCGCCCTGATCCCCGGCGGCATGGGCCTGGCCATCCCGGCCCTGACCAGCGGCCTGCTGGCCAGCGTCGACCGCCACGACGCCGGCGCGGCCTCGGGGACCTTGAACGCCTGCCGCCAGGTCGGCGGCGCGGCCGGCGTGGCGATCTTCGGCGCGCTGGCGGGCACGGACGTGGTGGCCGGCTTGCGGCTATCGGGGCTGAGCGCGGCGGTGATCCTGGCCGGGGCGGCTATCGTTCTCCTTCTCCCCTTGCGGGAGAAGGTGGCGGCGTAGCCGACGGATGAGGGGTTTCTCGGCGCGGCCGTGCGACCCTCACCCGGCCCTTCGGGCCACCCTCTCCCGCAAGGGGAGAGGGGAAATGAAAAACGCCCGCCCCGGTTTCCCGGGGCGGGCGCTTGATCTTCAGAGCTCAGTTCAGGCTCACACCAGCGAGCCGTGGCACTGCTTGAACTTCTTGCCCGAGCCGCAGGGGCAGGGGGCGTTGCGGTTGGTGCGTTCCCATTCCTCGGGGAGGGACGAGATCGGCAGGGCCTGGCGTTGTTGCGGCGACAGGCCGTCCGGGATGGCCCCGGCGACGGCGGCGTTCTCGCCGGTCAGCGGGTCCAGGTGGACCTCGACCAGGTCTTCCAGCGACGGGTGCGGGATTTCCGGCTCGGCATAGGCGATCTCGACCGTCATCAGCCAGCGGGTGGTGTTGGTGCGGAGATCCCCCAGCAGCTTCTCGAACAGCGAGAAGGCCTCGGTCTTGTACTCGTTCAGCGGATCGCGCTGGCCGTAGCCGCGCAGGCCGATGACGTTGCGCAGGTGGTCCAGGTGCATCAGGTGCTCGCGCCACTGCAGATCGATCATCTGCAGCAGGAAGTTCTTCTCGACCGACCGCATCTGGTCGGGCGTGATGATCACTTCGCGCTCGGCGGCATAGGCGTCGGCGGCCTTGACGATGCGGTCCTTGATCTCCTCGTCGGCGATGCCTTCCTCGGCGGCCCACGTCTCGATCGGCAGGTCCAGGCCCAGGATCGACTGGACGCGTTCCTTCAGGCCCTCGATGTCCCACTGCTCGGCATAGGCCTTGGGCGGCAGGTGGCGGGCGATCAGGTCGTCGATCGTGTCCTGACGCATCTCGGTGATGATGTCCGAGAGGTCGGTCGACTCCATGAACTCCTGGCGCTGCTCGAACACGGCCTTGCGCTGGTCGTTGACGACGTCGTCGTACTTCAGGAGGTTCTTGCGGATTTCGTAGTTGCGCTGCTCGACGCGCTTCTGGGCGGTGGCGATGGCGTTGTTCAGCCACTTGTGGGTGATCGCCTCGCCTTCCTGGACGCCGAAGGTGCGCATGATCGCGTCCAGACGCTCGCCGGCGAAGATGCGCAGCAGGTCGTCCTCGCACGACAGGAAGAACTTCGAACGGCCCGGGTCGCCCTGACGGCCGGTGCGGCCGCGCAGCTGGTTGTCGATGCGGCGGCTTTCGTGGCGCTCGGTGCCCAGCACGAACAGGCCGCCGGCGGCGAGAGCCTTGTCCTTGGCGACGACGATCTCGGCTTCGAGACGGGCGCGTTCCTCGACCTCGTCCTCGTGGCTGATCTCGAGGCCCATGCCCTTCTGCTGCTGGCGCCAGTTGGACAGGCGCATGTCGATATTGCCGCCCAGCTGGATGTCGGTGCCGCGGCCGGCCATGTTGGTGGCGATGGTCACCGCGCCGGGCACGCCTGCGTCGGCCACGATGCCGGCTTCCTGTTCGTGGAAGCGGGCGTTCAGCACCTGGTGCGGGATGCCCTTCTGCTTCTTGCCGTCGTTCTCGAACGAGAAGGTGGACAGCAGCTTGGACAGTTCTTCCGACTTCTCGATCGACACGGTGCCGACCAGGATCGGCTGGCCGCGCATGTGGCAGTCGGCGATCTGCTTGAGGATGGCCTCGTTCTTCTCGCGCTCGGTGCGATAGACCTCATCATCGTCGTCGATGCGCTTGATGACGCGGTTGGTCGGGATTTCCGAGACGCTCATCTTGTAGATGTCGTCGAATTCCTGGGCTTCCGTCGACGCCGTGCCGGTCATGCCCGACAGCTTGGTGTAGAGGCGGAAGTAGTTCTGGATGGTCACCGAGGCCAGGGTCTGGTTCTCGGGCTGGATGTCGGCGCCTTCCTTGGCCTCGATGGCCTGGTGCAGGCCTTCCGACAGGCGGCGACCGGTCATCATGCGGCCGGTGAACTCATCGATCAGGATGATCTCGCCGCCCTTGACGATGTAGTCCTTGTCGCGCGTGTACAGGACGTTGGCGCGCAGGGCCTGGTTGACGTGGTGCACCACCGAGACGTTGGCCGCGTCGTACAGACCCGCCGAGTCCTCGGCCAGGTGGCCGCCCGACATCAGGATCTCTTCGATCTTCTCCTGGCCGTCTTCGGTCAGGATGACCTGCTTCTGCTTCTCGTCGTGGTCGTAGGTGCCCTTGTCGAGGATCAGCTGCTTCACCAGCACGTCGATCGTCTTGTAGAACTCGCTGCGGTCCTCGGTCGGGCCCGAGATGATCAGCGGCGTGCGGGCTTCGTCGATCAGGATCGAGTCCACTTCGTCGACGATGACGAAGTTGTGGCCGCGCTGGACCATCTCCTCGACGCTGTAGACGAGGTTGTCGCGCAGGTAGTCGAAGCCGAATTCGTTGTTGGTGCCGTAGGTGATGTCGCTGCGATAGGCGCGCTGACGCTCACCCTGGCTCAGGCCGTTGACGATCACGCCATAGGAGAGGCCCAGGAAGGTGTAGATTTGGCCCATCCAGTCGGCGTCGCGGCGGGCCAGGTAGTCGTTGACCGTGATGACGTGGACGCCCTTGCCTTCCAGGGCGTTCAGATAGGTCGGCAGGGTGGCGACCAGCGTCTTGCCTTCACCCGTGCGCATTTCCGAGATGCCCGAGAAATGCAGCACCATGCCGCCGACCATCTGGACGTCGAAGTGGCGCATGCCCAGCACGCGCTTGCCGGCTTCGCGGACGACGGCGAAGGCTTCGTTCAGCAGGTCGTCGAGCGTCTCGCCCTTTTCCAGGCGCGCCTTGAACTCGGCCGTCTTGCCCCGCAGGGCCTCGTCCGACAGGGCCGCGTATTCGGCCTCCAGCGCATTGATCTTGGCGACCCGCGCTTGGAAGGTCTTGACCTTGCGTTCGTTGGAAGAGCCGAAGAGCTTTTTGGCGAGACCAAGCATGCAGGGGGAATCCGGTGGCACGGTTTTGACGAGGAGGCCGGCGCTAAGGCTGTGCGGCCTCGACTACGGTAGATGAAGTCGCGCTGGATCAACGGATAAATCCGCTATTCCGGTGCGGCCGGAGACTTAAGCACCGGCCCTCATGGTGTCAACGCGAAGACCCCGGCGTAAGTAAGGCTTTCAACCCCGTTAGTGGCCGTCCTGCCTCAGTTTTCGCGAGGCCGAACGCTTTCGGCGCCGAAGCCGTTTCCACTCGGCGAAAAAGCACGCTAGAGCCCTTTGCAACAAAGCCGGAGATATTGGCCTTGAAGACCACTTTCCGCCTCGCGAGTCTGATCAGCGCCGTGGCCTGTGTGCTGCTGGTGGCGGCCTGCGGCCAGAACAAGGTCGCCGACAAGCCGCCGGAGCCCGGTGACACCGCCGTGGCGCGGGTCAACGGCCAGGTGATCTGGGCGTCCGACGTCAAGCGCGAGGCCGTGGCCCAGGGCCTGATCAGCGAAGGCGAGCCGCTGGACATCTCCAGCGAGGTCTTCCGCCAGCGCCTCGACGAGGTCATCGACCAGAAGCTGCTGGCCTCCGAGGCCGTCAAGCGCAAGCTGGACAAGGATCCCATCGTGCAGCGCCGCCTGGCCGCTCAGCGCGAGCGGGTGCTGGGCGACCGCCTGGTCGAGGGCGTCGTCGAGAAGGCCGTCACCGAGGACGCCATCCGCAAGCTCTATGCAGAGCAGCAGAAGCTTTCGAAGCGCTCGGAAGAGATCCGCGCCCGCCAGATCATCGTCGGCACCCAGGCCGAGGCCGATAGCATCAAGAAGCTCTTGGGCACCGGCGCCTCGTTCGACGCTCTCGCCATGGAGCGCTCGACCGACCAGGCCACCCGCTTCAACGGCGGGGACCTGGGCTATTTCACCCTGGACGTGATGCCCGAGCCCTATGGCGTGGCCCTGAAGGACGCCGCCAAGGGCGCGCTCGTCGGGCCGTTCGCGGCCGAGGGCGGCTGGGTCATCGTCAAGGTCGAGGACAAGCGCACCGAGGAACCGATCGCGCTGGAGGCCGCCCGGCCGCAGATCGTGCGCTTCCTGACGTACGACCAGGTCCGCGACATCCTCGAGAAGCTGCGCGGCTCGGCCAAGGTCGAGATGCTGATCGGCAAGCCCCAGGACGTCTCCGGTACGACCGGCGCCCAGGAGCCGGCCTCGGCCCCGGCGGAACCCCCGGCCGGCGCGCCGGCCTCGGCTCCGCCTCCTCCCGCCCAACCCGCCAAGAAGTAAGAGCGGCCCATGACCAAGACTCCAAAGACTTCGGGCAAACAGGCGGCCGCGAAGGCTCCTGAAGCCGCGCCCACGACGACTGGGCAGAACCCCGTGGCCGCCGCCGGCGCCGCGATCGAGCGCGCCCTGGTCGACCCGCTGACCTCGGCCCTGAAGCGCGCGGGCCTTCGCCGCGCCCAGAAGTCGGCTGGCGAGGTCGCGCCGGTTCCCGCTGCTCCTACGCCCGCCAAGGCGGCCGCGCCCGGCAAGCCGGGTCTGGCCGTCTCGCCCCTGGCCGTGCCGTTCCCGGTCATTCCGCCGATCGCCGGCGTCGAGATCGCCACCGGCCGCGCCGGCTTCTACAAGCACGAGCGGGAAGACCTGCTGCTGATGAGCTTCGCCGAGGGCACCTCGGCGGCGGGTGTCTTCACCCGTCATGGCGTCGGCTCGGCCCCGGTCGACTGGTGCAAGCGCCAGCTGGCCGCCACCGGCGGGGCGGACGTCCGCGCACTGGTGGTCAACGCCGGCTGCGCCAACAGCTTCACCGGCCGCCCCGGCGCCGACGCCGTGCGCCGCGTGGCCACGGCCGTGGGCAAGCGCCTGGACTGCCGCCAGCGCGACGTGATGATGGCCTCGACCGGCGTCATTGGCGTCATCCTGGACGACGCCAAGATCACCGCCCGCCTGCCGGAGGTCGAAGCCCGCCTGAAGGCCGACGCCTGGGCCGAGGCCGGCCGGGCGATCATGACCACCGACACCTTCCCGAAGGGCGCCTATGCCACGACCCTGATCGACGGGCATGAGGTCAAGATCGCAGGCATCGCCAAGGGCTCGGGCATGATCGCGCCCGACATGGCGACCATGCTGGCCTTCGTGGCCACCGACGCGGCCATCGCGCCCGCGGCGCTGCAGACCCTGGTCAGCCTCTACACCCGCACGACGTTCAACTGCGTGACGGTGGACGGCGACCGCTCGACCAACGACACCCTGCTGCTGTTCGCCACCGGCCAGTCGGGCGCGCCCAAGATCCACCGCGCCGGCGACAAGCGCCTGGCCGACTTCCGCGAGAAGCTGGAAGCGGTGCTGCTGGACCTGGCCCTGCAGCTGGTCCGCGACGGCGAGGGCGCGACCAAGTTCGTCAAGATCACCGTCAACGGCGCCGAAAGCCCGGCCTCGGCCCGCAAGATCGCCCGCACCATCGCCGAGAGCCCGCTGGTCAAGACCGCCTTCGCCGGCGAGGACGCCAACTGGGGCCGCATCGTCATGGCCGTGGGCCGCGCCGACGAGCCGGTCGCCCGCGAGAAGATCAGCGTCAAGTTCGGCGACCTCTACGCCGCCCGCGACGGCCTGGTCTCGGCCGAATACGACGAGGCCAAGATGAGCGCCTACGTCAAGAACCAGGAGTTCGAGGTCAGCGTCGACGTCGGCGTCGGCAAGGGCTCGGCCACGGTCTGGACCTGCGACCTGACCAAGCAGTACGTGGCCATCAACGGCGACTACCGGAGCTAAGCCATGACCGACCTCACTCCCGATCAAGAAGCTGCTCTGCTCGAAAACCTCACCCAGGTCTGCCGGAGCGCCGGCTACGTCGTCGAGGCGATCGATCGCGGCCTGGAAGTGTCCGGCGGCGAGGAGGAGGGCGCGTTCTACCTGCTGCCCGACCACGGCTGGCTGCAGGTGCGCTGCCTGGTGCTGGCGCCCGAGGACCTGGACGAGGCCCGCGACCTGACGGCCCTGTTCGAGACCATGGCCAAGGCCCAGTTCCGGATGATCGGCTGCCGCTTCGGCTACGACATCGAGACGGGCCTGTGGCTGGTCGAGGACCTCTATCCGGGCTTCGATCCGGCCAAGGTCCCGGCCGTGCTGGAACAGCAGACCTTCATCTGGGACGCCCTGGAGGACCTGTTCGAGGGCGCCCTGGGCGGCGTCGTGCCCAACGAGGACGCGTTCGACGCGGCCTTTGAGCTGGAAGCGGCCACCCCGCCGAACTAGTCTCGACGCCCTGGCGCCAAAGGGAACCGGCGGTCACGCTTGTCGTTCCTGATCGGTGTTTACTCGCGTGGAGGGCGTTGCGATGTCTCGGAAGCTGTTCGTCATGATCGGAGCGGTGGTCGCCCTGGCGATCGCCCCGACGGCTCACGCCCAGATGAAGCCGCCCTCGAAGCCGGACGAACCCGGCGGCCGCTGGGGCGAGGCCAAGAAGAAGGCCGTCGATATCGGCAGCCAGCCGGCCCGCGACGTCGGCATGTCCAAGCGCGAGATCCCGCCGATCCTGGAGAAGGCCTTCCAGGACCCCTACAGCATCAAGGGCCTGAAGACCTGCGTGGCGCTGGCCAATGAGGTCAAGGCCCTGAACGCGGTGCTGGGCGCCGACTACGTGGTCGGCAACGAATATACCGAGAACCGCAAGGGCAAGCTGGCCGAGGCCGGCGGCAAGACCATCATCAACAGCATCATCCCGTTCCGCGGCCTGGTCCGCGAAGTGACCGGCGCGGCCCCGGCGGATCGGCACATGAACGCGGTGGTGGATGCGGGCTTGGCGCGGCGCGGGTTCCTGCGCGGGGTGCACCTGAAGCAGGGCTGCAAGACGCGGTTCTAGGCGCTGTGCGTCCTTCGAGGCTCGCCTTCGGCTCACACCTCAGGATGAGGAATTCAGAGAGACCCTCATCCTGAGGTGCGCGCTCCTGAGCGCGCCTCGAAGGACGCAGTGCGCTTACAACTTGCTCATGTCTACCACGAAGCGATACCGCACATCGCTCTTGGCCATGCGCTTGTAGGCCTCGTTGATCTGGTCGATGGCGATGACCTCGATGTCGGCGACGATGTTGTTCTCGCCGCAGAAGTCGAGCATCTCCTGGGTCTCCTTGATCGAGCCGATCATCGAGCCGGCCAGGGTGCGGCGGCCGGGGATCAGGGCGAAGGCGTTCAGCGGCACGGGCTCTTCCGGCGCGCCGACCAGGACCATGGTCCCGTCGATCTTCAGGAGGTTCAGGTACGATCCCCAGTCGATGCCGGCCGAGACGGTGCAGATCAGCAGGTCGAATTCACCGGCCAGGGTCTCGAAGGTCTTCGCATCGCTGGTGGCGTAGTAGTGGTCCGCGCCCATCTTCAGGCCGTCGGCCTGCTTGGACAGGGTCTGGCTCAGCACGGTGACCTCGGCGCCCATGGCGTGGGCCAGCTTGACGCCCATGTGGCCAAGGCCGCCCATGCCCAGGATCGCGACCTTCTTGCCGGGACCGGCGTTCCAGTGGCGCAGGGGCGAGTACAGGGTGATGCCGGCGCACAGCAGCGGGGCGGCGGCGTCCAGCGGCAGGTTCTCGGGGATCGACAGGACGTAGTCTTCCTTGACCACCATGTGGTCGGAATAGCCGCCATAGGTCGGCGTGTCCGAACCCGGCTCGAAGCCGCTGTAGGTCAGGACGAGGCCCGGCTGGTACTGCTCGCGGTCCAGGTCGCGGGCTTCCTTGCAGGTGACGCAGCTGTCGACGAAGCAGCCGACGCCGACATGGTCGCCTTCCTTGAACTTGGTGACGTTCGAGCCGACGGCGGTGACCACGCCGGCGACCTCGTGGCCCGGCACGATCGGATAGACGCTCTGGCCCCAGCCGTTGTCGACCATATGGATGTCGGAGTGGCAGACGCCGCAGTACTTGATCGAGATGACGACGTCGTCGGCGTTGGGCTCGCGGCGTTCGAAGCTGAACGGAGCCAGGGGCGCGCCAGCGGCTTGCGCCGCGTAACCTTTAGCGGTGGCCATTCGGAAGTGTCCTTGAATGTGGGGGACGATCGGGGAGGATCGAACGACCGGGTGTTTGCCATGCGCCCGGCGCGCGGCGTTATGCCGATCCTGCAAAGCTCATGCACGATCCTGCAAAAGGCCGTGAGGTCGGTTTTCGCCCCGCCTGCGGAGGCGTAGAGGTGAGGTGTTCCGAAAGCTTTGGAAACCAAGCCCTTGAGCGCCTCCGCCACCGCCGACGTCTATTCTGAGATCGCCGGGATCGTCGCCCGTTACGCCGACGACGAGGCGATCGAGTCGCCGATCGACGGCCTGTTCATCGTCAAGCGCAGCTCGCCCACCCAGCCGCTGCACGCCCACCAGCGGCCGTCCTTCTGGTTGGTCGCCCAGGGCCGCAAGTGCGTGACGATCGGCGAGGAAGAGCTGCACTACGGCGTCGGCGACTGCCTGCTGGTGGCCCTGGACATGCCGGTCTCCTCGCGCATCACCCACGCCAGCGAGGCCCAGCCGCACCTGTGCGTCGGCGTGGAGATCAATCCGGCCCGGCTGGCCGAGCTGATGGGCCGCCTGCCGGCCCGGGCGGTCGTCCCGTGCGACGGCGTGCGCGGCGTCGCGGTTACCCGGGCCGCGCCCGCGCTGCTGGACGCCACGCTCCGCCTTCTCCGCCTGCTGGACCGCCCTCAGGACGTGGTGGCCCTGGCGCCGCTGATCGAGCAGGAGATCCTCTATCACCTGCTGAGCGGTCCGTGCGGCGCCCGCCTGCTGAACATCGCCCTGGCCGAGGGTCAGGGCCACCGCGTCACCCGCGCCGTCGCCTGGCTGCGCCAGCACTTCGCCCAGACCCTGCGCATCGAGGTCCTGGCCGAGCACGTGGGCATGAGCGAGAGCTCGCTGCACCACCACTTCAAGGCCGTCACCGGCATGACGCCGATGCAGTACCAGAAGCAGCTGCGCCTCTACGAGGCCCGCCGCCTGATGCTGGCCGAAGGCCTGGACGTCGGCGCGGCCGGCTTCGCCGTCGGCTACCAGAGCCCCTCCCAGTTCAGCCGCGAATACCGCCGGCTGTATGGCCTGTCTCCGGCCCGCGACGTCGAGGCGCTGCGGGTGCCGATCGCGGCGGAGTAGGGCTGGCGTTGCGCTTGAAGGTTGTCGCGTGGCTCATCTAAGGTTGATTCCAAGTACAGCTTGGGGGCGACCGTGGCGACACCGACTAAACAGGACATCCTGACCGCGATGACCGCCCCTCTGGGCGGTTGGAAGACGTCCGTCGTCACCTACAGCTTTCCCACCTCCGCGAGTACGTGGACGGGTTACTCCCAAGGCGCGGAGCCTTATCGGCCGGAGTTCCGAGGCTTTTCCGCCGCCGAAGCCGACATTTTCCGTACCGCGCTGGCGGTGTACGACAAATTCATCGCGCTGAGCTTCGAGGAGGTTCAGGAACCCGGGGCGAGCGGCGATATCCGCGCCGCGGTGACAGGCAACGCCGGTTCGGGCTCGGTGGGCTGGGCCTACTATCCGGGACCGAAAGCCGTGAGCGGCGATATCTGGATAGGCGCGCAACACAGCGCGAGCTACGAGTCGGTGCTCCAGGTGTTGGGGCCTGCTCTGGGGGTCGTGAATCCCTACGACCTGCCGACGGAATACCGGTCGTGGCCCTATTCCCTCTTCGGCACTTCCATCGTGCGCAACGTCCTGACGGTCTCGCCTACGGGGCAGGCGTCGCTCGAGTCCGTAAAGGCCGGCGAGCCGATGCTGTACGACGTCCTTGTCCTGCAGACCCTGTACGGGGGTGATCCGGAAACCGGCAAGGGCGACACGGTCTATGCGCTGAACGCGCCGAAGACGCTCGGCCAGGTACTCTACGATGCATCAGGTACGGACACGATCGACGCGTCCGCCAACACGCGGTCGTCGACGATCGATCTGGAGCCGGGCTCGTTCTCGAGCATCGGGCAGTACACCGTCGAGGACCAGGCCCGCGACTACAGAGCGATAACGCCGCAGCTCAACTGGAATGGGTGGTTGGCGGACGGCGCAAGCACCTCCCTCTTCAGCTGGACCAACAACGTCTCGATCGCCTTCGGGACGATCATAGAAAACGCGATCGGCGGGGCGGTCGCCGACGTCATCTCGGGCAACAGCGTCGCCAATGAGCTGACAGGCATGGGCGGCGATGATGTCCTGGATGGCCGTGGCGGTATCGATACGGCGATCTTCAGGGGCGTCGCCAATGACTACACCTGGCAGAAAGGCGCGGACGGCAAATGGGTCGTCCGGGACTCGCGCCCCGACCGTGATGGCGTCGACACGCTTCAAAACATCGAGATCCTGCGCTTCGCGGATAAGAGCGTGGTCCTCGCCAGTCTGTCCCAGAAGCTTGAAACGGCCTTTGCGTCGATCCTGCGCGCGGGCAGCGCGTCGAGCGCCTATGCGGGCTTCGCGTTCGACCTGCAGCTGAAGCTTGCTGCTGGCGCGACGGACGCCGACGCCGTCTCGGCCATCGTCAAGGGCGCCGTCGCCACGACGTCGGTCGCATCGATGAGCTATCAATTCTTCACGGGCAAGGTTCCCAGCGACGTCGGCGTCGACTTCCTGATCTCGCCGACCGGCCCCAACACGACCAATCTCAACAGCGCCTACTACGCCAAGTTCGACACGGTGAACCGCTACATCAACTTCGCGGTGAACCTGGGCAAGACCGGCGAGGCCAAGGACAGCTTCCTGGCCAAGTACGGATCGCTCAGCCTGATCGACGCCACCAAGGAGGCCTACAAGGCCATCTTCGGCGCGACCCCGAGCGACGCCAAGGCCCATGCCCTGATCGACAGCCGGGTGGACTATCTCGCCTACTATGGCGGCGATGGTCCCAACGGCATCGGGACCAAGGCGGCGATGGTCGGCTTCCTGCTGGCGGCGGCGGCCACCGAGGACGTCGGGGTGCTGGCGCGTTCCAACGACGCCTGGCTCACGGACCTTTCCGATGGGACTGCGCCTTACGCGGTCAACATCCTCGATCCGGCCCAGGGCTACTACAAGGCCGAGTTCATCTTCGGCGGCGCCTAGCCGCCTTGCGCCCGCTCGGGCGATGGCGTCACATGCCGCCGCGTTGCGTGTTTGGGGGCGGGTTTGACGGAAGCCTTGATCGTTCGCGGCTTGAACAAGACGTTCGCCAAGCCTGCGGTGTCCGACCTCGACCTGACGGTCCATGCGGGCGAGCTCTATGCCCTGTTGGGGCCGAACGGGGCGGGCAAGACCACGACTTTGCGGATGGTGGCGGGCCTGACCCAGCCCGATAGCGGCGAGGTGGCGATCTTCGGCGTCGACGCCCGCAAGGACCCGGCGGCGGCCAAGGCCCTGCTGGCCTGGGCGCCCGACGAGGCGATGATCTACGACAAGCTGACGCCCCTGGAATATCTGGAGTTCGTCGCCGGCCTCTGGAACATCGAGCCCAAGGCGGCGAAGGCCAAGGCCGAGCAGCTGCTGGAGACCCTGGGCCTGGCCAGCGAGGCGCGCCGCCGTTGCGAGGGTTTCTCGCGCGGCATGAAGCAGAAGGTCGCCCTGGCCGGGGCGCTGATCCACGATCCCAAGCTGCTGATCCTGGACGAGCCGCTGACCGGTCTCGACGCCGCCGCCGCGCGCCTGGTCAAGGACATGCTGCAGGCCCGCGTCGACGCCGGCGGCACGGTGATCCTGACCACCCACATCCTGGAGGTCGCCGAGCGCATGGCCGACCGCATCGGCATCATCGCCGGCGGCCGCCTGCTGGCCGAGGGCACGATGGACGAGCTGCGCGGCAAGGCCGGCGAGGCCAGCGGCCGGACGCTGGAGGACGTGTTCCTGCAGCTGACGTCCGAGGCTGTGGCGCCGTGAGCTTGCCCTTCAAGCCGGCCAGCACGCCCTGGCTTCTGGCCCATGAATTGCGCTTGGCCTGGCGGGGCTTTCTCGCGGGCCGCAAGGGCAGGGGACCGGGGGCGCTGATCGCCTTCGTGATCCTGGGCGGGCTGATCGTGGCCGGCGGCGTGGCCATGGGCCTGGCCCTGCGCGGCCAGCAGGTCCCGGTGATCCCGCTGGCGGTGGTTCTCGTTGATCTGGCGCTGGCGGTGATCCTGACCCTGATGCTGTCGGGGACCTTGGCCGGCGCGGCCGACGCTCTCTACGAGCGCGGCGATCTCGATCTGCTGTTCTCCTCGCCGCTGTCGCCACGCAAGGTGCTGTTCGTCCGAGCGCTGGGCTTGGCGGTCAATGCTGGGCTCTGGTTCATGATCCCGGCGGTCCTGCTGCTGACGCCGTCGATCGTGCTGGGCCACCCGGCTTGGCTGGGGGTGTTCGTGGTGCTGGCGGCGGCGGCCCTAGGCGCATCCGGTGTCGGCCTGCTGCTGGCCATGGCGCTGTTCGCCTTGATCGGTCCGCGCCGCACGCGCACCGTGGCCCAGGTGATGGCGGCCCTGATCGGCGCGGCGTTCTTCCTGGCCAGCCAGTACCGCAACCTGATGGGCGAGAAGGCGAGCGAAAGCCTGTTCGCCCGCATCGCCATGGACGCCAAGGATGGCCGCATCCAGCCGCCGCCCTTCGCTGACCTGCCGCTGCGCGCGGCGCTGGGCGAGCCAGTTCCGTTGCTGATCCTGGTCGCGGTCGGCGCGGGGCTCTTCCTGTTCGCCGCCCAGGTGCTGGGCCGGCGCTTCGCCGACGCGGCCGCCGCCACCCAAGGGGCCGAGACCCGCAAGGGCGCGCGCGGTCCGACGCGAGCGTTCGCCGCCGGACCGTTCCAGGCCACGGTGCGCAAGGAGCTGCGCCTGATCAGCCGTGACGCGGCGCTGCTGTCGCAGGTGCTGCTGCGGGTGCTGTACATGCTGCCCCTGGCCCTGGTGCTGGCCCGCAGCGCCGCGCACATGCCAGTCTGGGCGTTGGCGGGGCCGGCCGCCGCCGTGACCTTCCTGGCCGGACAGGTGGCCGGGAGCCTCGTCTGGATCACCGTCTCGGCCGAGGACACCCCCGACCTGCTGGCCATCGCGCCGGCGCCGATGTCGGTGCTGCGCCAGGCCAAGCTGGTCGCCGCCCTCGTGCCCGTCGCCGTGCTGCTGGCGATCCCGATCGGGGTGCTGGCCTGGTACGCGCCGCTGGCCGGTCTGTGGACCGCGCTCGGCTCGGCCCTGACGGCCTGGAGCGCCGGCCTGATCGGCGTCTGGCATCAGAAGCCCGGCAAGCGCGTCGACTTCCGCCGCCGGCGCACGGGCTCGTTGCTGGCGACCTTGGCGGAGCTGATCGTGGCGGCGCTGATCGGCGGGGCGACGGCGCTGGCCGTGGCGGGATGGCTGGTCTGGGCCGTGCTGCCGCTGATCGTGGTCGGGGCGCTGATGATGGCGCTGCGGCGGACGGATGCGCAGATTGGGGCGAGCCTTAGGGCGGCGGCCTAGGCCTCCAGCAACGCCCGGATCCGGCACACCACCCCGTCCGGGTGGAAGTCGATCGCCGCCGAGCCCGACAGCTCCGCCGCCAGGCCGCGTTCGATCAGGCGCGAGCCGAAGCCTCGATCCGTGGGAATGCTGACTGGTGGCCCGCCGCTCTCGGTCCAGGTCAGATCGAGCCGCGCCGCGCCAGGCACCGGCGCCAGGTCCCACGCCACCCGGATGCGGCCCTCCGGCGTCGAGAGCGCCCCGTACTTCATGGCGTTGGTGGCCAGCTCGTGCAGGGCCATCGACAGCGACAGCGCCGTCTTGGGCGACAGGCGGATCGAGGGACCGCTGAGCTCGAACCGGCCGGCCCCGCCGTGCAGGGCGGCCAGACGCGTGGTGACGTCGTGCAGCTCGGCGCCTTCCCAGTTCTCGCGGGTCAGGAGGTCGTGGGCCTCGGCCAGGGCGACGATGCGGCTGGAGAAGGCCTCCTGCGCCTGGTGCAGGGCGCGCTCGCCGGTGAAGCTCTGGGCGGCGATGGCCTGGATGGTGGCCAGGCTGTTCTTGACCCGGTGGTTCAGCTCGTTGACCAGCAGCCGCAGGTGCAGCTCGGCGCGCTTGCGGTCGGTGACATTGACCACGGCTCCGACGAAGCGGTGGGGCTTGCCGTCGTCGCCGAAGAACACCTTGCCCTTCACCCCCAGCCAGCGCTCGACATGGTCGTCGCGGCCGATGGCGCGGTACTCGACGGCGTAGTCGGCGCGCACGGCCGGGTCCATGGCCTGGTCGGTGGCGTCGCGCACCCGGGCCACGTCGGCGGGGTGGATCAGGCCAAAGGCCGTCTCGGTGTCGACCGGCTCGCCCGGCGTCATGCCGAACATCTGGTAGCAGCGGTCCGACCAGGTCAGCGCCCCGCTGTCGAGGTCGAGGTCCCAGGTGCCGACATCGGCGGCGTCGACGGCCTGGCGCAGGGTCTCTTCCTGGCGCAGCTGCAGCTCGATCGCCTCGCGCCGGTCGGTGACGTCGGAGACCACGCCGACGAAGCGCACGCAGTCGGGACCGTCGAAGAACGCCTGGCCGAAGGTCTCGACCCAGCGCAGCGCGCCGTCGTCGTCGCGGCGGATGCGGTAGTCCAGGTTGATCGTCCCCGGCCCGGCCGGATCGGTGGCCGCCGCCACGGCCGCCATGACCATCGGCAGGTCGTCGGGGTGGATCAGCCGCTCGAAGGTCGCCTGGTCCGGTCCGACGCCCGGCCCCAGGCCGAAGATGGCGCGGGCGCGCTCGTCCCAGAAGCGCTGGCCCAGGTGCGGCTTGTGATCCCAGCGACCCATGCCGGCGGCCTGGGCGGCGAGATCGAGGTCCAGGCGGGCGGCGGCCAGCTCGGCCTCGACCTGCTTGCGCTCGGTGATGTCGACGACCACGCCGGTGTTGCGGGCCGGCTTGCCGTCCTCGCCCAGATAGGCGCGGCCGCGCGTATAGACCCAGCGGACCGAGCCGTCGGCCTGCACCAGCCGGTACTCCCCGGAAAAGTCGCCGCCGGTCGCCGCGACGGAGAGGGCGATGTCCTGGACGCGCTTGCGGTCCTCGGGGTGGACGGCGGGGGTGTAGCTCTGCACCGGCAGGCCGGCTTCGGCATATTCGGGCGAGACGTTGTGCATCTCGGCGTAGCGGGCGTCGGCATAGACCTTGTTGGCGGGGATGTCCCACTCCCAGGCCCCGACCACGCCGGCCACCTCGCGGGCCATGTCGTAGCGTTCCTGGGTGGTCTTCAGCGTCCTGCGGTCGGCCACCGACTCGGAGACCTCGACCGCCGTGACCAGCACCCCGCCGACGCCGTTCGGTGCGGTCGCGTCGGGCACGGGGCTGTAGCTGATGGTGAAGTAGCCGGTCTCCTGCGCCCCGCCGCGCGTGACCTTCAGGGGCAGCTTCTCGAACGCGAAGCCGCCGCTGGACCCGGCCAGGATGTCCTCGTGGAAGGCGCGGATCGAACCCTGGAAGTCGGGCGAGGTCTGGTCCAGCCGGGTCCCCAGCGCCTCGGGATGCCGCTCGTGCAGGGCCGGGGCGTAGGCGTCGTTGTAGATCAGGACGAGCTCGGGACCCCAGCGCAGGGCCATGGGGAAGTTGGTCGCCAGGATCATGTCCACGACCAGGCGCAGGCTGGGCGACCAGGCGTCTCGGGGGCCGACGGAGGTCTTGGACCAGTCAAACGCACGCACGCGTTCAGCCATCTCGCCGCCGGCGATTCTGGTCAGCACAGGCGCGGCGCGTGGCTTGCCCTCGCCCATTCGTGGTCCCCCATCCGGTCAGCCGACCGGCCCTTAACCATGGTGGACCCATAGGCAGGCCGGATTCAAGCGTCGCTTTCTTAACCGCACGCACGAAAACGCCCGGAGAACGCGAAAGGTTCTCCGGGCGCAACTCGTTGTTCGGACTAGGGTATTAGTCGATCGGGGACCAGGATTTGGCCGCCGGAGCAGCCGGACGCTTGGGCCCCCGGAACTCGTTCTGGGGACCGCCGGGCTTACGACCCTGGCCTTGGCCGGGACCACGGCCGGCGTTTCCGCCGCGACCCTGGGCCTTCTGGCCTTCCGGACGACCGCCGCCGTTACCGCCGCCGCCGCCGTTGCGGGCGCCGCTGCGGGGCCGCTTGCGGCGCAGTTCCGACGGGACGTCGTTGCGCGGATCGGCCTTGCGGGGATCGACGTACTTCTCGGCCGGCGCCAGCTTGTCGGCGACGGCCGCGGCGGCCGCCAGCTGCTTGTCGTTGCGGCGATCGAAGGACGGGATCGTCTGGCGAGTGGCCTTCTGGATGTCCTTCAGCAGGTTACGTTCGTCATCGGCGCAGAAGCTGATGGCGATGCCGTCCTTGCCCTTGCGGGCGGTGCGGCCGATCCGGTGGACATAGGCCTCCGGCACGTTGGGCAGCTCGTAGTTGATGACGTGGCTGACGTCGTTGACGTCGATGCCGCGCGCGGCGATGTCGGTCGCCACCAGGGCCCGCATCTCGCCGGCCTTGAAGGCGGCGAGGGCGCGCTCACGCTGGCCTTGCGTCTTGTCGCCGTGGATCGAGGCGGCCTCGATGCCGGCGGCGTTCAGGTACTTGGCCACGCGGTCGGCGCCGCGCTTGGTGCGCGTGAAGACGATCGTGCGTTCGACGCCCGGTTCGGCCAGGATCTCGGCCAGCAGCGGACGCTTGCGCTGCGCCTCGATGAACAGCACGCGCTGGTCGATACGCTCGACGGTGGTCGCTTGCGGCGCCACCGAGACCTGCACCGGATCCTTCAGCAGCTCACCGGCCAGCTTGCCGATTTCCGTCGGCATGGTGGCCGAGAAGAACAGGTTCTGGCGGTTCTTGGTCAGCTGGCTGGCGATCTTGCGGATCGGCACCACGAAGCCCAGGTCCAGCATCTGGTCGGCTTCGTCGAGGACGAAGATCTCGGTGCTGGAGACGTTGGCCGACTTCTCGGCCATGTGGTCCATCAGGCGGCCCGGGGTGGCGACGAGTACGTCGATACCGCCGGCCAGGGCCTTCATCTGCGGGCCGTACTTCACGCCGCCGTAGATGGTGTGGACGCTGAGGCCCATGTGGACGGCGTAGGCCTTGAAGTTCTCGGCGATCTGGGTGGCCAGCTCGCGGGTCGGCGACAGGACCAGGCAGCGGAAGCCGCGGCGCGGGGCCGGCTTACGGTCTTCGGCCAGGCGCTGCAGGATCGGCAGGGCGAAGGCGGCGGTCTTGCCGGTGCCGGTCTGGGCGATGCCCAGCAGGTCCTTGCCTTGCAGGATGACCGGGATGGCCTGGGCCTGGATCGGCGTCGGCTCCTTGTAGCCCTTCTCGGCAAGGGCCTTCAGCAGCGGCTTGGCCAGGCCAAGGTCAGCAAATTGCGTCAATGGAATCAGTCTTTCATGCGCCGAATGCAGCCCATGCGTCCTCGCACGGCTGGCCCCTCGGCTGGTCGTCGGGGGAGCGCCCCGCGTGCACGGGCGATCTGATGAGAAAACTCTCAAGGCGCTCGACAGGCTGGTCCGAAAACGGACCCTCACGCGGCTGGAGCGCCAATAGCGTCGAAGAGGACGCGAGGCTCATATCTTATGTTGCGCTGCAAAAGTCAAGGAAGAGCGCCGTTGCGCCTCTTGCCACCTCCGCGTCACCGCGCCACACCCAGCCTCATGACCAAGCCGATCGTCCTCGTCGCCGCCGCCGCTCTGATCGATGTCGATGGGCGGGTGCTGATCTGTCAGCGGCCGCAGGGCAAGTCGCTGGCCGGCCTGTGGGAGTTCCCGGGCGGCAAGGTCGAGCCGGGCGAGACGCCGGAAGAGTGCCTGATCCGCGAGCTGGACGAGGAGCTGGGCATCAAGGTCGCCCAGGCCTGCCTCGCGCCGTTCGTTTTCGCGTCCCACAGTTACGAGTCTTTTCACCTCATGATGCCACTCTACCTGTTGCGTCGATGGGAAGGCCAAGTGACGCGCAAGGAGCATGAGGGCCTGGCATGGGTGAAACCCGACAAGCTTGCGGACTATCCGATGCCGCCGGCGGACGAGCCTCTGGTGGCCTGGCTGCGCGATCTGCTCTGAAGCGGTTCTGGGCCGACGAGTCCGGCGCCACCGCGATCGAATACGGCCTCATCGCCGGACTGATCGCCCTGGTCATCATCGGCGGCATGACGGCGTTCAGCGCCGCCACGAACAAGGCCTTGGGCAAGGCCTCGACGGCCATCGGCACCTGATTACGGCGTAGGCTTTTCGCCCGCCGGCTGTTCCTTAGTGCCCAGCGCATCGGCCAGCCGCATCTTGGCCGAACCCGGCCGCAGCGGCTTCTGCTGGCTTTCGTGCGGCGTCCAGCCCGTCACCGAGACGATCTCGAACGTCGCCGGCACGCGGCCGTCGGCCTCGGCGAAGCGCTCGACATAAAGCTCCATCGCCCGGAACAGCACCTTGCGGGGCAGGGGCTTGCGCGAGCGGTCCAGCAGCACGCTGGTCTCGCCCATGCGGCGCAGGTCCTGCAGCAGCTTGATCGGGTGGGCGTAGCGGACCTTCACGCGATCGACGTCCGCCACCGGTAGCGCGAAACCCGCCCGTTGCAGCAGGCCCGCCGCGTCGATGGCGTCGGCGAACGGCGACACCCGCATCGAGGCGCCGTCCGTCAGCTCGGCCTCGGCGGCCAGCAGGCATTGGCGCAGCTCGGTCAGAGTCGCCCCGCCGAAGATCGCGCCCAGGAACAGGCCGTCGGGCCGCAGGGCGCGGCGGATCTGGATCAGCGCGCCGACCAGGTCATTGGTCCAGTGCAGTGACAGGGTCGAGACCACCAGATCCAGGGTGGCGTCGCCGAACGGCAGGCGCTCCTCGTCGGCGGCGACGCGCAGGGTGTCACGGCCATCCAGCATCCGCGCCGACAGGTCGGTTTCGATCAGGGTGTCGATGTTGGCGCGGGCGTCGCTCTCGGCCAAGGCCTTGAAAAAATGGCCGTTTCTCGCGCCGAGGTCGACGGCGACCGGAAAGCGTCGCAGGATCGTCTCCAGCCGCATGACCACGTCCTGGGCCACGCGGGCCTTCAGGAAATCGGCGGACGCGTAGTCGCGCGCGGCGCGGTCGAGGCGGGCGCGATGCAGGGCGCGGTCGAAGAGCAGGGGGGAGGCGGTCATTGCGCGCGGAACATGGCGACTCCGGACCGTTCTGGAAAGGTCTTGGGCGAAGCGTGCTCGATCTGCTGCTGCCGCCGTCCAGCCTGGACGGCGAGGCGGCGCTGAGCGGCGGGCTGTCGGCCAGCGCCTTCGCCAAGGTGACGTTCCTGGACGACCCCGTCTGCGACGGCTGCGGGCTGGCCATGGCCTATGCCGAGGCGGCTGTGGAGCGCTGTCCCACCTGCCAGGCCAGGCCCCGCGCGTTCCAGCGGGCGCGAGCGGCCTGCGTCTATGACGAGCACTCCCGCGAGCTGATCCTGAAGCTGAAGCACGCCGACCGCACCGACCTGGCCGGCCTGTTCGCGCGCTGGCTGTCGCGGGCCTCGGCCGACCTGCTGGACGAAGCCGACGCGGTGGCGCCTGTGCCTGTCCACCGCAGTCGGATGCTCAGCCGGCGCTACAACCAGGCCGCCGAGATCGCGCGGCCGCTGGCCCGGATGGCGGACCTCGCCTATCTGCCCGACGCCTTGATCCGCAAGCGCGACACCGACAGCCAGGGCGGCAAGTCGGCGACCGGTCGGCGGCGCAATGTGGCCGCCGCCTTCGCCGTCCCCGAGGCCCGCCGCCACCGGGTCGTCGGCCGACGGATCGTTCTGATTGATGACGTGTTGACCACCGGAGCCACGGCCGAGGGCTGCGCGCGAGCGCTTCTGGCGGCCGGGGCCGCGTCGGTGACGTTATCTGTCGTCGCCCGCGTTACAGAAATGCAGGCGCGTCCTATATAAGGACGCACGAGTCCACGAGTCAGAGCATGGCCAAAGTCACCATCTACACCCGTCCGTTCTGCGGCTACTGCGCCCGCGCCCTGTCCTTGCTCACCGACAAGGGCGCCGACTTCACCGAGGTCGAGGCCGGCATGGATCCCAACCTGCGTCAGGAGATGATGCAGCGCTCGGGCCGCACCACCTTCCCGCAGATCTTCGTCGGCGAAGAGCATATCGGCGGCTGCGACGACATGATGGCCCTCGAGCGCGAGGGCAAGCTGGACCAGATGCTCGCCGCATGATCCTCAAGGTCGGTCTGATCCAGACCCGCACCCCCGCGACCCACGCGGCGGCGCTGGCCCATGTCGCGCCGCTGGTCCGCGAGGCGATCGCCGGTGGCGCGCAATTCGTCCTGACGCCGGAGTGCACCAACGTCCTGCAGAGGGATCGCAGCAAGCTGCTGCCGACCCTGACGGCGCTGGACGATGATCCGGTGGTCAATGGCCTGCGCGAGATCGCGGCGCAGACCGGGACCTGGATCGACGTCGGCTCGGCCCTGGTCCGGCGCGAGGACGGCAAGGCGGCCAACCGCCAGGTCGTGATCGATCCGACGGGCAAGATCGTGGCGACCTACGACAAGCTGCACATGTTCGACGTCGACCTGCCGACCGGCGAGACGGCGCGGGAGTCGGCGACCTACACGCCGGGCGAGACGGCGGTTGTGGTCGACACCCCGCTGGCCAAGTTCGGCCTGACCATCTGCTACGACATGCGCTTCCCGGCGCTGCATCGGGCGCTGGCCCTGGCCGGCGCAACGGTGATCACCGCGCCGGCGGCCTTCACCCGTCCGACCGGCGAGGCGCACTGGGACGTGCTGCTGCGCGCCCGGGCCATCGAGACCGGCTCGTTCGTGATCGCGGCGGCCCAGGGCGGCTTCCATGAGGACGGCCGCGGCACCTGGGGCCGCTCGATCGTGGTCGGGCCGTGGGGCGAGATCATCGCCAAGCTTGACCACGACGAGCCCGGCGTGCTGTTGGCCGAACTCGACCTGCCCGCTGCCCTCTCGGCGCGGGCGGCGATCCCGGTCCTCCAGAACGCCCGGCCTTTCGTCGGGCCCTGAAAGCGCGCACCCTCAAGTCCATGATAAAGTACGCGCTCCAGTGCGACGCGGCCCACGAGTTCGAGGGCTGGTTCGGCTCGTCGACGGACTATGACGACCAGTCCGCGCGTGGCTTGGTCGAGTGTCCGCTGTGCGGCTCGCACGGCGTCTCCAAGCAGATCATGGCCCCGGCCGTGGCGGGGACGAAGGCCCAGCGCTCGGCGCCCGAGGTCGACGCCAAGACGCGCGAGATGATGATGACGGCCATGGGCGAGGTCCGCCGGCACGTCGAGGACAACTTCGACTATGTCGGCGACGCCTTCGCCAAGGAGGCTCGCGCCATCCACGAGGGCAAGTCCGAGGAACGCGGCATCTACGGCGAGGCGTCGCCCACCGAGGTCAAGGCGCTGATCGAGGACGGCGTGCGGGTCGCGCCCTTGCCGCCGGCCGCACCGAAGAAGACCGACGTCAACTGAAGGTCTCCCGCTAGGAACGGCAGGACCAGCGCCGCGGTCAGCGACAGACAGCCCGCCGCGATGTTCAGCGCATAGAGGGCCGCGGCGACCGCGTAGAGCAGCCAGCGCTTGTCTTCCGTCCGGGCCACATAGGCCGCCACCGCCGGGGCCAGCAGGGCCAGCTCGTAGTTCATGGCATAGGGCGAGATCAGCAGCGCGCCGCCCAGCAGGGCGATCAGCTGCGCGGGCCAGGCGTCACGACGGAACGCGCTCCAGACCGCCCACACGACCAACGGCGCCAGCAGCCAGGCCCAGGCGCCGTTGACGCCCAGGGCGGCCAGCTTGGCGTAGGGCGTGATGGCGGTGTCCAGCAGGCCTTGCTGGGCCACGACGGCGTTGAAGCGGGGCAGGGCGGCGAACCAGTCGAGCCAGGTCTGCACGCCGAACAGACCGGCCGAGGCCGCGCAGATCAGCAGCCCGCCCGCGCCGGTGAACAGGATTGTCCGCCATTGCCCCTGGGCCGCCAGGGCGATGGGCAGCAGGACCAGAAGCTGCGGCTTGATCGAGGCGGCGATGGCGAGCATCAGGCCCGCGAGCGCCGGCCGGGCGCGGAACGACAGGCCCAGCACCACCAGGCCGGCGATCAGCAGGCTGAGCTGGCCGCAGAAGATCGTGAAGGCCACCGTCGGCAGCAGCACCTGCCACCACGGCGCGCGAATCCTGACCCCGGCGATCGCCAGCACCGCCAGGCTCAACGCCATCAGCGCCAGATAGGCCAGCTTGAACGGCAGCAGGCCCAGGGGCGCGAACAGCAGCAGGGCCGAGGGCGGGTTGATGTAGGGGCGCAGCACGTCGTCCGAGGCGGCGATGCCTTGCAGCGCGCTGAGATACCGGAAGTCGTAGAGCCGCGCGGGCTCGGCTGCCGCCACGCGCCCGCCGTTCCAGATGGCCAGGAAGTCGACGCCCGCCGGCTGGAGGGTCAGGTTGCGCGCCACCAGCAGGCTGAGCAGGGCGAACATCGCCAGCAGCGCTAGCAACAGGACGCGGCGGTTGGCAGGCCTCTGGACGTTGGATTGCGCCATGACCCCCAAGGTCGCGGGCAAGTCTTAAGGGGCCGAAAACACGAAGGGCGCCGGACCGAGGCCCGACGCCCTTTTGTCTATCCGTACCGGCTAGCGGTTAGCGATAGCGGTACTCGTAGTGGCACTTCTTCTTGCCCTTGCCGATCTCGTGACCGGCGACGGCGCCGACACCCGCGCCCAGCAGGGCGCCTTCGGTCTTGTTGCCGTGGCCGGCGACGGTGTTGCCGAGCAGGGCGCCCGACAGGCCGCCGATGATCGCGCCGTTCTTGGCCTTGGACTTGTTGCAGACCAGGACCCGCTCACGGCGGTTCTGGGCTTCGGCGGCGGTGATGGCGACGGAGCTGACGGTGAAGCCGACAACGGTGGCCAGGACGATGGTCTTCAGGCGCGCACGCATGGCGAGCTCTCCAATTGTTTTTGTTTAGATCCCTCGGTGACGTAACGCCCAAGCTGACGGCCGGTTTCCTAATTAGTCGGCCAGCCGACCGTCGAGCTCAGGTCTTACGTTCTGGGGATCATCCATCGACGCGATAACGGCCGTCGGCGTCGGGGCAGACGCGGACATAGCGCTGCTCGACACGGCCGTTGTACTCGGTCGGCGCCGGGGCCAGGCGGCAGCGTTCGCTGGCGGCGGCGTAGCGGCCGTCGCTGTAGCGATAGGGCTGGGTCTGCTCGTAGCTGTAGTAGTTGCCGCGCGTGTCGCACTTGGCCGAGGCGTTGCCCACGGCCGCGCCGACGCCGGCGCCGACCAGGGCGCCCAACACGGTGCCTTCCGGACGGGCGTTACGGGCGGCGACGTTCGAGCCCAGGGCCGCGCCGGCCAGCGCGCCGATCACCCCGCCGACCGTGGCGTTGCGCTTGGCGTCCTGACGGCAGTCGCTGGGGGAGGAGACGTTGGCGCTGGTGTCGATGCTGTAGGCGCCGGCATAGGGCGCGGCGTAGCGCGCGCCTTCGCCCGGGTTGCGGCGGTCATAGGCGCCGTTGCCGTAGCGACGGTCGTAGTCGTCGCGGGCCGAATAGTAACGGTCGCGATCGCGCTCCCACTGCGCGCGATTGGCGTCATAGCCCGAGGCCTGGCTCACCCCGCTGGTGCGGAAGCGGTCGGCGTCGCGCGGGTGGCGGCGGTCATAGGAGCCATCGCCGTTGCGGCGGTCGTAGTCGTAGCGGGCGCGCTCATAGTTGGCGCGGGCCCGTTCGAACTCGGCCTGCTCGGAATAGTACGCGGCGCTGTCGCGGTACTGGGCCGTGCGATAGCGCTCGGCATAGCTGGGATTGCGACGGTCATAGGCGCCGCGGCCGTAGCGGCGGTCATAGGTGTCGCGGGCCTGGATGTAGTTGGCCCGATCACGCTCGTAGGCGTCCTGGCGGTCCTGATACTCGGCGACCTTGTCGTAGTACGAGGCGCGCTGGGCGTCGTAGTTCTGAAGGCTGCGCTGATACGCGGAATCCTGGGCGAAGGCTGGAGCGATCGCGCCGCAAGCCATGGTGGTCGCCAGCAAGGCGGCCAAAGTCTTGGAAGTCATGTGAGTCTCCGTTCCCTCTCGAACGGATCGACGGCCGACCCCCGACAGTTGGGTCGCCAATCCGGGTTCTTGTCCCTGCGGAGGGAAAAGCCCCGGCGGCGGCTAAGTTCCCTGAAGGGTTAATCCGTCAGCCACTCCAGCGCGAAGGCCTGGCCGTTCCAGAGCAGCACGGCCTGCGACGCTTCGGCGTGGCCCAGGGTCAGGTCGCCCTGGCGCACAGTGACCGAGGCGTGAGGGCAGGGGGCGTTGGCCGCGCCCGCGCCCTTGCCGCAGGCGGTCGGCGTGGGGCCGCCGGTCTTGGCCGCGAGCATGTAATCCGGCGGGTTCAGGCCCAACCGCACGCGCTCGGGCGCGCCGGGCGAAGCGCCGCGGGTGACCTGGAGGAAATAGACGTCGCGGCCCTCGCGGACGATCGCGGCGCTGTCGGGCTTACCGTCATGGTCGAAGTCGCCGGACACGGGGGCGGGCAGGCTGGAGGCTGCGAGCAGGGCCAGGAGCGCAATCATCGAACTACCTCACGCGGACAATGTGAGGTCACTGTGACTCAATCTCTGGTGACGGTCATCATGTAGTTGATGTCGACATCGGCCGAGCGGCTCCAGCGGCCGGTCAGAGGATTGTAGGCCACGCCGAAGGGGCCGTGCATCTGAACGGGCTCGCCGGCGAGGAAGGCGCGCAGCTCCTCGGGCTTGAGGAACTGCTTCCACTCGTGGGTGCCGGGCGGCACCCAGCGCAGCACGTATTCGGCGCCGATCTTGGCCAGGGCCAGGGCCTTCAGCGTGCGGTTCAGGGTGGCGACGATCATCAGGCCGCCGGGCTTGAGCAGTCGCGAGCAGGTGCGCAGGAATTCGCCCGGATCGGCCACGTGCTCGATGACCTCCATGGTCAGCACCACGTCGAACGGCCCCGCGCCCTCGGCCAGCAGCTGCTCGGCGGTGGCGGGGCGGTAGCCGATCTCGAGACCCTGCTCGGCCGCGTGGGCGGCGGCGGTCTTGATGTTCTTCTCCGAGGCGTCGACGGCCGTGACGGTGAAGCCTAGCCGCGCCATCGGCTCGGACAGCAGGCCGCCGCCACAACCGATGTCGAGCAGGGAGAGGCCCTCGAACGGCTGGCGCAGATTGCCGTCGCGCTCGAAGCGGGCCAGGGCCTCCTCGCGGATGAAGGAGAGGCGGCAGGGGTTGAACACGTGCAGCGGCGCGAACTTGCCCTTGGGGTCCCACCACTCGGCGGCGATCGCCGAGAAGCGCGCCACGTCGGCGGGGTCGATGCTCCAGGAGGGGGCGGCTGCTTGCGTCATGGGCGGTGTTCTAGAGCAGGGCGACGACGAACTGAACCACCTCTTCGGAAGGAGAAACCGTCACAAACCCTCGCTAAGGGCGACGCTTCGCAGAAACGGGGGTTTCGCCATCTCCGCTCCACCGCCCAACCTGGCCTGGATCGCCGCCGAGGTGCTGCCGCACGAGCCGGACGTCCGCGCCTGGCTGCGCCGCCGCTTTCCGGACGTCGAGGTCGATGACGTGATCCAGGAGGCCTACAGCCGGATCGCCGGCGCGCGGACCGGCGCGGTCAGCTCGGGGCGGGCCTATTTCATCGCCACGGCCCGCAACATCGTCATCGAGCAGATCCGCCGCAAACGCGTGGTGCGCTTCCAGGCGCTGTCGGTGTTCGACGCCGAGAGCCTGATCGACGAGACTCCGTCGCCCGAGCAGATCACCGCCCATCGCCGCCGGCTGGAGGCCGTGCGCGAAGTGGTGCAGGTGATGCCGGCCCTGTGCCGCGAGATCTTCACCCTGCGCAAGTTCTACGGCTATTCGCAGCGCGAGATCGCCGGCCGTCTGGGCGTCTCCGAGAACACCGTCGAAAAGGAAGTCGCGCGCGGCGTCCGGCTGGTGTTGGAGACCGTTTCCGGCGATGCAGGCCAGCCCTACGCCACGACCAGCCGACGTTCGACCCAATGAGCCCTCCCGCCAACGATTCCGACACCATCGACGGCCTGGCCGCCGACTGGGTGGCGCGCGTGGACGCGGGACCGCTGTCGCGCGATGACGCCCAAGTGCTGGACGCCTGGCTGGCCGAGGACCGCCGCCACCACGGGGCCTATGTCCGCGCCCAAGCCGCCTGGGCCCTGGCCGAGGCCCGCACCGAGCCGGCGGCGCCGCCTGTCCGCAAGCCCACGTCGCGCCGCGCCGCCATCGCCGCTGGTCTGGTCGCCGGCGGAGCAGGGCTGGCCGGCCTGTGGACCTGGCGCGTGTCTGAGCGCGTCGTCACGGCCCGGGGCGAGGTGCTGCGCGCGCCGCTGTCGGACGGCAGCCTGGCGGTGGTCAACACCGACTCGCGCCTGGACCTGGCCATCGGCCGCAAGCGGCGTGGCGTGCGCCTGGCGCGGGGCGAGGCCTGGTTCGAAGTCGCCAAGGACCCGTCGCGGCCCTTCACCGTGGCGCTGGGCGACCTGCGGGTGCAGGCGGTGGGCACGGCCTTCTCGGTGCGCCAGCGCGAGGGCGGGGCCGAGGTGGTGGTGACCGAGGGCGTGGTCGCCGCCTGGAACGTCCATGCCGACCGGGCGGTGCTGCGCCTGAACGCCGGCGACAAGGCCTTCCTGTCGTCCGAGCCGCTGCGCGCGCCCGCCGTCGACCGCATCGGCGAGGTCCGGGCCCAGCGCCTGCTGGCCTGGAAGGACGGGCTGATCATGCTGGAGGACCGCACGCTGGAAGAGGCGGTCGCCGAGTTCAACCGCTACAACGACCGCAAGCTGGTGGTCGAGGATCCGGCCCTGGGTCGGCGGCGGCTGGTCGGCGCGTTCCAGGCCAACGATCCCGAAGGTTTCGTTCGTGCTCTGACGAAAATAACCGATGCTCGCGCCGAGGAACGCAAAGGCGAGATTCTGCTCCGCGCCGACTAGCGGAACCATCCACAGGCATTGTCGCAAAAGATTGTTGAAAAAGCCGCGCGGAGAATTTCCGGCGGCTCGTCTCTAGCGGTGAAGAACACTTCATCGCGAGGGGCGTTACCGATGCACTATTCTCGATTGGCCTTGGCTCTTCTGGCGACCAGCGCCGTCGTGGCCGTCGCCGCGCCGGCCCAGGCCCAGGTGCGCAGCTTCAATGTCGCGGCCCAGCCGGCCGCCACCGGCGTGCCGGACTTCGCCCGCCAGGCCGGCGTCCAGGTGCTGGTCGCGGGCGAGGCCGTCGCCGGCCAGCGCGTGGCGGCGGTCAAGGGCGACATCGAGGTCCGCGAGGCCCTGCGTCGCCTGTTGGCCGGGACCGACCTGACCATCGCCTCCGACGATGGCCGCACCATCACCCTGGTGTCTCGGCAGGCTGCGGACGCGGGCCACGCGGTCGACCAGGTCCTGGTGATCGGCCAGCGCCTGTCCGAGCAGCGCTCGATCGACCACAAGCACGACGCCGACGGCGTCACCGACGCCATCTCGGCCGACGAGATGGGCCAGATGCCCGACAAGAACGCCGCCGAGAGCGTCGAGCGCCTGCCGGGCGTGGGCCTCAAGTACGACCAGGGCGAGGGCCGCTACGTCTCGATCCGCGGCGTCGACGGGGCGCTGAACAACGTCACCCTGAACGGCGTCGAGCTGGGCTCGCCCGACAGCAACAGCCGCGCCATCCCGCTGGACGTGGTCAGCGGCCAGCTGACGTCGCGCATCGAGGTAATCAAGGCCGTCACCGCCAACATGGACGCCCAGGCCGTGGGCGGCACGATCAATCTGGTCACCCAGAGCCCGTTCGACGTGAAGGGCGGCCAGATGCTGCGCGCCTCCAGCCAGGTCGGCTGGCAGGAGCTGAACCACAAGACCCCGTTCGCCGGCGAGTTCAATGTCGGCAAGGTGTTCGGGGATACGTGGGGCGTGCTGGTCGGGATCAACTATTCGGACCGCGACTACCGCACCTACGGCCTCTATCCGGACGACTGGCGCGAGGTCCCCGGCGCCACGCGCGGCATGCCGACCAACATCAAATATACGACCTACGACCTGGATCGTAAGCGCCTGGGCGTGAACGGCTCGATCGAGTACCGCCCCAGCGAGCAGGACCGCGTCTACCTGCGGGGCCTCTACAGCTCGTTCAAGGAGAACGAGTACCGCCAGCGCTATCGCCTGGACTTCGCCACCGCCGCCCAGGTCACCGGCAACCTGATCAAGTTCACCGCCGACGGCGTCGGGACCTCGACCGGCGGTGAGCGTCGCCAGGACCTGCGCCTGGACCACAAGGACAAGTCGGTGCTGTCGACCTCGGTCGGCGGCCAGCACGATCGCGGCGCCTGGGACCTCGACTGGGACGTCGCCTACGGCCGCAACGAGCTGCGCAATCCCAACGGCGTGTGGCAGTTCCGCGGCTCGCCGGTCACCACCAATTTCGACATGAGCGACCTGCTCTATACCGCCGTGGCGCAGACCGAGATCCCGGCCTCGGGCATGGGCTTCCGCCAGTACACCTACCAGAACAGCACCGGCGACGAGACCATCTGGGCCGGCAAGCTGAACCTGAAGCGCGCGCTCGCCATCGGCGAGGGCAGCTATGTGCAGTTCGGCCTGAAGTACCGCTCCAGCGAGAAGGTCCAGGACGTCAACATCACTCAGTACGCCCGCGCCTCGGCGGCGGCCAATCGCTTCACCCTGGCCGACTTCGGCCTGCAGGGCGCGGCGACCCGCAGCTTCATCGGCAACCGTATCTACGAGAACCCGGTGACGATCAGCACCTCGATCGAGGACTGGACCGCCCAGAACCTGAACACCGCCAAGTTCCTGATCGACAACATCACCACGCTGTCGAACAACACGCTCAGCGACTACGACGTCCAGGAAGAGGTCATGGCCGGCTACGGCATGGCCAAGCTGGGCTTCGGCAAGTGGTCGGTGCTGGGCGGCGTGCGCGTCGAGCGCACCGCGACCGACGCCGAGGGCTATCGCCTGCTGAACGGCAGCAGCGTCCAGAAGCAGCGCACCAAGAGCGACTATGTCGACGTGCTGCCCAACCTGCACGTCCGCTTCGACCCCAGCCGCGAGGTCGTGGTGCGCCTGTCGGTCACCCAGACCATCGGCCGGCCGCAATATCCGCAGCTGTCGCCGGGCGGCAGCTTCGACGTCGTCGAGAGCCCGATCGTGCCGGGCACGTTCTCGGCCGGGCTGTCGGAGGGCAATGTGAACCTCAAGCCCTACAAGTCGACCAATCTGGACTTCTCGGCCGAATGGTACTTCGCGCGCGGTGGTCAGCTGTCGCTGGGGGCGTTCAACAAGGAGATCAAGAACCCGATCTTCAACTTCAGTGAGAGCTTCCTTGACTACCGCTACGGCGACCGGACCTACACGACGTTCGGCTACAGTCAGCCGCGCAACGCTGACAAGGGCTCGATCCACGGCGTCGAACTGTCCTGGCGCCAGCAGTTCAACATGCTGCCGGGCGCGCTGGGCGGCCTCGGGATCGGGGCCAACGCCACCTTCACCGGCTCGGACCTGAAGGTCCCCGACCGCACCGACAAGCTGCCGTTCCCCAAGCAGTCGAACACCATCTATGGCGGCCAGCTCTTCTATCAAAAGTACGGGGTCCAGGCGGTGCTGGGCATCCACCGCACCGGCGCCTATCTCGACACCATCGGCGAGGACCGGGTCGGCGACACCTATTTCAACACGTACACACGCGTGGACCTGAAGGCGTCGTACAAGATCAACCGTCACATCTCCGTCTTCGTCGAGGGGCAGAACCTCAACGACGAAGTGCTGTGGGAATATCAAGGGAAGCGACCGGATTGGATCATCGGCTACGAGCGCTACGGCGCGACCTGGTACGCCGGCCTGTCGGCGAAATGGTGAGCCTGAAGGCCGCCGCTCTTCTGGGCCTGGCCGTCCTGTCCCTCGCGGGCGGGGCGGTCCAAGCCCAGGAACTCGCTCAGGAGCCTGCCTTGAAGACGGTGGAGACCCGCCGTCTCGACGCCCCCGAGGCCAACCAGGGCGTGGCGGCGGACAAGACGCATCTCTACGCCATCGATAACGGGACCATCGCCCGCTACGACAAGGCCAGCGCCGTCAAGCAGGCCGAGTGGAAGGGCGACCCCGTCCGCTTCAAGCACCTCAATTCCTGCCTGATCGTCGGCAAGGAGCTGGTCTGCGCGGGCTCGAACTATCCCAGCGTGCCGCAGAACAGCGCGGTCGAGGTGTTCGATCCGGTGAAGATGACCCACACGCGGACCATCCCGCTGGGGCCGGGCATCGGCTCGCTGACCTGGGTCGATCGTCACGACGGCTTCTGGTTCGCGATGTTCGCCAACTACGACGCCAAGGGCGGCGAGCCGAACCGCGACCATCGCTGGACCACCCTGGTCAAGTATGACGACCAGTGGCGGCGCGTCGGGGCCTGGGCCCTGCCGGCGGCGGTGCTGGAGCGCATGGCGCCCTACAGCTGCTCGGGCGGCGGGTTCGGCGACGACGGCCTGCTCTACATCACCGGCCACGACCGGCCCGAGATGTACGCCCTGGCCATCCCCACCGAAGGCGGCGCGACCCTGGACCTGAAGGCGACCTTCTCGATTCCGGTCGAGGGTCAGGCCATCGCCTGGGATCCTTTCCAGAAGCGCACGCTGTGGGGCGTCAACCGCGCCACGCGCCAGGTGGTGGCCTTCACGGTTCCGCCGGTCCCGGACGTTTCGGCGTCACGAAAATAACGCTCGGGAGCATTGCGGCGCCGCATCAACGCCGCTAGAAGGCGGCGGCTTGCGCGGGCGGGGGCGATGAACCGGCTTCCGCGCAAGAATTGACCGGTTTTCGAGGTGACAGGCACGTGTCTCGCTTGGTGATGAAGTTCGGCGGCACCTCCGTCGCCGACCTGGAGCGCATTCGCCGGGTGGCGCGCCTGGTCGCCGCCGAGGTCGCGACGGGCAAACAGGTGGCGGTGGTCGTCTCGGCCATGTCGGGCAAGACCAACGAACTGGTCGCCTGGACCGACGGCGCGGGCCGCGCCGCTCAGGGCCTTCCGGAATCCGACGACGAATACGACGCCATCGTCGCCTCGGGCGAGCAGGTGACCGCCGGCCTGCTGGCCATGACCCTGCGCAACATGGGCCACAAGGCCCGCTCGTTCCTGGGCTGGCAGGTGCCGATCATCACGGACGAGGCCCACGGCCGCGCCCGCATCGAGGACATCCCGCCGGCCAATCTGGAAGCCTGCTTCGAGAACGGCGAGATCGCCGTGATCGCCGGCTTCCAGGGCGTGACCCCGAACCAGCGCATCACCACCCTGGGCCGGGGCGGCTCGGACACCTCCGCCGTGGCCATCGCCGCGGCCGTGAAGGGCGCTTGCGACATCTATACGGACGTGGACGGCGTCTACACGACCGACCCGCGGATCGAGAGCAAGGCCAAGCGCCTGGCCAAGGTCAGCTACGAAGAGATGCTTGAAATGGCCTCGCTGGGGGCCAAGGTGCTGCAGACCCGCTCGGTCGAGATGGCCATGGCCCATCGCGTCCCGGTGCGGGTGCTGTCGAGTTTCGTCGAACCGGGCGAAGCCCCGGGCCAAGGTACGATCGTCTGCGACGAGGAAGAAATCATGGAAAAGCGCATCGTCTCGGGCGTCGCCTACAGCCGCGACGAAGCCAAGATCACCCTGCTGGGCCTGCCCGATCACCCGGGCGTGTCCTCGCAGATCTTCGGCCGCCTGGCCGAGGCCAATGTGAACGTCGACATGATCGTGCAGTCGCGCGCCCGCAGCGCCGACACCGCCAACATGGAGTTCACGGTCGGCAAACGTGACGCCGCCCGCGCCGTCGAGATCGTCAAGGCCGCCCAGGCCGAGATCGGCTTCGAGGACGTCGCCGTCGACGAGGACGTCTCGAAGGTCTCGGTCATCGGCGTCGGCATGCGTTCGCACGCCGGTGTCGCCCAGTCGATGTTCCAGGCCCTGGCCGAGAAGAACATCAACATCCAGGTCATCTCGACCTCGGAGATCAAGATCTCGGTCCTGATCGACGCGGCCTATACCGAACTGGCCGTGCGCGCGCTGCACGCGGTGTACGGGCTGGATCAGCTGTAAGGCGCTAAGGCGGAGCGCGTTTGCGCTTCGCCGTTGCCGAAACGTCGTAGTGTGACGTTAAGAAGACGCCGCAGCCTCCGAGAATCGCCATGCCTGACGTCTTCAAGTTCGATCCCGACGCCAAGACCGTCACCTTCCACGGCGACGCCGGGCTGGACCTGCTCTACGACCTGCTGCTGCGCGCCAAGTTCGGCGACGGCTACGAGAAGCCGCTGCTGATCAGCCCGTGGCTGGCGGCGCTGCTGAACCAGCTGGACCAGGCCCTGCCGGACGACGGCCAGTGGTTCCCGGAAAAGCCCGGCCAGCCGATCTTCGACACCGACGACCTGCTGGCCATGGGCGACGCGGTCATCGAGGAAGGCCACACCGTCGGCTGGTGGACCATGACCGAGGCGGAGAAGCGCGCCTATCTGCGCAACGTCGTCGCCGCCCCGCACCCGCTGACCGACCTCGAGGTCGAGTTCATCGAGACCGACATCGACGCCGCCCTGGAACAGGCCCGCAAGCTGGTGGCCGACGCCGACGAGCCCCTGGCCCTGCCGGGGCACGGCTGATCCCGCTATAGTGGGGGTATGGGCCACGACCTGACCGCCCCCGCCGAGCTCTCGTTCCGCCGCTATGGCGAGGACGCGCCGCCGCATGCGCATGGCTTCGACCAGATCGTGCTGCCGCGCCGGGGCGTGCTAGAGATGGAGATCGACGGCAAGGGCGGCCGGGTCGATCCGGGCCGGGCGGCGGTGGTGCCGCCGGGCGTCCGCCACGCCTTCGCGGCCCAAGGCGAGAACCTGTTCGTGGTCGCGGACATCGGCGGGGCGCTGATGGCGCCGTTCGAGCGCCTGCGGGAGCGGCCGTTCGCGCCGGTCACCGGCGCGGTGCGCGGTCTGCTGGACTATCTGGCCGGCGAAGCGCCCGGCGCGATCGAGACCGGCGTCGCCAGCCTCTGGACCCCGCTGCTGCTGCGCGGCCTGTCCGCCGCGCCGATCGCCGTCGATCCGCGCCTGGCCCGGGCCGCCTCGATGATCGAGGCCCGCTACGATCAGCCCCTGACCGTCCGTGACCTCGCCGCCGAGGCCGGCATGAGCCAGAGCCGGTTCTTCGCGCGGTTCGCCGACGCCTACGGGACCACGCCGCACGGCGCGCTGTCCGACACGCGGCTCCGCGCGGCCCAGCGGCTGCTCTCGGACACGTCGCTGTCGATCGCCGAGATCGCCGTGCGCACGGGGCACGGCGATCAGAGCGGTCTCACCAGGCGCATGAGGGCGAGCCTGGGCGTCACCCCCGGCGCCTGGCGAAAGCGGCGCTAGTTCGGATCGAAGGTGATGGTGACCGTATTGCTGGTCGCCGTCTGGCTGGCGGCGTCGGTCACCACGCAAACCCAGCGCGACATCTTCGGCGGGCCGCCCCACGGGCCATCCCAGTAGAAGTTGGTCGACTGGCCGGCCGGGTCGTTGGCGTAGACATAGCCCGTGCCGCCGGTGTGCACCCATTCGTAGCTGTAGGGCGGCGTGCCGCCGCTGACGGTGACGGAGGTGACATCCGTGAGATCCCAGCCGGCGCCGTCTAGCGTGCTGGGCGAGGCGCTGGCGGTGATGGTCCGAGCCTGGGCGGACGTAGCCACCAGCAGCGCGCCGAGACCAGCGGCGCCGAACATCAATTCGCGACGAGACTTCATTCAACCCTCCTGCGGTTACCTAAGGTTGGATGGCGCCATCACTCTACCTTGGAGTCAACCTCTAATAGAGCGGGATTTCCCGCGCGACCTTCGGACTTTCGCCGGCCGCCGTAGCGTCATCCGACGCGCGTTCCGGTTGCCGACCGTGATGCGGCATGGTCCTCTGCGAGCACGAATCCGCAGGGGGTGTCATGCGATCTTTGAAGGGGCTGGGGTTGCTCGGCGTGTCGGTTCTGGTGCTGGCCGGGTGCGGTGAAGCGCCCTCGAAGAGCGCCGGCGAGTCATCTTCGGTTTCGGCGTCCGACTTGAAGCTGAAGGCGGACGGAACCGTGACCGCCGCCAATCTGGTGGCCTACGCCAAGGCCAAGCAGGCTTTCACGCCCAAGGATGAGTTCAGCAAGGGCTTTGACGATTCCGCCCTGGACGGGCGTCATTTCCAGGTTCGCCAGCCGATCGAGAGCGGCGGGGCTGGAGCGATCCGCTACGAATACGATCCTGAAAAGGAAGTCCTGAACATTCGCGTCTATCCCGATACGACGGTTCTGTATCGCGACGCGGGCGGTCCCGGGCCTGACTATAACTATTTCGCGCTGAGCACTGATTTCTCCCAGGGCGAGCCGAAGAAGATGTCCAATGCGTTCGGCGCCGAGCGGGATGTCACGTCGTCCTATTGGACGGAGTTCGGCGTGGGGAGCGTCGGGGACGACCGCATGGGGGTTCTGTCCGTGGACAAGTACGGCTCCTACAACGCCGCCAGCAAGCTCATTCCCATGAAGCCCGACGATGCTCGCGCCGCGACCGCCAACCTCTATGCCGTGATCGAAGGGACCGTTCGCAAATCGTCGGCGGGCCCCATCGTCGATTGCGGGGAGAGCCAGACCCACGCCACCCTGGACAACCCATCCGAGCTGCATTGGAAGGGCTGCGTCATCTCGGCCAAGATCGAGCGCATCCAGGTGATCTCTCCCAAGGCTGGTGTGCTTCTCACCTTGCCGAAGAAGGACGATCGCGGACCTGGCCGCTACGAAGCGGACAACTAGCGCACGGGGAGGATCCGCCAAGCCTGGGGGAGCTTTCGCCAAGCCAGGGGGCGCCGCGCCTGCTAACCCAGGGCCATGAGCACCTCCCGCAACCTCCTTCTGGGCCTGCTGTTTGGCCTGATCGCCGGCGCGTTCTGGGGCGGGGTGTTCCTGGCGCCGAAGCTGCTGGCCGCCTTCACGCCGCTGCAGATGACGGCGGGGCGCTACATCGCCTACGGCCTGGCGTCGGCGGTGCTGCTGGCCCCGTCGTGGAAGACGGTGATGGCCAAGATGACGGCCAAGGACTGGCGGGACCTGGCGGCGCTGAGCCTGCTGGGCAACCTGATCTACTATGTCGGCCTGTCGGTCTCGGTGCAGAGCGCGGGCGTGGCCCTGGCCTCGCTGATCATCGGCCTGCTGCCGGTGACGGTGACCTTGGTGGGCGCCAAGCCGGGGGAGGGCGTTCCGCTGCGCCAGCTGGCCTTGCCGCTGGCCCTGGTGGTGGCCGGCGGGGTCTGCATCAACGTCTCGGTGTTCACGCAGGGCCACGGCGTCGGCATCGGCCGGCAGGTGGTCGGCGTGCTAGGCGCGACCCTGGCCCTGGCGATGTGGACCGCCTATGCCGTCTGGAACGCCCGCCGCCTGGCCGCGACGCCGAAGTTCACCAGCCACGAGTGGTCGCTGCTGACAGGCCTGGCCACCGGCCTGCTGTCGCTGGCGCTGGTGGTCCCGGCCTTCGCCCTCGGCGGCAACGTCCACGCGCCAGCGGCCTGGGGCTGGTTCTGGATCGTCAGCTTCGCGGTGGCGATCGGGGCCTCGGTGATCGGCAACGGCCTGTGGAATGCGGCCAGCCGGCTCCTGCCGCTCAGCCTCTCGGGTCAGCTGATCGTGTTCGAGACCCTGTTCGCGCTGCTCTACGGGTTTTTGCACGAGGGGCGGTGGCCGAGGGGGCTGGAGACGGCGGCGATCGTGCTGATGCTGGCGGGGGTGCTGTGGTCGGTGCGGCTGCATCGGCCGGCCAAGGAAGTGTTGGCGGCGGGCTAACCCCCACTTCCGTTTTCCCCGGCGAACGCCGGGGGCCAGATCCCAGAGCGCTGGGGCTGATGGGAAGAACTCCGCGCCTCTGGATGCGCCTCAACATTCCTCCATCTGGGCCCCGGCGTTCGCCGGGGAAAACGGAGGAGGGGAGGGGCTAAAACTTTTTCTCAACATAAACCGAACCTGAACAGCGCGGTTCAAATCAGGTTCAGGCTGGCCCCTCTAAAACAACTATCAACAGCGCCGCACAGGGCGACGCTTCGAAAGTTAGGAGCCCTGCCATGAAGACCATCGGCAAGTTCACCAAGACCGTCGTCGCCGTCGCCATCACCGGCGCGCTGGTCGTCCCCGCCTCGACCGCCTTCGCCGGCGAGAAGACCAACCGCGCCGTCATCGGCGCCGTGATCGGTGGTCTGGCCGGCGCCGCGATCGGCGACGGCAAGGGCGAAGCGGTCGCCATCGGCGCCGTCGCCGGCGCCGCCCTGGGCGCCTCGACCGGCAAGGACAAGTACGACCGTCGCTATAGCAACTCGTACCGCAGCGCCCCGCGCTACGGCTATGACAACCGCTACAGCAACAGCCGCTACGGTTACGACAACCGCTACGACCGCGGCGGCTACCGGAACGACCACTACGCCTACGGCTATCGCCGCTAGGTCCCCTTTCTAGCCGCTCGAGTTCCGATCCCTCCCCGAGCGTGCAACTGCGCCGCCCCTAACAGGGCGGCGCTTTTTCGTGCCCTCACACCTAATCGCCGTTCGGTTGACCGCATCGACTATCGCGCTGGCGGAATCTGCTGTAGCCCCCATCTTACGAGGCTTGGACCCGGCCTTAACACCTAGCGCTTGAAGCTGGGCTAGACCGGGACCGGATAGGGAGCAGGCGCAGACGAGATGGCGGCATCCGGCATGGCCGTTCGAGGACCCCGCAGCCTGCTTCGGCAGATTCGCGAGGCCATGGCCGGCGGTGGTCCCGCCCAGGCCAAGCTCGACATGGTGGTGCGCACCATCGCCATCTCGATGGTGGCGGAAGTCTGCTCGATCTATCTGCGCCGCGCTTCGAACGACCTCGAACTGTTCGCCACCGAAGGCCTGGCCCGCGAGGCCGTCCACGTCACGCGGCTGAAGCCGGGCGAGGGCCTGGTCGGCGAGACCATGCGCCTGGGCCGGCCGCTGAACCTGTCCGACGCCGCCAGCCATCCGCAGTTCTCGTATCGTCCGGAAACCGGCGAAGATCCGTACCACGCCTTCCTGGCCGTGCCGCTGCTGCGCGGCGGTCGGGCGATCGGCGTGCTGGTCGTCCAGAACCGCACCGAGCGCACCTATGACGAGGAGGAGGTCGAGGACCTCCAGATCATCGCCATGGTGCTGGCCGAGATGGTCAGCTCCAGCGAGCTGCTGGGCGCCGACGAGCTCAAGGACGTCGAGCTGGCGCCGCACAAGCCCGAGCGGCTGAAGGGCTCGCGCTTCGCTGAAGGTCTCGCTTACGGCGTCGCCGTGCTGCACGAGCAGCCGGTCGCGCCCGAGACCCTGCTGTCCGACGACGCCCTGGCCGAGGAGGCCCGGCTCTCCTACGCCATCGAGGCGCTGCAGACCCAGATCGACCAGATGCTGGAAGGCCAGCACGGCCTGGTCGGCGCCTCGTACGAGGTGCTGGAGACCTACCGCCTGTTCGCCCACGACCGGGGCTGGAACCGGTCCCTGAACGAGGCCGTGCGCTCGGGCCTGACCGCCGAGGCCGCGGTCGAGCGCGTCCGCTCCGAGCACCGCGCCCGCCTGGGCCAGGCCCGCGACCCCTATCTGCGCGAGCGGCTGCACGACCTGGAAGACCTCAACGACCGCCTGCTGCGCCACCTGTCGGGCGATGTCCACGCGGTGCGGGTGCTCCCCGACGACGCGATCCTGATCGCCCGGAACCTCGGTCCCGCCGACCTGCTGGAATACGACCGCACCAAGCTGAAGGGCATCCTGCTCGAAGAGGGCAGCGCCGCCAGCCACGCCGGCATCGTCGCTCGCGCCCTGGACATCCCGTGCGTTGGCCGCCTGGCCGGCCTGCGCGACCGCGTCAGCGAGGGCGACCCCGTGGTCGTCGACGCCGAGACGGCCGAGGCCTGGCTGCGGCCGCGGCCGGACGTCATCAAGGCCCTGAAGGCCCGGATGGAGGTCCGCGCCCAGCGCAAGGCCGAGTTCGCCCGCCTGCGCGACACCCCGCCGATCACCAAGGACGGGGCCAAGATCACCCTCCTGATGAACGCCGGCCTGGCCGTCGATCTCGACATCCTGGCCGAGACCGGCGCGGAGGGCATCGGCCTGTTCCGCACCGAGTTCCAGTTCATGGTCGCCGAGGAGCTGCCGCGCCTGGAGGCCCAGACGGCGCTCTACGAGAAGGTGCTGGAAGCCGCCAACGGCATGCCGGTGACCTTCCGCACGCTCGACCTCGGCGGCGACAAGCTGCTGCCGTACATGGAGCTGGAGCGCGAGGACAATCCGGCCCTGGGCTGGCGCGCCGTGCGCATGGGCCTGGATCGCCCGGCCCTGCTGCGCATGCAGATCCGCGCCCTGATCAAGGCCGCCGCCGGTCGCCCCTTGAAGGTGATGTTCCCGCTGGTGGCCAATGTCGACGAGTTCCGCGCCGCGCGCTCGTTCGTCGACCAGGAAGTCGCCTGGGCCCTGAAGCGTGGCCGCCCGGCGCCCGCGCGCCTGGACGTCGGGGCGATGATCGAGGCTCCCTCGCTGCTGTGGCATCTCGACGCGCTGCTGCCGATGACCGACTTCGTTTCGGTCGGCACCAACGACCTGATGCAGTACCTGTTCGCCGCCGACCGGGGTAACCCCAAGGTCTCGGACCGCTACGACCCGCTGTCGCCGGCCGCCCTGCGGGCCCTGAAGACCATCCAGCAGGCCTGCGCCGACACCGGCACGCCGGTGTCCGTGTGCGGCGAGATGGCCGGTCGTCCGCTGGAGGCCTTCGCCCTCGTCGCCCTGGGATTTGAAGGGCTTAGCATGCCGCCGGCCGGCATCGGCCCGGTCAAGCAGATGGTCCTGTCGCTGGATCGCGAGGCCGCCCGGCGCAATGTCGAGGCCCTGCTGAAGGGCTCGGGCGGATCGCTCCGGGGCGAGATCGAAACCCTGGCGCGAAAGCTCTACGTGGCGGTGTGACGAAACCTTGGCCGTTAACCAAGCGTCACCGTTTAGTACATTGAATCCCGCTACTTAGTTTGATATCCACAAACAGTTGTTAAGAATTCCGTGCGATACGGAATCGGGGGGCTCCGCGCTTTCGCGCGCGGCGCGATTTTGGGGGCGTTTAGTCGGTCATGCCGTTGGATACGGGCAACGTGAGGCGTTTGCATCTCGTCACGGACGCGGATGCGGACGATGCGCCGATCGCCGTGGCGCAGCCTTCGCTGGACGAAGGCGCCGACATTGGCCTGGCCCTGAAGGCGGCCCGCGAGTTCCGCGGCCTGACCACCCAGGACGTCGCCGACGGCACCCGCATCCGCCAGAGCTATATCGAGGCGCTGGAGGACATGCGTCTCGAGGACCTGCCCTCGCGTCCGTTCACCATCGGTTATGTCCGCGCCTATGCCGGCCTGCTGGGCCTGGACGCCGAGGCCGCCGTCACCCGCTTCAAGAACGACAGCCCCGATGAAGGCGCCGAGCTGCGCGCCCCGGTCGGCGTGCGCCGCGAGCGCGACCCGCGCCTGGCCCTGATCTTCGCCGGCGGTCTGCTGGTGGTCGGCGCCATCCTGCTGTGGAACGTGGCCCAGCGCGCCATCACCAAGGAAGAGCCGCCGGCCCAGGTGGCCCCGGCCGCCGTCTCGACCCAGGTCCAGTCGCACGCCAGCAACACCCAGGTCGCCCTGGGCTCGCCGCTGCCGGCCCCGGTCGAAAGCACCACGCCCGATCCCTACAAGACCCCCGGTCTCGACGACGCCGCCGCCAACGGCGGTTCGGTCGACGCCGCCAACGCCGCCTCCAAGGCGCGCGCCGTGTCCGACGCCAAGGCCGGCGTCGTCGATCCGGCCAGCCAGTTCGTGGTGGGTTCGCCGTTCAAGCTCAAGGGCCAGATCCTGGGCGCGGCGCCCGCCGAAGCCTCGGGCGTGCTGATCCAGGCCCGCAAGGCCGGCGCCCTGACCGTGCGCCGCGCCGACGGCAGCATCCACATGACCCGCTGGCTCTCGACCGGCGACGCCTATCGCGCGCCGCGCACGCCGGGCCTGATCCTCGACGTGGTCGAGCCGAGCCTGTTCGAGGTCTATTACAATGGCCGCCTGACGGGTCACCTGACCTCGAACCAGACGGCCGTGGCCAAGCTGATCCCGGCGGCCGTGGCGGCTCCGGTGGCGGCGCCCGTGGCTCCGGCTCCGAAGCCCTAATCCTTTTCCGCTCATCCCCGCGAAAGCGGGGACCCAAGCGGATTGTCCGATTTAGGCGTCTGAGGCGAACCCAGGCTCGGCTTGGGTCCCCGCTTTCGCGGGGATGAGCGGGTTTGGTGCGGCAAAGCAAACCTGAGCCCTTCAGTTCCTGCCGCAGAACCTCTAAATTACCCCCATGGCCGCTGATCACACCCACGTCCGTCCCTGGCGCATGATCACGCGCCGGCAATCGCGCAAGATCCGCGTCGGCAATGTCGAGGTGGGCGGCGACGCGCCGATCACCGTGCAGTCGATGACCAACACGCTGACCAGCGACGCCGCCGCGACGCTGGAGCAGATCCGTCAGCTGGAAGAGGCTGGGGCCGACATCGTCCGGGTCAGCTGCCCCGACACCGACAGCACCGCCGCGTTCAAGACCATCGCCCGCGAGGCCAAGGTCCCGCTCGTGGCCGACATCCACTTCCACTACAAGCGCGGCATCGAGGCGGCCCAGGCCGGCGCGGCCTGCCTGCGGATCAATCCGGGCAACATCGGCAGCCCCGACCGCGTGCGTGAGGTCATCCAGGCCGCCCGCGACCACGGCTGCTCGATGCGCATCGGCGTTAACGCCGGCTCGCTGGAGCGCGAGTTGCTGGAGAAGTACGGCGAGCCGTGCCCCGAGGCGATGGTCGAGAGCGCCCTCAATCACGCCCGCATCCTGCAGGACCACGACTTCCACGAGTTCAAGATCTCGGTGAAGGCGTCCGACCCGTTCATGACCGTGGCGGCCTACTACCAGTTGGCCGAGGCCATCGACTGCCCGCTGCACCTGGGCGTCACCGAGGCCGGGGCCCTGCGCACCGGCACGGTGAAGAGCTCGATCGGCATCGGCTCGATGCTGTGGGCCGGCATCGGCGACACCATTCGCGTTAGCCTGGCCGCCGATCCCGTCGAGGAGATCAAGGTCGGCTTCGACATCCTGAAGTCGCTGGGCCTGCGCCACCGCGGCGTCAACATCATCGCCTGCCCGTCGTGCGCCCGTCAGGGCTTCAACGTCATCAAGACGGTGGAGGCGCTGGAAGGCCGCCTGGCCCACATCTCGACGCCGATGTCGCTGTCGATCATCGGCTGCGTGGTCAACGGCCCGGGCGAGGCCCTGATGACCGACATCGGCTTCACCGGCGGCGGGGCCGGGGCGGGCATGGTCTACATGGCCGGCAAGCCCGACCACAAACAATCCAACGAGGGGATGATCGATCACATCGTCGAACTCGTTGAGAAGAAGGCGGCCGAGATCCGGGCCGCTGAAAAGGCCGCCGAGACCCTCGCGGCCGAATAGGGAGTGAGCGACATGCGTCCGATGCTTCAAGGCCTGGCGGCGATCGTGGTTCTGGCGGCGGCGTCGAACGCGCTGGCCGCCACCGCGTCGAACGCCCCCAACCCGAAGGGCGAGGCCAAGCTGGCCAAGCTGCTCGAAGGTCGCGTGGCCGGCAAGCCGGTGTCCTGCATCAACCTGCGGGGCAGCGACAGCAGCCAGATCATCGACGGCACGGCCATCGTCTACAACGGTCCCGGCGGCCGCTACTACGTCAACCGCCCGCGCGGCGGGGCCGACAGCCTGCGCTACGACGACGTCCTGGTCACCCGCACGACCGGCGCCCAGCTGTGCCGGACCGACCCGGTGACCCTGGTCGACTCGCTGTCACGCTTCCCCCGGGGCTTCGTGAACCTCGGCGACTTCGTGCCCTACGCCAAGCCGAAGCCCTGAGCGGTATCGCTACCTTGAGTGTCGTCGCGCGCGCGGAGGTTGACTAACGCGAAGCGCGGGCGGACAGTGCCTTTCTTGGAGCCGAGCGATCCGACATCGTCGGCGGGCGAGAGAGGGAGCGGCGACATGCGTAAGATGCTTCACGGCCTGATCACGGCGGCTATCCTGGCGACGGCGTCCAGCGCCATGGCCGGCGACGAAAGCGGCGAGGCCGGCCTGGATCGTTTGATCAAAGGCCGCGTGGCCGGCCAGCCTGTCGCCTGCATCAACGCCGGCAGGATCCGCGGCATCCAAATCATCGACCGGACGGCGATCATCTACCGGATGTCCAACGGCCAGATCTATGTGAACCGTCCGGCGTTGGGCGCTGCGAACCTGAATAGCGACGCGGTCATCAACACCGCGGCCGTCCAAGGCCCGCTCTGCTCGAACGAGTTCGTGACGTTCTACGACCAGGGCGGCATGGGCATGCGCGGCGTCGCGGCCTCGGTCGCCATGGGCCCGTTCGTGCCCTACGCCCTGGCGCAGCGTTAGGCCGCCCAAGCGTCGATCGCGCGTTTTTTCTGGCCAAGGCGCGCCGTGACCGCTAACGGCGTGGGATGATCGGACCTCATCCCACCGGCGGCTACATCCTGGACGAACTGTCCGTCGGGATGACCGCCGAAAAGCACGTGCCCGTCACCGAAGCGCGCATCGGCCTGTTCGCCGAGGCTTCGGACGACTTCAACCCCGTGCACATGGACGAGGCCTTCGCCTCGAAGACCGCCTATCGCGGCCGCATCGCCCACGGCCTGCTGTCGGCCTCGTTCGGCTCGGCCGTGGTCGGCACCATCCTGCCCGGCGCCGGCGCGATCTATCTGAGCCAGACCCTGGCCTTTCACCGCCCGGTCCGCATCGGCGACGTCGTCACCGCTCGTGTCACCGTCGCGGCCATCGACGCCGAGAGCGCCCGCGTCACCCTGCGCTGCGCCGGCTATGTCGGCGAGGACCTGATCATGGATGGCGAGGCCGTGGTCCGAGTCCCCCGCCGCCGCAAGCCGGCCAAGGCCTAGCGCCGCAGCGCCAGCAGCATCCTGCCGAACGGACGCAGCACCGGCCGAATCCAGGCCGGCGTCCGGTCGCGTAGCCGGGTGGCCAGGGCCATGCCGGCGTCGACTGGCGGCGGCAGGGCGGGCGGGGCCGCCCGCGACGGGACGATCCGCGCCAGCGCCGCCTCATGGGTCGCGCACACGCAGATATTGCCGTCGGCGGTGATGCGGGCCAGCTCCCGGCTCAGGTCGTAGCCGCCCTGGCCGCTCTGGGCGAAGAAGCCGTTGACCGCGCCGAAGAACTCCACGGCCGGCAAGCCCGCATGGGCCAGAACTTCCAGCAGCTGTTCGCGCGAATAGGGCCGCTCCAGGGTCTGGGTTTCCAGCATCACCTTCATGTAGTCGTCGCGGATCGGACCCTGGCGGTTCTCGCTCTCGATGATCAGCACCACGCCGTCGGGCTTCAGGCCCCGCCGGATGTTCTCCAGCGCCGCGATCGGGTCGACGAAGTGGTGCAAGCACGATTCCAGGATCGCCGCGTCGAACGTCCCCTCCAGCGAGGCCGGCAGGGCTTCGCGCTCGAGATCGGCGACCGCGAACATCGCCTCCAGCTGCTCGGCCGACAGGGCCAGGCAAGGGTCATCGGCCAGCCGCTGGCGGGCCAGGGCCACGAACTGGTCGGAGATATCGACGCCGGTGGTCGCGTAGCCCAGCCGCGTCAGCCAGTGCGACACCCAGCCCGGCCCGCACGCCACGTCCAGCACCCGCGCCCCGCGCGGCAGGGCCAGCAGGTGGATCGTGTTGGCGAAGTGGTTCAGGTAGCTGACAACCTCGGCCAGGCTGCCGACCGGATCCTCCGGCGTGATCGCCGCCAGCGGCTTGGTGGCCACGAAGGCCTCGATCTGCTCGCGCGAATACTGCGCGAAGAACCCATCCAGATACCGCCGCGCCCCCTCCGCCCAGTCGAAGTCCGGCAACTCGGCATTGACCTCGGCGAGCAGGGCGTCTCGGGTGCGCATGGTTTCGGTCCCCGGCCCTGCACTTTGGGTGCGATGTCGCCGCCGATCAGGGGGGCGTCAATATCTAGCATGCGAAAGCCGGAGTTCGCGTTCCAGCAGCCTAGGGTTTGGTATGGTTGGGGTTGAGGTCTTCGGCGCGGAAGCCCTTTATTCCGATCACGGTCAGGCCAGGGCCTTCGGCTTCGATCCAAACGGCAAGTCGTATGGAGTTTGCCGTGTTGAAGGCTAGATTGGTCTTGAAGGTTGTTCGGCCGAGACCAAACTCCAAATCTTCGACCCGTATTAGTGGGGAACGGTCGAAAAGCGGGTCCAACCACTGGACTTCGCGACCTGCTCGACGCATTGCCGCTCGGATAATTAGCTGTAGATAGGCTTGGCGAGCTTCACCTAGCGGCTGTGACCCGAAGCGCCGCATCTGCGCAGCTAAGAGGCTCCAGATCGTGACGACCGGGGCGTCGTCAACGCCGAGCATGTCACGCGCGCTGACCCAAAGTTCCCGCGCCCTTATCAACCTGTGGGCGACCCAAGAGACGTCCGACCGCTCACTGGCAACGATCGCCTTCACGGAGGTGAAGTCGAACGCCTTCAAAATCGCGGGACTAGCGGCAGGCGTTCGCCCGGTTGGTAAAACAGAGGCGTCTGAAATAGGAATCTCGTTGTTGGACGCGTCGACGAAAATACGATGTCGGCTGCTCCTATTCTCGGCCACGCGTTCAAGGGCGTTCAGAACTAAACTTGCATAGTTCGTCGTGTGCCTCGTGCGAAGCAGCCCAATCTCGTCACTTAAGTCTACAAAAGCGCTGATGGTCCCCGGAGGCGAGGTGGTCGAACCGGCGCCCACTTCAAACAGCGTGCCGATGGCGGGCGCATCGACAAGAACTTCGCTTTCGGCCTTCTTAAGCTCAAGCCCATATCGCTGCAGGTTTGCCCGCCACAGTCGATCGAAGAGTTGTGCTGCGCCGTCGATCACCGGCCTTGGACCGACGCCCTGGCCTCGCATGAAGAGCGTGGGCGGTCGGTCGTAGATCGTCAGCTGATCCCAATTGTCTACGAGAAGTCGGCACAGAAAGCGTGTTTCAACGGCGATGTCCGACGCCTTTCCTAGGCGTGTCTGGCCATACTCTTGAGTGAAGAACACTGCTTGTCCCATAGCCAGGCCGGGCCAGCGCTTGAACCAACGGACGGGATCGCGTCCCTGAACGATCACCGCCGCCCGCGGCCCGTCCGGATGCATGATGCTAAGGGCGGCTTCCGCGAGCTCCATTTCGCTTTCGAAAGCCAGGACGAGCGCTGGGCGGCCCATGCGTACGTGATCCAAGAACCTGGAAACGCCGAACCTGGAATCACCCTCCGCGCGGAAGATCTGGGGTGACAAACCGCCTAGTCGCTTGTCCACGATCTCGGCGTCCAGCTTTGACGAGAGTACGAGGATCGGCGTGGCTTCAGGCATAGTCGCGCTCGTCAGCTGATCCCGATCAATCAACGTCTCGGCGTCGTGCTTCACGCGCGAGAGGTTCAGGTCGGTGAACACCATGCCCCGCAGGTCCTGCCCGCTTAGGTCGGTTCCATCCAATCGCGTGCCGACATAGGCCGTTCTCGGATCGACGCCGCCGATGCTGGCCAGTTCGCGCAGGTCGTCGGTATTGGCGCGCAGCACCTTGGCCACGCCATCCAACCAGTGCGGCGGCTTGGTCATGTCAGGTGGTCTCTGCGGTGATGGACGCAAGGGTAATGACGGCGAAGCGGTCGTCGTGGTCGTCTCTCAAAAGGCCCTCCTCGAAGAGGCGGGTGCGGATCACCGCCTCAGCGGCGGCCTGCTTGTTGCGTTGTGTGTTGCGGCGCAGGCGATCACCCAAGCCTCTGAGGGTTTTCAGCCGGATATCGGAAATCACCAGATCTTCCCGGCGGCAACGCACCTCGACCTGGATCGAGGGCGGCAGGCCTTTCGTGCGATCGGTACGCGTGTCGATGACTTTCAGGCGCGGAGCTTTGGCGGCGTCCCAAGGGCGGCCGTTGAGTGGAGTGCCGTCGGCCGTCGATACGGTTCAGCGGTTGCGGCCGTCGCTCAGGCTATGCAGCAGGCGCATGTTCTTCACGGCCTCGACCACGGCGATGCGGGTGCGATCGTCTGCTTCCACTCCCGCTTCGGTCTGGGCTTGGGCGCTCGCGCCGAGGCTATTGACGCCAAGTTTGGCCTTGCTGGAGACCTTGGTCTTGGCCTTCTTCTTGACCGTTTGATCGCGGCTCAGCTTGGTCTCGATCTGTGGCGCGTCGCGCGAAACCGAGGAGATGTCGATCGTGGCAGGCTCCGAGGGAGGGACTACGACGATGATCTCGGCCTGGCGCAGTTGCAGCACAAACCAGACCTCGGACTCCACCTCTTCGCCCAGCCGCCCCTTCAGGAAGGCCACATCGACGCAGAGATCGACCTTCTTCTCGGCCTTCGAAAAGGGGGCGTGCCAGGCCTCGAGGGAGACGACCTCGCCCAGCGCCCGTCTGCGATTATCGTTGCTCATTGCGACCTCACGGCGAGTGGCGTGAGGATAGGCGTAGCGGCGGTTTTGGGAAGTGGGCGCTAGCCCGCGACCAGCGCCGCTCGTTCTTCACCCGTCAGCGGCCGCCACCGCCCCTCCGGCATCTCGCCGAGCGTCAGCGGGCCGATCCGCACACGGAACAGGTCGACGACCTTCAGTTCCACCAGTTCGCACATGCGGCGGATCTGGCGGTTGCGGCCTTCGCGCAGGACGATGCGCAGGCGCTGGTCGGAGATGACCTCGACCTCGGCGGGGCGCAGTTCGCGGCCGTCGAGTTCCAGGCCGAAGCGGAGGAGCTCGATCTTCTCTTCCGTCAGCTCGCCCATCACCGCGACGCGGTATTCCTTTTCGAGGTCCGACTGCGGGCCGATCACGGCCTTGGCCACCACGCCGTCCTGGGACAGCAGCAACAGGCCGCGCGAGTCCTTGTCCAGGCGCCCGATCGGCGGCAGCAGGTCGCCCGACTGCGGGATGGGGGCGGGGACGCCGCCCCAGATGTTCTGGCGGGTCAGCAGGCGCGCGGCCGGCACCTGGCCGGGGTCCGGCTGGGACGAGACCACGCCGACCGGCTTGTGGATCATGTAGGTGAAGGTCGAGTCCAGCTTGGCCGTCGCGCGATCGGCCAGGGTCAGTGTCTGGCCGGGCAGGATCTTGCGACCCACATCCTCGACCACTTCGCCGTCGATCGACACCAGGCCGTCGGAGATCAGCTGTTCGGCCTCGCGGCGCGAGCAGACGCCGCTCTGGGCCAGCCACTTGTTGACCCGCTGGGGCTCGTCCTCGTCGTAGGTCCGGGTCCAGGCCATGGCTTAGTTGAAGCTCTCTTCCAGGCTGGCCAGGCGCTCGGCCTGGTCCTCGGCGATCAGCGGGTTGATCACGTCGTCCAGATTGTCGCCTTCGATCACCCGGGCCAGGTTGTAGAGGGTCAGGTTGATCCGGTGGTCGGTCACCCGCCCTTGCGGGAAGTTGTAGGTGCGGATGCGTTCCGAGCGATCGCCGCTGCCGACCTGGCTCTTGCGGGCCTCGGAGCGGGCGCTGTCCAGGGCCTGGCGCTGCATGTCGTAGAGGCGCGCCTTCAGGTTCTTCATCGCCTTGGCGCGGTTCTGGTGCTGCGACTTTTCCGAGGAGGTCACCACCACGCCCGTGGGCAAGTGGGTGATGCGGACGGCGGAGTCGGTCTTGTTGACGTGCTGGCCGCCGGCGCCCGACGAGCGGTAGGTGTCGATCCGCAGGTCGGCGTCCTTGATCTCGATCTCGACGTCCTCGGCTTCCGGCAGCACCGCGACCGTGGCGGCCGAGGTGTGGATGCGGCCTTGGGCCTCGGTGGCCGGCACGCGCTGCACGCGGTGCACGCCGCTCTCGAACTTCAGCCGGCCGAACACGCCATCGCCGGTGATCGAGGCGACGATTTCCTTGAAGCCGCCCATTTCGCCTTCCGAGATGCTGTCGATCTCGACGCGCCAGCCCTGCAGCTGGGCGTAGCGCTGGTACATGCGGAAGAGGTCGCCGGCGAACAGGGCCGCCTCGTCGCCACCGGTGCCGGCCCGGACTTCCAGGATGGCCGAGGCGTTCTCGTCCTTGTCCTTGGGGGCCAGCATCAGGGCGAGATCTCGCTCCAGCTCGGGCAGCTTCTCGTCCAAGGCCTGGATCTCGTCCTTGACCATGTCGGCCATTTCCGGATCGGCGGCCATGACGTCCAGCTCGGCGCGCTCGGCGCTCAGCTTGGCCAGGCGTTCGACGGCCTCGGCGACCGGGCGCAGCTCGGCGTGCTCCTTGGAGAGCTTGACGATCTCGGTCCCGTCGGTGGCCGCGCCCATGCGCGCCTCCACTTCGCGGAAGCGGTCGAGAACCTGGTCGAGGCGGGCCTGGGGCAGTCGCAAGGGTATGGTCGCAATGGCTGAGGGATTGGGTCGGTCTCTCTAGTTCTTTTCACCGGCAAAGGGAATGGAGCGGGGGCGAAACCCGTTTCGGAGATCGTTAGGCTTCACCGTTAGCCCAGGCTTAGCCATTGCCTGCGAAAGGTCCGGCCCAGCTCTTCGCGTCCCTGGACCTCCCGCGATCATGAAGCGTCTCGAAACCCGCCTGTCCGCGCCGTTGGCCGGCATGGCGCTGCTCACCGTCGGCGTGCTGGTGACGGTGCTGTTCATGATCGCCGCCCGCGTCGACCGCGACGCCCTGCTGCACGAGCAGGCCCTGGTCGAGCGCGGCGTCGAGGCCAAGACCAGCGACATCGAGCGCACCATCTCGCCGCAAGTGGTCTGGGACGAGGCCGTCGAGCACCTGGACAACCGCTTCGATCCCGTCTGGGCGCGCGAGAACGTCGGCGCCTATCTGCTGGGCCAGGCAGGCTTCGACCTGATCTTCATCGTCGATCGCGACGACCGTCCCGTGTTCAGCGAGGAGGTCGGCCAGTCGATGTCGACCGCCTATTACGACCGCCACGCGCCGGTGTTCGCGCCGCTGCTGGCCAAGCTGCGAGCGGTGGAGGCCAGGTTGCCGCGCCCGACCGGTCCGCGCTCGGACGGCGGCCTGGTCTCGCGGGCCCGGCATGTCAGCAGCATCGAGGACATCGACGGCGAGCCCTATCTGGTCACCGTCAGCCTGGTGCAGTCCGACTTCGGCAAGGCCCTGGTCCGCCACGACCGCGCGCCGGTGGTGGTCACCGCCCTGAAGCTGGACGCGCTGTTCCTGGAGAACTTCTCGACCCGCTTCCTGCTGGCCGGCGTCCATCTGCACAACGGCGACGCCACCGACCAGGCCGGCGACGCCCACGTCGCCCTGCGCAGCCTGAAGGGCAAGGTCATCGCCACCCTGGACTGGGAGCCGCCGCATCCGGGCCAGGCCCTGCTGCGCAAGGCGGTGCTGCCGATCCTGATCGTGGTCGGCGGCCTGGCCGTGGCCGTGCTGGTCTTCGCCCGCCGCAGCCGCCGCATCGCCGAGGGCCTGGTGGCCAGCGAGGCGCGGGCCAAGCACATGGCCCTGCACGACGCCCTCACGGGCCTGCCCAACCGCGTGCTGTTCGAGGAGCGCCTGCGCCAGGCGATCGACGGGCTGTCGCGGCGTCGCGGGGCCACGGCGGTGCTGGCCATCGACCTGGATCGCTTCAAGGCGGTCAACGACACCCACGGCCACGCGGCCGGGGACGAACTGATCCAGGCCATGGCCAAGCGTCTGTCGGGCCTGTGCCGCGTCGGCGAGACGGTGGCGCGGCTGGGCGGCGACGAGTTCGGCGTGGTGGCGGTCGATCTCGACGCCCATGGCGCCGCCGCCTTGGCCGAGCGCCTGGTGGCGGGTCTGAGCGGTCCCGTCGAGCTGTCGTGCGGCACCGTCTTCGTCGGCGGCTCGATCGGCGTGGCCCTGATCCCCCAGGCCGAGGCCCATGTCGGCGCGGTCGAGGCGGCCCGCCGCGCGGACGTCGCCATGTACCGCGCCAAGGAGGAGGGCCGCGGCCGCTTCTGCTTCTTCGAGGCCGAGATGGACGCGGCGCTGAAGGCCCGTCGCGGGCTGGAGGCCGACCTGCGCCAGGCCATGCGGGACGGCGGCGTCTGGCTCGCCTACCAGCCGCAGGTCGACGCGGTCGGCCAGGTGGTCGGGGTCGAGGCCCTGGCCCGCTGGACCCACCCGACCAAGGGCGCGATCTCGCCGGCCGCCTTCGTGCCGCTGGCCGAGGACTGCGGCCTGATCGACGAACTGGGCCGCCTGGTCATGCGCCGCGCCTTCACCGACAGCCTGCGCTGGAAGGACCTGAAGGTCGCCGTCAACGTCTCGGCCCTGCAGATGAAGCAGGCCGACTTTCCGAAACAGGTGGCCGACCTGCTGCACGAGACCGGCGCCCGCGCCGACGGCATCGAGCTGGAGATCACCGAGGGCGCGCTGCTGGGTGACGACGAGACCACCCACGAGGCCATCGAGCGCCTGCGCGAGATGGGCTTCTCGCTGGCCCTGGACGACTTCGGCACCGGCTACAGCTCGCTGAGCTATCTGCGGCGCTATCCGATCGACAAGATCAAGATCGACCGCAGCTTCATCACGCCCCTGGGCGAGGACAAGGAAGCCGGCGCCGTGGTCCACGCCATCGTCCGCCTGGCCAAGGCCCTGCGCCTGTCGGTGATCGCCGAGGGTGTGGAGACCAATGTCCAGCGCGAGCAGCTGAAGGAGATCGGCTGCGCCCACTCCCAGGGCTTCCTGTTCAGCGCCGCCGTGCCGGCCGACGCCATCGACGCCCTGATCGCCGACGGCGGCCGGGTGAGGCTGACGCAGGACGCCTAGCTGCTGACGCTGATTGTCATCAGTAGCGATTGAAAACTTTCGTGGGGCGGGCTTAAGTCCTCGTCTAACCCGCGCGGGGAGGTCCGGCGGGTTCAGCGAGGAAATTCCCATGTCCGTCACTCTCCAGACCGTCACCGTGACGTCGCTCACGCGCGGCCTCAAGACGCTGCTGTCGCTGCTCGAAAAGGCCAAGGCCCACGCCGAGTCCGCAGGGACCAGCCCCGACGCCTATGTCGAGGCGCGCCTGTTCGAGGACATGCTGCCGCTGTCCGGCCAGATCCAGCGGGCGTCCGACAGCGCCAAGGGCGCGGTGGCCCGCCTGACCGGTCTCGACGCCCCGGCCATGGCCGACGAGGAGAAGACCTTCGCCGACCTGCAGGACCGCATCGCCAAGACCCTGGCCTATGTCGAAAGCGTCCCGGCCTCGGCCTTCGACGGCGCCGAGACGCGCGAGGTCGTGGTGCCGGCGGGGACGTTCACGCTCGGCTTCACGGGCTCGGAATACCTGCTGGAGTTCGTGATCCCGAACTTCAATTTCCACGTGGTGACGGCCTACGACATCCTGCGTCACAACGGCGTGCCGGTCGGCAAACGCGACTTCCTGGGCATCGGCCCGGAGCGCCTGAAGGCGGCCTAGAGCCTAGAACGCCGGCTTGACCTCGATCGAGGTCAGCTGGCGCGGCGCCCGCGAGGGCCTCAGGTCGCCGTCGACGACGAGGCGATAGGGGCCTTCGCGGTCGTCCAGCTTGTGGCCGCCCACGGTATCGGCGACCACGACCGGATTGGCGCGATAGACCGGGTCGGTCTCGGCCAGCGACAGCACGCTGAAAAAGCCGTCCGCCGCGCGGGCGATGACCACCTGGTTCAGATACCGCCCCATCAACCGCTCGCCATGCACCACGCCGGCCTGGGCGAGGACGGCGTCGAGGCGCACGCCCTCGTAGGTGACGCTCGCGCCCTTGACGGTGATGGTGGCCTTGGCGCGGGGCAGGGCGGCGAGGTCCTTGGGCGTCAGGGTGACGGTGTCGCGGCCGGCGACGGTGACCTTGAGGTCCTGGGCGAAAACCGCGCCATGCAGGGCCAGGGCGGTAAGGGCGGCGAGCAGCAGGCGCATGGGGATTCCCTTCGATGCGCCCACTCTATTTCTCCGCTCATCCCCGCGAAAGCGGGGACCCAAGCCGAGTCGGCAGATAGATGCTCGGCCTCGCCCTCTCTCGAAAGTCAGCTTGGGTCCCCGCTTTCGTGGGGATGAGCGGTTTTAGGGGTTAGCCGTGCGATCGCATCGGGGGAGGCGGCGGCACATCCGCCAACGCTTCGAGGCTCGGCGCCGGCTTAGCCCCATGCTCGAAGATCAGCGGATACAGCGACACCACCAGCAGCACCGCCATCACCACATTGAACGTCCGCAGCACCTTCGGCCGATCCAGGAACGGCCGCAGGCCCTGACCAAACCCCGCCCAGGCCGCACTGCACGGCGCGCCGACCAGCATGAAGGTCCCGGCCAGCAGCGGCACGATGGTCCAGCCCGAGCCCTCCGGCGCGTAGGTGGTCACCGCGCCCAGGGCCATGGCCCAGGCCTTCGGGTTTACCCACTGGAACGCCGCCGCCTGCAGGAAGGTCATCGGCTTGCCGAGCTCCTTGTCGCTGACCGAGGACGAGGTGCCGATCTTCCAGGCCAGCCACAGCATGTAACCCGCCCCGACCCAGCGCAGCACCTCGTGCAGCACGGGATAGGCCCGGAACACGCCGCCCAGTCCTAAGCCCATGCACAGCACCATAAAGCCCAGGCCGACGCTGATCCCCAGGATGTGCAGCACTGTCTTGCGGAAGCCGAAGTTCGCCCCGGATGCGAGCAGCATCATGTTGTTCGGCCCGGGCGTGCCCGCGGTCGCGAAGCAGAACAGGACGTAGGCCAGCAGCAGTTCGGGGGTCATCTCCGGTCTCCCATCTTGGGTGTCTCGGTACGGGTTGCCGAGGTGTCACGGTGATGATTTCCATTGTATCGTGAGTCAAATTGCATATTGTCACCATGACAATAAACGAGACGCGCTAACGCCCGTGGCCTGGACGCCGACCCTTCCCGACGGCAGCGCCCCGCTCTACGAGCGGCTGGTGGCGGTGCTGCGCGCCGACATCGCCTCGGGCGTCCTGGCCGCCGGCGTGCGCCTGCCGCCGCAGCGCGATCTGGCCTATCGGCTGGGCGTGGGCCTGGGCACCGTGACGCGGGCCTATGTCGAGGCCGAGCGGGCGGGGCTGGTCAGCGCCCATGTCGGCCGGGGCAGCTTCGTCAATGCGCCAGCCGAGCATCGCTCCGCCGAGCGCGACGGCCCGATCAACCTGGCCCAGAACATCGCCTCCAGCGCTCCGGCGGCCAATCGCCTGGCCGAGGCCATCGCCCGCCTGCGCAAGCGGCCGGACCTGCTGGAACACCTGGCCTACGCCCCGGCGGCGGGCCACGACGTCCAGCGCCGGGCCGGCGCGGCCTGGCTGGCGCGGACCAGCAGCTTCACCCGCATCGACTGGACCCGGCTGATCTGCTGCGGCGGCGCCCAGCAGGGCCTGGCCCTGGCCCTGGGCGCTGTGACCCGCCCCGGCGATACGGTGCTGTGCGAGGCCTCGACCTATAACGGCGTCAAGCTGATCGCCGCCCACAGCGGCTGGCGCCTGCGCGGCGTGGCCATGGACGCCGAGGGCCTGCTGCCCGACGCCCTGGAGGCGGCGGCCCGCGAGACCGGCGCGCGGGTGTTGTCGACCTTCCCCACGCTGCAGAACCCGACCGGGCGGATCATGGGTCTGGCCCGCCGCGAGGCCATCGTCGCCGTCGCCCGCAAGCACGACCTGATCCTGGTCGAGGACGACATCTACGCCGCCTATGCGCCCGGCGCGCCGCCGCCGTTCGCCCTGCTGGCGCCGGAGCGGACCTTCCACGTCTCGGGCGTGTCCAAGACCCTGGGGCCGGGCCTGCGCGCCGGCTTTCTCGTGGCCCCGACCCAGGCGCTGTTCGAGCGGGTGCTGGTCGGGGCGCGGGCCATGACCTATGCGCCGCCGGGCTTTGGCGGGCTGGTGGCGACCCAGTGGATCGAGGACGGCTCGGCCGACGCCATCATCGCCGAGGTCCGCGAGGAGGCCAGCGTGCGCTTAGGGCTGGCGCGCGAGATCCTGGGCGCGGCGATCGAGACGCCCTACAGCGCCTTCGCCCCGCACGTCTGGCTGCCGATGAGCGAACTGGCCGCCGAGCGCCTGGCCGGCCGGGCCCTGCGCGGCGGGGTCGAGGTCACCCCGCCCGACGCCCCGGTGGTCGCGCCGGACCTGGAGACCGGCGTCCGCGTCTGCCTGGGCGCGGTGGCCGACCGCGAGGCCTTGCGTCGCGGCCTGGAGATCGTGGGCGCGTCCCTGTCCAGCGAAGTGGCCGAACATTCGCGCTCGGTGATCTAGCCGCTACCACAGCAGCGTCTTCACCCAGGTCGAGCCGTCCGGCGCGACCGAGACGTTCTTGATCACCACCTGGCTGTCCTTGGCCAGCCAGAAGGTCGTCGGCTTCATCTCGGGGCGGTTGTAGTCGGTGGTCACCACCCAGCAGTCGACCTTGCCGCCGGCCGAGCTGGTCAGGACCTCGCTGCCCGTGACCTTGAAGATGTAGGCCGCCGGCGGGCCGCCGCCCGGATGGTGGAAGACGATCGAGGCCTCGTAGCCCTTGGCCAGCGGCAGTGCCTGGAGGAACTCCATGTCCGTCTCGAAATTGAAGGTCGGCTGCGGCGAGGCCATGTCGTAGGCGGCCTGGCTGTTGCCCTCCAGGTCCTTCAGGCCGACGATCCGGTCGGGCTTGAAGTCGAAGCCCTCGATCTTGGTCACGCCGTCCTTGCCGGTGGTGCGACGCTCGTGACGGTAGGGCCTGAAGGTCCCGAGCTCGAACCAGCTGTCGAGCTTCTTCACGAGGCCCGGCGCCGAGCCGTCCCAGTGCTGGACGATGTGCAGGCGCTTGACCCCGGCCTTGTCGGGCTCGATGCGGATCTCGCGGGTCCAGACGTCCAGCGGCGTGATGGTGTCGCCCATCTGCCGGTAGCGCAGATAGCGGTGGGTGGCGGGCTTGAGCTTGTCGAACCGCGCCAGCGGCTGGCCGACGGGCACGGGCGTGACGGCGGCCTGGGCCGAAGCGGTGAGCGCGACGGCGAGCGCGGCGCCGGCGACGACGCGGGTGATGAACGACATGCAGAGCCCCTGAGCCAAGAACGCCGGCATGTGAAGGCAGGCGCTGGGCAAGGGCTACTTAAGCTTCGGTAATGCGCGGGCCTCAGCGCCCCCTCCGTCACGATGCGTATTCGCATCGCGCCACCTCCCCCGTTTCACGGGGCAGGAGGGTTCAGCTGTTCTTCTCCTGCCCCGCTTGCGGGGGAGGTGGATCGGCGCCGATAGGCGACGAGACGGAGGGGGCGCTTCTCAGAACCGCCGCCGCCCGCTCGGCCGGCGGTCCGGGCGTGACCGGGATCAGCTCGTAGCCCAGCTCGCGATAGGCCTCTTCGTGCACCGCCTCGAACCGCAGGGCGTCTTCCAGGCTGATCCGTCGCGCAGCCGTCGGCGTGATGAAGCCCAGACCTCGCACCAGGAAAACCCGGCGCTGGTAGAGCCCAGCGATCCGCTCCAGCTCGGCCTCAAGCAGCGGCGACACCGGATGACCGAGGAACCGCGCCAAGGCCAAGGCACACACCGGTGAGCGGTCGAAGAACACGACCTCGCCGACGGCCCGCGCCTCGCGCAGCCGCTGCAACCTCACGATCGCGTCCACGAAGTCCGGATCGGTCCACGGCTCGGCCACGCCCTCGGCCTGGGCGAGGGCGATGACGTCCGTCGCGGCCTCTTCGACCACGGCGTGGCCGGCGCGTTCGAGGGCGCGCAGAAGCACGGTTTTGCCCGCGCCCGGGGCGCCGGTCAGGATGTAGCGATGCATGGGGATCCTCATTGAGGTCCCCGGAGGCTAGCGCGCCTAGAGCGCCTTGGCCATCACCACGAAGTGCAGGTCGTCGCGCTGCGGCACGCCGAAGCGTTCGTCGCCATAGGGGAAGGGCTGGGTCTCGCCGGTCAGGGCGTAGCCGCGGCGTTCGTACCAGGCGATCAGGGTGTCGCGCACCGAGATCACGGTCATCTTCATCGACGTGCCGCCCTGGGCGCGAGCGTGGGCCTCGGCGGCCTCCAGCATCGCGCGGCCGATGCCGCCGGCCTGGCGCAGGGGCGAGACGGTGACCATGCCGACATACCAGGCGTCATCGCCGGCCGGCTCGATCCAGACCGAGGCGTGGGGCTTGGCCCCGTCTTCGTCGCGCAGGGTCAGGATGGTCGAGCCCGGCGAAGCGGCCAGATCGGCGCGCAAGGACGCCTCGTCGGTGCGCTGGCCGCCCAGCAGGTAGCTCTCGCTGGTCCAGCCCTTCTGCGCCAGCTCGCCGCGATAGGCCGAGTTCACCAGCAGCGCGATGTCGGCCAGTTCGTCTTCACGGTAGGGGGCAAGCAGGGTCATGGTCACGATCTAGGCGACTAGATGCTCCCCCGCAATGCGGGGGAGCTGTCGCGGAGCGACTGAGGGGGCTAGCTGGAGGTCGGCCGTGCTGGCCCCCTCCAACCCTCCGGGCCACCTCCCCCGCAACGCGGGGGAGGAGCTATTTGCCCCGCACCTTGTTCCAGGCCCCGCCGGTCACGCGACGGACCATGCCGGCCTCGCGCTTGATCATCTCCCAGGGGTGGAAGGCCAGGCCCACCGTGTCGGCCATGGCCGCGCCGCGCGCGCCCATCGGTTGCTCCGGCCCGGTGGTGGAGTCGACGGCGGTCTGGTGCTCGATCTCGGCGTTCAGCTCGGCCCCGACCAGGATGGCCATGATCGAGAACCACACCCAGACCATGAAGGCGATCACCGCCCCCAGCGGGCCATAGGTCGCGTCGTAGTGGGCGATGGTGTTGAGGTAGAACGAGAAGCCCAGCGAACCGAACAGCCATCCCGCCGCCGCAGCGGCAGCGCCGATCCAGATCCACCGCCAGCGGGCCCGCGCCCGGCTGGGGCCGAAGCGGTAGAGCACGGCGAAGGCGATGGCGGTCATGGCCAGCACGATCAGCCAGCGGATCGGGGCCCAGATGGCGTCCAACGCCGAGAGGCGTGCAGCCTTCAACAGAAGCGGCGTGACGATCAGCACGCCCGAGGCCGCCGCCGCGTAGAGCAGCGAGCAGAAGGTGAAGAGATAGCTCTGCAGGGTGCGCGGCACGAGGTGGCGCTTCTCCTCCTCGTCATAGGCGATGTTCAGCCCGTCGAAGAGCGCGCGCATGGAGGCGTTGGCGCTCCAGATCGACAGCAGCAGCGAGAAGCCGAAGGCCACGCCCAGCTTGGCCTGGCCCTGGCTGGCCAGCCGCAGCATCTGCTCGCCGACGATCTGCACGACGCTGGCGGGGAAGACCCCGGCCATGTCGCGCAATTGCTCCTCGACCGTGCGGACATCGGCAAACAGGCCGTAGAGCGACACGAAGGCGCCGATGGCGGGGAAAAGGGCCAGCAGGGTGTAGAAGGTCACGCCCCCGGCCACGGCCGGCAGGCGGTCGACGCCGATCTCGCGCCAGGTGCGCCAGACGATGTCGCGCCAGCCCAGCAGCGGGATGGCCCACGGATGACGGGCCGCCCGGCCCCGCTGCGGTTCGGCCTCGTCGAACTGGGCCGGCGGCATGGCGCGGTCTTCGGACAGCCCCGGGGGCGCTTCGATGTGCTCTTCGGTGGGCTTCTTCGGGAAGGCGAACGGCGCGACGGCCAGCAGCACGATCCACGGCGCCAGATGGTACGGACGCGACTGCAACCACTTCAGGATCGGACGCGGTGATCCGTCGGCCATGAAACGCCCTCCAGGTCAGCAGAACCCGGTTGGGGCGGCGGCGTTCCGTGCAAGCCTTGCCATGAGCTGAGTCGTCCACGATTTTCGCGGGCCATGGACGCCCGCATCGCCTCGATCTACCGCCATCCCGTCAAGGGTTTCACGCCCGAGCGTCTGACCGCCGCCACGCTGGAGGCGGGGGCCTGTTTCCCGTGCGATCGGCTGTACGCGGTCGAGGATGGTCCCAGCGGTTTCGATCCCGAAGCGCCGGCCCACATCTCGAAGATGAAGTTCACGGTGCTGGCCAAGATCCCGGCCGTCGCCAAGGCCCGCACGGCCTATGACGAGGCCACCGGCGTGTTCACCGCCCGCGCCGAGGGCCATGCGGATTTCGCCGGCGACCTGCGCACGGATGCGGGCCGCGCCGGCCTGGAAGCCTGGCTCACGGGCTTGCTGGGCGACGACATCCGAGGGCCGCTGAAGGTGGTCGAGGGGCCGGGCGCCTACCGCTTCATGGACAGCAAGTCGGGCTATGTCTCGATCGTCAACCTGGCCAGCGTCCGCGACCTGGGGCAGCGCCTGGGCATGACCCTGGATCCGCTGCGCTTCCGCGCCAATCTCTATGTCGAGGGCTGGCCCGCCTGGGTCGAGAACGACTGGACCGGCAAGACCCTGACCGTCGGCGGCGCGACCGCCGAAGTCCTCAAGCCCATCGTCCGCTGCGCCGCCACCCACGTCGATCCGACCACGGCCGAACGGGATGTGGATCTCGTGAAGGCCCTGTTCGACAACTACGGCCACATGTTCTGCGGCATCTACCTGAACGTGACCCAGGGCGGGACGGTGGGCGAGGGGGATGGGGTTTCCCTGACCTAACGCGCTACACCGATCTCCCCGGTGTTCGCCGGGGAGATCGGATATTGGAAGCCTCCGATCAACACGCTAAACCCCGATCATGACCCTGACCCTCGTCAAAGCCTGGACCGCCGCCAAGGATCGTCTGAAGGACGCCGGCATCGATCAGCCGTCGATCGACGCGCGCCTGATGCTGGAAGTGGCCGCCAACGTCACCCGCACCGAGATCGTCACCGATCCCTATCGCGAGCTCAGCGCCGAGCAGGAGGCCACGCTGGAGGACTACCTCTCGCGCCGGGCCCGCCGCGAGCCGGTCAGCCACATCATCGGCCGCAAGGGCTTCTGGAAGATCCTGCTGCAGGTGAACAAGAACGTCCTGACCCCGCGTCCGGAGACCGAGGTCATCGTCGACGAGGCGCTGAAGGCCTTCCCGGAGAACATGGCGTTCTCGATGCTGGACCTGGGCGTCGGCTCGGGCACGATCCTGCTGGCGGTGCTGGCCGAGCGTCCGGCCGCCAAGGGCCTGGGCATTGACGCCTCGGCCGAGGCCCTGGCCGTGGCCAAGGACAACGCCGCCAGTCTGGACCTCAACACCCGCGCGGCCTTCCTGCACGGCGACTGGACGGCGGGCCTGGGCGACGGCGGTTTCGACCTGGTGGTCTCCAACCCGCCCTACATCCCCACGAAGGTGATCGACACCCTGGAGCCGGAGGTTCGCGACCACGAACCGCGCCTGGCCCTGGACGGCGGCGAGGACGGCCTGGACGCCTATCGCCTGCTGGCGCCGGAGATCCTGCGGGTGCTGAAGCCGGGCGGCATGTTCGCCGTCGAGATCGGCTTCGACCAGTCCAAGGACGTCGAGGCGCTGTTCAACGCGGCCGGCGCCATGGAGGTCAGAACGATCAAAGACCTGTCGACGCACGACCGTGTGGTGACCGGGGTGAAAAATCCCTTGGAAACCGTGGCGTGAACCGGTAGACGAGTCCTGTCTCCTTCCAGATCGCCAGGTGACGGGAAAAGCAGACGTCGTTGACGTTCGCGAGGCTCCCCTGGCAGGCGCGCCCGGTTCGCCGGTCGCCGCGCCGAAAGACAGGGCGGGGGCTCTACGGAAACCAGCGTCTCTGACACTCACCAGGGTTCGACCCGACAGAGACCAGCAAGGCCGGACGCGCCAGCGCAAGACTGACCTCCGGACAGGTTCAGAAGAGAACATGAGAGATTTCAAAGGCATGAAGCGCCAGCGCGGCCGCAACAATCGCGGTGGCAGCGGCGGCAAGCCTCAACAGCACAACGCCAACCGCGCGTTCGACTCGAACGGCCCCGATGGGGTCAAGGTTCGCGGCGCGGCCCAGAGCGTCTACGAAAAGTACCAGCAGCTGGCCCGCGACGCGACGTCGTCCGGCGACCGGGTGCTGGCCGAGAACTATCTGCAGCACGCCGAGCACTATTTCCGTGTCCTGCGCGCCATCCAGCCGAATCGTCCGGTCAGCGACATCGTCGGCAAGGACGTCTACGCCGCCTACGAAATCGACTTCGAAGCCGAGCCGCCGGAAGAGCCGGAGGTCGTCGAGACCCCCGCTCAGGCCGAGGGCCAGGGCGAAGGCGGCGAGAACGGTGAAGGCGGCGAACAGCGCCGCGACCGCTTCGAGAACCGTGACCGCAACCGCGATCGCGACCGCAACTTCGACAACAACCGCGACCGGGATCGCAATCGCGACGACCGTCCGCGCGACAACAACCAGCAGGGCGAAGGCCGCCGCGACCGCTGGCGTGACCGCGACGACCGCGACCGCAACCGCGATGATCGTCCCCGTGACGACCGCCCGCGCGATGACCGTCCTCGCGACGATCGCCCCCGTGATGACCGCCCCCGTGATGATCGGCCGCGTGACGATCGTCCCCGCGAGGACCGGCCCTACCGCGACCGCGACGACCGTCCCCGCGACGATCGTCCTCCGCGCGATGACCGTCCGGCCGCCGCCGAGGGCGAACAACAACAGCCGCAGGCCGAGGGCGAGGGCCGTGAAGGCCGCCGCCGTGGCCGCGACCGGGATCGCAACCGCGATCGCGACTGGCAGCCGCGCGAAGGCCGCGACCCGCTGGCCGTGATCGAGCCGGAAGCCTCGCCTCTGCCGACCTCCAGCGACAGCCAGGCCAGCGAAAGCTCGCCGGTGCTGCGCGGCCAGGACGGCGCCGTCAGCGAGGCTCCGGCCTTCCTGGGCCGCAAGTCGACCCGCGCCGCCGCTGCTCCCGCAGCCCCGGCCGCTGAAGCCCCGGCCGCGCCGGAAGCCGCCGACGGCGAAGAAGTGAAGAAGCCCCGTCGTCGCCGCGCCCCGCGCAGCTTCGAAGGCGGCGAGGGCGCGCCGACCAGCTCGGAGCCGGAAGAGGCCTGATCGGCCGCTTCACCGCTAAAGACCAAGAGGGAGCCGTGAAAGCGGCTCCTTTTTTCTTTGTCGGCTACCCGACAACGCGTTTCGCGTGAAGTTCTGGCGGAAGAGCAACTTCAGCGATACGGTCAGCCGACAACGTGGCGGAGCCGGACATGGCTGAAGCGCGTAAGCTTACCCCCGAGGAGCGGCGGGCGGCCAAGAAGGCCACGGTCGACGCGCGCTATCGCGCCATCGTCGACACGGCCGTCGACGCCATCGTCGTCATCGACGAGAAGGGCAAGGTCGAGGCGTTCAACCCGGCCGCCGAGCGCCTGTTCGGCTATCCGGCCGAGACGGTGATCGGCCAGAACGTCCGCAAGCTGATGCCCGAGCCCTATCACGGCGAGCACGACGGCTATCTCCATCGCTACCGCGAGACGGGCGAGCGGCGGATCATCGGCGTCGGTCGCGAGGTGGAGGGCCGACGCGCCGACGGCACGACCTTCCCGCTGGAGCTGTCGATCGCCGAGTGGCGCGACGGCGGCCAACGCTTCTTCACCGGCGTGATGCGCGACGTCACCGACCGCAAGCGCGCCGAAGAGCTGCAGCGGCTGATGATCAACGAGCTGAACCACCGGGTGAAGAACACCCTGGCCACGGTGCAGTCCGTCGCCGGCCAGACCCTGCGCAACGCCGACAGCATGGACGAGGCGCGCGAGAGCCTGACCCGCCGGCTGCTGGCCCTGGCGCGCGGCCACGACATCCTGACCCGCGAGAGCTGGGACGGCGCCGAACTGGCCAACATCGTCCAGGCGGTGGTCGCGGCCCATGGCGAGGCCGAGCGCTTCGTCCTGGACGGCCCGACCGTCCGGCTGCCGCCCAAGGCGACCCTGGCCCTGTCCATGGCGCTGCACGAACTGATGACCAATGCGGCCAAGTACGGCGCGCTCTCCAACGAGGTCGGCCGGGTGGTGCTCACCTGGCGCCGGACCAAGGGCGAGGCGGGCGAGAGGCTGTGTCTGACGTGGGAAGAGACCGATGGGCCTGTTGTTTCGACCCCCAGCCGCCAGGGCTTTGGCAGCCGTCTCATCACCGGAGGGCTGGCCCGCGAACTCGGCGGTTCCGTCACTCTCGACTATCCTCCCGGCGGCGTGGTCTGCCAGATCGACGCGGAACTGGGACGAACCGGCGAGTCGAACCGGTTCTTCCGGGGTGCGGCCTGAGGTCCGCCGGATCCTGGTCGTCGAGGACGAGCTGTTCGTGGCCATGCTGGTCGAGGACCTGCTGTCCGACCTCGGCTGCGAGGTCGTCGGCCCGGCGGCCTCGGCCCGCGACGCCGCCGCGACGGCCGAGCGCGAGGACATCGACTTCGCCCTGCTGGACGTCAATCTGGGCGATGGCGAGACGTCCTTCGCCACGGCCGAGATCCTGCGCAAGCGCGGCGTGCCGTTCGCCTTCGTCACCGGCTATGGCGACCAGGGCGTCAGGCCCGACCTGCGCGACGCCCCGGTGCTGGCCAAGCCGATCGACCCGCGCCAGCTGGCCCGGGTGATCGCCCAGGCGCGGGGGAACTAGACGTTCGCCGCCTGGCCGGCTGTCACCGCCGCGCGGATGGCCCGCCAGGTGTCGAAGCTCATGCAGGCGACGTATTCGTCCTGCATCTGCGGCGTGAGGATCTCCATCATCTGGCGACCCTCGATCCACAGCTCGACGACGCCAAACATGCCGCCGCGCTTGCGGTACTTGGCCGGCCAGCCTTCGCGGGCGGCGATGGCCAGCACCGCGTCGGTGTCCAGGTTCGTCGCCATGGCCGCGTGGGTGGCGGTGAACGGGACCTGGCCGGTGGCCTCGCCATAGGCGTCGGCGTCGCCGTCCGCCTCGCGCAGCACGACATCGGCCGGATAGACCTCGATGGCCGAGCCGCGCGCGTCGCCGGCCACGGCGATCCAGCCATTGTCCGACACGGGCGGGAACGGGAAGGCCTCGCCGCCCCAGAACTCGGCGATGACTTCGGCGACGTGTTGCGGATCGCGGGCGGCGATCGACAGGTGGAAGAGCATGGGTATCCCCTTTCTTGATGGCCGCTGAATGCTATGTGGCACAAAAAGTGTCAATCTAAATTTGACACAAAATGTGCCTCGTTCTAGATCGGGTCCATGGATGGTGAGATTCCCAAGGCTTCTGGCGGCCGCGAGTCGCAGAAGGAAGAGATGCGCACGCGCATCGCCGACGCCCTGATCGCGCTGCTGGCCGAGGGGCGGATGGACATCAACCACGACCTGATCGCCGAGCGGGCGGGCGTGGCGCGGCGGACGGTCTATCGCTACTTCCCCGATCGCGAGGCGCTGCTGGCGGCGGGCACCGACCGGGTGCGCGAGCTGGCCGGTCCACGCGTGACGTTCCCGGCGTCCGAGGCCGACCTGACCGACACCCTGCGCGACGTCTATGAGGGCTTCGACAGCATCGCCCCGATCGCCACCCTGGTGCGCTCGACCCCGCAAGGCCGGGCGATGCGGATGGCCAACAACCCCGTGCGCCAGAAGGCCTACCGCGCCGCGACCGCCGACCTGGTCAAGGACCTGCCGCCGCAGGACCAGGACCTGGCCACCGCCGTCATGCAGGTGCTGCACACCACCCCCTGGCTTGAGATGCGCGACCACTGGGGCTTCGACGGCGAGCAGATGGCCAAGGCCACCGGCTGGGCCATGCGCACCCTGATCGCCGACCTGCGAGCGCGGAAGGGAAGGCCGCTGGATGAGTGATCCCTCTCCCCTTGCGGGAGAGGGTGGCCCGCGAAGCGGGTCGGGTGAGGGGTTGCGCTCCGTTATCCGGACAGGTCTTTCGACCCCTCATCCGTCGGCTTCGCCGCCACCTTCTCCCGCACGGGGAGAAGGAAGCTTGGGCGGTTGCGTACAAGCAGTCCGCCGTCGATAACCCTTATGTCGCATCCGCAACACAGCCGAGCTTCATGGCCTTCTTCCGCCGCCTGACCCTGCCGCTCCTGATGGCCGCCGCGTGCGCCGTGTCGGGCTGCGCCTACAACGCCGATCTCGGCCGCGACCAGCTCTTGATCGTCAATGACGACAACCTGGCCGCCGAGGGTGAGAAGGCCTGGGCCGATACGCTGCGGACGGCCTACATCTCCAAGGAGCCGCGCAAGAACGCTCGGGTACAGGCCGTCGGCCAGCGGGTGATCGCGGCGGCGGGCCTGTCGAACCGGCCCTGGGACTATGCGGTGTTCCTGGACGAGGCGCCGAACGCCTTCGTGCTGCCGGGCGGCCATGTCGGGGTGACCGTCGGCCTGCTGACCATGGTCGAGAACGACGACCAGCTGGCCGCCGTGATCGGCCACGAGGCCGGCCACGTCGTCGCCCACCACGCCGCCGAGCGCGTCTCGCAGGAGCGGACCTCGAAGATCCTGCTGGGCATCGCCGGCGCCGCGGCCGGCGGCACCGATTTCGGCCAGCTGCTCAAGCAGCACGGCAACGACGCCGCCAAGTTCGGCGTGCTGCTGCCGTTCTCGCGCAAGCAGGAGCTGGAGGCCGATCGCCTGGGCGTCGATTTCATGGCGCGGGCCGGCTACAGGCCGCGCGAGGCCGTGGCCCTGTGGCGCAACATGCAGGCCCAGGACGCCAAGGCCGGACAGTCCGGCGGCGGCGAATTGAGTTCGACCCACCCCTCCGATGCGCTACGGATTCAGGAGCTGGAACGTTATCTCGCCAGCCGGGGCTGGTAGGTCTTGTGTGGCTCATGAGCCACACCTAAATGCCCCATCGGGACCGGCCGTGCTCAGAAGAGGCGGCCGGTCCAGATCCGCCTAGGAAGGGGACACCTTAGACACATGAATATCGATCTCTATTCGGACCGCGCCAAACAGGCCGTCCAGTCGGCCCAGAGCCTGGCGCTCGCCCGCGGCCACCAGCAGTTCTCGCCCGAACACATTCTCAAGGTCCTGCTCGAGGAGAAGGACGGCCTCAGCCGCGCCCTGATCCAGAGCGCCGGCGGCCGCGCCGATACGCTGGACGGCGGCGTCGAGACCCTGCTGAGCAAGATCCCGCGCGTCGACGGCGCCGGCGGCCAACTCTACATGAAGCCCGACACCGCCCGCGTCTTCGCCGAGGCCGAGAAGGGCGCCAAGGCGGCCGGCGACGCCTTCGTCACCACCGAGCGCCTGCTGATCGCCATCGCCAAGGAAGGCGCGGACGCGGCCAAGCTGTTCAAGGAGGCCGGCGTTTCCGCCCAGGCCCTGGAGACCGCCGCCAACGCCATCCGCAAGGGCCGCACCGCCGACAGCGCCAATGCCGAGGAAGGCTATGAGGCGCTCAAGCGCTATGCCCGCGACCTGACCGCCGCAGCCCGCGACGGTAAGCTGGACCCCGTGATCGGCCGCGACGAGGAGATCCGTCGCACGATCCAGGTCCTGTCGCGCCGCACCAAGAACAACCCCGTCCTGATCGGCGAGCCCGGCGTCGGCAAGACCGCCATCGTCGAGGGCCTGGCCCTGCGCATCGTCAATGGCGACGTGCCCGAAAGCCTGAAGGACAAGAAGCTGCTGTCGCTGGACATGGGCAGCCTGATCGCCGGCGCGAAATATCGCGGCGAGTTCGAGGAGCGCCTGAAGGCGGTGCTGGCCGAGACCACGGCGGCCGAGGGCTCGATCATCCTGTTCATCGACGAGATGCACACCCTGGTCGGCGCGGGCAAGGGCGACGGGGCGATGGACGCCTCCAACCTCTTGAAGCCCGCCCTGGCGCGCGGCGAGCTGCACTGCGTCGGCGCCACCACGCTGGACGAGTACCGCAAGCACGTCGAGAAGGACGCGGCTCTGGCCCGTCGCTTCCAGCCGGTGTTCGTCGGCGAGCCCACGGTCGAGGACACCGTCTCGATCCTGCGCGGCCTGAAGGAGAAGTACGAGGTCCACCACGGGGTGCGCATCTCGGACTCGGCCCTGGTCGCCGCCGCCACGCTCAGCAACCGCTACATCGCCGACCGCTTCCTGCCGGACAAGGCGATCGACCTGATGGACGAGGCCGCCAGCCGCGTGCGCATGGCGATCGACTCCAAGCCCGAGGAGCTGGACGAGATCGACCGCCGCCTGGTGCAGCTGAAGATCGAGCGCGAGGCGCTGAGCAAGGAGACCGACGCGGCCTCCAAGCATCGCCTGGAGAACCTGGAGGTCGAGATCGACGACCTGCAGTTCCGCAGCGACGAGATGACCACGCGCTGGAAGGCCGAGAAGGAGAAGGTCGGCGGCGCGGCGCAAGCCCGTGAAGCCCTCGACCGCCTGCGCGCCGACCTCGCCAACGCCCAGCGCGCCGGCGACTTCGCCCGCGCCGGTCAGATCCAGTACGGTGAGATCCCGGCCCTGGAGAAGCGCCTGGCCGACGCCGAAGCCGGCGAGGGCGAGGCCCTGACGCCGGAAGTCGTCGATGCCGAGCAGATCGCCGCCGTGGTCAGCCGCTGGACCGGGGTGCCGGTCGAGAAGATGCTGGAAGGCGAGCGCGAGAAGCTGCTCAAGATGGAGGACGAACTGCGTGGTCGCGTGGTCGGCCAGGACGAGGCGCTGACCGCCGTGTCCGACGCCGTCCGCCGCGCGCGCGCCGGCCTGCACGACCCGACCAAGCCGATCGGCAGCTTCCTGTTCCTGGGCCCGACGGGCGTGGGCAAGACCGAGCTGACCAAGAGCCTGGCCGAGTTCCTGTTCGCCGACGAGCACGCCATCACCCGGATGGACATGTCCGAGTACATGGAAAAGCACTCGGTCAGCCGCCTGATCGGCGCGCCTCCCGGCTATGTCGGCTATGACGAGGGCGGGGCGCTGACGGAGGCTGTCCGTCGCCGTCCGTACCAGGTCGTGCTGTTCGACGAGATCGAGAAGGCCCACCCGGACGTCTTCAACGTGCTGCTGCAGGTGCTGGACGATGGTCGCCTGACCGACGGCCAGGGCCGCACGGTCGACTTCCGCAACACGCTGATCATCATGACCAGCAACCTCGGCGCCGAATTCCTGGCCAACCAGGAGGAAGGCGAGGACGTGGAAGCCGTCCGGCCGATGGTGATGAACATGGTGCGCGGCCACTTCCGCCCCGAGTTCCTCAACCGGATCGACGAGATCATCCTGTTCAAGCGCCTGTCGCGCGCGCACATGGGCGACATCGTCCGTATCCAGCTGCAACGGGTCGAGAAGCTGCTGACCGACCGCCGCATGGCGCTGTCGATCGACGCCGAGGCCCTGAACTGGATCGCCGACAAGGGCTATGACCCCGTCTACGGCGCGCGTCCCCTGAAGCGCGTGATCCAGAAGGAGCTGATCGACCCGATCGCCCGCAAGCTGCTGGCCGGCGAGATCGAGGACGGCGGCGTCATCGCCGTCGGGGTCGAGAACGGCGCGTTGTCGTTCGGTCGAGCGACCTTGCAGTAAGGCAGAAGGGCCGCTCCGAAAGGGGCGGCCCTTTTTCTTCCGGCCACATCGGGTTATTCCCCCGCATGGCCAAAACCACCAAGCTCACCGTCGAGTTCGACATCGATATCGACGGCAACCCCTATGTCTGGCGCCTGCACCGCCTGCCGCAGTGGAACTACGACCCCTCCGAACGCCACGGCAAGGTGATCGCCGCGCGCCACAAGGAAGGCCAGCGCGAAGCCCTGATCGAGTTCCCGCCCGGCCCCAAACCCAAGTTCAGCGCCCCGCCGCTGAAGCCCTCGCAGATCCCCGTGCGCGTGGTGGCCAAGGCGATTACCTCGGCCATCGAGGCCGGCTGGGAGCCGCTGTCGCGCGGCAAGCCGGTGGTGATCTACGTGGACGAGGAGGGGGCCTGATCTAGCGCCCTATCTCATCGGTTGAGCGCTCGCCTTCAGGTTGGCCCGGGATGTGCATGGTTAACGCCAGGCGTCTCGGCGCGAACGGGGAGGGCGGGCTCGATGAACCGCGTGAGCAATTCCTATCTGGCGATGTCGGTCCTGTTGGGCCAAGGCCAGCAAGGCGTTTCGGGCGACGACACAGCCAACCTGATCCGCAGCGCCGCGTTGCGGACGCCCAAGGCCACGCCGGCCAAAACAGCCGAGCTACCGGCAAAAGCCGCCACGCCCGCGGCGGTGACCGTCTCGCTCAGCCAAGCGGCGCAGGCGGCTCTGGCCAAGGCCCGGGCGGCGGTCCAGGCGCCGGCGACGACTGTATCCACGCCAGTCTCTACCCCAGTCTCCGCCCCAGTCTCTGCCCCAGTCTCTGCCCCAGTCTCCGCACCGTCGCCCGCGCCCGCTGAGGCGCCGGCGGAGGCCACGCCTCCGGCGCCCGAGCCCGTGGCGCAGTCCAGGGCGGAGCGATTGCGGTCTTGGTGGACGCTCGACCCCAAGAGCATCACGGATGACGACAGGGCGTGGCTGATGGGGCAGGCGGAGGCCAAGAACGCCACCCACGACGCGCTGACGATAGTGTACGAACTCGACATGCGCGATTCCGACGAGGTGACGCCGGTCGAGGCGCGGTCGCTTCTGGCGAAGCTGGAGCCGCTGGTGAACGCCGCGCGGCCGGATGAGGCCTACAGCTGGCTGGGCGAGACGATCCAAAGCAAGGTGAACTTCTTGACCGATCGCGCCGCGCGTCCCGACGACTACAGGCCGATCTATCGCGAAATCTATGGCATGCGGCTGCGCTTCTAACGCGCCCGCAGCCCCGCCATCATCACGCCGAACAGCCGTCGCGCGCCGTCCGCCCAGCCGGGTTGTTCGTAGCCCAGGCTGAGGCCGCTCATCAGGCGCAGGATGTCTTCGAAGCCGATGTCGGCGCGGATGTCGCCGGCCGCCTGGGCGCTTTCGATCAGGCGTTTCAGGGCCGGCAGGATGGTCGCGCCGGAGCTGGCGTAGACGCGCGAGCCTTCGCCTGGGTCGGCCTGCAGGGCGGGCGCGACCACGCGCTTGGTGGCCATGTAGTCGATCAGCAGGTCGAGCCAGGCCGCCAGGGCCTCGCCGGCCGGGCGGTTGGCCAGGAAGTCGTCGGCCGCCACCGCCAGCTGGTCCAGCTCCCGCGCATAGACCGCCGCCACCAGCGCCTCGCGGGTGGGGAAGTTTCGGTAGAGCGTGCCGATGCCCACGCCGGCCCGGCGCGCGATGTCCTCCAGCGGCGCGTCGGCGCTGGTCTCGGCGAAGGCCATCTTGGCCGCGCTCAGCAGCAGGTCGCGGTTGCGCAGGCTGTCGGCGCGGGGCTTCCGGGCCCCCTTCTGGATACGGGTCTCAGATTCTTCGGGCATCGATCTTGAAAAGCGGAGGATGCCTCCGGATATATAACCGGAGCCTTCCTCCATTTATCCTCCGGATCGGCTCACACAACAACCCACATCCTTTTGGGGACGAGAGAGTCATGAGCAATCAATTCGGCGCCAAATCCACCACCGACGACGTCCTGGCCGGCGTCGACCTCAAGGGCAAGCGCGTGCTGGTCACCGGCGTCTCGGCCGGCCTGGGCGTCGAGACCGCCCGCGCCCTGGCCGCCCACGGCGCTGATGTGGTCGGCGCGGCCCGCGACCTGGCCAAGGCCGAGGGCGCGACCGCCGTCGTGAGTGAAGCCGCGGCCAAGAGCGGCGGTTCGCTGTCGCTGATCGAACTGGACCTTGCCAGCCTGGCCAGCGTCCGCGCCGCCTCCGACGCTCTGGTCGCCGATGGCCGCGGCTTCGACCTGGTCATCGCCAATGCCGGCGTCATGGCCACGCCGCTGGGCAAGACCGTCGACGGCTTCGAGACCCAGTTCGGCACCAACCACCTGGGCCACTTCACCTTCATCAACCGCATCGCCAGCCTGCTGAAGGCCGGCTCGCGCGTGGTGTCGCTGGCCTCGTCGGGCCACCGCTTCTCGGACGTGAACCTGGCGGACCCGAACTTCGAGACCACCGACTACACGCCGTTCGAGGCCTATGGCCGCTCCAAGACCGCCAACATCCTGTTCGCTGTCGAGTTCGACCGCCGCCACAAGGATCGCGGCGTCCGCGCCGTGGCCGTGCACCCGGGCGGCATCCAGACCGAGCTGGCCCGCCACCTGGACCCGGCCTTCATCCAGGGCATGATCGACAACCTGAACGCCCAGGCCGCCGCCGCCGGCGCCGACGCCTTCGAGTGGAAGACCATCCCGCAGGGCGCGGCCACCAGCGTCTGGGCCGGCGTCGTCGCTCCGGTCGAGGAGGTCGGCGGTCTCTATTGCGAGGACTGCCACGTCGCCAAGCGGGTCGAGGACGCCTCGGAAGTCCGCGCCGGCGTTCGCGGCTACGCCCTCGATCCAGCCAACGCCCAGGCCCTGTGGGCGCTGAGCGAGAAGCTGGTCGGCGAGACGTTTTAAGGAACGATCGTCACCTTCGTAGCCACCCCGGCCGGCGCCGAAAGGCCCGGCCGGCTCACGGGCTGGCCGCCGCCGATCCAGAGGTCGGCGGCGCCGGGCTTGATCGCGCGCTTGCCGTCGGCGTCGACCGTGGCGAAGGCTGCCGCGTCCAGGGTGAAGTCGAGCTTGCGGGTCTCGCCCGTCTTCAGGGTCACCCGCTGGAAGCCCTTCAGCGCCCGGATCGGCGCGCCGGCCTGGCCGGGGCGCGAGACGTAGAGCTGGGCCACCTCGTCGCCGTCGCGGCCGCCGGTGTTGGTGACCTCGACCGAGACCTTCAGCGGCTGGCCGGCCTTCAGCTTGGCCGCGCTGAGCACCGGCTTGCCGTACTTGAAGCTCGTGTAGGACAGGCCGTAGCCGAACGGGTACAGCGCCTCGCCACCGAAGTAGCGGTAGGTGCGGCCGGCCATGGTGTAGTCCTTGAACGCTGGCAGCTGGTCGGCCGAGCGGTAGAAGGTCACCGGCAGGCGGCCGGCCGGGCTGAAGTCGCCGGCCAGCAGACCCGCCACCGCCTTGCCGCCTTCGCCGCCGGGATACCAGGCCTCGACGATGGCCGGCACGGCCTTGTCGGCCCAGTTCACGCTCATCGCCGAGCCGTTGACCAGCACCAGCACCACCGGCTTGCCGGTGGCCTGCAGGCCCTCCAGCAGCTTTTCCTGCGGGGCGGGCAGGTCGAGGCTGGTGCGGTCGCCGCCGGCGAAGCCCGGGGCCTTGACCGGCATCTCCTCGCCCTCGATCCGGGCCGACAGGCCGCCGACGAAGACCACGAGGTCGACGCCCTTGGCCGCGGCGATGGCGGTGTCGTGGTTGTCCGAAGGCTGGCTCCAGGTCAGGCGCTGCTCGCCGCGATCGCCGTCCTGGCGGGCCTCGATGACGATGGCGTGGGCCTTGCCGGCGGTCAGCATCACGGTCTGGGCCTGGGCCGGATCGACGCCGGTGTCCCACGCGTCGGCGACGACCTTGCCGTCGATCAACACCCGCCAGCCGCGCTCGCCGGTCACGGCGAAGCTGTGCGGGCCGCTGTCCTTGGGCGTGACGAAGCCGCTCCAGCGGATCGAGGTCTGGCGGGGGCTGCGGGTCGGGCGGCCCCAGCTGAAGCCGGCGTTGGCCTCGGTGCGGGTGGCGGTCGGGGCGCCGGCGAAGTCCAGGCCCGCATATTCCTCGACCTTCAGGCCCTTGGTGGCGCAGGCGGCGTCCTGGCAGAAGATCGCGTCCGGCGTCGGCTCGCTGGGCGGACCGATCAGGCCCGTGCCCTGGACGTAGGTGACCTTGGCGTCCGGGAAGCGCGCGCGGATCCCGGCCAGCACGGTAATCGGCTTGGACGGGGTGCCGTTGTAGTTGCCGACCAGGGCGTCGACGCTGTCGGCATTGGGCCCGATCACGGCGATCGACTTCGGCGCGGCCTTCAGCGGCAGCAGGCCGTCGTTCTTCAGCAGCACCATGGCGTTCTGGGCGGCCTTCAGCGCCAGGGCCCGGTGGGCGGGCGTGTCGTTGTCGGCGGCGGTGATCTTGCCGTAGGGCCCGGTCCCGGCCGGATCGAACAGGCCAAGCCGCATGCGGGCCTCGAACAGCCGGCGCATGGCCACATCGACCTCGGCTTCGGTGACCAGGCCCGTGCGCACCGCCTCGACGATCGCCGGCGCCTCGACGCCGTTGGCGCCGCCGAAGTCGCAGAGCAGGTCGGTGCCGGCCTTCAGGCTGACCGCGAACGCCTCGGCCGGGGTCTTCCGATAGGCGTGCGAGGTCGGCAGGTAGACGTCGGCGATGGCCGCGCAGTCCGAGACCACGTGGCCGTCGAACTTCCAGGTCCCGCGCAGGCGATCCTTCAGGAGCTCGTCGCTGGCGCAGGCCGGTTGGCCGTCGACCGCGTTGTAGGCGCACATCACCGCCTGGGCCTTGGCCTTGGTGATCAGCGCCTCGAAGGCCGGCAGATAGGTGTCTTCCAGGTCGTGGCGCGAGGGGTGGATGTCGTCGCGATGGCGGTCGGCCTCGGGACCGCTGTGCACGGCGAAGTGCTTGGCGGTGGCCAGGGTCTTGAGGTGGTTGAGGTCGGGCCCTTGCAGCCCCTCGACGAAGGCCGAGCCCAGGGTCGCGGTCAGGAACGGATCCTCGCCCCAGGTCTCCTGGCCCCGGCCCCAGCGCGGGTCGCGGAAGATGTTGATGTTGGGCGACCAGACCGTCAGGCCGCGATACTGCGCCGTCGAGCCGTCGGGCCCGACCTTCTCCAGGTACTTGGCCCGGAATTCGGTGGCGATGGTGTCGGCGACCGCTTGGATGAACGGCGCGTCCCAGGTGGCGGCCATGCCGATGGCCTGCGGGAACACCGTGGCCTCACCGGCTCGCGCCACCCCGTGCAGGCCCTCGTTCCACCAGTTGTAGGCCGGGACCGACAGGCGCGGGATGGCCGGCGCGGCGTGGCGGAGCTGGCCGGCCTTCTCCTCCAGCGTCATGCGGCCGACCAGGTCGGCGGCGCGCTGGGCGGCGGGGAGCTTGGGGTCCTGGTAGGGCAGGGATTGCGCGGAGGCGGCGGACGCCAGGGCGAGTGCGATCAGCGACGGCGCGATGGTCTTGAGCATGGTCGTCTTCTCCCCGCGCCCCGGTTTCGGTCACCGGTGTCGCGCGGCGGAAGCTAGCAGATGAGGTAGCGGTAACAAGAGTGGTGAGGCTGTTAGCGCCGCTTCAGCTTCCGCAGCGCCGCCTGCATCGCCACGGCCTGGGCGGCCGGCGGCTTGTCCGTGTCGCGCACGGCTTCGGCGATCAGCGGCGCGGTGGCGGCGTCCAGGCGGTCGAAGGCTTCATGGATCGCGGCCGGCAGGTGGCGGGGCTTGGCCTCGGGCGTCTTGGGCTGGGGGACCATGGTCGCGATCTTGCGGGCGTCCGAGGCGAGCTGGCCGCAAAGCCGAGCCTTGGCGCGGGCCTTGGCGATGACCACGGGATCGTCGCTGGTCTCGGCCAGGGTCCAGGCCGCGTCGAGGGCGGCCATCAGCTTGGCCTGGATTTCTGCGCACCAGGCGCTGGGCGTGAGGGACTGGCTCATGAGGGATGAGCATGGGGCGATGTGGAGGGGTGGGGACAGGAAACGGGTGTTTTTAGGTAAGGGGTTATCTGGGAAGGGAAATGTTGGTTTCTGGGCGGGGATGGGATGAGCGTTTGAGCGCCCCCTCCGTCACGATGCGTATCCGCATCGCGCTACCTCCCCCGCAGGCGGGGGAGGAGAGGGGGGTATCTCCTCACCCGTGAAACGGGGGAGGTGGATCGCCGCGGATACGCGGCGAGACGGAGGGGGCGCTTGGGTCGTGCCCTGTGGATAACTTTACGCCCCGAACCCCGCCGTCACGACCGCCCGCGCCACGTCGGCCAGCACCGCGTTCCGCACGTCATCATCCGCCGAGCCCTTGTCGTGGAAGGCCGCGATGAACAGCGGCTTGCGTCCCGGCGGCCAGATCACGGCGATGTCGTTGGTGGTGTCCTTGCCGTTGTTGCCGGTCTTGTCGCCGACCTTCCAGCCGCGCGGCAGGCCCGCGCGCAGGCGCTTGCCGCCGGTGCGGTTGGCCACGACCCAGGCGGTCAGCTGCTTGCGGGAGACGGGCGAGAGGGTGTCGGTGGTCAGCAGGGTCTTCCAGGTCTCGAGGATGGCCGTGGGCGTGGTGGTGTCGCGCGGGTCGTCCTCGGCGCCGGTGTTGAGTTCCGGTTCGCGGCGGTCGCAGCGGGTGGTCTGGTCGCCGAGGGCGCGGAGGAAGCGGGTCAGGGCGGCCGGGCCCTCTAGCGCATCGAGCAGCAGGTTGGCGGAGGCGTTGTCGCTCCAGGTGATCGTGGCCTCGCACAGCGCGCCGACGGTCATGCCCTGGCCGAGATGCTTCTCGACTACCGGCGAATTACCCATCAGCACGTCCGGGCCATAGGCGATCTTGCGGTCCAGGCGCTCGCGGCCCTGATCGACGCGGCGCAGGATGGCGGCGGCGAGGGGCATTTTGAACGTGCTGCACATGCGGAAGCGCTGGTCGCCGCGCCAGGCGAACCGGCGACCGTCGTGGGTGTCCAGCACCGCCACGCCCAGGCGGCCGCCGCTACGCTGCTCCAATTCGTTAATACGTGAGCTAAGGGCGGAGGACGGGGCGCTGGTGAACACGGCGGCTTGGCCGAGCACAGGCATGAGGACGGGCGCGGCCGCCAGGGCCGTTAAGAACTTGCGACGATGAAGCATTGGGTCGGTCTCCTTGCCCGCGAAACCTGCCCGGGGCTGGCGTTCACCGCAAACGACGATACCTTGGCGGAGCCCCTAGATAGATTTGGGTCTTCATGAGCCGCGCCCAACTCCCGCTCAACGCCCTGCGCGCCTTCGAGGCCTCGGCCCGGCATCTGTCGTTCACCCGGGCGGCTATCGAGCTGTGCGTGACCCAGGCCGCCGTCAGCCATCAGGTGAAGGGACTGGAGGCCCGGCTGGGCGCAGCTTTGTTCCGCCGGCTGCCGCGCGGCCTGGCCCTGACCGACGAGGGCCTCGCTTTGCTGCCCAGCGTGCGGGACTCGTTCGACAAGCTGGGCGACGTCCTGGCGCGGTTCGAGGGCGGCCGGGTGCTGGAGGTCTTGAGCGTCGGGGTCGTGGGCACCTTCGCGGTCGGCTGGCTGTTGCCGCGCCTGCCGGCCTTTCGCGAGACCCATCCGTTCGTGGATCTGCGGATCTTCACCAACAACAACCGCACCGACCTGGCGGGCGAGGGGCTGGACTGCGCGGTGCGGTTCGGCGACGGGGCCTGGCACGGCACCGAGGCCGCGCCGCTCTTCGAGGCGCCGATGAGCCCGCTGTGCTCGCCGGCGGTGGCCGAGCGTCTGGCCGGGCCCTCCGACCTGTTCGGCGAGACCCTGCTGCGCAGCTACCGCGCCGCCGACTGGCCCGACTGGTTCGCCGCCGCGGGCTTGTCGCCGCCGCCGATCCGTGGCCCGGTGTTCGACAGCTCCTGGGTGATGGTCGAGGCGGCCCTGCAGGGCGCCGGCGTGGCCCTGGCGCCGCCGATGATGTTCGAGCGGCATCTGCAGGAAGGACGGCTGATCCGGCCCTTCGAGACTCAGGTCAGCGCCGGCCGCTACTGGCTGACCTGGCTGAAATCTCGGGCCCCGACTCCGGCCTTGCGGGCCTTCCAGGCGTGGCTTTCGGGTCTCTCCGAAAACTAAATAATCTTCGGAACCAAACTCCGGACACGGCGCTTGCGCGCGGTATAGAAGTCAATGAAAAGAGCTTGAGTATCAATGGTCTAGCTTGACCTAGGAGCGCCGGAATCGCGCCCATCTTTGGTCAAGTTCTGCTGTCCGATTTGCCACTGCGAGCGTTGCAGGACGTCCCGCAACCCCATTCTACGGACGAGACCCAAACAATGATAGCAAGCACGAAGACCATGATGGTCGCCGCCGCCCTGGTGATGGGCGGCCTGTCGGTCAGCGGCTGCGCGACCAAGAAGTTCGTCAACCAGCAGGTTGGCGCCGTCAATGAGCGGGTCAGCGCTCATGACACCCAGATCGGCGAGCTGGACAAGACCTCCAAGGACGCGCTGGAACGCGCCATCGCCGCCGGCAAGCTGGCCGAGGGCAAGTTCCAGTACGCCCTGGTGCTGAGCGACGACTCCGTGAAGTTCCCGGTCAACGCCGCGAACCTCTCGCCGGAAGCCGAACAGCGCCTGTCGGAGTTCACCGAGAAGCTGAAGACCGACAACAAGAACGTGTACCTGGAAATCCAGGGCCACACCGACAACTCGGGCTCCAAGGAATACAACGACGAGCTCGGCGAGAAGCGCGCGGAAACCGTGCGCAAGTTCCTCAGCGTGCACGGCGTCGCCCTGAACCGCATGGCGACGATCTCGTACGGCCAGGACGCCCCGGTCGCCCCCAACGAAACGCGTGAGGGCCGGGCCCAGAACCGCCGCGTCGTGGTGATGGTGCTCAGCTAGTTTCGCGTTCCAGATCGGTTTTCCCGGTGCGCATCAACCCGGGAAAGCCGATCAGGGCGGACTCGCCGGCGCGGGAGTGAGCGCCGCGCCGGCGAGCTTTCCGCTATTTAAGCGGTCTTCAGGCGAGCCGCCGGCTGGCTGCGCGACAGGTTGGGATAGAGCTTGGCCTTGGCGGCCAGGGCGCCTTCCCAGTCGGCCGCGTCGGGCAGCGACGGGATCGTCACCAGCTCGCCCTGGTCGAAGCCGGCGAGCGCCGCGTCGACCATGTCATCGACGCCCATGAGCATGTTCGGGTCCAGCGAATTGACGTCCTGGCCAGAGCGCTCCCAGATCTCGGTGCGCGTGGCGCCCGGCAGCACGGCTTGCAGGCGCACGGCGGAGTCGCCGAACTGCACGCGCAGGCCTTGGGTCAGATAGGTCACGAAGGCCTTGGTCGCGCCGTAGACCGGCATGCCCAGTTCCGGCATCAGCCCGACCACCGAGGCGATGTTGACGATCGCGCCCTTGTTGCGCGGGATGAAGTTGCGCGCCGCCGCGGCGGCCAGGCGGGTCACGGCCGTGACGTTCAGCTGGATCATCTTCTCGAACGCATCGGGATCGGACGCGACGAAGTCGTTGGAGCCCGCGACACCCGCGTTGTTGACCAGCGCGGCGATGTTGGTGTCGGTCGCGAGGCGCTCTTCCAGCTTCAGCAGGGCGGCCTTGTCGGTCAGGTCGGCGAGGATGACCTCGACCTTGACGCCCGCTTCGGCGCGCAGACGGTCGGCCAGGGCGTTCAGGCGGGCTTCGTCGCGGGCGACCAGGATCAGGTCGTAGCCGCGCTTGGCCAGACGGTCGGCATAGGTGGCGCCGATGCCGGTCGAAGCGCCGGTGATCAGGGCGGCGCCCTTGTTCGAAGTGGTCATGGTGTGGTTCCTCAGTGCTCTTGCCGAGGCCCCAACGGTCCGGCGTGACCCCTAGCTATGAGGTAACTTGCAAACCGCAAGTGACTTCCCAAATTATTTGCATGGCCGCTTCGCAAACACCCGTCCTGTCCTCCGCCGCGAGCAGCTCGCGGTACAAGCAGTGCCCTGTCGGGCGAACGCTGGAGCGGGTGGGCGACCCCTGGTCGTTCCTGATCCTGCGCGACGCGTCCCAGGGCTTGAGCCGGTTCGATCAGTTCGAGAAAAGCCTGGGCGTCGCGCCCAACATCCTGACCAAGCGGCTGGCGGGGCTGGTCGAGAGCGGCCTGCTGGAGAAGCGCCGCTACAGCGAGCGGCCGCCGCGCTATGAGTATGTGCTGACCGAGCTCGGGCGCGACTTCCAGCCGGTGCTGACCGCGCTGATGGCGTTCGGCAACCGTCACTTCTTCCCCGACGGCGTGGCCAGCGCTCTTTTCGACGTCGAGACGGGGCTGCCGGCCGAGCCTGTGCTGGTCGACAAGGTCAGCGGCAAGCCGATCGACGGCCGCCACTTCGTCTATGGCGCAGGGCCGGCGGCGGAGCAGGAGGTGCTGGACCGCGTGGCGTTCGTGGCCGAGCAGCGGGAGAGGGGTTAGGCGATCAGGTCCGGGTCGTTCCGCTTCAGCCAGGCGGCCGCGTAGGAGCACAGCGGAGTGATCCGCATGCCCTCGGCGCGCGCCGTCTCGGCGACCTTGGTCATCAGCCGTCCGGCGGCCCCAGTGCCGCGCAGGGCCACGTCGGCCTCCACGTGCGGGATCACCAGCCGGTGCCCGGAGCGCTGATAGTCGGCCACGGCCAGCAGGCCGTCGACCTCCAGCTCGTAGCGGCTGAGTTCGGGGTTGTGGCGGAAGGTGTCGGTCATGGATGTTCCAACGCTTGATGCTCCCCCGCGTTGCGGGAGAGCACCCTAGATGGGACTAGACCAGCTCGATCGCCATCGCGGTGGCTTCACCGCCGCCGATGCAGAGCGACGCCAGGCCCTTGGTCTTGCCCCGCGACTGCAGGGCGTTGATCAGCGTGCACAGGATCCGCGCGCCCGACGCGCCGATCGGGTGGCCCAGCGCGCAGGCGCCGCCGTTGACGTTCAGCTTGTCGCCGTCGAAGCCCAGTTCCTGCTGGGCGATCATCGGCACCACGGCGAAGGCTTCGTTGATCTCGAAGAGATCGACGTCGTCGATCGTCCAGCCGGCCTTCTTCAGCGCCTTGCGCATGGCGGGCACCGGGGCGGTGGTGAACAGGCCCGGCTCGTGGGCGTGGGCGGCGTGGCTGACCACGCGGGCCAGGATCGGCAGGCCCAGTTCCTTGGCGACGCTCTCGCGGGTCATGACCAGGGCGGCGGCGCCGTCGCTGATCGAGGAGCTGTTGGCGGCGGTGACCGAGCCGTCGCGGCTGAAGGCCGGGCGCAGGGTCGGGATCTTGGCCGGGTCGGCCTTGCCGGGCTGCTCGTCGGTGTCGACCACCTCGGTCCCCTTGCGGGTGACGACGGTGACCGGGACGATCTCGGCCTTGAACGCGCCGCTCTCGACGGCGGCCTTGGCCTTCATCAGGCCCTTGGTGGCGTAGTCGTCCATGGCCTCGCGGGTGAACTGGTACTGGTCGGCGGTCTCCTGGGCGAAGGCGCCCATCAGCTTGCCGGTGGTGTAGGCGTCCTCCAGCCCGTCCAGGTACATCGAGTCCCACATCTGGTCGTGGCCGATGCGGGCGCCGCCGCGGTGCTTGGACATCAGGTAGGGCGCGCCGGTCATGCTCTCCATGCCGCCGGCGACCACAAGGTCGACCGAGCCGGCCTTCAGCGCGTCATGGGCCAGGATCGCGGCCTGCATGCCGCTGCCGCACATCTTGTTGACGGTGGTGGCCTCGACCGAGAGCGGCAGGCCCGCGCCCAGCGCCGCCTGGCGAGCGGGGGCTTGGCCGAGACCGGCCGGCAGCACGCAGCCCATGAAGATCTGCTCGACCTTGTCGCCCGCCACGCCGGCCCGCTCGATGGCCGCCTTGACCGCCGTCGCGCCCAGCTCGGTGGCCTTTACCCCGCCCAGAGCGCCCTGGAAGCCGCCCATCGGCGTGCGGGCGTAGGAGACGATGACGACGAGATCGGACGCGGACATGGTTTAGCTCCCTGAAGCGGTATTTTGAGGCGAGATAGGCCCTGATCACCCGCTCATACGCAAGTGGGTTGCGAGGATGTGATGGGAAAGGGGCGAGGCGCTGCGGATCGAGATCGCCGCGCCTCGCCAGTCCTGCAATAACCGAGAGAGTCAATTGCGATAAAAAACCTACTATGGTTCATATTCAAACGCAACGCTCTCTTGCTTTCCCTCGCGGAACGCCGCAACCTCGCCAAATGGGTCGCACAGCTGACTATACGAACGAACGTTGCTCGGTCGCCGCCACGCTGGAAGTCGTGGGCGATCCGTGGACCCTGCTGATCCTGCGCGACGCCTTCGCCGGGGTGAAACGCTTCGAGCAGTGGCAGGAACGGCTGGGCGTGGCCCGCAATGTCCTGGCCGCGCGCCTCAAGACCCTGGTCGCCCATGGCGTCATGGAGACCCGCCGCTATTCCGAGCGTCCGCCGCGTCACGAGTACTGGCTGACCGAGAAGGGCCTGGCCCTGTCGCCGGTGCTGCTGACCATGTCGGAGTGGGGCGACCGCTATGTCTATGGTCGCGACCAGTCGCCGGTGCTGTTCAACCACAAGGGCTGCGGCTGCGCCTTCCACCCCGTGCTGGCCTGCGAGGCCTGCGGCGAGGTCGTCCAGCGCCGCGACCTGGAACGCAGCGCGCCGCCCGAGCGCGGCCTGACCGTCGGCGAGGCCCTGGAAGCGGCCAAGATCGCGGCGGAGTAGGGCCTCTCAAACTCCGCTCATCCCCGCGAAAGCGGGGACCCAAGCTGACTCAGTTGGCTAAGGCGCGGCCCGTTCACTATCCCAAACGCCGCTTGGGTCCCCGCTTTCGCGGGGATGAGCGGTATGGGGGACGTAAAAGCTGCCCTAGGCCCGCAGGATCTTCTCCATCGCCTTGCCCTTGGCCAGCTCGTCGACCAGCTTGTCCAGGTAGCGGATCTCGCGCATCAGCGGGTCGGCGACTTCCTCGACGCGGACGCCGCAAACCACGCCCTTGATCTCGGCGCGGGCGGGGTTCATGGCCGGGGCCTCGGCGAAGAAGGTCTCGAAGTCCTTCTTCTCGGCCAGCTGGGCCGCGAACGCTTCCGGACTGAAACCGGTCAGCCAAAGGATGATCTCATCCACCTCGGCCCGGGTGCGGCCCTTCCTCTCGGCCTTGGCGACATAGGCTGGATACACGCTGGCGAAGGCCATGCCGTAGATGCGATGCCTGGTCGTCTGCGTCATCTCGATCCCTCCGCGCCACATACCGAAACCTTGGTTTTCATCCGCCTGCGGTCATTCACCATTTTTGGAAATGATTAACCGCGAACCTTAGCCATTCCTTGGTTCCTACCTGCGAGAACAGTCACATCAGATTGAAACGCCGCAAGGGGCTGGACCACACATGAAACTCTCGATCGCGCTCGCCGCCGGTATCGCTGGCAGCTTCTTCGTCGCTCAGGCCGCGTCGGCCGCTGGCGGCTTCGAAGACCAGATGGGCCGCTGCCTGCAGCAGTTCGCGAACACCCGTGACGCCGCCCAGGTCATGCTGGAATGCAACGCCGACGCCGGCAAGCTGTCGGACTGCAAGGTCGTCGACAACAGCGCCGCGGGCAAGGGCTTCGACAAGGCCGCCATGTGCATCGCCGAAAAGCTGCCGATGGGCGCCAAGACCGGTTCGGTGAAGGTCCCCTTCCGTTTCCCGGGCGGCGCGTAAGCATCGCTTCGTCAGCTTGACGACAACAAAACCCCCGCCGGTTCGCCGGCGGGGGTTTTTGCTGTTTGGGACCTAGAGCAGCGTCTGCTGGGCCGGCGGTGTCGGCTTCGGCTCGGCGGCTTCGCCCCGGCGGCGCAGCTCGGTCTCGGCGCTGAAGCGGATGTTGACGTCGCGGTCCTGGGCCAGGGCACGCAGGGTCTCGCCGGGCAGGCGGTCCCAGGGCTTGCCGCGCTCGGGACCGGTCGGCACGCGGGGCAGCAGGCCGGGCTCGGCGCTCCAGGTCAGGAGCTGCTCCAGCGAAGCCTCGTTCAGCATGTCGCGCAGATGATGGGCGGTGACATAGGCGTCGGGTAGGGCGCGGTGGGCCGGCAGGCCCAGCTCGCGGACCAGGCCTCCGGGGTTTCGCTGATAGCGCAGCATCTGGTTGGAGAAGCCCTGTAGCTGCGGCCACAGGCGCAAAGCGCACTTCCAGGTGCAGATCCACGCCGCGCCGCCGGTGAGTTTCGGCGTGCAGAAGCGCTGCTCGAACGCCGCGCGATGGGCCGCCAGGGCCTGGACGCCGCCTTCGGGGCGCAGGACGGATGGCGCTATATCCTTCCAGAACGGGGCGCCTGCGACGTCGGCGTCGATGATGTGGTGAATGGCCATGGTCTCGGGCGTGATCGGCCGGCCCGGATTCACCAAGTGCGCGCCGCGTCCCGCATCGTCGACACGCCAGCGGCCGCCCGGATCCTGGACGACGTCCTGCCAGCCGATCTCGCAGACGTCATGCGGGCCGGAGCCGGCGGTCTCGAGATCGATGACGCGGACGCGGGTCATGGAAGATCCAACGCCCGAGATGGCCGTCAGGCCTCGACGAGGTCCATTGTCCGGGTCGTGCCGGCGATGAAGCCGCCGCCCAGCACGCGCTCCGGATCGGCCGGATCGTACAGCACGCAGGCCTGGCCAGGGGCCACGCCCTCCTCGGCGCCGTCGAACACGACCGAGACTTCGCCGTCGCGGATCGACAGGCGGCCGGCGACCGGCTCGCGGGTCGAGCGGACGCGGGCCAGCACAGGCTGACCGTCCTCGGCGGCGGCTTCCAGGCTGTCCTGGCCGCCCAGCCAGCTGCCTTCTTTGAGGGTGAGGGCGGCGGTCAGCAGGGCCTCGCGCGGACCGACGATGACCTGGCGCTTGTCGGCGTCGATCTTCACCACGAACAGCGGGTCGCCGACGGCGATGTTCAGGCCCCGGCGCTGGCCGATGGTGTAGCGGGTCACGCCCTCGTGGCGGCCCAGCACGCGGCCGTCCAGGTGCACGACGTCGCCCGCTTCGGCGCCTTGCGGGCGGATGCGGTCGATCACCGTGGTGTATTTGCCCTCGGGGACGAAGCAGATGTCCTGGCTGTCGGGCTTGTCTGCGATGGCCAGGCCCAGACCAAAGGCGACGGCGCGCACGGTCGGCTTGTCCATGCCGCCCAGCGGGAAGCGCAGGAAGTCCAGCTGGTCGCGCGTGGTGGCGAACAGGAAATAGCTCTGGTCCTTGGCCGGATCGGCCGCGCGGCGCAGCTGCGGACGATTGCCGCCGCCGGCGAAGGCGCGCTGCACATAGTGCCCGGTCGCCATGGCCTCGGCGCCCAGATCGCGGGCCACGTCCAGCAGGTCGCGGAACTTCACGGTTTGATTGCAGCGCACGCAGGGGATCGGCGTCTCGCCGCGCAGATAGGCGTCGGCGAAGTCCTCGATGACCTGCTCGCGGAAGCGGCTTTCGTAGTCCAGCACGTAGTGCGGGATGCCGATGCGCTCGGCGGCCATGCGGGCGTCCAGGATGTCCTGGCCGGCGCAGCAGGCGCCCTTCTTGGTGATCGCCGCGCCGTGGTCGTAGAGCTGCAGGGTCACGCCGACGACGTCATAGCCGGCCTTGGCCAGCAGGGCGGCGGTGACGGTGGAATCCACGCCCCCGGACATGGCCGCGACGATCCGCGTGCCCTCCGGCAGACCGACGGCCGCGCGCACCTGTTCGACCGCGCGCGCGATTAGGGCGTCGGCGTCGTTCTGGGCGGTCGGGATCAGCAGGTCGGCGTTCATCAGCCGCCATATAGCGGTTAGGGCGCGCTTTTGCGAGGTTGGGGGAGGCGACGCTCTGTCGCTCCCCCTACTTCAGCACGTTCAGCAGCGACGAGGCCTGCAGGCTGGTGAACACCTGGGCCGAGGCCTGGACGGCCAGCTTGGCGGCTTCCAGGCGGGTCACGGCGTCGGCCATGTCGACGTCGGTGATGTCGCCGACCATGCCGGTCAGGGTGTCGGCCTGGTTCGACAGGTCCTTGCTGGCGCTCTCGAAGCGCTTCTGGGTGACGCCGTTCTTGCCCTGCAGGTCGACCACGCCCTTCTGGGCCGTATCGAACACGTTCAGCAGACCGGTCAGGAACTGGGTCTGGGTGTCGTCCAACTTGCCGGTGAAGTCGCCGTTGGCGTCGACATAGGCCTGGACCTGCTTGAAGGCGTCGAACACGTCGGTGCCGATCGCGTCGCCCAGCACGCCGGTCTTGGCGTTGGTCTGCTCGTCGATGCGGTTGGTGGTGATGTACTGGTCGTTGTGGAACAGGTCGGACGTGGCCGGCGCGGCGGTCAGGTCGGCCATGGTGGTCGCCGAGGTCGTGGCCGTCTCGGTCTGGGCGCCGGAGAAGACGTAGAGCCCGTTCGACTTGGTGTTCAGCCCCTGGATCACGTCGCTGAAATTGGCCCGCAGCTGCTGCATCAGGGTGCTGGCGTTGCCGGCGGCCAGGGCGTTGGCGATGGCCTCGCGGGCGCTCTGGGTGGCGTCGGAGACGCGGCCCAGGCCCGTATCCTGCATCTCCAGCCGGTTGCTGACCTGCTTGGACTGGTCCAGCAGGCCGTTGATCTTGGTCTGGGTCCCGCGCATGGCGGTCAGGACCTCGGCGTTCTTGGCGTAGCCCTTCAGATCGGTGGCGACCTTCTGGCTGGAGACCTGGGCGCCCACGTCGTTCTGGCGGATCTGGGCCGCCATCAGGTTGGACGTCATGATGTTGTAGTTCTGAACGGTCGAGACGCGGGTCATGGCTTACCCCAGGATTCCGGTGAGCACATCGAACATGTCCTTGGTCGCCTGGATCAGGCGGGCCGAGGCGTTGAAGGCTTGCTGGTAGGTGGTCAGGTTGATCAGCTCTTCGTCGAGGTTCACGCCTTCTTCGGACTGGCGCTGGCTGTCGACTTCGCTGGACACCGCGTCGGCGGCGTCCTTGCGGCTGGCGGCGGTGGAGGACTTGCGGGCGATCGCGCCGCTGAAGTCGGAAGCGTAGCGCGACACCGTCATGGTCATGGCCGAGGCGTCGCCAGCGGCCGAGAAGCCCGTGGTGGTGTCGCCCGACTTGGCCAGGGCCAGGGCCCCGCGGCCGTCGCCGATGGCCAGGGCGGGGTTGCCGCCGACGCCCTGGGTCAGGTCCAGCTGGGCGAAGGGCAGCAGCTTGGGATTCTCGTTCATCGCCTGATTGACGAAGAACTTCTCGCCGCGCGTGCTGCGCTCGGCCGGGCCCAGGCCGAACAGCTGGCTGACCGACGGACCGCCGACGCCGCGCTGGGTGGTGTCGGCCTGGATCGACATCGACACCGGCGTCGTGCCGTTCGACGTGAAGCTGATCTGGCCCTTGGGGTTCAGCGAGAACTGGCCGTAGAGGCCCACGCCCGAGGCGCGCGAGTTCAGCGCGTCCAGCATGTCCTGCATCGTGCCGCCCGGGGGCGGGTCGACGACGATGTCGCGGATGCGGCCGCCTTCGACGTCTGTCAGGCGAATGGTCATCGAGCCCGAGGTGAAGCCGTGCGGGTCGGCCGCCGTCAGGCCCGTCTCGTACGGCGAATAGCCGTTGGTGCGGACGATGTCGTTGAGGCCGAAATAGTGGCTGAAGCCCTTGCCGGCCTTGAGCGACGGGTTGGTCGCGTCGTCCTGGACGGCCACGCCCAGGCCGCCGCTGCCGTTCAGGGTCAGGGCCCCGCCCGAGAAGCCGGCCGTGCCCATGCCGCCCATGGCGGCGTTCAGCTGGGCCGTGAAGTTGGTCGGGTCGAAGGTCGGGCCGCCGCCGCCGTCGACGCTCATCGTGCCGGCGTCGAAGTCGATGTCGATCCGGCGCTGGATGACGCCGCTGCTGTCGGTCAGGGCGATCGTGGTCTTGCCCGAGAAGCCGGTCATGGCCGCCTGCTCGTCCAGGCCGGTGTTGCGGCCGGTCATGGTGGTCGGAGCCGGCACCGAAGAGGCGGCGTTGGCGGCGCGGTTGATCTCTTCCGCCGCGCGCGAGGTGAACTCGCCCAGCTGGTCGGACAGATTGACCAGCTCGACGTTGCGCACGTCCAGCAGGCCCTTGATCTCGCCGCTGGAGATGTTCATCGGCGTGGGCTGGACCGAGCCGTTGGCCAGCTGGACGGTCAGGTAGCCGGTGGCCGTGGCCGAGGTCTGGTAGGTCAGCTTGGCCGCGCCGTCGCCGGCCAGCGGCAGGCCCTCGGTCGAACGCACATAGACCCCGCCCAGCTGACGGGGCGTGATCTGCACGTTCATCATCTTGCTGAGTTCGTCGACCAGGCTGCTCTGGACGTTCTCGGCGCCGGTGGCGTCGGCCCCGGCGACCTTGGCGCGGGTGATGTCGGTGTTCAGGCCGTCGATCTGGCTGAGCAGGTCGTTGACGCGGTCGACATCGGCCGAGATGCGGGTGTCGGCGTCCTTGCCCAGCTTGGACAGCGACGAGGTGATCCGGCTGGACTCGCTCAGGAAGTCGTCGATGCGTGTCAGCGACTGGGTGCGCAGCAGGGACGAGGACGGATCGTCCTGCGCCGACGAGAAGGCGGCGTAGATGTCGTCCAGGGTCGAGAAGAAGCTGTTGTCGCCGCTGGGATCGCCGAACAGCTGCTGGGCGCGGTTCAGGGTGTCGGCCACCACCGAGGTGCGGCCGCTGTCCGAGGCGGCGTTCAGGCTGGCCGACTGCAGGAAGCGGTCGGTCGCGCGCTTGATGGCGTCGATGCTGACGCCGACGCCCATGCCGTTGGACAGCAGGTTCGACTGGGCGATCGTCTTGCGGACGTAGCCCGTGGTGTTGACGTTGGCGATGTTGTCCGAGGTGACGCGCAGACCCGTCTGCGCGGCCATCATGCCGGACGTCGCCGTGTTCATGATCGCATTCAGCGACATGCGGCAGCTCCTTTAAGCTCGGCAAACCGCGCAACGCACAGCGCGTCGTTGCCCGGCGAAACTTGCCGGGTCACGGAGGGAGTGGAGCTCCCGAAATTTGCCAAGCTATTGAATCTCATTGCGAAAGTTTCCGGTGGTCGGAAGTTCGACGAGATGTGATGCGCAAGGACGGCGCCAACTGGCCCCGCGACGGGGCGACGCGGCAACTCCCGTCCTTCAAGACCGGAAGGACTCGGCAAAAAGCGCCGCACGGGGAGCGATTTTTCTTCGTAAACAAGCCATTAAGATGAAATAAAACAAAGGCTTGTGATGGTTTTGGCGAGTTGGCCCGACCGTTGCTCAGAGGAGGTCGACCAAGGCGTGTTCGTCACGGACCGCCAGCAACCGAGCAACGACTGCGAATGACCGCGATCGCCGCACCCACCGCCGCTCTGCCCCCCGCGCCGACCCCGGCCGTGAGCGCCAAGGCGTCGGACAACGGCTTCGACGCCCTGCTGGCCATCGCCGGCAAGAGCGACGAAGCCCCCGCGCCCCGCGCCCCGTCGCGTACGGAGTCGAAGAGCGACGCTCGCGACGACGCCAGGAACGAAGCCCGTGACGCCCGTGACGCTCGTGATACGAAGGCCGCCGACAAGCCGGCCAAGACCGACAGCAAGTCCGACGCCAAGCGCGCCGATCGCGCCGACAAGGCTGATGACGCCCACGAAGCCAAGACCGACAAGGCGGACGCCGCCGACGCCAAGGCCGACGCCAAGGCTTCGGACAAGGCCGACGCGAGCAAGGACGCCAAGAGCGACGCCGCCGACGGCAAGGCCTCGGACAAGGACGCCGACCAGAAGGACGCGGCCAATAAGGATGGGGCGGTCGACGCCGCCGACGCCGCGGCTCAAGCCGCCGCCACCCTGATCGCCGCCATGACCGCGCCGGTCCCGACTCCGGTCCAGGCCGAAGCGGCTACCGACGCCCAGCAGGCCGTGGACGCGACGGCGACCGTCGCCGACCAGGCCACTGACTTCGCCGCCGCCGTGCAGGCCGCCCAGATCCCGCCGGTCGCGGCCCAGCCGGCCGCCGCCCAGACCGCTCAGCCGGCTCAGGCCCAACAACAGCCGGTCGCCGCCCAGGCCCAGACGGCCGCGCCGGTCGCCGCCGCGCCGGAAGGCCAGGCCGTCGACGCTGCCGCCCTCGAGGCCCTGGCCGCCCTGGCCAGCGCCGACGCCGCGCCGGTCTCGACCGACGATCTGACCGCGCCGAAGACCGCCGACGCCAAGACCGCCGAAGCGCCGAAGGCCGCCATCGCTCAACCGACCGCCCCGCAAGCGCCGGTGGCTCAAGCCCCTGTCGCCCCGCTCGCCGCTCCGGTGGTGGACGCGCCGGTCGTCGAGGCTCCGGTCGTCGCCGAAGTCGTCGCCGCTGACGCCGCCGACGTGGCCACGGACGCCGCCGCGACCGAAGCCGCCGCGCCGGAAGCCGCCCAGACCTCGGCCAAGCCGACCGAAACCCAGAAGCCCGGCCTGACGCCGCTGTCGGCCCAGGCCAAGGCCGCCGACGCCGTGGCCGTCGAGACCGCCCAGGCCGTGACCGCCGTCGCCGCGGGCTCCGCTGGCAAGGGTGAGACGACCACCGACTCCAAGGGTTCGGACAAGGCCGCCACGACGATCGCCGCGGTCGACGCCCCGGCCGCCGCCGCCGTCGCCACGGTCGACACCAACGCCATGGCCGTCCAGGCTCCGGCGGCTCAGGCCCCGGCCGCCAGCGCCGCCGCCGCCGCGGCTGCTCCGGCGGGCGCGCGTGGGGCGCCCGAGACCGTCGCGGCCCTGTCGGCCGAGATCATCAAGAAGGCCGGCGACAAGGCCACCCGCTTCGACGTCACCCTGACCCCGGACAACCTGGGCAAGGTCGATGTGCGCATCGAGATCGGCCGCGACGGCGCGATGACCGCCTCGATGAAGTTCGACACGGTCCACGCCGCCCAGGAGCTGCGCGGCAAGGCCAGCGAACTGCGCCAGGCTCTGGCCGACGCCGGTTTCACCGTCTCGGACAACGGCCTGTCGTTCGACGTCTCCAGCCAGAACAGCGGCCAGAATTCCAACCCCTTCCTCGCCTTCCAGGACTTCGGCGACCAGGGACAGCGCGCCTTCTCGGGCCGCGCGTTCCAGTCGGCCCTGAACGGCGAGGAAGACATCCTGATCACCCCCGAACTGCTGCCCGGTCTGAAGACGACCGCGGACAGCGGTCTCGACATCCGCATCTAGGAAGGACCGAGCCATGGCTGCCGCCGTCTCGTCTCAGAACACCTCTTCGGTCCTCGACAAGATCAACAACTCGCGCACGTCGCTCGCCAACAACGAGCAGACGTTCCTGAAGCTGCTGACGGTCCAGCTGAAGAACCAGGATCCGCTGTCGCCCACCGACACGACCCAGATGACCAGCCAGATCACCCAGATGACGGGCGTCGAGCAGCAGCTGGTCACCAATGACCTGCTGGCCGCCCTGGTCGGCATGAACACCGGCACGGGCCTGTCCGAAGGCGTCAACATGATCGGCAAGCAGGTCACCGCGACCACCGACAACTCGACCCTGAAGGACGGCAAGGCGACCTTCTCGTGGACCCAGCCGGGCGCCTCGACCTCGCTGACCGTCGAAGTGAAGAACGCCGCGGGCAAGGTGATCCGCACGCTGCACCCCGACGACCAGAAGAGCGGCGACCACACCATCACCTGGGACGGCAAGGACGACAGCGGCGCCCAGATGGAGAACGGCGGCGTCTACACCATCGCCGTCACCGCCAAGGGCGCCGACGGCAAGGAACTCAAGGCGACGAACGTCAAGGGCCGCACCGAGGGCGTGGTCACGGCGGTCGACAACTCCACCGGCCAGCCGCAGGTCATCATCGACGGCAAGCCGGTCCCCATCGACAACGTCATCGGCGTCACCGCCGTGGCCGCGAACTCCGACGACAAAACGGACGACAAGACGGACGACAAAGCCGCCTAGGTCCGACCACCACCCTTCGAACGGGCGTCAGAATGACGCCGACGCGGTCCCCGGAAGACGGTCTTCCCCCGGACCCAAACGCAAACAGCGCTGAACCCTTCGAACCCCATTCAGAAGTAGGAATTCAGTCATGAGCATCAACAGCGCCATGCTCGCCGGCGTCTCCGGCCTGATCGCCAATTCGTCGGCCCTGGCCGCGATCTCGGACAACATCGCCAACGTCAACACGGTCGGTTACAAGCGCTCCAGCGCCAACTTCTCGACCCTGGTCACGTCCGGCTCGAAGAACCAGGCCTACAGCGCCGGCGGCGTGAAGGCTCAGACGCACCAATATGTCAGCCAGCAAGGCCTGACGCAGTCGACGACCTCGAACCTCGACCTGTCGATCTCGGGCTCGGGCTTCTTCGTCACCACGGAAAAGCCGGAAAACCTGACGGCGACCGACACCCGCTCGTTCACCCGCGCCGGTTCGTTCCAGCTGGACAACCTGGGCTACCTGCGCAACGACGCCGGCCTGTATCTGCAAGGCTGGCTGGCCGACCCGGTCAGCGGCATGATCACGCCCGATCCGTCGGACCTGATGCAGCTGTCGTCGATCAACGTCGGCAGCGTCGGCGGCACCGCCGAGAAGACGACCCGCGTCGGCGTCAACGCCAACCTGCGCTCGGAGCAGCCGGTCGCGGCCGCCGTGTCGTTCAAGGTCGGCACCGCCGGCTCGCCGTCGAAGACCAACGTCCAGGACGACAACCTGGTCAACCACAACTTCGACGTCGTCTACAGCTCGACGGGCGTGGCCAATCCGGTCGGCGGCAACAACGAATACCTGGTCGACATCAAGGAAAACGGCGTGATCGTCGCCACCGGCAAGGTCGGCTACGACTCGACCGGCGCGCTGGTCAGCTCGTCGATCGACTACAAGGGCGCCACCACCCCGGCCGGCAACACCACCGACACGGCGATCAACGCCGCCGGCGACAAGGTCAACCTGGTCGACCTGGGCATCGCCACCGACGCCGAGGCCAAGATGGGCAAGCTGTACGACCCGGCCTCCTGGTCGATGTCGGACTACGCCCTGGACAACACCAAGGGCGTGAAGCCGGACTTCGAGATCCAGGTCCCGCTGTCGGACTCCAAGGGCGGCCAGCGCACCGTCACCCTGTCGCTGCTGAAGGGCCCCGGCCCGAACCAGTGGTACGCCGAACTGCGCGCCAAGCCGGGCGACCTGGCCAACAACGCCAACGGCCTGATCAGCTCGGGCATCATCGAATTCACCACCGACGGCAAGCTGAAGGACACGGGCAACCTGTTCGGCGGCACCAGCCCGACCTCGATCTCGGTCCAGGCCTCGGGCACGCCGCTGGTGGTCCAGCCGGCCCCGCCGGCCGCGCAACTGCCGCAGCCGCCGATCTGGGCCGACGGCCTGGGCATCGACACCCAGGACGTCCAGATCGACCTGGCCAACGCCGCCGGCGGTCTGACCCAGTACAACAGCCAGTCGGTCGTCCAGTCGGTGAACACCAACGGTACGGCCTTCGGTAACCTGACCAACATCGAAGTGGATGACGACGGCTACGTCTCGGCCATCTTCGACAACGGCGTCACCCGCAGGATCGCCCAGGTCGCCGTCGCCACCTTCTCGAACCCGAACGGTCTGAAGGGCGTCAACGGCAACGCTTACCGCGTCACCAACGAAAGCGGCACGTACAGCCTGAAGGCTCCGGGCCAGGGTGGAGCCGGCGCGCTGGCCCCCTCGACCTTGGAAGCTTCGACGGTCGATCTGTCGACTGAGTTTACGGGCCTGATCACCACGCAACGCGCCTACTCGGCGTCGTCGAAGATCATCACCACTGCCGATCAGATGCTTGAAGAGCTTCTGAATATTAAGCGCTGATCATAGGGATTAACGCTCTTTAATTCTTGTGTTTCACATCGAGACACTACGGACTGCTAAAGGAGCCACTCTGTTCAGGTCTCTTTTACTATTGGGATTAAGCCGCTGTTATTAGGCGGCGCCTATAGTGAGGCCTCAACAGTGATGGTTGTGGGAAAGGCGTAAAGCCATGTTGCAACAGCAGCGCACGAACAGCCGGGGTGAAAAGTACGTTATCGGTCCGACCGGTGCGCCTCTTACCCTGTCGGATCTTCCGCCGCCGGAAACCCAACGTTGGGTGATCCGTCGTAAAGCCGAAGTCGTGGCCGCCGTCCGCGGGGGCCTGCTCTCGCTCGACGAGGCTTGCGATCGCTACAAGCTGACGAACGATGAGTTCCTCAGCTGGCAGCAATCGATCGACCGGCACGGTCTGGCGGGTCTGCGGACCACGCGGATCCAGCAGTACCGTTAAGAGTGGCGAGGGGTGCGTTAATGTGACCACCCCCTACCGCTCCTGAAAACCCCGCGGGCCTTGCGCCACAAGGGTTCGAAGACGTTCAGCGGCCGCTCCCGAAAGGGGGCGGCCGCGACGTTTTGGCGCCACGGGAAGGGCCTCCACGGGCCAAATATAAACGCCTCGTTTACCTTGTACCGGGTAAATCTTGCCTACCGACGGGCGGTTCTCGTTCGCTTGTCGGTCCCTCCTTCGCGGAGGGCTGTGGGATCAAGGGTGAGGCTTCGTGGAAAGCTTTCTGGGTTCAATCAAGCAGTTTGGCGTCGGCCGTCTGGCCGCGATGCTGGGCGTTGGCGCCGGCGTCGTCGCGGTCCTGGTGGCCCTCGTCATGTTCATGGGCAAGGAGCCCAATGAGCTGCTGTATTCCAACCTGGACCTGAAGGAAGCCTCCAGCGTCACCCAGGCGCTGGACCAGGCCGGCATCAAGTACGAGACCAAGGGCGACGGCTCGACGATCATGGTGGCGCGCGACAAGGTCGCCAGCGCCCGTCTGATGGTCGCCGGCAAGGGCCTCGTGAGCTCGGGCTCGATCGGCTACGAAATCTTCGACGGCAACAACGCGCTGGGTCAGACCGACTTCGTCCAGCAACTGAACCGTCAACGCGCCCTGCAGGGCGAGCTGGAACGCACCATCAAGGCCATGCAGGGCGTCAACAGCGTCCGCGTCCACCTGGTGCTGCCCAAGCGCCAGCTGTTCGAGGAAGACGCCGAGCAACCGTCGGCCGCCGTGACCATCGGCGTCGGCGCCCGCGAGCCCGCGTCGGAAATGGTCCGCGCCATCCAGAACCTGGTCTCGTCGTCGGTCCCGAACATGAAGGCCGAGAAGGTCGCGGTCATCGACCAGCACGGCAAGACCCTGTCGGCCCCGTCGGACGACAGCCTGGCCGGCAAGGAAGCCGAGGATCGCCGCACCGAGGCCGAGGCCCGCATCGCCAAGACCGTCAAGGACATGATCGAAGGCGTGCTCGGCCCGGGCAAGGCCCGCGTCAACGTCACCGCCGACCTCGACCTGAACCGCGTCACGACTCAAGAAGAGAAGTTCGACCCGGACGGCCAGGTCGTCCGCTCGGAAAGCACCAACGAAGCCGGCAGCCAGGAAAACAAGAACGACGACACCTCGGGCGTCACCGCCACCTCGAACGTTCCCGGCCAGGGCGGCGCCAATGGCTTCCAGCCGGTGGGCTCGCGCTCGAACCAGAACGAGAGCGTCACCAACTACGAGATCTCCAAGTCGGTCACCACGACCGTCCGCGAGCCGGGCACGATCCGCAAGGTCGCCGTGGCCGTGGCCATCGACGGCATCACCGCCCCTCCGGGCAAGGACGGCAAGCCGGGCGCCTATACCCCGCGCACCGCCCAGGAGATCGCCCAGATCGAGGAACTGGTGAAGACCGCCGTGGGCTTCGACGCCCAGCGCGGCGACCAGGTCAAGGTGACCAACATCAAGTTCCCGCAGCCCGAGGACCAGGGCCTGGAGAAGCAAGGCCTGCTGGCCGGCTTCGACAAGAACGACATCATGCGCTTCGCGGAACTGGGCATCCTGGGCGTCGTGGCCCTGCTGGTCCTGCTGTTCGCGGTCCGCCCGTTCATCAAGAACCTGTCGACCCCCGCGCCGGGCCAGATGGTCCTGGCCGGTCCGGGCGGCGGTCAGCCGGTCACCCGCCTGGTCACCCTGTCGGACGGCACCCAGCAGCAGGTCGTCATCGACCAGTCGGGTGAGCCGATCGCCATCGCCGGCCCGGCCTCGGACATCGACTCGCGTATCGACATCGCCAAGATCGAGGGCCAGGTTAAGGCCTCGTCGATCAAGCGGGTGTCCGAGTTCGTCGAAAAGCATCCGGAAGAATCGGTCGCGATCCTCCGTAACTGGCTGCACGAGTCGACCTGATGGCCATGAAAGTCGCCGTCACCGATATCAAGAACCTCTCGGGGCCGGAAAAGGCCGCGATCGTTCTGCTCGCGCTCGGTGAAGACCACACGAAAATCTGGGAAGCCCTGGACGACGAGGAGATCAAAGAGGTCTCCCAGGCCATGGCCGGCCTCGGCACGGTCTCGGCCAGCGTCGTCGAAGAACTGCTGGTCGAGTTCGTCTCGGGCATGAGCTCGACCGGCGCGATCATGGGTTCGTACGAACAGACCCAGCGCCTGCTGGCCTCGTTCATGCCCCAGGAGAAGGTCGACGCCCTGATGGAAGAGATCCGCGGTCCGGCGGGTCGAACCATGTGGGACAAGCTGGGCAACGTGAACGAAGCCGTTCTCGCCAACTACCTGAAGAACGAATACCCGCAGACCGTCGCGGTGGTGCTGTCCAAGGTTAAGTCCGACCACGCCGCCCGCGTGCTGGCCTGCCTGCCGGAAGACTTCGCCCTGGAATGCGTCACCCGCATGCTGCGGATGGAGCCGGTGCAGCGCGAGATCCTCGACAAGATCGAGATGACCCTGCGCACCGAATTCATGTCGAACCTGGCGCGCACGTCCAAGCGCGACAGCCACGAGATGATGGCCGAAATCTTCAACAACTTCGACCGCCAGACCGAAGCCCGCTTCATCGCGGCCCTGGAAGAGCGCAACCGCGAGGCCGCCGAGCGGATCCGCGCGCTGATGTTCGTCTTCGAGGACCTTTCGAAGCTGGACCCGGGCGGCATCCAGACCCTGCTGCGCGGCACGCCGAAGGAACAGCTGGCCCTGGCCCTGAAGGGCGCCTCGGACAAGCTGCGCGACATGTTCTTCTCGAACATGTCGGAGCGCGCCGCCAAGATCATGCGCGAGGACATGGAGAGCATGGGCCCCGTGCGCCTGAAGGACGTCGACGCCGCCCAGGTGGGCATGGTGCAGGTCGCCAAGGACCTGGCCGCCAAGGGCGAGATCATGCTGGCCGGCAGCGGCGGCGACGACGAGCTGATCTACTGAGGTGGATGGCATGAACGACACCCCTCACCGCAGATTTGGCTTCGACACGGTCTTCGACGACCGTGGCGGCGTCGCCTACACCCCGCCGAAGGTGAAGAAGAGCTTCACCATCGAGGAGGTCGAGGCGGCCAAGGCCCAGGCCTACCAGGACGGCGAGCGCTCGGCCGTGGCCCGCGCCGAGCAGGAAGCCGCCCACGCCCTGAACGACGTGGCCCACGCCATCCGCGAGGCCTTCGGTTCGCTGAACGAGGTGGCCCATGCGCACCGCGAAGGCTCGGCCATGCTGGCCCTGGCCTGCGCCCGCAAGATCGCCGACGCGGCCCTGACCCACTTCCCTGAGGCCCCGATCGCGGCGGCCCTCGAGGGCCTGGCCCGCGAGGTCGAGGCCCAGCCGCGCATCTTCGTCCGGGTCTCGCCGGAGCTTGAAGAGCGCACCCAGCAGGCGCTGGAGAACGTCGCGACCCAGATCGGCTACCAGGGCCAGATCGTCGCGCGCGCCGACGGCGCCATGGCCCCCGCGGCCTTTACTTTCGACTGGGGCGACGGCCGCGCGGCCTTCGATCCAGACGGCGCCGCACAACGCGTCGCCGAAGCGCTGGAGGCGGCCATCGCCGCCGAAGGCCTCCACGCTGAACCCATGTTCTCCTGAAAAGGCTGACCTAAGATGGCCGAAGATAATCTCCCGCTCGACGAATTCGGAGGCAGCATGCTGGCCTCCGAAATGCCGGTCGAGCTCAGCGACAAGACGGCGTCGGATCTCGCGCCCGTCTTCGACGTGCCGGTCAACATCTCGGCCGTGCTGGGCCGCGCCCACATGTCCGTGGCGCAGCTGCTGCAACTGAACCAAGGCTCGATCCTGGAGCTGGACCGCAAGGTCGGCGAGGCGATCGACATCTATGTCAACAACCGCCTGGTCGCCCGGGGCGAGGTCGTCGTCGTCGACGAACGCCTGGGCGTGACCATGACGGAAATCATCAAGGACGGCGACCAGGGCTAAGGCCCTGGTCGAAGGAGTGTAGAAAATGCGTCTTCTGGTCGTCGGAAAACTGAACGGGCAGCTCTCGGTCGCCGTGAAAATGGCGATGAACGCGGGCGCGAAGGTCTCGCACGTCGAAACGACGGAGCAGGCGACCAACGCGCTGCGGGCAGGGCAGGGCGCCGACCTCCTGATGGTCGACTACTCGCTCGACATCGCCAGCTTCATCGCGGCCAACGAGGCCGAGCGGATGCGGGTGCCGGTGGTGGCGTGCGGCGTCGACGCCGACCCGATCCGCGCGGCCGCCGCCATCAAGGCCGGCGCCAAGGAATTTATCCCGCTGCCGCCGGACGCCGAGCTGATCGCCGCCGTCCTGGCCGCCGTCACCGACGACGAAAAGCCGATGGTCGTCCGCGACCCGGCCATGGAGTCGGTGCTGAAGCTGGCCGACCAGGTCGCCCCGTCCGAAGCCTCGATCCTGATCACCGGCGAAAGCGGTTCGGGTAAGGAGGTCATGGCCCGCTACGTCCACGGCAAGTCGCGCCGGGCCAAGGCGCCGTTCATCTCGGTCAACTGCGCGGCCATCCCCGAGAACCTGCTGGAAAGCGAGCTGTTCGGCCACGAGAAGGGCGCCTTCACCGGCGCCATGGCCCGCCGCATCGGCAAGTTCGAGGAAGCCGACGGCGGCACCCTGCTGCTGGACGAAATCAGCGAAATGGACGTGCGCCTGCAGGCCAAGCTGCTGCGCGCCATCCAGGAGCGCGAGATCGACCGCGTCGGCGGCTCCAAGCCGGTGAAGGTCAATATCCGCATCCTGGCCACGTCGAACCGCGACCTGGCCCAGTCGGTAAAGGACGGCGTCTTCCGCGAAGACCTGCTCTACCGCCTGAACGTCGTGAACCTGCGCCTGCCGCCGCTGCGCGAGCGCCCGGGCGACGTGCTCAGCCTGTGCGAGTTCTTCGTGAAGAAGTACTCGGCCGCCAACGCCGTGCCGGAAAAGCCGATCTCGGCCGAGGCCAAGCGCCGCCTGATCGCCCACCGCTGGCCGGGCAACGTCCGCGAGCTGGAGAACGCCATGCACCGCGCGGTGCTGCTGTCGACCGGTCCGGAGATCGAGGAGTTCGCCATCCGCCTGCCGGACGGCCAGCAACTGGCGCCCGCCCCGGACGTCGCGGTCGCCCGCGGCGCCTCGATGGCCGCCGACGCCGTCTCGCGCACCTTCGTCGGCTCGACCGTCGCCGAGGTCGAACAGAAGCTGATCATCGACACGCTGGAGCATTGCTTGGGCAACCGTACGCACGCCGCCAACATCCTCGGCATCTCGATCCGCACGCTGCGCAACAAGCTGAAGGAATATGGCGACGCCGGCGTCCCCGTTCCGCCGCCGCAAGGTGGCGTGGGCGCCGCCGCCTAGGTGCGACTCCATGGCTCGGCGCCGCGACCATCCGTCCGGCGCCGAACATGGCTAATTTTGGTTAAGGAGATGGCGGCGGACCGCAAATCGCTCCAAGCGCTGGTCTAGCTTATCCATCAACGGTTCAAGGTTCAGCATGGCCGACGCCGCCGCCCCGACCGCCGCTCGATCCGTCCCCAGCGCCCGTTCGCTGCTGGATGGTTTCCTGCGCGGCGAAATGGGCCTGGCCCTGGGCGTCGTGGGCATCATCGTCCTGCTGATCCTGCCGGTTCCGCCGGTCCTGCTGGACCTGCTGCTGGCCATTTCGCTGACCGGCTCGGTGCTGATCCTGATGACGGCGGTGCTGATCAAGCGGCCGCTGGAATTCACCTCGTTCCCGACCGTCCTGCTGGTCGCGACCCTGTATCGCCTGGGCCTGAACGTCGCCTCGACCCGCCTGATCCTCGGCCACGGCCAGGAAGGCACCGGCGGGGCCGGCGCGGTCATCGAGGCCTTCGGTCACCTGATGATGCAGGGCAACTTCGTCATCGGGGTGATCATCTTCATCATCCTGGTGGTGGTGAACTTCATGGTCGTCACCAAGGGTTCGGGCCGGATCGCCGAAGTCGCCGCCCGCTTCACCCTGGACTCCATGCCCGGCAAGCAGATGGCCATCGACGCCGACCTGTCGACCGGCCTGATCGACCAGGAGCAGGCCAAGCTGCGCCGCAAGGAGCTGGAACAGGAAAGCACGTTCTTCGGGGCCATGGACGGCGCCAGCAAGTTCGTGAAGGGCGACGCGATCGCCGGTCTGATCATCACCGGCATCAACATCGTCGGCGGCATCATCATCGGTGTCGTGCAGCACAAGATCCCGATCGGCGACGCCGCCGCGTCCTACACCATCATGACCATCGGCGACGGCCTGGTCAGCCAGATCCCGGCCCTGATCATCTCGATCGCCGCCGGTATGGTGGTGTCGAAGGCCGGCGTCGAAGGCTCGGCCGACAAGGCCCTGATGACCCAGCTGGGCATGAACCCGGCGGGCCTGGGCATGGTCTCGGCCTCGGCCGGCATCATCGCCCTGATCCCGGGCATGCCGATCATCCCGTTCGCGGCCCTGTCGCTGGGCGCCGGGGCCCTGGCCTACAAGCGCATCCAGGACGCCAAGAAGCCCAAGCCGATCGATCCATCCCTGCTCGAACAGGCCTCTGGGCCGACCGAAGCCGAGGAAGAGCCGATCAGCGCCTCGCTGGCCATCGACGACGTCAAGATCGAGCTGGGCTACGGCCTGCTGACCCTGATCAACGACCTGGACGGCCGCAAGCTGACCGACCAGATCCGCGCCCTGCGCAAGACCCTGGCCGGCGAGTTCGGCTTCGTCATGCCGCCCGTGCGGATCCTCGACAACATGCGCTTGGCCAACCAGGGCTACGCCATCCGCATCAAGGAAATGGAAGCCGGGGCCGGCGAAGTGCGCCTGGGCAACCTGATGGCCATGGACCCGCGCGGCGGCCAGGTCGAGTTGCCCGGCGAGCACGTGCGTGAGCCCGCCTTCGGCCTGCCGGCCACCTGGATCGCCGACGACCTGCGCGAGGAAGCCACCTTCCGAGGCTATACGGTCGTCGATCCGGCCACGGTGCTGACCACGCACCTGACCGAGATCCTCAAGGAGAACATGGCCGACCTGCTCTCCTACTCCGAGGTCCAGAAGCTCCTGAAGGAGCTGCCGGAAGCGCAGCAGAAACTGGTCGCCGACCTGATCCCGGGCACCGCCACGGCCACCACGGTCCAGCGCGTGCTGCAGTCGCTGCTGCGCGAGCGGGTCTCGATCCGCGACCTGCCGCAGATCCTGGAAGGCATCGGCGAGGCCGCCCCGCACACCAGCTCGGTCACCCAGCTGGTCGAACAGGTCCGCGCCCGCCTGGCCCGTCAGCTGTGCTGGGCCAACCGCGGCGACGACGGCGCCCTGCCGATCATCACCCTGTCGGCCGACTGGGAGCAGGCCTTCGCCGAAGCCCTGATCGGCCCCGGCGACGACAAGCAGCTGGCCCTGCCGCCCTCGCGCCTGCAGGACTTCATCCGCGGCGTCCGCGACGCCTTCGAACGCGCCGCCCTGGCCGGCGAGGCCGCCGTGCTGCTGACCAGCCCGGGCGTGCGCCCCTATGTCCGCTCGATCATCGAGCGCTTCCGCGGTCAGACCGTGGTGATGAGCCAGAACGAGATCCACCCCCGCGCCCGTCTGAAGACGGTGGGGATGGTCTAAAGGTCGCACCGGCTGCGGCAGTCTTAAAATCGTAATCGATTTGTCGCATGGAGAGGGCGCAGGTGCTCTTTCCCATGGTGCTGTTTTGCATCCCAAGATCACGACCCTCGTCGCGCTCGGCGCGGCGGGCGCCTGCCTGCTTGCTTCCCCCGTCTTCGCCCAAGAGACATTAAGCCCCGACGATGTCGCCGCCCTGCGCGCCGAGATCGCGACCCTGCGCGCGCAGCTGCAGCGGATGGAGGGGCGGCTGAACACCGTCTCCGCGCCGCCGCCGCCGACCGCTCCGGCGTCCGCCAAGCCCGCGACCAGCGAGATCACCTGGAAGGGCTCGCCGGTGATCTCGGCCAGCGGCGGGCGCAGCTTCAAGGCCAAGGGCCGCATCCAGACCGACATCGGTCAGATCGACGCGCCGCGCGCTCTGGGCGACCGGGGCCTGGGCTACGCCGCCGAGGTGCGCCGCATCCGCCTGGGCGGTGAGGGGAGCCTGGGCGCGGGCATCGGCTACAAGCTGGAGCTGGAGCTCTCCGACAACGTCGTCGATCTGGTCGACACCTTCGTCACCTACAAGACCGGACCGTGGCTGCTGGCCCTGGGCAACCAGAACCAGTTCCAGTCGCTGGACGAGCTGACCGGCGACACCTCCGGCTCGTTCATGGAGCGGGCCGCCTTCACCGACGCCTTCGCCTTCGAGCGGCGTCTGGGCGTCTCGGCCCAGTACGAGAAGGGCGCGTGGGTGCTGCAGGCGGGCCTGTTCGCCGACGACGTCACCGCCCTGTCCAACGCCAGCGACGGCCCTGCCGGCGGCGACGAGAACAACAGCTACGGTCTCGACGGCCGGGTGGTCTATGCGCCGAAGGTCGGCAAGACCCAGCTGCACTTCGGCGGCTCGGCCCACTGGCGGAACTTGAAGCGCGTGGGCGACACCGCGACGCGCTATCGCCAGCGGCCCTATCTGCACACGACCAACAGCCGCCTGATCGGCACGGCCGCCTTGCCCGTGCGGGAAGAGACCCACTACGGCGTCGAAGCCGCCTTCGTGCGCGGCCGCTGGCACGGCGTGGCCGAGACCCACTGGCTGGAGAGCACGCTGAAGACGGGACCAGGCGCGCGGTTCTTCGGCGGCTATGCGGAGGTCGGCTATTTCCTCACCGACGACACGCGCGGCTACAAGAGCGGCATCTTCGACCGCGCCAAGCCCAAGACGCCCTTGGGCGCGGGCGGCGTCGGGGCGCTGCAGCTGAACATCCGCTACGACTATCTCGACCTCAACGACCGAGGTGTGGTCGGCGGCCAGCAGGACGCCTGGCTGGCGGCGCTGATCTGGCAGCCGGTCGAGTACCTGCGGTTCAACGTCAACGGCGGGGTGTTGGCGTATCGGGACGCCACGCCGCTGCCGAATGGAGATCGGGACTATACGGCGCGGGTCGCCGGGGCGCGGATGGAGCTGGACTTCTAGAGAAACCCGCTCCTCCCAATTCTTGTCATCCCGGAAGCCTCGCAGAGGCTGTCCGGGACCCAGGGGCCAAGCGCAGTGCGGTCCCCCCTGGGTCCCGGCTCTCCGCTTCGCTGCGGCCGGGATGACAAGTTTTGTTGGGTTAGGCCGTCACGGGCCTACCCGCCGGCCGGTACTCCTCTGCATCCGACGTGAACTCCGCATGGCCATATCGCGCGAGCTGCTTCTTCAGCTTTCCCACCAGCCTCCGATCAGCCAGGTCGCTCACCCCCGGCACGTTCCGCGCCAGGCGGTAGGCCATCAGTTGGCTGGTCACCAGCAGGGCCACCAGGCCGAACATCATGAAGTCCCTCGGGCCGATCTCGACGCCCATCTTCCTGGCCGCCGCCACGTCGCCGTTCAGGAAGTTGCGCAGGAAGAACACCTTGGAGAACCGGCGCTCGACCTTGTCGAACAGCTTGTTCTCCGGGCTCTCGTCGGGCGGCAGGTAGGCGTCCAGCGTGGCCCGGACCAGCTCGCCGCAAGTGGCGTCGTCGAAGCCGGCGCGTAGCGTGCCCGAGCGGGCGTTCATGGTGTCCACGACCCCCTGCGGGGTGTCGGCCAGCAGGTCCTCGGGCAGGCCCAGCAGGAAGCAGCGGTAGCGGGCCAGCTCGACCCGGGCGCGCTCGTCGGCGGTGAAGGTCTTCCGGCCCTGGGCGACGATCTTGTAGCTCATCAGGAAGATCGGGATCAGGCCGGCGGGCATCTGGTCGACCTGCGGGATCGGGATCCCATAGACGCCGACGTCCCAGTTGTCCGAGCGCTTGAGAGCGTTGAACCGCACCATCGAGTGCATCAGCCGCACCATGGCCGCGGCCTTGAACCCGGCCCCATGCCGCTCCAGCGAGCCGGGCAGCAGGGTGGTGGTGAAGAAGGTCGCCGTCTCGTTGACCCGTCGGGCGGCGGTGTCGTTCGACAGGGTCCCGGTCAGGGCCATCGGCAGGGCGGCGTACTTGTTCATGAAGGTGGCGATGAACGCGCCCCGGATGGCGAATGGGCCCAGATTGGCGGCGGCGTTGCGATCCAGCCGTTGGCCCTCGCGCACCAGGTCCATGTCGACCCAGGCGGGCGTGGCCTCCATGTCGGCGATGAAGGCGGCCAGCTCCGGCGGCGCGTCGGCCACGGCGGTGATCCCGTCGTCGCAGGCCTTGGTCAGCATCTGGATCAGCGGCCGGAAGCCGTATTTCGGCATCAACGCCGCATAGGCGTCGGCCACCACGTCGCCCAGCATGGTGTAGGCCTTGATCAGCGCGACCTTGTCCCGATCGAGATTGCGCAGGCGCGGGGCGACGCTGACCTTCGGGTCGTCGGTGAAGCGCTCGGGCGTGCTGTCGAAATCGACGTCGCCATAGAGCGCGGGCAGGGCGGTCTTCTGCGACGCGACCTTGGCCCGGACCTTTTCGGGGGCGGCGTTCATGGGAACTCCTGGCGTAGCGGAACCGAGACGGATCCTACTGTTGGGTTCTAGGTTAGGCCCTCACGATCCCGGCGCTACTCGCCTTGCCCGCATCTTGAGAGGCTCAGCCGCAAGTGACTGAAAAGACGAGGCGAACGCCGCGCCAGCCGCGCTCCGAAGCGACCGTGGACGCGATTCTGGAGGCGGCCTTTCAACTTCTCGAGGCCGATGGCGTCGAGGCCCTGACCACCAACCACATCGCCGAGCGAGCCGGGGTCAGCGTCGGCACGCTCTATCAGTACTTCGCCGGCAAGCAGGCGATCCTGGCCGCTCTGGCCCAGCGCCGGGCCGCCGCCGCCCGCGACCGCATCGCCGAAATCGTCATGGCCGGGCCGGAGATCGGCGCGGTGCGCCTGATCGTCCGCACCCTGGCGACGGCCTTCGAAGGCGCGCCCGCCACCCGCCGCGCCCTGCTGGACGCCCTGACCCAGCAAGGCGAGGACGACGTGGTGATGCGCCATCACCTGATCTTCTTCGACACCATCGCCGGCAAGACGGCTTTCGGCTTTCCCCTGTCGCCCGAGGCCGGCTTCGTCCTCACCCACGCGGTCATCGGCCTGCTGCGCGCAGCGACCATCGAGACCGATCTGGCGCTCGACCCGGAGCGGCTGGAGGACGAGCTGGTGCGGCTGATGGAGGCCTATATCGGCGCCCTCCTGATGGCGCACGACGCGCGCCGGTAGAGCGCCACGTCGACTCTCCGACGGAACCGTGTCCGCAAGGTCACGTTGTTTTCGGCAAGGGAGGGGCCCTTCGACGGAGAGTGAACATGACCAACAAGATCGCCCTGCTCGCCGCCGCCGCGACCCTGACGTTCGCCGGCGCCGCTTTTGCCCAGAGCACCACGACCACCACTACCCCGGCCGCGCCGACCACCGGCGCCATGCCGCCGGCCGCTTCGACCGCCGCGCCGACTCAGTCGACGACGACGACCACGCCGACCCAAAGCACGACGACGACCATGACGCCGTCGGCTTCGACCACGACCCAGACCACCACCCCGCCTTCGGCCAATCCGGCTGACGCGGCGGGCACGCCGACCTCGGCCAGCGTGGCCAGCTTCAAGGTCGGTTCGGCCGTGAAGGACGCCGCCGGCGTCTCGGTCGGCCAGATCACCGGCACCAGCACCGGCGCGGACGGTTCGACCAACGTCATCGTCACCAATGGCGGCGTGAAGTTCGCCCTGCCGGGCAACAGCCTGAGCGCGGGCGCGGACGGCAGCGTCTCGACCACGGCCACCAAGGCTCAGATCGACGCCACGGTCGCCGGCGCCAAGCCGCAGTAACCGCTCGGCTTCCAAGGCTGATGACACTGCGAGCCCGCCCGGCATTGCCGAGCGGGCTCGTCACTGATAGCGATGCCTTCACAAAGGGGCGTTTTCCGCCGATTTGGGGTTCCGTATGCCTCCGGCCAAAAAGACCAAGTCCAACTCGCTGCTGTGGGATTTGCTGACGTTCGACCGCCTGGTCACCGGGCCGGTGATTCACTTCATCTACTGGGCTGGCCTGGGCGTCGTGGCCCTGTTCGGCTTTTCGGTCGCCGGCGCCGCCGTCGGCCTGGCCCTGAAGGAGCCGGGCATCAGCTCGCTGCTGCTGGCCTTCCCGGTGCTGATCGCGGGCCTGCTGGTCGCCGGCGCCCTGGTGCTGCTGTGGCGCGCCTTCTGCGAGTTCTACGTCGCCATCTTCCGGATCAGCGAGGACCTGCGGGCCCTGCGCCAGACCAGCGACGCCGACCACGCCGCCATCCGCGCTCGCCAGCAGGCCGCGCAGCCGCCGCGTCCGCCGCAGGCCTAAGCGCTTCTAGCTCGCCACCGTCTTCAGACGATCGCGCAGCGCGCCCATCGTCTCCAGCGGCATGTCCAGCGCGCAGAACAGTTTCTCAGGGATAAGGGCGGCCTGCTCGCGCAGCGCCCGGCCCTTGTCCGTCAGCCCCACGATGACCCGCCGCTCGTCTTCCGGATCGCGGTGACGGGCCACGAGGCCGCCGGCCTCCAGCCGCTTGAGCAGCGGGGTCAGGGTGCTGGAATCGAGATCCAGGGCGTCGCCCAGAGCCCCGACCGTCCGGGGACTGGCCTCCCACAGCACCAGCATGGCCAGATACTGCGGATAGGTCAGCCCCAGGGCGTCCAGCATGGGCCGGTAGAGCCGCGTCATCCGGTTGGCCGCGCCGTAGAGGGCGAAGCACAGCTGGTTGTCGAGACGCAGGGCCTCGATCGGTGAGTCGGGTGACGCGGGCTTCTTCTGGCTCATGATGGTTCGGGTTTAGGCCGCCTTCACGGTGATGGCCACGTCGACATTGCCGCGCGTGGCGTTCGAATAGGGGCAGACTTGGTGGGCGGTCGCAACCAGCGCCTCGGCGTCGGCTTGGCTGAGGCCCTGGGTTTCGACTTCCAGCGCGACTTCCAGGCGGAAGCCGACTTCCTGCGTGGCGAGGCCGACCTGGCCGGTCACGGTCGAGCCGGTGAGGGCGATCTTCTGCGTGCGGGCGACGTGGGCCATGGCGCTTTGGAAGCACGCGGCGTAGCCGGCGGCGAACAGCTGCTCGGGGTTCGTGCCGGTCTCCTTGCCGCCCAGGGCCTTGGGCATCGACAGCTGGACGTCCAGCAGGCCGTCTTCGCTACGAGCGTGGCCGTCACGGCCGCCAACGACGGTGGCGCGGGTGGTGTAGAGCGTGGTCATGGGTGCCTCCTTGGCTTGGAATGATGTGAGCGATTTAATCGTGCACAATTTAATTGCAAGAGGTTTGTGCGAAAAAAGATCGCGCGCGACTTAATGCGATCCTCCCCCGCGATGCGGGGGAGGTGGCCCGGAGGGCCGGAGGGGGCTAGCTGGATCGAGGCCGCGTTGGCCCCCTCAGTCGCTCCGCGACAGCTCCCCCGTGTCACGGGGGAGCATCTTTAAGCCGCCCAGGCTGCGGCGAACCGCTTCAGCAGCGACCGCGCCGGGCTCTCGCCACTCGCTTCAGCCGCCTCCAGGCGCAGGAACAGATCCCCCGCCTTGTGGTTCGCCCGGGCCGGCAGACCCTGACCCGGCAACCGCACCAGCCCGCGCGCGGCCGCCTTGGTCGAGATCCAAGCGGGCCGAGGCCCCAGCGGGGTGTCGGCGTCGACGCGCCCACCTTCGGACAGCACGCGCGGATCGACCTTGCCGGTCAGCCAGATGTCGTCGCCGCGCACCAGGGCGCCGTCCTGGGCCCGCAGGCGGACCTCGAAGGTCACGCCCTCGACCCGGACCTTGTCGCCGTCGCGCAGGCCGGCGGGCAGCTTCAGCCGCAGGCGGCGGCCGTCGATGGCTAGTTCCTCGGCGCCGCCGTTCACGGCCGTGGCGATGTCGATCTCAAGGAACACGCGGTCGGCGATCGGCACGGCCTGCGCCACCGCCGGCGGGAAATTGTGCTGCACGACCGGCGTGTCCTGCAGCAGGCGATAGGCGGCCAGCACGTCACGGAACAGGGCCGCGTCGCCGGTCGGACGGTCGGGGTGGGCCCGCTTGGCCGCCTCGCGATAGGCGGTGCGCAGCTCGCGCTCGTCCGCGTTCGGACCGACGCCGAGCAGGGCGCGGGCAGCCGAAAGCGTCAGGGCGAGCGTACGGGTCGTCATGGTCCGACCCTGGCGCCGGATGGTCAACGACGGGTTAAGTTAAGACTTTAGGGGATCGCCCCGAGTGGCCCCGCGCCCCTGACCAGCCTATATCCCATACCTATGAGCGCCGACCCGACCCTGATCCCCGCCTCGCCCAGCGAGGACGACTATGTCCGCCAGGTGACCGAGGCGGTCCCGCCGACCCTGCTGTCGGAAGAGGACCCGTTCGCCCTGTTCGCCGAGTGGCTGGAAGAGGCAGGCAAGAAGGAGCCCAACGACCCCAACGCCATGACCGTCTCGACCGTCGACGCCGACGGCATGCCGGACTCGCGGATGGTGCTGCTGAAGGACTTCGACGCGCGCGGCTTCGTCTTCTACACCAACACCCACAGCGCCAAGGGCGTGGAGCTGAACGGCCACCCCAAGGCGGCCCTGCTGTTCCACTGGAAGTCCCTGCGCCGCCAGGTGCGGATCCGGGGCACGGTAGAGCCGACCACCGAGGCCGAGGCCGACGCCTATTTCGCCAGCCGCGCCCGCGCCAGCCAGATCGGCGCCTGGGCCAGCGACCAGTCGCGGCCGCTGCCCGACCGCCTGGCCCTGGAGAAGCGGGTCGCCGAGATGGGCCTGAAGTTCGGTCTGGGCAAGGTGCCGCGCCCGCCGCACTGGTCCGGCTACCGCATCGTCCCGGTCACCCTCGAATTCTGGCGCGACCGCCCGTTCCGCCTGCACGAGCGGCTGGTGTTCGACCGCGTCGAAGCCGGCTGGACCACGAAAAGGCTGTTTCCCTAGACTAAAGTCTATGGGTTGAGCGCTCGCGGGACGAACATCCTTGAAGTGCGATTAACCGCCGCGACCTAGGATTTCCGGCGAAATCCGAAGGTTCCTCGATGCGGCTGGGCCCGATCTTCACATTCCTGGCGGCGGCGTTCGTGCTGCTGTTCGCCGCGACCGGCGCGTCGGCGGCCTCGTGCGGCGCGTCGGCGACATCCTCGGGGACGCTCCCCGACCAGTCGCCCAACGCCGTGTTCGGCGACGTGGTCCCCTATGCCAGCATTCCCGGCGGCTTCGGCTGCCCGACGGGCAGCCCGGTCCTGACCGTGTTGGGCTCCAACTTCATCAGGGCGACGATCAGCAATACGACCTACAAGCTGACCCACACCAACTTGACCAACACCGTCGACTTCAAGCTGGCCGCGACCTCGTCCGGCGCGCCGCAGCTGTCGGGAACGACGGCCTACTACGTCAACGGGGCGACGGATGTGCTGGGCCTGGCGGGCACCGCGCCGACCAGTCTTCCGATCTACGTCAAGCCCCGCCTGATCACGCCCACGGTCGCGCCCCTGCCCGGTGTCTACACCGGGACGTTCAGGGTGAAGTGGGAGTGGAGCATCTGCACGGGCATCAGCATTGGCGTCTGCATCATCGGCAAGACCGAGACGGGGAACGTCAACACCGACGTCACCGTCACCCTGACGATCGGCGGCGTGGCGCCGACCATCTCGACCGTCGCCACCACCACCTGGGACGACCAGAACGGGACCTCGAACCCCAAGTCCATCCCCGGCGCCAAGCGCCGCATGACCGTGACGGTCGGCAATCCCGACATCGCCGCTCAGGACAGCAACGCCGTGGCCGTCGTGGTCGCCACCCCGCCCAACACCACGGTCGCCCTGGATGGTGACGGCACGACAAGCGCCTTCGCCGCCTTCACCGAAGGCAGCCCCGCTTCGGGCCTGGCGTTCAGCTACGTCTCGGGGACCAGCACGTCCGACGACGTCGAGTTCTCGTCCGACAACGGCACGACCTGGACCTTCGCCCCGACGGCGGCGACCCAGACCTCGGTCACCCACGTCCGCCTCAAGACCCGCGGGGCCATGGCCACGAAATCGAACTTCACCGTCAAGCTGGCCTACAAGGTGAAGTGAGGGGGCTCCGGTCTGACTTCAGGTCTCCGTCTTCTCGGATTCGGCGCGCATCGCCTCGTCCGCCTGTTTCAGGGCTCGGGCCAAGGGCGCGCCGAGCAGCGCTGTGACGAAGCCGAGGGCGAGCTGAAGCGGCGCATCATACCGGCCCACCGACGGAAGGAGGCGGGCGAGACCGTCGGCCAGCCCGTAGCTGATCAGCAGTAGGGCCAGAAGGATCAGCGGCGCATCAGCGTGCATCAGCATGTGGATCTTGGGCCAGCGCAGGGTCAGTTGGCGAGAGGTGCTGAACGCAATCATCAGAATGCCGATGCCGCCCGCGACCCCGGCCAATCGCATACCGGCGAAGGCGTTGGTTCGCGGCGATCCGGTCCAGGTCGAGACGGCTGTCGCCGCTCCACTTTTGACTCCATTGATCACCGAAGCGAATGAGTGCGGTGCGTCACCGGACCAGACTTGCAGATATATGTCCTGAGGAATTGTGCTCGATCCCGAGCCGCCGAGCTTGTTCAAGAGAACTTCGAAAAAGATCTCATAAAGCCGCTCCTTCTCGAGTGGTCCGGTTCCTGTTCCGATGGATGGGAGGATGACGGCGTCGTACGGTTTTCCCGATGGATCGACGACTGAGAGCGCTTCGCCAATGCCCTTTCGAACGGCGTCCTCGACACATCGGTGATAGCTTTCCTCGTTCGAGCCGAGATAGGTCCCAAAGCAGGACGGGGCGCCCAGGTCGCCTGGCTTCCAACTCACGATCGCGACATTCGCGACCCGCGTGACGCCCGAAGCCGTGGCATACGGGCCGGTGCAGGGGTGATCCGCGACGTCTCCGTCGCTCAGGGGTTGGCCCGAAAAGCGCCCCAAGCCGCAGCCGACTCCGATGGGGCCGCTGATCCCGCCGGAAATACTCTGGGTCTCATCCACCGAGTTGACCAGCAAGATGGAGCGCCCCGCCTGGGCCTGGAAATTAGTGATGCGGTCTGGATCGAAGGCCGCTTCCTTGATCCAGATCCGGACCTTCTTGCCCGAGATGGCCGCCAGCCAGCCCTGATGGGCGGGCTTGAACCAGGCGACCTGCGCTTCGAAGCCCGGCTTGACCCTCCAATCTGGCGTCGTCAATCCGTGGCGAAGCAGCACATTCGCGGAATGCGGCGCGTTTCGTTGTTGGGAAGGTCCAGCGCGATCGTAGGTATCGTTGACGGCGACAACGATCCCGACCGTGAAAATCCAGCCCAAGATCAGCGCGACGAGCACGTCGAGCATACGACCTTTAAGGATCGCCCCCATCTTCCGCCCCCTATCCAGATATTGGATTTCTCACCCCGTACCGCGCCAGAAACGTCTCCACCGCGTCCTCGGCTAGCGCCTTGACCGGCCGACGCGACAGCACCTCGTCGCCGGCGGCCAGGCCCAGGACCAGGGTGACGTGGTCGAGCATGCCCATCAGCTGGCCGGCGGCCCAGGAGGCTTTCTCGACCTTGAGTTCGCCGGCCTTGGCCAGGTCGTTGATCACCGAGATCGCCGCCCCGCCCAGTTCGTCGCGGGCGCTCTGCAGGAAATATTCGGCGACATCCTCGAAGCGGCGGCGTTCGGCCGTGACCATGCGGAACATGGCCCGGGTGTCGGAGCGCGAGAGGAAGGTGGCGTAAGCGATGGCCAGGGCGGTCAGGCGGGCGCGGGCGTCGCCCTTGACGCGGACGGCCTCGCGAACCGGGGCGCCGACGCTGCTGACCGTCTCCAGCACGATCGCCTTGAACAGGTCGGCCTTGCTGGGGAAATAGGCGTACAGCGTCGCGGTCGAGACGCCGGCCGCGCGGGCGACGACCTCCATGCCGGTGTCGGCGTAGCCTTCCTTCAAGAACAGCGACCTGGCCGAGGCGAGGATCTCCTCGCGCTTGTGCCCGGATCGTTTCAGTCCCGCGCCGACCAGCATATGACACTCGCAATCAATGACTACGATACAATCTAACCGCGAAATTTAGAGTCCGGCAAGGCCTACGCGAGAGGACGTGGACGCACGTTTCGGTTATGCAGCCCGGACGCCGTTTTCGAGGCGCGGAAAGATGGGACGCTAAGCGTGATCAAGGACGCGGAAGCCGCGCGCGAGCAGGAAGTGGCCGCCTGGTTTGAAGAACGGTCGGAAAACACGATCGAGACCTCGTGCGCCCGTGTGTTCCTGCTCGGCGACTCGGCCTTCAAGGTGAAGCGCCCGGTCGACTTCGGTTTCCTGGACTATTCGACGCTGGAGCTGCGCCGCTGGGCGCTGGAGCGCGAGCTCTCCTTCAACCGCGCCGCCGCGCCGGACATCTATCGCGAGGTTCGCCAGCTGAACCGCACCGCCGACGGCGGCCTGGAGATCGACGGCGATGGCGAGATCGTCGAGTACCTGCTGGAGATGCGCCGCTTCGACCAGAACGGCGTGCTGGCCACTCAGCCGTGGGCGATCGACGACGCGCTGGAGGATTCGCTGGGCCGCACCGTGGCGCGCTTCCACGCCGGCTCGTCCCTGCGTCCGCAAGGCGGCGGCGTCTCGGCCCTGGGCTACACGATCCGTTCGAACGCCAACCTGCTGCGGGGCCTGTCGGCGCGGCTGGGCAAGCAGGCGGTCGAGCGCCTGGTGCATGAGACTGATATCGCGCTGGAGCGCCTAGGCCCGCTGCTGGACGGCCGCGCCAAGGACGGCTTCGCCCGTCACTGCCATGGCGACCTGCACCTGGGGAACATCCTGATCGAGAACGGTCAGCCGATCCTGTTCGACTGCATCGAGTTCAACGACACCCTGTCGGACATCGACGTGCAGTACGACCTGGCCTTCCTGCTGATGGACCTGGACTTCCGCCGTCGTCGCGACGCCGCCGGCCGGGTGCTGAACGCCTATCTGGACGAGGCCGCCCGCACGTTCGGAGAGGGGCTGTGGACCGGCCTGGCGGCCCTGCCGCTGATGCTGTCCGTCCGCGCCGCCGTGCGCACCCACGTCTGGGCCTATACCGGCGATGACGAGGCCGCGCGGGCCTATCTCAACACCGCCCTGGAGCACCTGGCCCCCAAGCCGGTCAGCCTGGTGGCGGCCGGCGGCCTGTCGGGCTCGGGCAAGTCGACCTTCTCGCGGGTCTGCGCGCCCGGCCTGGGCTCGGCCCCCGGCGCGGTGGTCCTGCGCACCGATGAGATCCGCAAGCGCCTGTGGGGCGCGGCGTCGCTGGAGCGCCTGCCGCGCGAGGCCTATACGCCGGAGATGAGCGCCAAGGTCTATGACCAGCTGTTCCATGACGCCGAGCTCTGCCTGAAGGCTCGCCGTTCGGTGGTGCTGGACGCGGTGTTCCTGAAACCCGACGAGCGCGCCCGCGCCGAGGCCCTGGCCAAGAGCTGCGACGTCGGCTTCCTGGGCGTGTGGCTGGAAGCGCCGCCCGAAGTGCTGCGCGAGCGCGTGGCGGCCCGCGTCAACGACGCCTCGGACGCCGACGTGGCGGTGCTGGAGAACCAGCTGTCGCGGGATACGGGCGAGATCACCTGGCGCAAGGTCGATACGGTCAACGCCTTCGAGGACGAAGCCCGGGCGCTGGCGGAGACGATGGGCTAGGCCGCCCGCAGTCCCTCGTTCGGGGGCTCGGGGTTCACCGCCCGGATGATCGCCGTGATCAGGTCCATCGGCTTGACCGGCTTGCCTAGGTGGTCGTCGAAGCCCATGCCGAGGAAGCGTTCGCGGTCGCCGGCCATGGCCGATGCGGTCAGGGCGATGACGGGCAGGCCCGGGTCGCCGGCCTTGCCCTCGCGGATAGCTTCCAGGGCGGTGATGCCGTCCATCACCGGCATGTTGATGTCCATCAGCACGCAGTCGTAGCGGCCCGAGGCCATCGCCTTGAGGGCTTCCTCGCCGTTCTCGACGACGGTCAGGGCCACGCCGGTCGGCTCCAGCATGGTGCGCACGACCAGCTGGTTGACCGCGTTGTCCTCGGCCATCAGCACGCGGATCTGGTCGAGGTTCTCGTCGTCCTGCTCTTCAGGCTCCGCCGCCGCCTCGGGGGCCACGGTCTCCTCGGCGCGGATGCTGAGCACGAAACAGGCGCCGACCTGGGCCGGGCGCAGTTCCAGGTCGCCGCCCAGCTGACGAGCCAGGGCGCGCGAGATGGTCAGGCCTAGCCCCGCGCCGCCGTGGCTGCGCGAGATGGTCTCGTCGGCCTGGGTGAAGCTGTCGAACACCCGGTCGGCGGCGGCGGCCGGCACGCCGGGGCCGGTGTCGCTGACCGCGAAACGCAGCAGCCAGGCGTCGCCGGCGCGCTCGGCCCCGACATTGACGCGGACATGGCCGGCGGTGGTGAACTTGACGGCGTTGGACACCAGGTTGGTCAGGATCTGGCGGATGCGCAGCGGGTCGGCGCTGATCCAGGCCGGGACCTCGGCGCCGAAGTCGGCGAACAGCGACAGGTTCTTGAACACCGCCGCGTCGCGCCAGGCGTCGACCACGTCGGCGACGATGACGCGCGGGTCGACCGCCTCGGGGGCCAGCTCGACGCGGCCGGCCTCGATGCGCGACATGTCCAGCACGTCGTTGAGCAGCTGCATCAGGCTGTCGCCCGACTTCAGCATCAGGGCGACCTGCTCGCGCTGGGCGGGGTTGAGGTCCGAGCGCTCCAGGGCGTGGGCCATGCCCAGCAGGCCGTTCATCGGCGTGCGCAGCTCGTGGCTGGTGACGGCGATGAAGGTCGACTTGGCGCGGGCGGCTTCCAGGGCGCGCTCGCGCTCGTCGCGCAGGCCCCGGGTCAGCTCGTCCATGCGCTGGGCGGCGGCGCGGTTGCGCAGGGCGACATTGACGGTGACGGCGATCAGCAGCACCAGCGACCAGCGCATGCACTGGGTGGCCATGTCGTCGCCGGGCATGAGGAAGAACGGGAAGATGACCAGGCTGGCCGCCGGCAGCAGGCCGCTGATCACCAGCAGGGCCAGGGGCTGGTGGCGATATTGCTGGGCGAAGACCAGCTGGCCGCACCAGATGGCGACGGCGGCGATCTTCAGCTTGTCGGAGCCGTGCAGCCACAGCAGCGTCGCCAGCGCGGCCCAGCTGCCATTCACGGGGATCGAGGCCAGGATGAACGCGGCGCGGTCGCCGCGCGAGGCGGGACGGCCCTTGCCGAAATTGCGGGTGGCCAGCGTGGCCAGGCCCTCGGCGACCACGAAACCGGCCAGCCAGGCGAAGGCGGTGAGGGGGCCAAGACCCAGGCCGACGATCCCGGCCGCCAGACAGCCGGAGATGAGACGCGAGACGCCGAGCCGCCGGATATCGGCGCCCACCTCGTCCAGTCGCTCATCCGCCAGGGTGTCGGCCAGCCAGCCCAAGCCATCGTCTCCTATCGACGAACCCTGTTCGCCCAGAGCGGAACTATCTTCCGATCGCAACCAAGAGTCTCTGAATCGGCCCTGCGACCGATTGGCGCGGTGTCGTCGGGTACCCGACCAAGATCGCCGTTCTGTGAAGGTGGTCTTTTCCCTTGTGGGGGCGCGCCGCGTTGCGTGTTGCGCCGCACACCGATAGCCTCGGGTGAACAACGATAAGCGGTCGGGAGAGTAAGGTTCAGATGCAGGGTTTGATGCAGCACGGGGCCCTGACCCTGGACAAGATCATCGACCACGCCGCCCAGTGGCACGGCGGGCGCGAGGTGGTCAGCCGGTCGGTCGAGGGGCCGATCGTGCGCACGACCTATCGCGAGATCCGCGACCGGGCCAAGCGCGTCTCCAACGCCCTGCTGGCCCTGGGCGTCAAGCCGGGCGACCGTGTCGGCACCCTGGCCTGGAACACCGGCCGCCACATGGAAGCCTGGTACGGCATCATGGGCATCGGGGCGGTCTGCCACACCCTGAACCCGCGCCTGTTCCCCGAGCAGATCGCCTGGATCGCCGACCACGCCGGCGACCGGCTGATCTTCACCGACCTGACCTTCCTGCCGATCATCGCCGCCATCCTGCCGCGCCTGCCGCATGTCGAGCACGTGGTGGTGTTCACCGATCGCGGCCACATGCCGGCAGACTTCCCGCTGGCCGGCGAGGCCCCGCACTTCAAGGGCCTGATCGCCTATGAGGACCTGATGGAGCAGCACGGCGCCGAGTGCGCCTGGGGCGGCTTCGACGAGGGCACGGCGGCGGGTCTCTGCTACACTTCGGGCACGACGGGCGACCCCAAGGGGGTGATGTACTCGCACCGCTCGAACTTCCTGCACACCTTCATCACCATGCAGCCCGACGTGATGGGCGTGTCGCAGCGCGACGTGATCCTGCCGGTGGTGCCGATGTTCCACGCCAACGCCTGGGGCGTGGCGTTCAGCGGTCCCGGCGCGGGCGCCAAGATCGTCATGCCGGGCGCCAAGATGGACGGGGCCTCGATCTTCGAGCTGCTGGACACCGAGGGTGTCACGTTCTCGGCCGCCGTGCCCACCGTCTGGCAGATGCTGCTGCAGCACCTGGAGGCCACGGGCGCCAAGCTGCCGGTGCTGAAGAAGGTGGTGATCGGCGGAGCGGCCTGCCCCGAGACCATCATCCGCGCCTTCCAGGAGAAGTATGACGTCGAGGTGGTCCACGCCTGGGGCATGACCGAAACCTCGCCGGTCGGGACGCTCTCCGTCATGACGGATGAGCTGGAGAAGCTGCCCTACGACCAGCAGATGCCGTACCGCCTGAAGCAGGGCCGTCCGCCGCTGGGCGTGGAGCTGTGCCTGACCGATGACGACGGCAAGCTCCTGCCGCACGACGGCCACGCCTTCGGCCATCTGAAGATCCGCGGCCCGATCATCGCCGCCGAATATTTCCGGGGCGCCGGCGGCAACATCCTCGACCAGGACGGCTTCTTCGACACGGGCGACATCGCCACGATCGACGAGCATGGCTTCATGCAGATCACCGACCGCGCCAAGGACGTCGTCAAGTCCGGCGGCGAGTGGATCAGCACGATCGAGATCGAGAACATCGCGGTTGGCCACCCCAAGGTGGCCCTGGCGGCGGTGGTCGGCCAGCCGCACCCCAAGTGGGACGAGCGGCCGGTGCTGCTGATCAAGCTGAAGCCGGGCGAGGAGGCGACCAAGCAGGAGATCATCGACTACCTGCAAGGCAAGATCGCCAAGTGGTGGATGCCCGACGACGTGATCTTCGTCGACGACATCCCGCTGGGCGCGACCGGCAAGATCGACAAGAAGGTGATCCGCAAGCGCCTGGCCGACGAGGACTACAAACTGCCCGAGACGCCGCTGCAGCCGTCGCCGCCTCCGCCGCCCGCACCGGAGCCTGAACCGGCCCCGACCCCGACCGTGGCGGCCGCCGACGGCGCCCACGCGGCGGTGCTCTACGCGCCCGAGCCGGTCGAGGAGGTCGAGGCCGAGACCGTCCTGCACGCGCCGGAGCCCGAGCCCGAGGTGGTCGCCGACCCGACGCCGGAGCCGGAGATCCAGCAGATCTCCGCCACCGACGCGATCATCGCCGAGGCCACGGCCATCGCCGCCGCCGCGCCGGTCGAGAAGCCCGCCGAGCCCGAGCCTGAACCCAAGGCCGAGGCCGAAGTCGCCCCGCCCGAGCTCAAGCCGCCTGAACCGACGCCCGTAAAGGCCGAGCCCGAGCAGCCTCTGCGCCTGCGCGAACCGGACGCCAAGCCCGTCCTGGCCGACGCTGGCGAGGTCCTGCCGTTCGCCATGCCGATCACGCCGGGCAAGCGCGGCAAGTCCAAGAAGGCAGCTGCGGCCAAGACCGAGGCGGCCAAGGCGTCGGGCAAGCCGCCCCGTTGGGCGTCGCTCTATCTGGATTTCGGGCTGCTGATCGCCCTGGCCCCCGCCATCCTGGCCGCTGGCGGCGCGCTGGGCGTCAAGCTGGGCATGATCCCGCTGCCGCTGGGCTACACGTCCATGACCCTGGACTGGGCGCCGCGCCTGGCCTTCATCAGCGTCGCCACGGGCTTGATCGGCCTGATCATCGCGCTCAGCGCCGGCTTCGCCAAGCTGTGGAAGGGCGCGGTGCTGGCCCTGGTGATCACGGCGGCGACCTTCGGGGTGATGTTCGCGGCCAAGGCGCTGGGCGGCCAGTCGCCGCCGATCCACGACGTGGCCACCGACTGGAAGACGCCGCTGGGCTTCTCGGACGCGGCCATGGCCGCGCGCGGCGGTTCGGCCGAGATCGTCGTCGACGATCCCAGTCTGCCGGTCGGCTCGGCTGCCTATGCCGGCCGTCGTCTGGCCGAGATCAACGCCGAGACCTGTGCGGCGGCCCGTCCGCTGGTCAGCGAGCGCGCGCCCGGCGACGTCTACGAGTCGATCAAGGCCGCCGTCCTGGCTTCGGGCATGACCCTGGTCACCGACGATCCGATGGACGGCCGGCTGGAGGCGACCGGCCGCAGCTTCTGGTACGGCCTGACCGACGACCTGGTCGTGCGGGTGCGTCCGGACGCCAAGGGCTCGCGCCTCGACATGCGCTCGATCGGCCGCGACGCCGGCCCCGACCAGGGCCGCAACTGCGCCCGCATCGGCGCACTGGCGACGGCGGTCCAGGCCGGCCAATAGGCATGGAGCACGACGCGGCGACGCTTCGGTTCTACGCCGACGAAGCGACGACCTACGCCGCCACCGGGCGGGGGAGGGCCAGTCAACATCTGGGCGGGTTCCTCGCCCGTCTCGCGCTGGGCGCTCGCATCCTTGAGCTCGGCTGCGGCGACGGCCGGGACAGCGAGGCCATGCTGGCGCGTGGTTTCGACGTCGACCCCACCGATGGCGTCGAGGCGATGGCCCTGGAAGCCCAAAAGCGGCTCGGCCGTCCGGTGCGCGCCATGCGGTTCGACGAGCTGGACGCCGTCGAGGCCTATGACGCCGTCTGGGCCCACGCGACCCTGCTGCATGCGCCCAGGGCGGCGCTGCCCGACGTGCTGTCCCGCGTGTTCCGCGCCCTGAAGCCGGGCGGACTGCACTTCGCCAACTTCAAGACCGGCGACGCCGAGGGCCGCGACACGTTCGGTCGATACTACAACTATCCTTCCGTCGCCGAGATCGAGGCCGCCTATCGGGGCTCGGCCGACTGGGCGCTTCTCTCGGTCGAGGAATACGAGGGCGGCGACTACGGCGGCGGCCGGCGACCCTGGGTCGCCATCACGGCGCGCAGGCCATGATCGAGGCGCTCCGCCGCCTGTTCGCGCCGCGTGGGACGTCGAGCGCTTGGCGCTCGCACCCCGTCACGCCGGAGAGCCTGGTCACCCAGCCCGTGGGTGTCGATCGGCAGATCGGCGGGGTGGGTGAGATCGGCATGGGCGGGCCGATCTACTGGACCATGCTGCTGGCCAACGGGGCGATGCTGGACAGCGTCTGCGGCGGCGTGAGCGATGTCGGCAGCCTGCGCGTGGCCCCGACCCTGACGCGACAGGGCGAGATGCTGCAGGTCTATGATCCCGACGCCCAGGTCATCCATACCCTGGATCCAGCGCCGGCGACGTTGGACGAGGCCAGGCTGCGCGAGGCATGTCGCCGGGCGGTACGCTCCGTGACGCTGCGCCATGTGCGGGGCTTGCGCCTCGAGGACGCCGTGGAGCCGCCGGAACGCCTGACGCGCGTGCTGCCCAGCGGCCGAACGCTGGAGGCGCGGCTGCTGCTGCCGGACGACCTGCGGGGCACGGTCGAGGTCGAGGGCCTGCTGCGTGACCCGCCCTACGGCCTGTGGCTGGACGGGGCGGCGACGGGCTTGCACGTCGCGGACCTGGACGAGGCCGTCGAGGCGGCGGACGGCCGGATCGTCCTGCGCGGGCGACGGCTGGACGCCAACGCCCGGACCATCGACGGGCTGTGGCATGTCTGGCGGGACGGGCGCTGGAGCGCCTTGCTCGGACACGCCTACGAACCCCTGGTCGGCGGTGGGAGCCGGACGCCGTACTTCCTGTCTGATCCCCAGTTCGACGACGATCAGGTGAGCTTCGCCCTGCGGACCTTCGGCTGGGGTCCCGAGGGCGAGCTGCACAGCCAGCCCGCGCCGGCGGTGGTTGAGCTGGCTGCCAGTTGGCGCGGTTCGCCGCTGATCTTGAGGACCAAGGCGAACAGGGTCGCGTTGCGCGTTCCCTGACGCGTCAGGCCAGTCGGTATTCCGCGTCCAAGCCCGGCTCGCCCGGCGTCGTGACCCGGCCCTCGCGCACCAGCTGGACCATGTGGGCGAAGACCGAGTGGGCCGCGGCCGGATGCAGGCGCGGATCGACGGCGGCGTAGAGGCTGGGGACCATGGCCTTGATGGTCGTGAAGCCCGCGCCCAGGGCCTCGACGATCTGGGCTTCGCGGGCCCGGCGGTGGGCGACATAGGCGTCGATGAACGGCCCGACGTCGCGGACCGGCGCGCCGTGGGTGGGCCACAGGACGTCGAAGTTCCGCGCCCGCACCTTGGCCAGGCTGGCGAAGTAGTCGCCCATGTCGCCGTCGGGCGGGGTGATCACCGTGGTCGACCAGCCCATGATGTGGTCGCCGGCGAAGAGGGCGTTCTCTTCCTTCAGCGCGAAGCAGACGTGGTTGGAGGTGTGGCCGGGCGTGGTCACCGCCTCCAGCGTCCAGCCGGGGCCGGAGAGCACGTCGCCGTCGCTCAGGGTCACGTCGGGGCGGAAGCGGTCGTCGCCGCCTTCCTCCAGGGCCGGGGTGTCGCTGGCGTAGGGAGTCGGGGCAGGCAGGCCGTAGACCTTGGCCCCGAAGGCTTGCGCCAGCGGGTGGGCGAGGGGGGAGTGGTCGAGGTGGTGGTGCGTGACCAGCACGTGGGTCACGCGCTCGCCGGCCAGGGCGGCCTTGAGCGCGTCGAAGTGCTCGGCCAGGTCCGGACCGGGATCGATCACCGCCACCTCGCCCCGGCCGACGATGTAGACGCCCGTGCCGGTATAGGTGAACGGCCCCGGGTTGCGGGCGATCACCCGCCGGATCAGCGGCGAGACCTGGTCGCAGCGGCCGTATTCGAATTCCAGCTCGCGGACGAAGGGGATCATCGAAGGACTCCACAAGCGCGTTGGGCGAAAGTGTGAAGCGGTTTCGCCCTAAAAACGCGCGCTATCTCAAGACTCAGGATCTGCCTATCGGCAGATCCTGGCGGCGCCGGTCTTGCGCTTGAGGCCTTCAGTAACCCTGGGGAGACCGGCCATGACGGCGGACGCGGCGATTTTTGTCTCAAAACGGCTCCAGCGCGCGGCCTTCGCCATCCTGTGTATCATCATGGCGCAGTTCGTTCTGGCCAGCTGCCATCCCGAACCGACGCCGATGGCGGCCCGTGAGTCGGCCGCGTTCTAGATCTTACTAGGCGGGCAGTACGCCGGAGAGGTCGTAGCCCGCTTCACGGCCTTGGTTGACCAGGGTCTCGCGATCCTCGCCCGCCAGCGCCTGGCCGATCGACCAGGTGACGATCGAGCGGGTACCCGAGCGGCAGAAGGCCAGCACCGGACCGTTCGCGGCCTCGGTCGCCGCACGGACGGCGTCGACCTGCTCCTGCGTGGGGCCGCCGCGCACCGGCACGTGCAGATAGTCCAGCCCCGCCGCGCGCGCCGCCGCCTCGATCGTGGCGCTGGACGGCTGGCTGGGATCCTCGCCGTCGGGGCGATTATTGATCACCAGGACGAATCCCTCGGCCGCGGCCCGGGCCATGTCGGCCTCGGTCACCTGCGGGCTGACCGTAAGGGAGTCTGTGACGCGTCGGAAATCACTCATCGGTTCTTTGGAGCTCGCATAACGGCGCAATCCGCCGCGCGGGTATTCTCACGAGGGGAGGGCGCCTAGGCAATGGTCAGTGGCGTCGGTCAACGTGCGCACACGGACGGCAATCGTGAAGAAAATGTGTCGCCATAGAGGCGTTGATTAAAAGGATTTGTGTCGAACTTCGTTATTCCGGGCATGATTTTGTGTCTGTCAATTCCGGGCCGTAATTTTTTGGCGCGTTTCCCTTCGAAATGATAACGACGTGAACGGCGTTCTTCGAGGTCGAAATAGCCTCGTTAAAACAAAAGCCTGACGAAGTTTTTGCGCGGTGGTCCGAGGCTTCAGTATTGAGACTGAGCAATGGTCTCTGGAAAAGCGGCGACCCTGTGGCGATTTTGCGACAGCTTCGAGCGATGTGAATTACAAATTTGCAATGACAATTGACCCTCAGCGGCGCGGCCCCCTAACGTCCGTGCAACCGGAGAAATGTTTCCGGGACACCAGTGATCTCGTGGCGCCGTTTGGCGGTTTTTCCGCTCCAGGTCGGACAAAGTTTCTAGAGGGGTTTGTCCGTACTTGCCGCCCGCGCCACGCTCAGAGGGGATTTGAAGAGCATGGAATTCAACAAGGGTAGCGCACGCGCGCGCCTCACGAAGGGCGTGAGCCGCGTCGCGCTCGGCATTGCGCTGAGCGCCTGCGTCGCCGGGGTCGCCATGGCCCAATCGCAGACCGGCGCCCTGCGCGTCGCCGTCACCGGCCCGAACGGCGCCCCGCTCGCGGGCGCCACGGTCGTCATCAAGTCGCCGGACTCGCTGTCGCCCAAGACGGCCACGACCGACGCTGACGGCCGCGTCCGCGTCGGCGGTCTCGACCCGTCGACCAACTACACCGTGACCGTCTCGGCCGGTGGCTTCAGCAACTTCAGCGCCGACCACGTCGCCGTCGTCTCGGGTAAGGACCTGTCGGTCGGTTACGCCCTGGCCGCCGAAGGCAACACGATCGAAGAAGTCGTCATCACCGGCCGTTCGCTGGCCGCCGTCGACGTCACCTCGGCCACCGTCGGCACCACCCTGACCCTGCAAACGGTGGAATCGCTCCCCACCGGCCGTAGCTATCAGAGCTACCTGCAGCTGGTTCCGGGCGTGAAGCCCTCGACCGGCGGCAACCCGTCGTCGCGCTCGGGCGTGAACTACTCGGACGTCGGCGGCGCCATCGGCGCTTCGTCGGACAACCTGTACTACCTCGACGGCGTCGACGTGACCGACCCGGTCACCGGCACGTTCGGCGGCAACTTCAACTCGGAAATCATCCAAGAACAGCAAGTGATCGTCGGCGGCGTGCCGGCTGAATACGCTGGCGGTTCGGGCCTGGTGTCGCGCGTCGTCACCAAGTCGGGTTCGAACGAGTGGCACGGCTCGCTGAACTACTACCTGCAGAACAAGGACCTGGTCGGCAAGGACAAGCACAGCACCTCGGGCGGCTTCAAGACCTACGACACGGCCTTCACCCTCGGTGGCCCGATCATCAAGGACAAGCTGTGGGTCTTCGGTTCGTACCAGAAGAAGAAGCGCACCGACGAAGTGCTTGACGTCGCGACCGGCGCTGACCTGCGCAAAGTGACGCGTGACGAAAAGTACGCCTTCTTCAAGGCCACTTGGCAGATCACCGACAACGACCGTCTGACGGGTACGTTCTTCAACGATCCGACCAAGATCAGCGGCCAGCGCGACGCCACGATCATCAACCGCCGCGACTACGCCCGTAAGCAAGGCGGCGAGAACTACAAGATCGACTACACCCACACGTGGAACGACCTGCGCGTGAACGCCTATGGCTTCAAGCACAAGTCGGAACTGACCGACGTCGCGGTCGACAACACCATCCGCGACAACGTCACCTTCGCGACGACCGCCAACTCGACCCTTCTGCAGCGTTCGCTGGGCGGTCGTGGCATCAACTCCGAAGAGCACCGTGACCGCAAGGAATACGGCCTGAACTTCGAGTACTTCCTCGACACCAAGCTGGGCACGCACACCTTCAAGGGTGGCTACGTCAACACCGACAACACCTACTTCCAGACCGACTCGGTCCCGGGTGGCGTGACCTACAACTCGCTGGCTCCGGCCTATATCGGCACCACCTACGCCCAGTACATCGGCTCGGGCTGGACCGCTCGCGCGATCACCTCGACGGACACCAACGGCTTCGTCCTGCCGGCCCTGAACGCCAACGCCAACGCCCGCGCCCTGCTGGACACCAACGGCAACGGCGTGATCTCGTCGGCCGAACTGAACGCCCTGAAGTTCAACGACACCGCCGGCAACCCGTACGGCAACGTGAACGTCTACCGCACGGTCCGCGCGGCCGACGGCCCGTACACCGTGTCGAGCAAGGGTGAGACCCTGTACTTCCAGGACACCTGGACGATCGACCAACTGACGATCAACGCCGGCGTGCGTGGCGAGCAGTGGAAACACTTCGCCTCGGACGGCAGCCAGATCGCCAAGTTCAAGTGGGCGATCGCTCCGCGCCTGAGCACGACCTATGACGTGTTCGGCAACGGCCGCACCAAGGTCTTCGCCTACGCCGGCCGTTACTACGACCCGATCCGCAACGACATGAGCGACTTCGCTGGTGCGCTGACCGGTCCGGTGAACAACGAGCAGATCCGCGTCGGCAACGAGTGGATCACCTTCCGTACCCGTGGCCCGGGCGACGCCCAGTTCTCGCCGGCCACCAAGACGCCGTACACCGACGAATACATGATCGGCGCCTCGACCACGATCGGTTCGAGCATCGGCGTGTCCGCCACCTGGTCCCGCCGGATCAGCAAGGACATCATGGAAGACTACGATCTGACGCTGTACTCGGATCCGACCTGCACGCAGGCGACCTGCGGCGCCAACGGCGCTGCCTATCCGGGCTCGCCGTTCTACCTGCCGTACTCGTACTTCGGCTTCAGCTCGGCTCCGACCACGAACTACGTGATCGGCACCCTGGCTGGCGGCAAGCGTGAGTACACGGGCTACGAGTTCGTGGTCACCAAGTACAAGACCACCAACTGGTTCGGCCAAGTGTCGTACACCCACAACAAGGCGTACGGTAACTCGAACTCGGACGGCAACGCCGACTTCCAAGGCGACTGGGTTGCGCTCGATCCGCGCGCGCCGAACATCTGGGGCCGTCAGGCCGGCAACATCAAGCACCAGATCAAGGCTTACGGTTCGTACGACTTCCCGTTCGGTCTGCAGGCTTCGAGCGTGTTCAACTGGAACAGCGGCTCGTACTACACGCCGGCCGACGTCATCTCGAGCCGTTACCTCCCGCCGATGGGTGGCGCGACCACCGTTGGTGGCGTGACCGACACGTACGTCCTGCCGGGCTTCGTGGGTTCGGGTAAGAACCCGTCCTACTACACCCTGGATGCGCGTCTGAAGTACGTCCAGAAGCTCCCGGTCGGTGAGGCCGAGTTCTTCCTCGACGTCTTCAACGTCCTGGACAAGCAGTCGCCGACGGGTGTCGTCGCCAACCGCGCTGGCAGCGGCCAGTACAAGTTCGGCGAAGCCAACTCGTGGAACACGTCGCGTCGCGCCTATGTGGGCGTCCGCTACTCGTTCTAATCGACCGCTTAGGCTATCGATGGGAAACGCCGGTGCGAAAGCACCGGCGTTTTCTTTTGGGCGGTGTCCGCCATGAGCCGCCGGCCGTGAGGTCGGCGGCTTTGGTGTGTCTGGGGAGAGGGCCGGGCTCTAGGGCGCTCAAAACACCGCTCATCCCCTCGAAGGCGGGGACCCAAGCTGACGTTCAGGTCGATGGCGCGGCCGAGCCATGCTCCGCTGCCTCGGCTTGGGTCCCCGCCTTCGCGGGGATGAGCGGGTGAGGGCAGGGCGGAAATGACGGAGCTAGGCGCAAACAAAAAGCCCCGACGCTGACCGCGCCGGGGCTTCATGCTTCTACCGGGTGGGAAGGCCTACCGCACCGGCGTGTCCGCCAGCACCGAGGCCCCGCCCGGCGCGGCGCGCAGGCGGGCCTTGGCCATCTCGTCCAGGATCGCCTGGGAGCGCGGATCGCCCAGCACCCAGGCGGCGGCGGCCAGGGTCTTGGCCGAGGTCTCGGAGACGCCCAGGAAGCGCTCGAAGGCCTCGAACGGCGAGGTCCCGCCGTCCATGCGCTTGAGGCGCACGTCGCCCTTCAGCTTGGCCAGCGACTTGGCCTTGTCGACGGCGTCGTAGAAGCCGCCCAGTTCGTCCACCAGGCCCAGCTGCTTGGCCTGCTCGCCGGTCCAGACCCGGCCCTTGGCGATCTCACGCACGCGCGCGGGCGGCAGGTGACGGCCCTCGGCGACGCGGCTGATGAAGCCGGCGTAGATGCGGTCCATCCAGCCGGCGAACTTGGCGCGCTGGTCGGGGGTGAAGCCCTGGCCCTGGCCGAAGGCTTCCGAATAGTCGCCGCCGACATGCAGCGGCTTGGTGTCGACGCCGAAGCGGGCCAGGGCGTCGCCGATGGCGAACTTGCCGCCATAGACGCCGATCGAGCCGGTCAGGGTCGAGGGCTGGGCGACGATCGAATTGGCCTGGCTGGAGATCCAGTAGCCGCCTGAGGCCGCGTAGGTCCCCATGCTGACCACCACCGGCTTGCCGGCCGCCTGGGCCGCCTTCACCGAGGCCAGGATCTGCTCCGAGGCCGTGTCCGAACCGCCGGGCGAGGAGACGCGGAAGACGATCGCCTTGACGTCCTTGTCGTCGGCCGCGGTCTTGAAGGCCTGGGCCACGTTGTCCGAATAGACATTGCTGTCGCCGCTGAACGGCGAGCCGCCGCCGTCGGCGCCGGTGACGATGGCGCCCTCGGCCCCGATCACGGCGATGGCCGGGCCGGTCTTGACGGTCGGCGGCTTGGAGCGGGACGCATAGTCGCCGAAGTCGACCAGCTTGGCCCCCTTGCCGGCCTTGTCGAGGGCGAAGGCCTGGATGTCGCCGACCTGGCCGACCTTGTCGATCAGGCCCTTCTGCTGGGCTTCCTGGGCGCTGTACGGGCCCGCCTCGAGGGTCTTGGTCAGCTGGGCCACGTCGCGCTTGCGATCGACCGCCGCGCTGGTCAGGGCCGTGCGGTAGACCGAGCCCATCCACGACAGCGTCGATTCCCGGTGAGCCGGGGTGTAGTCGCTGTAGAGATAGGGGTTCACCGCGTTCTTGTATTCGTAGCGCTGCTCGTACTCGGCCTTGACGCCGTACTTGTCGAAGAAGCGCTTGAAGAACATCGACTCCGACGAGATGCCGACCGCCTGCAGGCTCGAATCCGGCTGCATCCAGAACTCGCTGGAGGCCGCGCCCAGCATGTAGGTCGAGGTGACCATGCCGGAGGGATAGAGGCCCTGGCTGTGGGCGTAGATCGGCTTCTGGCCGGTCTCGCGGAAGTGCTTGAAGGCCAGGCGCAGCTCGTCGGCCGAGGCCGGGGTCATGCCGCCTTCGGGCAGGCGCACCAGCACCGCCTTGACCTTGTCGTCCTTCTCGGCGCGCCGCAGCGTCTCGATGATCGACATCACCGAATCCCCGCTGCTGCCGAACGCGGCGAAGGGGTTCTTCGGGGCCTGATCCGACAGGCCGCCGCGCAGGTCCAGTTGCAGAACTGTGTGGGCGGGGACGGGCGCGGGCCGGGCCGCGCCGGCGGCCATCACGATGAGCAGGAAGGGCACCCCGACCACGAACAGCAGAAGGCCGACGAAGACGCCGGCGACGGTCAGGAAGAACTGCTTCATCGGAAGTCCTGTGAGCGAGACAGGCGGCAAGTTAACCACTGTTCGGGTTGCGACCAAATGAACAGCGCGCAACGCGGAACAGTTCCGGCGAATCGCAAGTCAGGCGCCGCTTTCGCGACGCCTAAACTTATGAATTTTGGGCTATTTTCCCGCCTCTGGTTGGCGGGGAGGAAATGGTCGGAGTGGCAGGATTTGAACCTGCGACCCCTGCGTCCCGAACGCAGTGCTCTACCAGACTGAGCCACACTCCGACTTGGAGGCCGGCCTTATAGGGGGCGGTTTCAGAGGGCGCAAGCGCCTTTTTTGAGGTTCGTGTGACGGCCCGAAAAAAGTTCTGAAATGGGATGTTGCATCCATCCGAGTCGTGAGCTATTTCCACCGCCTCGCCGAGCCCCGAGGGGTTTCGCCGTTCCTGCTGGGGAATGGTGTAATGGTAACACTGCGGTTTTTGGTACCGTCATTCTAGGTTCGAGTCCTAGTTCCCCAGCCAACACTTTCAACGACTTAGTGAAAGTTCAACCCGCCCTTGGGGCCGGTTTTTTGCAATCCGTTTACAGACGGGTCCTTCGCCCTGTTCGCTTTCATGCTTCGCACGATGGCGAGGCCGATCTCCTGGCCGCTCACGTAGCGCCGGCGAATCTCCGCCACCTGGGCCTCCTTCCACCCGAGAATCGTCGCGATGTCGGCGTCGTCGAGGCCAGCGCGGATGAAGTTCGTCGCCGCGGTTCACCTTCAGGATCTGCGGCCCGCCACGCCACGCGTACCAGCATGGCGCTAACGTCGATCTTGGAAGCGGGCAAGCGCAGCCTCGGCGTCATCTTCGGGGGAGGTGGTCAGGGGGAGGCGAGGGCTGGCCGGCGCCGGGCCGGAGCGAGCGTCGAGCCAAGCGTCGATCGCGAAGCGGTCGTAGCGGCCGGTCGGCATGCAGCCGATCCCCTGCCGCGTTACCTCAGCAACGGGGATGTCGCCGAGATAGTCGGCGACCTGATCCTCGGTCAACAGGCGGGGCTGAATGTCAACGGCGGCCAGGCGGGCGGTCACGCGGTCCTCCGGTGCGGCCTCGCTCGTCTCGGTTGTGAGAATCTCCGCGACACCTCAGGCGCGCTATGGCAGGCTTTCCTCCAACATCATCCGAGGGGGAAGGCGCGTGTCTCACGATAAGGCTTTGCTCAAGGCGGCGGGGGCAGCGGCTCCAGTCAACTTTGCCGGCGTCTGGCAGAACGAACTTCGATCGACCGTCGATTTTACCGTTCAAGGCGCCGAGGTTAGCGGCACCTACACGAGCGCCGTCAGCAGCGGTGGCGTCCCGATCGCCGGATCCGTCCGGGGCTACGTCAATGGCGATCTGATCGCCTTCACGGTGAACTGGCCCTCGGCGGCCATTACCGCCTGGGTCGGCCAGCTGACCATGATCGACGGCGCGGGCGTCATCAAAACGCTCTGGCAGATGACGACCAACGTGGCCGATGCCGAAGAGGAAGGGGGGCTTTGGGCTTCCATCTACGCGGGGGCCGACGAGTTCACCCGGCCGTAGGCCGTCATCGGCCAGCTGCAGGCGCAGCCAATTTGTGCGGCTGCCCTCGATCTTGACCATACGCGGGGTCATGCTGCCGTCCGTTCAGGAGGGGTAGATGACGAAACGAGTGGTGCCAGGATGGATGGGGGCGCTTGTCGGCGCGGTTGGTGCCGGCGTGGCCACGTGCATCGGCTACGCACCTGAGCTCACCTACCTGATGGACGTGCATCCAGGCGTTGCTGGCTGGGTCCAGGCAGTTGGCTCTATCGTGGCCATCGCGGGCACCGGTTTCGTCGCCATTTATCAGGTGCAGCAAGCGCGCCTGGCTCAAGAACGCGAGTGGGAACAAGCACGGGAGGCGCGGCGGGTTGAATTGCTGGGGCGCTGGGCCGTTGCGGTCGCGATTATCCAACGCGCGTCGAGCACAATCGCACCGATCTTCGACAACGCATTGGACAGTCAAGAGAGAGCGCGCTGGGTACGGGACATCGACCTTGTCCATTCGTTCGAGGCCGTCCGCGTCGATGACGGTGTCCGTGCCGACGATCACGGGGAAAAGGCCGCCGCCGTCGTGGACGCGCAGATGTTCGGTCTCATCGCAGAACGGGCAGGGGCGCTTGATGCGGGGATCGGTCATAGCGCGCCTTCGACTGTCACAAGCCTCACTGCACGGATGGCGGGAATCGTGGGAGCGTTGACGGTATGTCCGAACACACACGACTTCAGCCCTGGGTGTGGCAATTGCTCGGTTGGATAGTCCTCGCTGTGCCGACCATAGCTTTCTGGCCCGCCATCAACAGTTGGCTCGATACCAACCAGCATCTTTCGGGATGGGCCCAAGCAGTTGGTTCGCTGATCGCAATCTTTGGGGCGGTGTGGGTCGCCAGACTGTCCGCGAATCTCCAGGAGCGCGCGGAATTCAGTCGCCGACTCCAGGCAGCTTATGAGCGTCGAGAACTTGCCGGAACTCTTGCCGATGTAGCGTTTTCGCGCATCGATCACATCTGGGACGTTCTGAGTGCGTCCCCGATGGCAATCCAGCCGGTGGGGTGGACGGTGCTGCAGCGTACGGCCGAAGCCGATCTGGCGGTCATGCGGACATTCAATCTTCACGACCTGGGCGGCCGGGAGCCGATGAAGGATTTCGCCCTCCTGACCGGTCTGTTGAGCACGGTCTGCGACTACCTCCAACCACTCGCAGATCGCTCTCTTCAGGCGGACGATCCTCGCAGGTCGTATCTTACTGAACTGGAAGAGCCGGTTAGAGAGATCAGAAAAAGGGCGGCCGAACTCAACATCAGCCTTCGGCGCTATCTTCGACTGCATGACTCCGAGGTTTTGGCCGCCACCGAGCAGTCCAGCGACAATCATAGCGTTGCACCATAGACTTGCGCCTTGAGCGCATGATGCCCGCTGAGCCAGAGCATTGTCAGCTCTGCGTGGCCAGTTAGGCCACGAGCAGCATTGGCGTACTCCGTTGTCATCGGCGACAGCGGTGGCTTCCACCTCAGCATCAGACGATATCTGGGGATGGGCCTAGACGTCCTGGCCGTGGAATACAGCGGCAGCAAAGGCGGCGGGGCAGGGCTCGCCACCCGACTCGCGGACTCGGACGGTCGAGCGCTCGAAGGCGGCGCCGAGACCGACCTGGCCGTCCGCCCCAGCGATCTGAGGCCGGCCCCTAATATCGAGAGCCTGGTCGTCGGCAAGGCGAGCCACGACACCATTCTCATCCAGCCCGAGACGTGGTCGCGGATTCAGGCCGAGATCGCCAAGGCGCCTTAGCCCCCGTCCCCATAACGCGCTCTCCCTGGCCGGCCAGGGTTTGCGCCGCTTGGCCCTGCATGGTTAGTGCGGGTGTCCGGGGGGACCATGACCGCGCATTTGAACGACCTGAAGGGCGGCGCGGATCAACGCGCGGCCAAGCACTATCGTCGTGACATCGATGGACTGCGGGCCTTGGCCGTGCTGCCGATCGTCCTGTTCCACCTGGGGGTCAATCTGATCCCGGGCGGCTTCGTCGGCGTCGACATCTTCTTCGTGATCTCCGGCTATCTGATCGGCGGGATCGTGCTGGAGCAGATCGACGACGGCTCGTACTCGGTCGTCGACTTCTATACGCGGCGGTTCCGGCGGATCATGCCGGCCCTGGTGGTCATGCTGGTGGTCACCACCATCGCCATGGGCTTCGTCGCCCTGCCCAGCGCCATGGAGGCGTACGGCGGCAGCCTGATCGCCGCGATGCTGTCGGTGTCGAACCTCTATTTCTGGAAGACGACCAGCTATTTCGCTCCGGTCGCCGAAAGCCAGGCGCTGCTGCACACCTGGTCGCTGGCGGTGGAAGAGCAGTTCTACATCCTGCTGCCGATCCTGATGGGGTTGGCGCGCCGCCGGGGCCGCAAGGTGATGATCATCGTGGCCGCCGTGCTGGCGCTGGCCTCGCTGGCCGTGAGCATCGTCGGTCTCGAGCCCTATCCGACGGCGACCTTCTATCTGCTGCACACGCGCGTGTGGGAGCTGCTGCTGGGCGTGCTGGCGGTCGTCACGCCCAAGGTCTGGTTCGAGCGGCGCGCCTGGCGCGAGGCCGCGGCGCTGGTCGGCCTGGCGCTGATCGGCGGGTCGATCCTGTTCTACGCGCCGGTCATGTCCTTCCCCGGGCTGGCCGCGCTGCCGCCCTGCCTGGGTACGGCGCTGCTGCTGTGCGCGGGAAGCGGCGGCTCCACGCTGGTGGGGCGCCTGCTGTCGTTCCGGCCGCTGGTGTTCGTGGGGCTGATTTCCTATTCGCTCTATCTCTGGCACTGGCCGGTCATCGTCCTGCTCAAGCAGGCCTTGCTGCTGACCTATCTGTCCAAGCCTTTGAAGCTGGCGGCGCTGGTGCTGTCCCTGCTGCTGGCCTGGGTGTCGTGGCGGATGATCGAGCGGTCCTGGCGCAATCCACAGATCCCAGCGCGGACCATCTTCCGGTGGACGGCGGCCTCGGCGATCGCCGTGACGCTGCTGGGCGGCGCGATCATCACGCTGAAGGGCGGGGCGGCTCGCTTTTCGCCCGAGGTCGTGCGGCTGGCGTCGCTGCAGGACAAGGCCGACAGCAACGACTTCCGCGAAGGGCGCTGCTTCATCAGCTCGACCTACGACTTCGCGGCCTTCGATCGCGCCGGCTGCCTGGGAATGGCCGCGGACAGGCCCAACGTGCTGATCATGGGCGACAGCCATGCCGCCCACCTGTGGTCGGGGCTCACCGACCGCTATCCGCAAGTCAACTTCCTGCAGGCGACGTCCTCGGGCTGCAGGCCGGTGCTGACCCCGGACCCGGGCGGCGCGCCGCGCTGCCTTGAGATGATGCGCTATCTGTTCGGCGACTACCTGCCGAAGGCCAGGCTTGACGCCGTCGTGCTCTCGGGCTCGTGGCAGCCGACGGACCTGGGCGCGGTGGCGACCGACCTCGACTGGTTCCGCGCCCATGGCGTCCCGGTGATCCTGGCGGGACCGGTCGTACGCTACGACTTCGCCTTGCCGCAGATCCTGGCCACGGCGGTCCGCCGCAACGATCCGGGCCTGCCGGCGCGCAAGCGCGAGCCTGGCGGCGCCGATCTGGATCGCCGCTTCGCCGAGCTGGCCCGCGCCAAGGGCGTCGCTTATTTCTCGCCCTACAAGGCCCTGTGCCACGACGGCCAGTGCCGGACGCGCGACGCCGCCGATCTGCCCGTGCAGTTCGACTACGGGCACCTGACACGGTCGGGCTCGGGCATCGTGGCCGAGGCGTTTCCGATCGCCGCCGTGCCGGGCCGGCGGCGCTGATCCAAGATTTCGGCCTCGTCGAGCAATCGATTGGCAAGTCCCTCCGCGCAAGGATCGTGTCGGCGGAACGCGGTTCTTGCGCGTTCTGGGGCAAGCGGCGCCGTTTTGAGCGTCGAGCACGCAGGACGTAGCGGTATTGGCGCGGGCGTTGCCTGAACTCCGCCAAGTCGAGTTCGCGGTTGCGAGATAGAGGTGTGCGCGTCGGGGTTTAGCCCCGCGAATCGATGCGTGATAACAGCGTTGTCAGCGCTATAGTTGGCGAAAATTAGCGTTGTTGAGCGTGCTCAACGACAGTGAATTGTTACGGGTCTTCACGAATCTGGCCAGAATTTGCCGATGAACTACTTGTTTTTCTCAGGCGACCGTGTAATTGCGGATCAAAGGGGAATGGAGTTGTGATCGTGGAAGATAAAGCTACCCTAATCGAGCTCACCGCCGAAATCGTGGCCAACTATGTGGCCAATAACGTTACGCCGGTTTCGGAACTTCCTGCGTTGATCCGTGCTACGCACGACGCTCTGGCCGGTATTGGCGCGCCGCCGGCGCCCACGGTCGAGGCCGTGACCAAGGCGACTCCGGCTCAGATCCGCAAGAGCATTACGCCAGAGGCCCTGATCAGCTTCGAAGACGGCAAGCCGTACAAGACGCTGAAGCGCCACCTGACGACGCACGGCATGACCGTGGCCGAGTACAAGGCCAAGTGGGGCCTGCCGAACGACTATCCGACCACGGCTCCGGCCTATAGCGAAGCCCGTTCGGCGATGGCCAAGGCTCTCGGCCTCGGCCAAGGCGGCCGCAAGGGCAAGGCCCCGCGCGGTCGCAAGGGCTGATCGCTCAACCAGCCTGCCAGAACGACGAAAGGGGACGCCTAGGGGCGTCCCCTTTTTCGTTTCCCCTCTCCCCTTGCGGGAGAAGGAAGGCCTAGGCGGCCGCTTCTGCGCCGTCAGCTTCATCCATCGCCAGCACCCGCGCCAGGGTTTCGACCAGGCGCGGCACCTCGACGGGCTTGGGGACCAGGGCGTCCATGCCGGCGTCGGCATAGAGCGTGCGCTCGTGGGTCAGGACGCTGGCGGTGACGGCGATGATCGGGGTGCGCGGGCGGCCGGTGCGGCGCTCGCCCTCGCGGATGGCCTTGCTGGCCTCGACGCCATCCATGACCGGCATGTGCACGTCCATCAGGATCGCGTCCCAGCGCTCCTTCTCCCAGCGGGCCACGGCGTCGCGGCCATCGACGGCGAAGCAGCCATCGACGCCCAGGTGGCTGAGCAGGGTCAGCAGCACGGCGCGGTTGGTCTGGTTGTCGTCGACGACCAGGATGCGCGGCGCGCCGGTCTCCTCCTGGAGTTCCGGCGTGGCGATATCCAGGACCGGGACGGCGGCGGGCTGCGCCTGGGCCATCGGCAGGACGACGGTGAAGCACGAGCCGCCCTCGGGCAGAGCCGAGAAGGTGATCGAACCGCCCATCAGCTCGGCCAGGGTCTTGCAGATCGCCAGGCCCAGGCCCGAGCCGCCGGCCCGGCGGGTGCTGGAGCTGTCCAGCTGGGCGAACTTGACGAACAGGCGGTCGCGCTGGTCCTCGGGGATGCCGACACCGGTGTCGACCACGCGGGCGGTCAGGGTCGCTTCGTCGCCCTCGACGATCACCCGCACCGCGCCGGCCTCGGTGAATTTCACGGCGTTGGAGATCAGGTTCGACAGCAACTGGCGCAGACGCTCGGCGTCGCCCAGGCGCCAGCCGACCGCGCCCGGCGCGACCTCCAGGCTGAAGTCCAGGTCCTTGTCGCGCGCCAGGCCGCCATAGAGCTGGCGCAGGCCGTCCAGGTGGGCGCAGAGGTCGAACGGGGCGGGCAGGATGTCCATCTTGCCGGCCTCGATCTTCGAGATGTCGAGGATGGCGTTGATCACGCCCAGCAGCGACTGGCCCGAGGCGCTGATGGTGTCCAGGCGCTGGCGCTGGTCGGCGGCCAGGTCGCCGGCGGCCATGATCTGGGCCATGCCCAGCACGCCGTTCAACGGCGTGCGGATCTCGTGGCTCATGGTGGCCAGGAATTCGGTCTTGGCGCGGTTGGCGGTCTCGGCGGCCAAAGCGAGGTCCTGGGCCTCGGTCTTCAGGCGGCGGTTCTCGGTCAGCTCGCGCTGCAGCTCGGCGTTGAGATCCTCGCTGGCCAGGCGCGCGCGCACCTCGCGGCCGACGACGCCGCGCATCAGAGCCGACATGCCGGCCGCCGCGAAGGCCCCGGCCAGGCCGACATAGAGGAACTGGTTGACGCTCTCGGGCGGGACGTAGCGGGTCATCCACAGCAGCCCGGCGATCGCCGCGGTCGCGCTGATCAGCGCCACGCGCCGGCTGGGGGCCGAGGTCGCGAACACCAGGGCCATCAGCACGAAATAGACCAGCTTCTCCGCCTCGAAGTGCAGGGTCTGGTAGGCCACGGTGTTGATCAGGAAGAGGGCGTTCATGCCCAGGGCCAGCGCTTCCAGCGGCAGGCCCATGATCCGGCCCCGGCGCAGCAGGGCCCAGGCGCAGACGGCGTAGAGACAGGCGGTGACCGACAGGCCTTCCAGCACGACCAGCGCCAGGCCCTTCTCGTAGAAGGGATGCGAAAGACAGATCAGCGCATAGTAGATCGAGGTCGCGAACAGGTAGCCGCTCACGATCGGCACATAGGCCTGCATCAGCGCGACCTTCTGCGGCCGCGTGCGCTCAGTTTTCGAAGCGGCCAACACCTGCCCTCGACCTTTCCCTCAAGCCGGGACCTTAGCCGAAGACAGGTTAAGCCTTGTTTCGAACCTTGGTATTTAGACGCCGCTGAGCGACAGGCCGGGGGCGTCGGGTTGAGTTTCGCCGCCACCGTTCAGCGAGCGCTGCATCCAGACCAGGTCCACCCAGCGGCCGAACTTGTGGCCCATGTCCGGGAAAACGCCCTTCTTTTCAAAGCCCAAGGCCGCGTGAAGGCCGATCGAGGCGGTGTTGCCGCTGTCGCCGATCACTGCGCACATTTGTCGCAGGCCCAAAGCTTCACAATGGGCGATCAGGGCCTCCAGCAGGGCGCGGCCGACGCCCTTGCCCACGGCTTTCGGCGAGACATAGACGCTGTCCTCGACCGCGTAGCGATAGGCCGCGCGCAGGCGGAATGGGCCGGCGTAGCAGTAGCCGACGACTTCGCCGTCCAGCTCGGCGACGAAGTAGGGCAGGCCGCGCTCGAGGATGGCCCGTCGGCGGACGGCCATCTCGGCCGCGTCCGGCGGGACTTCCTCGAAGGTGCCCAGGCCGTTCAGGACATTCCAGGCATAGACGGCGGTGATGCCGTCGATGTCGGCGTCGATCGAGGGGCGGACAAGTACAGTCATTACGTCTTCTTTCTCCTCCCCCGAGGGGGAGGAGAGCCGTTAAGCCTTGGTCCAGCCCTTGTCGACCGCCCAGACGGCGAAGGCGTAGTCCAGGGCGATCTCCTTGAGGAAGTCGAACCGGCCCGAGGCCCCGCCGTGGCCGGCGTCCATGTTGATCTTCAAGAGCACCGGATTGCCGCTCGTGGTCGCCGGCCGCAGCTTGGCGACCCACTTCTCGGGCTCCCAGTAGGTGACGCGGGGATCGGAGAGGCCGCCGGTGGCCAGCACGGCCGGATAGGGCTTGGCCGTGACGTTGTCGTACGGCGAGTAGCTGGCGATGTAGTCGTAGGCTTCCTTGTCCTCCAGCGGATTGCCCCATTCGGGCCACTCCGGCGGGGTCAGGGGCAGGGACGTGTCGCTCATGGTGTTGACCACATCGACGAACGGCACGGCGGCGATGATGCCGGCGAACAGGTCCGGCCGCATGTTGGTGATCGCGCCCATCAGCAGGCCGCCGGCCGAGCCGCCATAGGCGACCGTGTTGGCGGGCTTGCCGTAGCCGGCCGCGTGCAGGTGCTCGGCGCAGGCGATGAAGTCGGTGAAGGTGTTCTTCTTCTTGAACTTCTTGCCGTCCAGGAACCAGCCCCAGCCCTTTTCCGAGCCGCCGCGCGGGCAGGCCGTGGCCCAGATCCAGCCGCGGTCGACCAGCGACAGGTTCCGGATCGAGAAGCTGGGCTCCATGGCGATGCCGTAGCTGCCATAGCCGTACAGCAGCAGCGGCGCCGAGCCGTCCAGCTTGGTCCCCTTCTTCATCAGGATGAACACCGGCACGTCGGTCCCGTCGCTGGCCTTGGCGTTCAGGCGGCGGGTCTCGTACTGGGCCGGATCGTGCCCGGAGGGGATTTCCTGTGTCTTGCGCAGGGTGCGCTGACGCGAGGCCATGTCGTAGTCGAACCACTGCCGGGGCGTGGTCATCGAGTTGTAGACGAAGCGGACGGTGTTGGTGTCGTACTCGTAGCCGCCCTCGAGGCTCAACGCGTAGGCGGCTTCGTCGAAGGCGATGGTGTGGTGGTCGCCATTGGCGGCGGTGACCACGACTTGGTTCAGGGCGTCGACCTTCTCCAGCCGCACGAACCAGGCCTTGAAGGCCATGGTCCCGGAGATCAGGCGGCCCGGCTGGTGCGCGATCCAGTCCTTCCAGTTGGCCTTGCCGGTCGCGCCCTCGGGGGCCGTGGCCAGCTTCCAGTCGACCGCGCCGTCGGCATTGGTGCGGATCACCCAGTGATCGTTCCAGTGCTCGGGCTCGTAGCGGACGCCCACCTCGCGCGGGTGGAAGACGACCGGCGTCGCGGTCGGCGTCGCGGCCGGGATGATCAGCGCCTCGCTGGTCTCCTGGTTGCCGCACGAGATGACGACATACTTCTCCGACGCGGTGACGCCGACGCCGATGAAGAAGCCCTCGTCGGGCTCGTCATAGATCAGCACGTCGTCCTGGGCCGCGCCCTTGGCCGGGCGGCGATAGATCTTGGCCGGGCGGCCGTTGTCGTCCCGGAACGTCCAGTACAGCCACTGGCTGTCGGGCGAGAAGCAGAAGTCGCCCGTGGTGCTTTCCACGGGGCTCTCCAGCACCTTGCCGGTCGCCAGGTCCTTCACGTGGACGCGGTAGACCTCCGAGCCCTGCTCATCGACGGCGTAGGCGTAGAGCTTGTGGTCCGGCGAGTGGCTGGCCGCCCCGACCTGGTAGAAGGCCTTGCCCTTCGACTCGGTCTCCTCGTCGAGCAGGATCTGCTCAACGCCACCGCCAACCGGCTTGCGGGCGTGGATCGGATGCTGCGCGCCCTTCTCGAAGCGGGTGTAGTACTCGAAAGGCCCATCCTTGGCGGGGACGCTAGCGTCGTCCTCCTTGATGCGACCTTTCATCTCGTCGAACATCGTGGCCTGCAGCGCTTCGGTCGAGGCGAGCATGGCCTTGGTGTAGGCGTTCTCTTCCGTCAGGTGCGCCTTGACGTCGGCCTTGATCAGGGCCGGATCGCGCAGGACCTTCTGCCAGTTGTCGTCCTTCATCCAGGCATAGTCGTCGACGCGGGTGCGACCCAGCTGCTCGATCGTCTTGGGGATCTTGTGCGCGACCGGGGGAACGGGGCGGGCAGCGTCTGAGGACATGGCGGATCCGAAAGCTATTCCAGGGAGGACTATGGGGGATGAGGTAAGCGCGGCGGCCGCGCTCGTCACCATCTGTCGCCGGTTCATGAGCAGAATTCCCCCGATCGGTCTCTAACGCGCGACTGCGGCAGAACGACAACTTGCGGCGCAAGAATCCTGTGGTCAAACTCACTCTAGTGTCGGGATAGTAAGCGTAACCATGGGGGCGATATGGCCTGGGATCTGTCCGTCGACCTGATCAAGGCGACGGTCCAGCTTGAACAGCCGCTGGGTGACGGCACGCGGACGGTCGGCACCGGCTTTCTGATCTCCGACCCGACCCCGGACGGCAAGCCGCGCACGATCCTCGTCACGGCCGCCCACGTGTTCGACAAGATGCCTTCGTTCTCGGCCAAGATCGGCTATCGCATCGAAGGCGGCGACGGCGTCTGGCGCTTCGATCCCGAGACCCTGAAGATCCGCGACGGCGACCATCCGCTGTGGGTCAAGCACCCGACCCGCGACGTCGCGGTCATGGTGGTCGAGGCCCCGCCCGAGTTCGTCAAGGCGGCCATCCCGATCAAGTACCTGGCCCAGGACGACACCTTCAACAAATACGCGCTCGGCCCCGGCGACGAGATGATGGCGCTGGGCTTCCCGCGCGGTCTGTCGGCCAATCCGGCCGGCTTCCCGATCCTGCGGTCGGGCCGCGTGGCCAGCTATCCGCTGGCCCCGGCCGCCAACTTCCCGACCTTCCTGATGGACTTCTCGGTGTTCCCCGGCAATTCGGGCGGCCCGGTGTTCATGGCCGAGGGCGCGCGCCGCCGGCCGGGCGCCAGCGAGAGCCAGGAGGTGCAGTTCGTAGCGGGCCTGCTGACCCAACAGGTCGAGCTGTCGGGCGAGCGCCTGGAGATCGGCATCGTCACCCACGCCAAGTTCATCCGCGAGACCCTGGCCCTGCTGGACAAGGTCCCCGGCGCGCCGGTCACCCAGGCGCGGCTGACCAAGCCCGAGCCCAGCATACCTGGGGCGATCCCGGCGGTGGCGATTTCGGCGACGGCGATGGGGGCCTCGCACTAAATCGGAACTGCTTTCGCGCTCAGCCCGTTTCTTCTGCAACGCACAACAACCAGCAAGCAGGAGCGAGCCATGAGCACCAATCGTGTTGAAGGCGCTATCGACAAGGCCGCGGGCGCCGTCAAGGAAGGCGTCGGCAAGGCCACCGGCAACGAACGTCTCGAAGCCGAGGGCGTGGCCCAGAAGGCCAAGGGCGACGTGCAGAACAAGGTCGGCCAGGTTCAGGACAAGATCGGCGACGCGATCAAGAAGTGAACGCCCGCCTATGACTGACGAAAGCGGCCGCCGGAGCGATCCGGCGGCCGTTTTGTTTTGGGCTCTGCAGAGCGCCCCCTCCGTCACGTCGCCTATCGGCGCCGCGCCACCTCCCCCGCAAGCGGGGCAGGAGGGGAGTTCTTCTCCTCACCCGTGAAACGGGGGAGGTGGCGCGATGCGGATACGCATCGTGACGGAGGGGGCGCTAAGCGGCTCCTACTTCACGATCGTATCGACCGTCTGCCTCGTCACCGCATGATAGAGCGGCCGGGTCTTGGCATAGACCCGCTTGGCGATCGGCTGACCCCAGTCGCCTTGCGCCATCAGGTCCTTGAACAGCGGGGCCACGAACTTGCGGCGGCCCTGGTCGGTCAGGAAGGCCTCCAGCGAGCTCACCGCCGGCTGGTAGCGATTGGCCACGGCCAGCTCCAGCCAGACGAAGCGGATCTCGCTGTTGCCCTGGGCCGATAGACCCAGCGCCTTGTCCAGCGTCGCCAGGCGCTCGTCGGATAGCTTGCGCGGCAGGCTGGCGACGAAGCGGGTGCGCTCGGGCGTGCTCCAGGCGTTCCATTTGGCGAGCGGCGCCGCGCCGTCCTTGGCGTAGGCCTCGGCCAGGGCGTCCACGGCCGGGAAGGCGGCGGACTTCACGTGCACGGCGTTGTCCGGCAGCCCGACCTCATAGACCCACTTGTTGATGCCGATCTGGCTCTCCAGCTTGGCGTCACCCTTGATCAGGTTCTGGCGCAGGTCGGCGACGAAGCCGGCCGTGGTCTGGCTCTGGAAGGCGTGGCGGGCGAAGTAGCTCTTCAGATAGGCGTCCCAGCGCGGCCGGCCGACGGCCTTCTCGATGGTGCGCAGGAAGGTCGCGCCCTTCTGGTAGGCGATGTCGGTCATGCCGTCGTCGGGATCGCGGCCGGTCAGGTCGAGGTGTAGCCGGGTGTCTGCTCCAGTCGGACCGCCGGCGTCGGCGATGGCGGCCTGCAGGTCGCTCCAACCCAGGTCGGCCAGCATGTCGGCGCGCGGCTTGCCGTACAGCCGCTCCATGATCCGGTTCTCGAAATAGTCGGTGAAGCCCTCGTTCAGCCAGAAGTCCGACCAGGTGGCGTTGTTCACCAGGTTGCCCGACCACGAGTGCGCCAGCTCGTGCGCCACCAGGCTGACCAGCGAGCGGTCGCCGGCGATGATGGTCGGGGTGGCGAAGGTCAGGCGCGGGTTCTCCATGCCGCCGAACGGGAACGACGGCGGCAGGACCAGCAGGTCGTAGCGGCCCCAGGCATAGGGCCCGTAGAGGCTCTCGGCGGCGGCGACCATCTTCTCGACATCGACCAGTTCGTTAGCGGTCTTCTTCATCACCGACGGCTCGGTATAGACGCCGGTCCGCTTGCCCAGCGGCGTGAAGGTCAGGTCGCCGATCGCCACGGCGATCAGGTACGAGGCCACCGGCTTGTCCATCTTGAAGCGATAGGCGCGGCTGCCGTCCGCCAACGGCTCGCCGTTGGGGGTGAGCATCTGGGCGCTCATCACCGCCTTCAGCCCCTTGGGCGCGACGATGCGGGCGGTCCAGGTCTGGCGGATGCCGGGGCTGTCCTGGGTGGGGATCCAGCTGCGGTTGAGGATCGCCTCGCCCTGGCTGAACAGGTACGGGCTCTTCTTGCCGGCCGTCTGCGACGGGGTCAGCCACTGCAGCGCCGCGCCGCCCGGGGCGCTGTCATAGCGGACGACGATGCGCTTGGCGCCGTTCAAGGTCACGGTCAGCGGCGCGCCCAGGATCGGATCGGCCTTGCCCACCGTCCAAGGCAGGGCCTTGCCCGAGGCGTCGGTGACGCCGTGGATCGCCAGGCCCTTGGTGTCGAGCACCACTTCCTTGGCGTCCGGCGCGGCGGCGATGTCGAGCGAGGCCTTGCCCTTCATCTGCTCGGCCTTGAAGTCGGCGGTCAGGTCCAGGTCGACGTGCGTCACCCGCGCGACCAGCGGCTGGGCGTAGGAGTGGATGTCCCGCGCCTCGGGCGTCTTCAGGATCGCCGGGATGGGCGGCGAAACCGTCTGCGCCAGCACGGGCGCGGCGACACCGCAGAGCAGGAGCGACAGCAGAACGGCGCGGGCTTTGGAGGTCATGGATCATCCCTGTGCGAGAGGGACGTTTAATGCGCCCTCCTGAACCTAGGCGTCCACCTCTTCATACGTCGCCGCATACGCCACCGGGAAGTTCACCGACCGCGCGATGAAGCAGACCTTGTGGATCTCGTGGTGGATGGCGTCGGCCTTGGCGAGGTCCGCGCCGCGCTCGACCTTGATGTGGGGCTTGAGGGTGGCGCTCAGGAAGCGGCCGGCGCCGTCGGGGGTGCTTTCGCCGACGCCGATCGGCTGGTCCTGGTAGCCGCGCACGACGATCCCGGCGTTCGAGGCCAGGTGCAGGTACCACAGCATGTGGCAGGCGCTGAGCGAGGACATCAGCAGGTCCTCGGGATTGTGCAGGGTCGGGTCGCCGCCCAGCAGCGGGTCGTTGGAGCAGGGGACGGGCGGCTTGCCGGGTGTGGCGATGGTCCAGGTGCGGTCGTAGCCGCGATAGGTGCGCGTGCCGTCGCCCCGGTCGCCGGTCCATTCGATCAGGCTGGTGTAGTCGTGCTGCTTGGCCATCGTTCAGCGCTCCTCTGGAGGGACGTCCTTCAGCCGCGCGGTCATGGCGGCGATCTCGTCTCGACTCCAGCGTGTGTATTTGCGGGAATCGCTCGCGGGGTGGAAGCCCAGGCCCAGTGAAATATGCGGATGGTGGTAGGCCTGTTTGGGGCGGATCGGTCGCGGCGCCAGGCCGCCGCCGCAGGTCGGGCAGACGTTGCGCAGCACCTCGTCGGCGCACGCGGCGCAGTAGGTGCACTCGTAGCTGCAGATGCGGGCGTTCAGGGCGTCCGGCGGCAGATCGACGTCGCAGAGTTCGCAGTTGGGACGGAGCTCGAGCATGCAAATCCCTTGGCGGTGGTCCCGCCCGCTATCGCGAACGGCCGCCAGGGGAAATGACAGCTAAACCTCGTTTTCGGCCAGAGGCCGATCAGGCCCCGTAGATCACCGAGATCGTCTCGGCCACGCAGGCCGGGCGCTCTTCGCCCTCGATCTCGATGGTGCACTCGTTCTTCATCTGCAGGCCGCCCGACTTGGGTTCGGCCGAGAGCAGCTTCTGGCGCATGCGCACGCGCTTGCCGACCCGGACCATGCCGGTGAAGCGGACCTTGTCGCAGCCGTAGTTGATGCCGCGCGTGACGCCGGTGACGCGCAGGATGTCCGCGCCCAGCATCGGGATCAGCGACAGGGTCAGGTAGCCGTGGGCGATCGGGCCGCCGATCTCGCGGGTGGCGCGCTCGACGTCGACGTGGATCCACTGGTGATCGCCGGTGGCCTCGGCGAACAGGTTGACGCGCTCCTGGGTGACCTCGACCCAGTCGGACACGCCGATCTCCTGGCCGACCAGGCTGGCGACGTCGGCGTAGGCGACTTCCTTCATGGTATTTTCTCCCTCGAACAGTTGTTCGGATAGAGACCAGTCAAGGCGTCGCGGGTCAACCGGAGAAGGTCGACACCACCAGCCAGACGTTCGCCGCCGAGATCACCACGAACAGGAACCAGGCCACGATCTTGGTGATCCAGCCATTGGCGAAAGCCCCCATCAGCGCCTTGTCGTCGGTGAAGCGCAGCAGCGGCCAGATGGCGAACGGCAGCTGAGCGCTCAGCACCACCTGAGTCAGCACTAAGAGCTTGCCGACCGAGTGCTCGCCCAGGGTCAGCACGCCGATCAGGGCCGGCACGATGGCCAGGCCCCGGGTGATCAGCCGCCGCTGCCAGCAGGGGATCTTCAGATCGAGAAAGCCTTCCAGGATCACCTGGCCGGCGATGGTGCCGGTGAAGGTCGAGCTCTGGCCCGAGGCGAACAGGGCGATGGCGAACAGCACGCCGGCCAGCACCCCGCCGGTGACCGGGGCCAGCAGCTTGTGCGCCTCCTCGATGCCGGCCACTTCCGTCAGGCCCGTGCCGTGGAACGCCGAGGCCGCCAGCACCAGGATGGCGGCGTTGATGAACAAGGCGAGGACCAGCGAGACGACGGTGTCGATGGTCGACAGGCGGATGGCGGCGCGCTTGCCCGGCTCGTCGGCCGGCGTCACCCGCGTCTGCACGATCGCCGAGTGCAGGTAGAGGTTATGCGGCATGATCGTCGCGCCCAGGATGCCGATCGCCAAGTAGAGGGCGTTGCCCTGCTTCAGGGCATCCAGGGATGGGACCAGCCCGCGCGCCACATCGCCGGCGTTGGGCGGGGCCAGGATCAACTGCACCAGGAAACAGATCCCGACCGTCGAGATCAGGCCCAGGATGATCGCCTCCAGTTGCCGGAAGCCCTTGCCCTTCAGCCCCAGCACGATGACCGTGTCGAGCGCGGTCAGCAGCACGCCGGCCCAGAGCGGGATGCCCAGCAGCAGCTTGAAGGCCAGGGCCGAGCCCAGCACCTCGGCGATGTCGCAGGCGATGATCGCCAGTTCGGCCAGCAGCCACTGGACCTTGACCGTGCGCGGCCCGAACCGTTCGCGCGACATCCGCGCCAGGTCCTTGCCGGTGACCAGGCCCAGCCGCATCGACAGGGTCTGCAGCACGATCGCCGCCAGGCTGGACAGCACGACGACGAACAGCAGTGAGGTCCCGTAGCGCGACCCGGCCTCGATGTCGGTCGCCCAGTTGCCGGGGTCCATGTAGCCGACGCTGACCAGCAGGCCGGGGCCCGCGACCCGCAGCATCCGCTTCCAGGCCGGCAGGCCGTCGGGCACGGCGACCGCGCCCCGGACTTCGGCCGGACAGAACGGCGCGGTGGCGGTCTTGGGCAGGCGGTCGAGCAGGGCGGCGAACATGCGCCGGAGCCTTACGGCATTTGGGCCTTGGGGCAACGGTAGCGCTGCCTTGGGCCGACGGTAGCAGCGCGAATGAACAAAAACCGCCAGCGCGACGGTTCGAAGCTCAACCAGACATTGACACGCGTCGAGCGTCACGCCTTTGGTTTCGATGTTGCTTCGTTCCCAGCGTGAGTTTCCATGCCTTCGATAACGACCGACCAGATCATCGCCGGCATGAGCCAGCCGGGCGTCCGTTGGACCACCCCGACCATCACCTACAGCATCCCGAAGGCGGGCAGCGTGTGGACCACCGGCGGGCAGGAGTCGACGCTGCCGGGCTATGAGGTGCTCTCGGCCGGCCAGGCAGCGTTCTTCCGCCAGCACATGAACTATATCGGCAGCCTGATCGCCACGCCGCTGGAAGAGACGGACGACATTTCGGCCACCGGGCAGATCCGGGTCGCCTTCACCGACATGCCGTCCCAGGGCGTTGCGGCCTATGCCTCGTTCCCGGGCGCGTCGGCGGCCGCCGGCGATGTCTGGCTAGGCCAGGGCATGCGGGACTTCCAGAACGGCATCGGCAACGACATCGGCGGCGATCGGCTGCGGGTGGCCATCCTGCACGAGGTCGGGCACGCCCTTGGCCTCTATCACCCGCACGACCTGGGCGTGATCCCCACCGAGCTGGACAACGGCCGCAACTCGGTCATGTCGTACACGCCGTACCCGAACTTCACCCAGTTCGGCATGGTGCTGCAGAACGGCGCCCCTCAGCTCAGGTCCAACGTCGTCCAGACCGACGGCTACATGGTCTATGACATCCTGGTCCTGCAGGCGATGTACGGGGCCAATTCGGAAACGCGGACCGGCGACGACCGCTACACGTTCGACGGCGACAAGGCGGTCATCAAGACCATTTACGACGCGGGCGGGACCGACACCCTCGATCTGACCGGCCACAAGCGGGCGTCGATCATCGACCTGACTCCCGGCTCCTACAGCAGCATCGACATCTTCTCGGCCGCGGACCAGATCGCCTACTGGAAGTCGGTCTACCCCAACACGACCATCGACATCGCCTTCTTCGTCAACGACCTGGTCAAGCAGGGGAACCTCTATACCGGCGAGGGCAATCTCGGCATCGCCTATGGCGTCACCATCGAGAACGTCATCGCGGGCGACGGCGACGACGTCATCACCGGCAATGCGGCCAACAACGACATCACCGGCGGCGGCGGTTCCGACACGATCGACGGCGGGGCCGGTATCGACACGGTGCGCTATACCGACAAGGCGTCGTCCTACGCAATCACCGTCGGCGCGACCGGCTGGAAGATCGCCGACCTGCGCACGGGCCACACGACCGAGATCGACACGCTGCGCGACGTCGAGTTCGCCGCCTTCACCGACAAGACCCTGACCCTGGGGAGCCTCGCCCTCAGCCAGGCGGTCGCCAACGTCATGCGCGCCCAGCCGAGCGAGGCCTCGGCCCAGACCCTGCTGGCCGACCTCTACCCCAAGGTCTCCAGCGGCCAGTTGAACACGGCGGGCCTGGGCGTCGCCCTGGCCAAGGCCGCGGTCTCGACGACCTCGGTGGCGACCCTCAACTACGAGTTCTTCACCGGCAAGGTCCCGACCCAGGCGGGGTTCGACTATCTGGTTTCGGCGACTGGCCCCAACACGACCAACCTGAACAGCGCCTACTACGCCAAGTTCGACACCGTGAACCGCTACATCAACTTCGCGGTCAATCTGGGCAAGAACGGCGAGGCCAAGGACAGCTTCACGGCCAAGTACGGGGCGATGAGCCTCTTCGACGCCACCAAGGAGGCCTACAAGACCATCTTCGGCGCGACGCCGACCGACGATAAGGTCCACAGCCTGATCGACACGCGGGTCGACTACCTGGCCTATTACGGAGGCGACGGCCCGACCGGCATCGGCACCAAGGCGGCCATGGTCGGCTTCCTGCTGGCGGCGGCCGCGACCGAGGACGTGGGCGTCTACGCCAAGTCCAACGACGCCTTCCTCGCCGACCTCATGGACGGCGCGACCTACGCCGTCGATCTCGTCGGCGTCTACGGCAAGCCCGAATATACGTATTCGGGCTGACGCCTAGACGATCCGGCTTTCGCCCTTGCCCCAGTAGGCGTCCCGGATCAGCCGCTTGTAGAGCTTGCCGGTCGGGTGCCGGGGCAGTTCGGCCATGAAGTCGATCCGCCTGGGCGACTTCACGTGGCTGAGGTTGGCGCGGGCGAAGGCCAGGAGTTCTGCGGCGAGGGCGGTCTGGTCCTCGGCGTGGTCCATGGGCTGGATGACGGCCACGACCTTCTCGCCCATCTCCTCGCACGGGGCGCCGACCACGGCGGCGTCGGCGACCTTGGGGTGGGTGATCAGCAGGTTCTCGATCTCCTGCGGATAGATGTTCACCCCGCCGGAGATGATCATGAAGCTCTTGCGGTCGGTCAGGTAGAGGTAGCCCTCTTCATCGGCCCAGCCCACGTCGCCCAGCGTGGTCCAGCCGTGCTTGTTGTAGCTCTCGGCGGTCTTGTCGGGGGCGTTGTGGTAGTTCACCGCCGGGCCGTTGGCGAAGTAGACCGCGCCCTCGGTGCGGGGCGGGACCGGGTCGCCGGCGTCGTCGCAGATGCGCAGCTCGCCCAGCACCGCCTGGCCGACGCTGCCCTTGTGGGCCAGCCAGTTGTCGGAATTGATCCAGCAGAAGCCGTTGCCCTCGGTGCCGGCGTAGTACTCGTAGATCACCGGGCCCCACCAGGCGATCATCTGCTCCTTGACCGGCACGGGGCAGGGGGCGGCGGCGTGGATCGCCGACTTCATGCTGGAGACGTCGTACTTGGCCCGGACTTCCTCGGGCAGTTTCAGCATCCGCACGAAGTGGGTCGGGACGAACTGGCCGCAATTGACCTTGTGCTGCTCGATCAGCGCCAGGGCCGCTTCCGGATCGAACTTCTCCAGCACGATCACCGTGCCGCCCAGCTTGTGGACGGTCATGCACCAGCGCAGCGGGGCGGCGTGGTAGAGCGGGGCGGGCGAGATGTAGATGCTGTCGCCGCTGAAGCCGAACAGGCCCTGGGCCATCATCTGCAAGGCATTGGGCGCGTCGATCGGGCCGCCGCTGAGGGCCGGCTTGACGCCCTTGGGCCGGCCGGTGGTGCCGGACGAGTAGAGCATGTCCGAGCCGGCGCTCTCGTCGGCGATCGGCGTGGTCGGCTCGCCGGCGCGGGCCTCTTCGAAACCGGCATAGGCGCCGTGCGGGCCGCCGACCGCATAGAGGGTCATGTCGGGGACCAGCGCCGGGATCTCGTCGATCAACGAGCCCATGGCGGTCGAGGTGATGAACACCTTCGCTCCGCAGTCTTTCAGGATGTACTCGACCTCGGCCGGCGTCAGCTTGGTCGAGACGCAGACGAAGTACAGCCCGGCCCGCTGCGCCGCCCAGGCGACCTCGAAGAAGCGGGCGTTGTTCTCCATCAGGATGGCGATGACGTCGCCTTGCTTGAGGCCCAATGAGCGGAACAGATGCGCCCCCTGGTTCGAGCGCTGGTCCAGCTGGGCGTAGGTCACGACCTCGCCGGAGCCGGCCATGATGTAGGCGGCCTTGTCGCCTTGGGACTGGGCGTGGAGGTAGGGGTGCATCTGGGCTTCTCCTCCTAAGCGGCGACGGGCGCGCGGGCGGCTTCGCGGATCATGTCGCTGGCTTTCTCGGCGATCATGATCGTGGGGGCGTTGGTGTTGCCGGAGACCAGGCGCGGCATGACCGAGGCGTCGACGACCCGCAGGCCCTCGACCCCACGCACGCGCAGCTGCGGATCGACGACGGCCATCGGCCCGTGGCCCATCTGGCAGGTGCCGACCGGGTGGTAGATCGTCGAGCCGGACAGGCGGGCATAGTCGAGGAACTGCTCGTCCGTGCGGACCTCCTGGCCCGGATTGATCTCGCTTTCGATGTAGGGCGCGAGCGCGGCGGCCTCGCCGATCTTGCGGCCCCACTTCAGGCCGGCGACCGCGACCTCCTGGTCCAGCGGGTCGGCCAGGTAGTTGGCGAAGATGGTCGGGTAGACGCTGGGATCGGCCGACTTGATCCGCACGTGGCCGCGGCTTTCGGGGCGCAGCTGGCAAGGGGCGATGGTCAGGCCGGGCTGGTTCTCCAGCTCCATCTTCTGCTCGTTGACCAGCTTCTCCAGGTCCATGGTCGCCGGCAGGATGTGGAACTGGATGTCGGGTCCGGAGAGGTCAGGACGCGACTTGCAGAAGGCGGCGATGTGCGCCGCCGACAGGGTCAGCAGGCCCTTGCGTTGGAACAGGTAGCGCAGCGCCTCGCCGGCCAGGCGACCGCCCTTGGACTGCTCGTTGACCGAGACGACGCCGGGTTTGAGCCGATAGCGGACGCTCATGACGTAGTGGTCCTGCAGGTTCTCGCCGACGCCGGGCAGGTCCTGGATCACGGGCACGCCGTTGCGGAGCAGAAGCTCGGCGGGACCCACGCCTGACAGCTGCAGGAGCTGGGGCGAGTTGATCGCCCCGCCGGCCAGGATCACCTCGCCGCGCGCCTTGGCCACGCGCTTGACGCCGTTCTGCATGAACTCGACGCCGACCGCGCGCTTGCCCTCGAACAAGACCTTGCCGGCCAGGGCGTTGGTCTCGACCGTCAGGTTCGGGCGGTTCATGGCCGGGTGCAGATAGGCCACCGCCGCCGAGCAGCGCTGGCCGTTCTTGACCGTCAGCTGGTAATAGGTCGCGCCCTCCTGCTCGCCGCCGTTGACGTCGTCGTTGCGCGGGATGCCGGCCTGCTCGCAGGCCTCGATCACCGCGTCCGAGACCGGGTGCTTGGTGGTGACGTCCGAGACGTTCAGCGGCCCGCCCGTGGCGTGCCAGTCGCAGTCGCCGCGCTCCTGGTGCTCGGCGCGGCGGAAGTAGGGGGCCACGTCGTCCCAGCCCCAGCCCTCGCAGCCCAGTTGCCGCCAGCCGTCATAGTCGGCGTGCTGGCCGCGGATGTAGAGCAGGCCGTTGATCGAGGACGAGCCGCCCAGCACCTTGCCGCGCGGCCAGACGTGTGTGCGCCCGCCGGTGCCGGGGTCCGGCTCGGTCTGGTACAGCCAGTTGACCTTGGGATCCTTCAAGGTCGACGAGTAGCCGACCGGGATGTGGATCATCAGGTTCGAGGCGAACTGGGAAAGGTTCTTGGTCGGCCGGTCGTCGCCGCCGGCCTCCAGCAGCACGACCTTGAACTTGCCGCCCTCGGACAGCCGCGCCGCCAGCACGCAGCCGGCCGAGCCCGCGCCCACGATGACGTAGTCGGCCTCGATGATCCCCGCCATCGCTCTCTCCCTTGGCCGCCCGCGTGTGTCCCGCGTGATCGGCGTTAAGTTTGGAGGATGCGCCCACCTTTCGGGATCGCGCAAGTTGCCGTCGCGGCGCCGTTCCTCCGTCGCGTTTCCGGGTTATCGTCGGCTCAAAGAACGGCGTTCAAAAACGGGAGGCGCGACATGGACCTGATCAGCCAGACAGTGGTGGACGGCATCGCCGGTCCGGGTGCGCCGCCGACCTATCCGACGCTCAGCGGCGTCGACCTCGCCGACATCTTCCGCTTCACCAAGGGCCAGCCCTGGGCCGACTTCGCGCGGATGCGGACCGACGCGCCGGTCATGTGGCACGCCGAGCCGTTCAATGGTCCGGGCTTCTGGGCCCTGACCAAGTACGAGGACGTCCAGCGGGTCAATGGCGACCCGGCGACCTTCTCGTCCCAGCGCGGCGGCATCCTGATGTCGATGGGCCCGCCCGATAAGCGCCACGCCCTGCTGTTCCGGGCGTCGATGGACACCATGATCAATCTCGACGCGCCGCATCACCTGCAGCTGCGTCGCGAGCACATGCCGTACTTCACCCCGGCTTACCTGCGCGGCCTGACCGAGCGGGTGCGGGCCGAGGTCACGCGGCTGCTCGACGAGATGGAGCCGCTGCTGGCCGATGGCGCCGAGATCGACATGGTCGAGCACTTCAGCTCGATCCTGCCGCTGTTCACCCTGTGCGAGATCCTGGGCGTGCCGCCCGAGGACCGGCAGAAGTTCCTCGGCTGGATGCACTATCTGGAACGCGCCCAGGACCTGGCGGTGCAGAACGCCGCCGCCCCGATCGCCCCGACCCTTGAGCTGATGCAGTTCGTCCAGGACTTCAACAACGGCGTCGAGGAGATGTTCGAGTACGGCCGCCGGATGCTGCTGAAGCGGCGCGAGGACCCGAAGGAAGACCTGATGACCGCCATCGCGCGCGCCCAGGTCGATGGCTCGCTGCTCGCCGACGAATATCTCGACGGCTCGTGGCTGCTGATCGTGTTCGCCGGCAACGACACCACCCGCAACACCCTGTCGGGCGCGATGAAGCTGCTGACCGAGTTTCCGGACCAGAAGCAGAAGCTGATCGACGATCCCTCGCTGCTGGGCGGCGCGGTGGACGAGTTCATCCGCATGGTCAGCCCGGTGATCTATATGCGCCGCACGGCCACCGCCGATGTCGAGGTCGACGGCCAACTGATCCGCGAGGGCGAGAAGGTCGTGATGTACTACGGCGCGGCCAACCGCGATCCGGAGATGTTCCCCGAGCCGGACACGCTGGACGTGACGCGGGCCAACGCCAACAAGCACATCGCCTTCGGCTACGGCCCTCACACCTGCATCGGCAAGCGCGTGGCCCAGATCCAGCTGGAGGAGGCCTACCGCCAGATCCTGGCCCGGTTCCCGGACCTGACGTGGACGGGGAACATCGAGATCGCCCCGAACAACTTCGTGCACGCGATCAGCAAGCTGGGGGTCAGGCGGGGGTAGGGGCCGAGCGCCCCCTCCGTCACGTCGCCTATCGGCGCCGCGCCACCTCCCCCGCAAGCGGGGCAGGAGGGAGCGCTCTTCTCCTGCCCCGTGAAACGGGGGAGGTGGATCGATGCGGATACGCATCGAGACGGAGGGGGCGCTTTCGGCGATTGCCCTCAATTCATACGCATGTTTGACTGCTTGAAAAGCGGAGAGAACCCATGTCGCAACCCACCTTTGAGACCCTGTTGTACGCCGTCGAGGACGGGATCGCGACGATCACCCTGAACCGTCCGGAGCGGATGAACGCCTTCACCGCCCGGATGATGAAGGACATGCTGGAGGTGCTGGACGTCACCGACGCCGACGACGCGGTGAAGGCCGTGATCATCACCGGCGCGGGCCGGGCGTTCTGCGCGGGGGCCGATCTGGGCGGCGGCGGATCGACCTTCGATCGCTCCTCGCCCCAGGCGGTCGAGCGCGAGGAGGGCAAGGTCGGCGACGTCTATCGCGACGGCGGCGGCCGCGTGACCCTGCGGATGTACGAGAGCCTGAAACCGATCATCGGCGCGATCAACGGCGCGGCGGTCGGGGTGGGCGTGACCATGCAGCTGCCGATGGACATCCGCCTGGCCTCGACCGAGGCCAAGTTCGGCTTCGTCTTCGCCCGCCGGGGGATCAATCCGGAAGCCGCGTCCAGCTGGTTCCTGCCGCGCCTGGTCGGTCTGCAGACAGCGCTGGAGTGGTGCTACACCGGCCGCGTGTTCCCGGCGTCCGAGGCGCTGGAGAAGGGCCTCGTCCGCTCGCTGCACGCGCCCGACGACCTGCTGCCCGCCGCCCGCGCCCTGGCGCGCGAGATCGCCGACAACACCGCTCCGGTCTCGGTCGCCCTGACCCGCCAGCTGCTGTGGCGGATGGCCGGCGCGGCCCACCCGATGGAGGCGCACAAGGCCGACAGCCGGGCCATCCAGTCGCGCGGCGCGTCCGGCGACGCCAAGGAGGGCGTGACCTCGTTCCTGGAGAAGCGCAGCCCCGTCTATCCGAACAAGGTCTCGACCGACCTGCCCGACATCTGGCCGGAGTGGGAAGAACCCGAATTCCGGTGAGTTTGTCGCGCCTCTCGCTCATCGGTCGTTAAGCACGATCTGATCTTGTTGGTCCGATGAGCGAGCCCGCGTCCCTGTCGTCGTTCCAAGAGCCGGAGGCCCCACGGGCCGCGCCGCGCTCGCGCACGGCCCTGCTCAAGCGGCTGGCGGACGTGGTCTGCCTGCCGACCAGCCGCATCAACGCCTTCGAACGCTCGATGACCGCCGACCTGCTGGTCGAGATGCTGCGCGACGCCAATGTCGGCGAGCGCGAGAAGGTCGCCCGGCGCCTGGCCATGCTGGTCGAGATCCCCGGCGTGCTGGTGCGTCTGCTGCTACGTGACGAACTGCCGGTGGCGCGCGCCCTGCTGCTCGAGTGCGAGAAGCTGTCGGACGCCGACCTGATCGCCTGCCTCTACCAGTCCTCGATCGATCACCGCCGGCTGATCGCCCAGCGGCGCGGGGTCAGCGAGGTGGTGGCCGACGCCCTGATCGACATGGGCGAGTCGCCGGTCATCGAGGCCCTGCTGCGCAACGAGCTGGTCAAGTTCAGCCACCAGGGCGTCGAGAACATCGTCGCCGCCACCCGCGACGCCCAGTACCTGATCCCGATGCTGCTGCGCCGGCCCGAGCTGCGGCCCAGCCACGCCTACGTGATGTTCTGGTGGGCCGACGCCGAGGCGCGCAAGACCATCCTCCAGCGCTTCGCGGTGTCGCGCGAGATCCTGCAGGACGCCGTCGGCGACGTCTTCGCCTTGGCCTCGGCCGAGGGCTGGCAGGACCCGCTGTCGCGCAAGGCCCTGCAGTTCATCGAGCGCCGCCAGCGCAACCGCGCCGCCATCGCCAAGAGCCCCTTCGAGAGCCTGGACGCCGCCGTCGCCGCCGGCGAGAGCGGCATCACCCGCGAGATCGCCGAGGAGATCTCTTATCTCTCGGGCCTGAAGCCGATGACCGGCGCCAAGATCTTCACCGATCCGGGCGGCGAGCCCCTGGCCATTCTCTGCAAGGCCACCGGCCTGCCGCGCAACAACGTGCGCCTGCTGTGGCGCGGCCTGCGCCGCCAGGACGTCGACCGCAGCGGCCAGACCGACCACGCCCTGGAGCGGGTGCTGACGGTCTACGACTCCATCGCCGTCGATCGCGCCCAGACGGTGCTGCGCTACTGGAACTGGTCGCTGACCTCGGCCCTGACGCCGGCCCTGCTGAAGGCTATCCGCGACGGCGACGAGGCCGCCGTCGACGAATACTCGGCGCCGCAGCGGGCGGCGATGCTGGCGCTGTCGCGCGACTTCGGTCGTTAAATTCGGGATATCTTTGGTATCTCAACGTGTTCGCTGGACGTCGTTCAGGAACTCAATATGCGGGACACAACCTCTAGCGGGTCATGTCCAGTCCATGAACACTGCAAGATTACGCACGATCTCTTTGTAGAGGCCGTATTGCCGGGCGCATCCAATCTTTGTATGCAGCCCTCGACTGATCCAGGAATCAGCCGCATCAACAAAAAGATTTGTCGACGGGCGAGGCCATGATGGAAGATCAATCCGACCTGATCGAGATGACCGCAGGGATCGTCTCGGCCTATGTCGGCAACAACGTGGTCTCCACGGCGGACCTGCCGGCGCTGATCCACCAAGTTCACACGGCGCTCGCCAGCGTCGGCGCGCCGGCGGTCGAACCCGCCCCGGCTCCCAAGGAGCCCGCGGTCGCGGTCAAGAAGTCGATCACGCCCGACTTCCTGATCTGCCTGGAGGACGGTCGCAAGTTCAAGTCGCTGAAGCGCCACCTGCGCACCAAGTACGACATGACCCCGGAAGAGTACCGGGCGAAGTGGAACCTGCCCAAGGATTACCCGATGGTGGCCCCGAACTACGCCGAGGCGCGTTCGAACCTGGCCAAGCAGATGGGCCTGGGCCAAGGCGGTCGCAAACCCGCCCGCAAGGCGAAATAGCCGAGTCGGAACAAAAGCTTGGCCTTAAGGCCATGCCGAAGAACATCGCGCCCGTCGTCCGAACCCGGACGGCGGGCGTACTTCTTGGTGATTGACTCTCCCCGGGAATCTTGTCGCGCGACATGTTTTTCACTTGCCGCCGATTCGTTCCTTAAGCGATAGTGAATCGAAGTGATTCCAATAGCTTGTTAAGGACTCTGAAGATGTCCGCGCAACTGAGCGCATCCGCCACGGCGGCCCGCGCTCACCAGGAGATGTTCGCCTACTGGGCGTCCCTCCGCCGGGGGGCGAGCCTCCCTGCGCGCGTCGACCTGCATCCTACGAGCATGAAGCGGCTGCTGCCGACGGTCAGCTTGATCGACGTCGTCAACCAGCCCCGCGACTACCGCCTGCGCCTGGCCGGCACCGGCCTCTACGGCGTCTATGGCCGCGAGATCACTGGCCGCATGATCGGCGACGTCTACAACAAGGACGCCTTCGACTACTGGCGCAAGGAACTGGACAAGGTGGTCGACGAGCGTCGCCCCGGCGTCGGCGTCCACAGCCTGGCCTGGCGCGGCGCCCCGCACATGTCGATCCTGTGGCTGCGCCTGCCGCTGGCCAGCAACGGCAAGGACGTCGACATGATCCTCGGCTACGACGCCGTGGTCGGCGCGGCGACTGAGGGCTTCTCGGGCATCCGGGCGGCCTAACCTTCAGCCGTCATCCCGCGCTTCATGCGCGGGACTCGTCGTTCCGCCGCAGGTGCGGAGCGGAATGATCCTCTCACGTGGAAGCTGACCCATGGGTCCCGCGAACAAGTCGCGGGATGACGGGATGGTTTGTGAGCAGGGAAGAGGGGACGCTACCCCTCCAAAAACGCCTCGACCTCGCGCCGGCTCGGCATCGACGGCGCCGCCCCGGCCTTTTGCACCGACAGCGCTGCAGCCGCATTGGCCAACTCGACGGCCTCGCGAAGGTCCATGCCACCAGCCAACGCCGCGCACAGGCTGCCGCAGAAGCAGTCGCCGGCCCCGACGGTGTCGATGGCCTTGACCTTCTTGCCCTCGACCAGAAAGGCCTCGTCGCGGCGGACGGCGGCGACGCCGGTCGAGCCCAGGGTGACGATGATCGTCTGGTCGGGACGGCTCATCAGCTTGCGGGCCGCGACCGAGACCTCCTCCAGGCGCGACGGCTCGCGGTCGAGCTTGGCGTAGCTGGCCAGTTCGGTCTGGTTGAGGATCAGGATGTCGGTCAGCGGGAACAGGGCCGCGCCCTGGGGCAGGGCCGGGGCGGCGTTCAGCACCCGCAGCGCGCCCTTGGCCGCGCCCAGTCGGAACAGGCTCTCGATCGCCGTGGCTGGGGTCTCCAGCTGGCAGAGCAGCACCCGCTGCCCCTCGATCGCCGTGGCGGCGACATGCGCGGCGGTGACCATGGCGTTGGCCCCGGCGGTGACGACGATCATGTTCTCGGCGTTGTTGGCGACCCAGACGTGCGCCTGGCCGGTGGGGACGCCTTCCAGTTCCATGACGTCGGCGACCTGCACGCCGTAGCCGGCCAGCTTGGCCTTCAGGCTGACGCCGCTGTCGTCGCCGCCGACGGCGCCCATCAGCCGGGTGGCCACGCCCATGCGCGCGGCGGCGACCGCCTGGTTGGCGCCCTTGCCGCCCAGGAACAGTTCGAGAGAGGTGCCGGCCACGGTCTCGCCGGGTCTTGGCAGGTCGTCGACCCGCGCCACGGCGTCCAGATTGATCGAGCCCAGGACAAAAACAGTCATGTCGTACGTCTTCTAGCTAAACAGGCCTAACCGCCGCCGCCGCGCTGGAAGCTCTCCACGAGGCTGCCCGCGACGAGTCGCCAGCCGTCCACTAGCACGAAGAAGATCAACTTGAATGGCAGGCTGATGGTGGCGGGCGGCAACATCATCATGCCCATGCTCATCAGCACGCTGGCGACCACCAGGTCGATGACCAGGAACGGGATGAACAGCAGGAAGCCGATCTCGAACGCGCGCTTCAGTTCCGAGATCATGAAGGCCGGCGTGACCACCTTCATCGGCAGGTCCTCGGCCTTCTGGTTCGCCGGGACCTTGGACAGGCGCACGAACAGGGCCAGGTCCTCGCGGCCGACCTGCTTCAGCATGAACTGCTTCACCGGCCCGCTGGCCTGGTCGAAGGCTTCCGGCAGCTCGATCTGGTGATCCAGCAGCGGCTTGATGCCGGCGTCGTAGGACTTCTCGAAGGTCGGGCCCATGACGATGGCGGTCAGGAACAGCGCCAGGCTGATGATCACCGGGTTGGGCGGGCTTTGCTGGATGCCGATGGCCGTGCGCAGCAGGCCCAGCACCACCACGATCCGCACGAACGAGGTGGTCATGATCACGATCGACGGGGCCAGCGACAGCACCGTCATCAGGCCGACCAGCTGGACGACCCGGTCGGTCAGGCCTGCGCCCGTGCCCAGGTTGATGTTCACCGCCGACTGGGCCAGCGCCGCGGACGGCAGCACCCCGAAGGCGAGGGCGGCGATCGCCGAGATGGCCAGGGCGCGGCGGAGGTCCTCGGCCTTCGCCCCCGTCACGGTCTTGAAGAGGTCGCGGAACATCAGACCACGGGCTCCGGGGAGGGGGCGGGGACTTCGGCGGGCGGACGCGGCTGCGGGACCCAGTCCAGCAGCTTGCCGTCGCCCAGCAGCACCAGGCGCTCCTCGCCGTCCAGGCTGACGACCACGAGGCGGCGGGTGGGATCCAGCGCCAGGCTCTCGACGATCCGCAGGCGGCGGTCCTGGCGGGCGGCGATGGCGCGGCCGATGGCGTCGGGGCCATACTTGCGCAGCGCCCAGGCGGCGAGGCCGATCAGGCCCAGCGTGACCGCCAGGGCCGCGAGCGCGCGGATGAATTCGATAGGATCCATGGCCTGCCAGGCGAGACAACATGGCGCAGGGAAACCCGGCGCCTGACCCTGGTGTGCCTGAGGGTTCTTAATGCCGAATTAACCCTGTTTCTTCACCATGATCGCCATGGGTCCGGACGACATTCCCCTCTTCGGCATGCTCAAGAGCCGCCTCGGTTATCTGACCGAGCGCCAGAAGCTTGTCGCCCAGAATGTCGCCAACGCCGACACGCCCGGTTACCGCCCGCACGACCTGAAGGCCTACAGCTTCCAGGCCTCGCTGATGAACCAGGGCTCGGGCGCGGTCTATCGCGGCGGTCGCGCCGCGCCGACCTCGGGCGTGCAGATGATGGAGACCTCGGCGGCCCACATGGCCCCGACGAATGCGCCCAGCGCCTGGCGGGCGACGGCGGGCGTCGATTCGGAAGTCACGCTGGACGGCAACGCCGTCTCGCTCGAGGACCAGATGCTCAAGATGACCGACGCGCGCACCAACTACGACGCGGCGATCACCTTCTACCAGAAATCCATGGAAATGCTGCGCCAGGCGGCGCGCAAGCCAGGCGGCTGAGGACGTAACCGATGCCTGAGATCAAATCGAATTCGCTCGCGACCATGGCCGTGGCCTCGTCGGCCCTCCGCGCCCAGCAGGGCCGCATGCGGGTCATCGCCGAGAACCTGGCCAACGCCAACTCCACCGCGCGCACCGCCGGCGGCGACCCCTACCGTCGTCAGGTGCCGGTGTTCCGGCCGACCAAGGTCGAGGGCGCCGAGGGCGTGCAGATGATGCGCGTCGATCCGGACCAGAGCGAGTTCAAGACCGAGTACGAACCCGGCAACCCGGCCGCCGACGCCAAGGGCTACGTCAAGCTGCCCAACGTCAACACGCTGGTCGAGGCGCTGGACATGAAGGAGGCGCAGCGCGCCTACGAAGCCAACCTCAACGTGATCGAGACCGCGCGGTCTATGCAATCGCGCACCCTCGACATCCTGAAGAAGTAAGGGGTTAGGCCATGATCACCGCGCTCGCCGCCGCCAAGGCCTACGCTTCGCAAGGCGCGATGGGCGTCGGCTCGATCGGGTCGATCGGCGGCTCCGACAAGAAGGGCATGGACTTCGGCGACATGCTGAAGTCGGCCATGGAAGGCGCGACCAAGGCTTCGAAGGTCGCCGAGCATAAGATCACCGACCAGGTGGCCGGAAAGGCCGAACTGGTCGACGTCGTCACCGCGATCAGCTCCGCGCAATCCAGCCTGGAAACGGTGATGGCCGTGCGGGATCAGGTGATCTCGGCGTATCAAGAGATCATGCGGATGCCGATCTAAGAGGTTTCCTTCTCCCCTTGCGGGAGAAGGTGGCGCGAAGGGCCGGATGAGGGGTTGAAAGCCCTATCCGAACAACGCGGCGCGACCCCTCACCCGACCGCTTTCAGCGGCCACCCTCTCCCGCAAGGGGAGAGGTAAGCAGACAAAAAGAAGGGCCGCGTCCGGGGAGGACGCGGCCCAGTTTGCTTCAGGGGAGAAGATGGAAACGCTACGCTTACTGAACAAAACTCAGAGGCGGAGGAACGTCTTGGCGACGGCGAACAGGCCGCCCCAAACGACGGCGTTCAGCACCGACGCCAGCAGGACCGCGAAGCCCAGCGGCCACTGACGCATAGGTCGGCGGACGGGACGCGGATCGAACGGACGGGCTTGCGACGCAACGGTCATGAGACGCTCCTTAACCATGACCCCATGGTCGTGATTGACTCGGCCTGTGCGAACCGGGCGACCTGTCGCGCGCCGCCTTGTCGCACCTCTTCGTTGAGTCAACGCTTGGAAGGGGCGAAGGTTGATTCTCGCCGTCCGGAGTCCGCATGACCGAAGCCATCGTCCTCGATCAGGTCAGCAAGACATACGGCGGGCAGACGGTGCTGGCGCCGACCTCGCTGACCATCGCCAAGGGCCGCTTCGTCGCCCTGGTCGGCGGCTCGGGCGCGGGCAAGACCACGCTGCTGAAGCTGATGAACGGGCTCTCGACGCCGACGTCCGGCCGGGTGCTGTTCGACGGCGCGGACATCGCCGGGCGACCGGGTCCGGAGCTGCGGCGGGGCATCGGCTACGTCTTCCAGGAGATCGGCCTCTTCCCGCACATGACCGTCGGCCAGAACATCGGCGTCACGCCGGACCTGCTGGGCTGGACGGCCGACGAGATCACGGCGCGGACCGATGAACTGCTCGACCTCGTGGCCCTGCCGCGCGAGGTCGCCGGCCGGGCGCCGTCGCAGCTGTCGGGCGGCCAGCGCCAGCGGGTGGGCGTGGCCCGAGCCCTGGCGGCTAGGCCATCGATCCTGCTGATGGACGAGCCGTTCGGGGCGCTGGATCCGGTGACCCGCGCGGCCCTGGCCGACGATGTCCGGGCGCTGCATGAGCAGCTCGGGTTGACGACCGTAATGGTCACCCACGATGTCGGCGAGGCCCTGCTGCTGGCCGACGAGGTGGTGGTGATGGTCGGCGGCAAACTCCGGGCCCACGCGCCGCCTCGGGAGCTTCTCGCGGGCCATCCCGACCCCGTCGTCGCCGACCTGATCGCCGCGCCCCGCAGGCAGGCCGAACGTCTCGCGGAGCTGGCCCGTGGCTGATCGTCTTTCCGCCGCCCTGGCGGCCCTTCCCGAGCGCCTGGGTTGGCACGTCACGCTGTCGGCCTCGGCCCTGGCCTTGGGCCTGGCCGTCGCCCTGCCGCTGGGCATCGCCGCCGCCCGCAACCCGCGCTTGAAGTGGATCTCGCTAGGCGCCGCCGGTCTCGTGCAGACCATCCCGAGCCTGGCCTTGCTGGCGCTGTTCTATCCGGTGCTGCTGCTGCTCTCCGGCCTGGCCGTGAAGGTCCTGGGGCACGGCTTTCCGGCCCTGGGCTTCTTGCCGTCGCTGTTGGCCCTGACCCTCTATTCGATGCTGCCGATCCTGCGGAATGCGGCGGCGGGCGTGTCGGGCGTCGACCCGGCCGTGGTCGAGGCCGCGCGGGGCGTGGGCATGACCGACCGCCAGCGGCTGTGGCGGGTCGAGCTGCCCCTGGCCGCGCCGGTGATCATGGCCGGCGTGCGTACCGCCGCCGTCTGGACGATCGGGGCGGCGACCTTGTCCACACCGGTCGGCCAGACCTCGCTGGGCGACTACATCTTCTCCGGCCTGCAGACCGAGGACTGGGTGGCGGTGCTGGTCGGCTGCGCGGCCTCGGCGGGGCTGGCGCTGATCGTGGACGGCCTTCTGGGCCTGATCGAGGGCGGCGTGGCGCGGCGGGAGCCCAAGCGCCTGTGGGCTGGCGGCGTGGGCCTTCTGATCGGCCTGCTGGCGGCGCTGGGACCCCTGGCCGGCGCGGCGCTGTCGCACGGCAAGCCGGCCTACGTCATCGGGGCCAAGAACTTCTCCGAGCAGTACATCCTGGCCGAGCTGATGGCCGGCAAGCTGGAGGCCCGGGGCGCGAACGTCCAGCGCCGCGTGAACCTGGGCTCGGTGATCGCCTACCGCGCCCTCGCGAGCGGCGAGATCGACGCCTATGTCGACTATTCCGGCACCCTGTGGGCCAACATCCTGAACCGCACCGACAACCCCGGCCGCCAGGCGGTGCTGGATGGCCTGCGCACCGAGCTGAAGGCCCGCGACGGCGTCGTGCTGTTGGCCCCGCTGGGCTTCGAGAACGCCTACGCCCTGGCCATGCGCCGCGACCGCGCCGAGGCGCTGGGCGTCAAGACCCTGGCCGATCTGGCGACCAAGGCCCCTCAGCTGACCATGGGCGGCGACCTGGAGTTCTTCTCGCGGCCGGAGTGGGCGGCGGTGGTGAAAGCCTACGGCCTGGAGTTCAAATCCAAGCGCCAGTTCCAACCGACCTTCATGTACCGGGCGCTGGAGAGCCGCGAGGCCGACGTCATTTCGGCCTTCTCGAGCGACGGCCGGATCGCGGCGGACGACCTGGTGCTGCTGGGCGATCCGAAGGGCGCGCTGCCGCCGTACGACGCGGTGATCCTGGTCTCGCCGAAGCGGGCAGGGGACCAGCGGCTTCTTGAGGCGCTCAAGCCGCTCGCCGGCAGCATCGACGTCAAGGCGATGCAGGCCGCCAACTACGCCGTCGATCGCGACACGGGCAAGAAGAGCCCCGCCGAGGCTTCCCAACTCTTGTCATCCCGGCCGTAGCGAAGCGGAGAGCCGGGACCCAGGGGCGACCGCAGTGCGTCGGCCCTGGGTCCCGGACAGCCTCTACGAGGCTTCCGGGATGACAAGTTTAGTTTAGAGGATCCCCGGCAGGTCCAGGCCCTTCTTCCGCGCGCAGTCGAGGGCGATGTCGTAGCCGGCGTCGGCGTGGCGCATGACGCCGCTGGCCGGGTCGTTCCACAGCACCCGCGCGATGCGCTTGGCGGCCGCCTCGGTGCCGTCGCACACGATCACCATCCCCGCGTGCTGCGAGAAGCCCATGCCAACCCCGCCGCCATGGTGCAGCGACACCCAGGTCGCGCCCGAAGCGGTGTTGAGCAAGGCGTTCAGCAGCGGCCAGTCCGACACCGCGTCCGAACCGTCCTGCATCGCCTCGGTCTCGCGGTTGGGCGAGGCGACCGAGCCTGAGTCGAGGTGGTCGCGGCCGATGACGATCGGGGCCTTCAGCTCACCCGACGCGACCATCTCGTTGAAGGCCAGGCCCAGGCGGTGGCGATCGCCGAGACCCACCCAGCAGATACGCGCGGGCAGGCCCTGGAACTTGATCTTCTGCCCGGCCATGTCGAGCCAGTTGTGCAGGTGTGGATTGTCCGGGATCAGCTCTTTGACCTTGGCGTCGGTCTTGGCGATGTCCTGGGGATCGCCCGACAGCGCCGCCCAGCGAAACGGCCCGATCCCCCGGCAGAACAGCGGGCGGATATAGGCCGGCACGAAGCCGGGGAAGTCGAAGGCGTCGGCGACGCCTTCCTCCAGCGCCATCTGACGGATGTTGTTGCCGTAGTCGACGGTCGGCACGCCGGCGGCCTGGAAGTCCAGCATGGCCTGCACGTGGACGGCCATCGAGGCGCGGGCGGCCTTGTCGACCGAGGCGGGGTCGCGCTCCTTGGCGTCGGCCCATTGATCCAGGCTCCAGCCGGCCGGCAGGTAGCCGTTGATCGGGTCGTGGGCGCTGGTCTGGTCGGTCAGCAGGTCGGGGCGGACGCCGCGCTTGAACAGTTCCGGCAGCAGCTCGGCGGCGTTGCCCAGCAGGCCGACCGAGATCGGGGTCTTGGCGGCGTTGGCTTCCTCGATCCAGGCCAGGGCCTCGTCGACGCTGTCGGTGGACTTGTCGAGATAGCCGGTGCGCAGGCGCATCTCGATCCGCGAGGGCTGACACTCGATGGCCAGGCACGAGGCCCCGGCCATCACCGCCGCCAGCGGCTGGGCCCCGCCCATGCCGCCCAGGCCCGCGGTCAGCAGCCACTTGCCCGACAGGTCGCCCGCATAGTGCTGGCGGCCCATCTCGACGAAGGTCTCGTAGGTGCCCTGCACGATGCCCTGGGCGCCGATATAGATCCACGAGCCGGCGGTCATCTGGCCGTACATGGCCAGGCCCTTCTTATCGAGCTCGTTAAAGTGCTCCCAGTTGGCCCAGCGGGGGACCAGGTTGGAGTTGGCGATCAGCACGCGCGGCGCGTCGGCGTGGGTGCGGAACACGCCGACGGGCTTGCCGGACTGCACCAGCAGCGTCTCGTCGTCCTCGAGCCGGCGCAGGGTCTCGACGATCTTGTCGAAGCTCTCCCAGTCGCGCGCCGCGCGGCCGATGCCGCCGTAGACGACCAGCTCCTCGGGCCGCTCGGCGACGTCGGGGTGCAGGTTGTTCATTAGCATCCGCAGCGGGGCTTCGGTCAGCCACGACTTGGCGGAAAGCTCGGTCCCGGTGGCGGGGCGGATGACGCGGGTGTTGTCGCGGCGGGTCATGCGGGTCTCGCGAACTGGAGGCAGGCGGAAAGGACGTCTTCGAGCACCAGGCGCAGAGGCTCGGCGCGGTCGGCGTGGAAGGGCGTGGGCCAGGTGTCTTCGGTGGGCGCTTCGGCCGGGTCGTCCATGTAGCCCCGGCAGGCCAGCTCCATCTGGATGGCGTGGACGCCCGCGGTGGGCTGGCCGTAGTGGCGCGTGGTCCAACCGCCCTTGAAGCGGCCGTTGGTCACCCGCGAACGCCCCGAGGCGTCGCAGGCGGCCTCGACGGCAGTGGTCAGGGCGTCGGCGCAGGACGCGCCGCTGTTGGTCCCGAGATTGAACTGCGGCAGCTCGCCGTCGAACAGGCGCGGGACCCGCGAGCGGATCGAGTGGGCCTCGTACAGCACCACGGTCGGATGGATCGCGCGCAGGCGATCGATCTCGGCGCGCAGGGCGGCGTGGTAGGGCTCGAAGTACAGCGACCGCCGCCGGTCGATCTCGGCGGCGTTAGGCTCGTCGTCGCGGTACAGGGCCTCGCCGTCGAAGGTGGTGGTGGGGCAAAGCTCGGTGGTCGCCTGGCCCGGATAGAGCGAAGCGCCCGACGGGTCGCGATTGACGTCGATGACGGTGCGCGAGATCGCCGTCCGGACGAGCGTCGCCCCCATCCCCTCGGCGAAGGCGTAGAGGCGATCCACCCACCAGTCCGCGTCTTTGCGGGCCAGCCACGGGGAGGCGAGCTGAGCCTCGATCTCCGGCGGGATTTCGGTTCCGGTGTGTGGCTGGCTGACGATCAGCGGGGCGTCGCCACGGGTAATCTCTATCGAGGGTTCGAATCCCTCTCTCACCGACAAACCCCCGGCAACACACCCGCCGCTTCGATCACCGCGCCACTCCGCACCAGCACGTTCGCCGCCTCCATGTCCGGGTGGAAGTGGCGGTCGTCGTCCAGGTGCGGGACCTCGGCGCGGGTCAGCTTGCGCACCGCTTCCAAGGCCTTGCTCGACCGCAGCGGCGCGTGGAAGTCACAACCCTGCGCGGCCGCCAGCAGTTCGATGCCCAGCACCGCCGTGGCGTTCTCGACCATGCCCATCAGGCGGCGCGCGCCGTGGGCGGCCATCGAGACGTGGTCTTCCTGGTTGGCCGAGGTGGGGATCGAGTCGACGCTGGCCGGATAGGCCTTCTGCTTGTTCTCCGAGACCAGGGCGGCGGCCGTGACCTGCGGGATCATGAAGCCGGAGTTCAGGCCCGGCTTGGGCGTCAGGAACGCCGGCAAACCGGAGAGGGCCGGGTCGACCAGCATGGCGATGCGGCGCTCGGCGATCGAGCCGATCTCGCAGACGGCCAGGGCGATCATGTCGGCGGCGAAGGCCACCGGCTCGGCGTGGAAGTTGCCGCCTGACAGCGCCTCATCGGCTTCCGGGAAGATAAGGGGGTTGTCCGAGACGCCGTTGGCCTCGGTCGCCAGGGTGGTCGCCGCCTGGCGCAGCACGTCCAGCGCCGCGCCCATCACCTGCGGCTGGCAGCGCAGGCAGTAGGGGTCCTGGACACGCTCGTCCTCCCTCAGGTGCGAGGCGCGGATTTCCGAGGTCGCCATCAGGTCGCGCAGGGCGGCGGCGGTCTCGATCTGGCCGGCATGGCGGCGCAGGGCGTGGATGCGCGGGTCGAACGGTGTGTCCGAGCCCTTGGCGGCTTCGGTGGAGAGCGCGCCGGTGACCAGGGCCGACTGGAACAAGAGCTCGGCCTCGAACAGGCCGGCCAGGGCGTTGGCGGTCGAGAACTGGGTGCCGTTGAGCAGAGCGAGGCCTTCCTTGGGGCCCAGCGTCAGGGGCTCCAGCCCGGCCTTCTTCAGCGCCTTGGCGGCCGGCTTGCGCTCGCCGTCAACGAAGATCTCGCCGACCCCGATCATGGTCGCGGCCATGTGCGACAGCGGGGCCAGGTCGCCCGAGGCCCCGACCGAGCCTTGGCACGGGATGACCGGGATCAGGTCCTGACGCAGCATTTCCTCCAGCATCCGCACGGTCTCGACCCGCACGCCCGAGGCGCCCTGCGCCAGACTGGCCAGCTTCAGGGCCATCATCAGGCGGATGACCGGAACGGGCGAGGGCTCGCCGACGCCGGCGGCGTGGGAGAGGACGATGTTGCGCTGCAGGGTCTCCAGGTCTTCGTCGCCGATGCGGACACTGGCCAGTTTCCCGAAGCCCGTGTTGATACCGTAGACCGGCTCGCCCTTGGCCAGGATGCGTTCGACCGCCGCCGCGCTTTCGGCGATCACCGGCCAGGCGGTCTCGGCCAGGGTCGCCGTCGCGCCGCGATAGATCGCCTTCCAGTCGGCCAGCGGCACGTCGCCGGGGTTCAGAACAAGCTTGGTCACTGGCCTCTCCACACGCGCGCATGGAGCGGGTTGAAGCCCATGCGATAGACAAGTTCGGCGGGACGCTCGACGTCCCAGATCGCGAGGTCGCAGGCCTTGCCGGCCTCCAGCGTCCCGCGGTCGTGCAGCAGCCCCAGCGCCCGCGCGGCCTCGCGCGTGACGCCGGCCAGGCACTCCTCGACGGTCATCCGGAAGAGCGTGGCGGCCATGTTCATGACCAGCAGCGGCGAGGTCAGGGGCGAGGTGCCAGGATTGCAGTCGGAGGCCAGGGCCATCGGCACGCCCGCTTCGCGCAGGGCCGCGATCGGCGGGGCCTTGTGCTCGCGGGTGAAGTAGTAGGCGCCGGGCAGCAGGGTCGCGACCGTGCCCGCCTGCGCCATCGCCGCGATCCCGGCCTCGTCGAGGTGCTCCAGGTGGTCGGCCGACAGCGCGCCATATTCGGCGGCCAGGGCGGCGCCGCTCAGGTTCGACAGCTGCTCGGCATGCAGCTTGACGGGCAGGCCGTGGGCCTTGGCCGCATCGAACACGCGGCGGATCTGGTCGGGCGAGAAGCCGATGCCCTCGCAGAAGCCGTCGACGGCGTCGGCCAGGCCGCGCGCGGCGATGGCGGGGATCATCTTCTCGCAGACGAGCGTGATGTAGCCGTCCTTGTCGTCGCGATATTCCGGCGGCAGGGCGTGGGCGCCCAGGAAGGTCGTGCTGACCCCGACGCGGCGGATGTCGGCCAGGGTGCGGGCGGCGCGCAGGCTCTTGATCTCGTCGTCCAGGGAGAGGCCGTAGCCGGACTTGATCTCGACCGTGGTGATACCCTCGGCGATCAACGCGTCGAGACGGGGCAGGGCGGCGGCGACAAGCTCCTCTTCGGTGGCCGCGCGGGTCGCCCGCATGGTCGAGACGATGCCGCCTCCGGCCCGGGCGATCTCCTCGTAGGAGGCGCCGGCCAGCCGCAGCTCGAACTCGTGGGCGCGGTCGCCGGCGAAGACCAGGTGGGTGTGCGGATCGACCAGGCCCGGGGTGATCCAGCGGCCTTCGCAGTCGATCGTCTCGGCGGCTTCGAAGGCAGGCGCATCATCGGCCGAACCAGCATAGACGATGCGGCCGTCGCGGGCGGCGATCACGCCGTCTTCGACGATCCCAAGACCCTCACGCGCAGGGTCGAGGGTGGCCAGGCGGCAAGTTGTCCACAGGGTGTCGCACTGCATGTGTCTCTCCCTTGCCGTCGGCTTCAATATGTATAGACATATTTGCGAACGATGAGGCTTGTCCAGTGACCGACGCGCACAATTCCGAGTCTTCCACGACCGTCTGGTGCGAGAGCGCGTTGCTCGCCGACGGCTGGGCGCGGGGCGTCAAGTTCACGATCACCGACGGCCGCATCGCCCGCATCGACACGGACACCTCAGCCGGTGACGCCCAGCGCCTTGGCCCCGCCTTGCCGGGCCTGGGCAACGTCCACAGCCATGCCTTCCAGCGCGCCATGGCGGGCCTGGCCGAAACGCGGGGCGAGACCGGCGACAACTTCTGGACCTGGCGCGAGGTCATGTACCGCTTCCTGGAGCGGCTGGACCCCGACATGGCCCAGGCCATCGCCGCCATGGGCCAGGTCGAGATGCTGGAGGGCGGCTTCACGCGGGTGGGCGAGTTCCACTACCTGCACCATGCGCCCGACGGCGGCTTCTACGACAACCCGGCCGAGATGGCCGCGCGGATGGCGGCGGCGGCGGAAGAGACCGGCATCGGCCTGACCCTGCTGCCGGTGTTCTACGCGCACTCGAACTTCGGCGGCCTGCCGCCCACGGATGGCCAGAAGCGCTTCATCCACGACGTCGACGGCTTCGCCCGGCTGGTCGAGGCCTGCCGCGAGATCGTCTCGCCGCTGCCCGAGGCGGTGGTCGGGATCGCGCCCCACAGCCTGCGCGCGGTCACGGCCGAGGAACTGGACGCCATCATCCCGCTGGCCGCCGGTGGGCCGATCCACATGCACGTGGCCGAGCAGACCAAGGAGGTCGACGACTGCCTGGCCGCCACCGGCGCGCGTCCCGTCCGTTGGCTGATGAACCACACCGACGTGAACAAGCAGTGGTGCCTGATCCACGCCACCCACATCAACGCCACCGAGACCGAGCGCCTGGCCAAGAGCGGCGCGATCGCCGGCCTGTGCCCGGTGACGGAAGCCAATCTCGGCGACGGGATCTTCCCGACCCCGGACCATCTGGCGGCCGGCGGAGCTTTTGGGATCGGCACCGACTCCAACATCGTCATCGACGCCGCCCAGGAGCTGCGGACGATGGAGTACGCCCAGCGCCTGACCCGCCGGACGCGCAACGTGCTGGCGGGCGGTCCGCGCCGCTCGACCGGCGGCGACCTGTGGCGCGCGGCGGTGACCGGCGGTAGTCAGGCCCTGGGCGTGGGTCGAGGCGGCTTGCGTCGCGGCGCGGCGGCCGACTTCATCACGCTCGATGCCAGCCATCCGAACATCGTCGGCCGCTCGGGCGACACCCTGATCGACAGCCTGGTCTTCGCCGGCGGCGGCATCGACACCGTCTGGCGGCACGGCAAGCAGCTGGTGTCGGGCGGTCGCCACCATGCGCGCGAGGCGATCACCGCCCGCTACGTCCAGACCCTGAAGGCCCTGCTGGCGTGACCGGTCCGCTGCACCAGCGCATCCGCTCGGAGATCGAGGCCCAGATCCGTTCCGGCGCCTGGGCCCCCGGCCATCGCGCCCCGACCGAGGCCGAGCTGATGGCCCAGTACGGCTGCTCGCGGATGACCGTGAACAAGGCCATGACCGCCCTGGTCGAGGCCGGGCTGATCGTGCGCCGCAAGCGCGCCGGCTCGTTCGTGGCCCGGCCCCGCGTCCATGCGCCGGTGCTGAACATCCCCGACATCCAGTCCGAGATCGTCGCGCGCGGTGAGACCTACGCCTTCCGCCTGCTGTCGCGCGTAGTACGTGACGCCGACGGTGAGGACGAGATCGAACTGGCGGCGGGCGGCAAGCTGCTGGAGCTGGACGGCGTCCACGACGCTGGCGGCCGGCCCTTCGCTCTGGAGCGCCGCCTCGTCGCCCTGAAGGCCGCCCCCGAGATCGCGACCGCCGACTTTGCCCAGGTCCCGCCCGGCGCCTGGCTGCTGGAACACGTCGCCTGGACCGAGGCCGAGAGCCGCATCAGCGCCATCAACGCCGACGCCGAGGACGCCCGCCTGCTGGCCCTCGACGAGGGTACGGCCTGCCTGGTGGTCGATCGCAGGACTTGGCGCGAGGGGCAGCACGTCACTAGGGTACGGCAGGTGTTTCCAGGCGAAGCTTACGACCTGGTGGCGCGGTTCGGCCCGGGAGCTTGAAGATGGATATCCAAGGTCTGGAGCGCTTCAGCTTCGGCGACAGCGCCGAGTTGGCCGACGAACTGCTGGCGCTCGTGCTGTCCGGCCAGAAGACCGCGACGTGCTGGGCCGCCCGCGATGGCGCGCTGACCACGGTCGGCAAGCAGATGGTCGTCTGCGACAGCGCCGGTGAGCCCCGGGCGGTGATCGAGACCGTCGAGCTGACCCTCCGCCGCTTCTGCGATGTCGACGCGGCCTTGGCGCGCGACGAGGGCGAGGGGGACCTGTCCCTGGCCTGGTGGCGCGAGGCGCATCAAGCCTATTTCGAGCGCAACGGCGGGTTCGCCGACGACATGGACCTGTGCTGCGAACGCTTTAGGGTCGTGGCGCGACTCTAGACCGATAAGGAACGCCCATGGACCTGCACGCTCTCGCCATCCCGACCTACGCCCAGATGCTGAAGGGCCTCAGCGGTCAGCTGACCAAGGCCGAGGCCCACGGCGGCGACCTTCTGGGCGCGCGGCTGGCGGCGGACATGTTCCCGCTGGCGACCCAGGTCCGCTTCGTCTGCAACCAGGCCAGCGACCTGCTGCGCCATCTGACCGGCGCCGACTCGTTCGCCCCTGCCGAGGACGCGACCGACTTCGCCGGCCTGAAGGCCCAGCTGGCCGACGCCGTGGCGCGGATCGAGGCGGTTCCGGCCTCGGCGTTCGAAGGCGTGGCTGGCAAGACCATCGAGATGAAGATGCCCAACGGCATCGTCTTCGACCTGACCGGCGAGCAATTCGTCCGCGACTGGAGCCTGCCGCAGCTCTACTTCCACCTGATGGCCGCCTACGCGATCCTGCGTAACCAGGGCGTCCCGCTCGGCAAGCCCGACTGGGTGCCGCACATGTTCGCCTATATCCGCCCCGGCACCCTGCCCGGCGGCTAGGACCCCCTGGCTACCCCCTGTTCGGGGGATGTCGGCCCCGGGCGTCGTCGCCGTAGAACGGCGTTCGGGGACCGAGGGTGGCGCGTGGTGCGGCGAGGGTCCCGAGGGATCCCGTCATGGCCGAACCGACACTCCGCGACTTCCAATTCCTGATCCAGCTGGTCGACAGCGGCATCATCCAGGCCAGCTTCAAGTTCGTCGACCTGCGGCCGCTGCTGAAGAGCTTCGGCGTGCTGACGCCCGATGTCGACGCGGCCCTGGCCCTGGTCGAGGCCAATCCGGCCCTGATCAATATCGGCGTCCAGACCCTGAAGGAGGCCCTGACCAAGTATCCGCTGGATACCCCGCTCAGCGTGGCCTTCGGCACGGGGACGGGCGGGGGCACGGGCGGCGGGACGGTGACCGATCCGATCCACCTGACCGACGCCCAGATCAAGGACGCCTACAAGGCCCTGGCCGGCATCTCGGCCACCTCGTCCAAGGCGCTGTCGGAATATCTGACCGGCCCGAACGGCGAGAAGGTGCTGAACGCCTTCTATGCCGAGATGAACGAGCTGGCCAAGCTGCAGGCCGACGTCATCGCCAACAAGATCACCAAGACCGTCTTCATCGACAAGCTGGTCGGCTACTCGATCGACACCTCGGCCCTGGCGCTGCAGGCGATGAACTTCTTCACCGGCAAGACGCCGACCCAGACGGCGCTGAACGACCTGATCGACAGCGCCACCAACACCAGCGACCTGACCGACTACGCCTACGCCATCTACAACACCGGCAACAAATATATCGAGTTCGCGGTCAATCAGGCCATGAGCGGCACGGGCGCGGCGTCGTTCAAGACGGCCTACGACGGCCTGTCGTTCCGCGACGCGGTGGTGAAGGCCTATGACGCGATCATCGGCAACACCAAGGCCACGGCGGCGGGGATCAACGTCAATGCGGCGGTCGACTACCTGGTCTCGCAGCAGAGCTACTTCACCGCCTATGGCCACGACGCGCTGGGGGCCAAGGCCGCGGTCGCCGGTTTCATCATGTACGCCGGCATGAACGCGGGCGTCGGCGCCTATGCCGAGTCGACCAAGACCTTCCTGACCAACGCCTATGACGGTAAGGCCACCTATGGCGGCGCCCTGGTCGCCGCCAAGGCGCCGGTCGAGGCGGTGGCCCTGGTCGCCCAGCCGACCGACCACCACGACGCGGGCGTGTTCGGCTAGTCCGGCATCGTCTCGAAGACCGTCAGACCGTCCGGCAGGATCACCCAGTCCGGACGGTCGCGGTTGAAGAGGGCGATGGACGGCTTGAACAGGTTCGGGTCGTCCAGGCTTCCGGCGTAGATCGTGTGGCTGTCGCTCAGCCCATGCTCGCCGCCGAAGACGAGGCCCCCGCAGGTGGGGCACGAATTGCGGGTGGCCTCGCCCCCTCGGAAGGCCCGGCTGCGGTACTGACGCGCCGGGCCGCTGATCGTCAGGGCCGCGGCCGCAAAGCCCATGAACGGGATGAACCCGCCGCCCGACGCCTTCCGGCAATCAGCGCAGCAACACACGCCCATATAGTCCGGCGCACGATCAGTCTCCCAGCGCAGAGCGCCGCACAGGCAGCCGCCTTTGAAGGTCTTGTCGGTCATGTCGGGAGTAGAGCGCCGGCCCGGAAGCCGGTCAAATCCTGGTGGTTGGAGGCGGGATCGAACCGCCGACCTGTGGGTTATGAATCCACCGCTCTAACCATCTGAGCTACCCAACCGGGCCAGGAGGCGCGGCTTATAGGCAGAATGGCGTGGGCCGTCTAGTCCGCCACGATCGCCGCCGTCACCGCGCCCAGGGCCTTTACGGCATCGGCCGGGGCCAGCTTCACCTGCAGGCCGCGCTGGCCGCCGTTGAGGAAGACGTAGGGCTCGGCCAAGGCGGCTTCCTCCATCACCGTCGGCAGGCGCTTCTTCTGGCCGAAGGGGCTGACGCCGCCGACCTTGTAGCCGGTGATGCGTTCGGCGTCGGGGACGGGGGCCATTGCGGCCGACTTGCCCTTCAGGGCGGCGGCCAGCTTCTTCATGCTGACCTCCTTGTCCGAGGGCAGGATGGCGCAGGCGGGCTTGCCGTCCAGCATCACCACCAGGGTCTTGAGCACGCGGCCGGGGTCCTCGCCCAGGGCCTCGGCGGCCTGCAGGCCGACGCGTTCCGAGCCGGGGTCGTAGTCGTACGTATGCAGGTCGAACGCGACGCCGGCCTTGGTCAATGCGATCGTGGCGGGGGTGCTCTTGGACATGCGTCGGGTGATACCCAAGTGCGCTGAAGGTTGGAATACGGAACGCGGATGATCGATCGACGGACCCTGCTGCGCGGCGCTCTCGGACTTGGCGCGGCCGGCCTGCTGCCCGAATGGGCGCTGGCCAGCGAAGGGACGCGGTCGCCGGCGGCGCTCTCCGGCGAAGAGATCAAGCTCACCGTCGGCCACACCATGGCGAAGATCGACGGCCGCGCCGGCCACGCCAATGTCGTCAACGGCACGATCCCCGGTCCGCTGATCCGGTTGAAGGAAGGGCAAAACGTCCGCCTGTCGGTGACCAACAACCTCGATGAGGACACTTCCATCCACTGGCATGGCCTGCTGGTGCCGTTCCAGATGGACGGGGTGCCGGGCGTCAGCTTCCCGGGCATCAAGCCGGGCGAGACCTTCACCTACGAGTTCCCGGTCCGGCAGGCGGGCACCTATTGGTGGCACAGCCATTCGGGCCTGCAGGAGCAGATCGGCCACTACGGCCCGATGATCATCGACCCGGCCGGTGAGGACCCGATCGCCTATGACCGCGAGCATGTGGTGGTGCTGTCGGACTGGAGCTTCCGGCATCCGCACGAGCTGTTCCGGAAGCTGAAGGTCAATGCCGGCCACTTCAACATGCAAAAGCAGACCGTGCAGGGCCTGCTGAAGGGCCAGGACCAGTCGCTGAAGGACCGCGTCGACTGGGCCAAGATGCGGATGGACCCAACCGACATCGCCGACGTCACGGGCTCGGTCTACACCTACCTCGTCAACGGCCACGGGCCCGGCGACAACTGGACGGGCCTGTTTTCACCGGGCGAGCGGGTGCGGCTGCGCTTCATCAATTCCGCGGCCATGACCATCTTCAACGTCCGCATCCCGGGCCTTGGCCTGGAGGTCGTGGCGACCGACGGCCAGCCGGTCGCGCCGGTCGGCGTCGAGGAGTTCCAGATCGCCCCGGCCGAGACCTTCGACGTCATCGTCCGGCCCACCGAGGACAAGGCCTTCACCCTGGTCGCCGAGGCCTCGGACCGGTCGGGGATGGCCCGCGCCACCCTGGCGCCGCGCTTGGGGATGTCCGCGCACGTGCCGCCGCTGCGCAAGCGGCCGCTGGCGACGATGAAGGACATGGGCATGGGGAACATGCATCACGGGATGGACATGCCGGGCATGGACATGTCGATGCGGTCCCAGGCCAACGCGCCGAACGTGCCGCTGACGCCGGGCGTCCAGACCATCGCGCCGATGCCGATGGATCGCATGGGCCAGCCGCCCCAGGGGCTGGAGGACGCCGGCCACAAGGTGCTGCGCTACGCCGACCTCGCCAACCCATATCCGCCGACCGATGCGCGGCCGCCGGGCCGAGAGATGGAGATCCATCTGACCGGCAACATGGAGCGTTTCATGTGGGCGTTCGATGGCGAGGCGTTCGGGCCGATCAAGAAGCCGATCGCCTTCCAGCGGGGCGAACGGGTGCGGGTGACCTTGATCAACGACACCATGATGGCCCACCCGATCCACCTGCACGGCCACTTTTTCGAGCTGGTCAACGGCCAGACGAACCAGCCGCTGAAGCACACGGTCAATGTCGCACCGGGCGGCAAGGTCGCCTTCGACCTCACGGCCAGCGAGCCTGGCGACTGGGCCTTCCACTGCCACCTGCTGCTGCACATGCATGCGGGGATGTTCAACGTCGTGACCGTGCGGCCGCTCGCATGATGATCCAGCACGAGCACCACACGCCGCCGCCGGCGATCGAGCAACCCGCGCCGGTCGCCCCGACGGACCACGCCGCCGAGCGCCTCTACACGCCTGAGGCCATGGCCGCCGCCCGCGCCCAGCTGATGAAGGAACACGGCGGCATGACGGTGTGGACCGTCCGCGCCGACACCCTGGAATACCGCTCGCGCGACGGCGCCGACGGCCAGGCGTTCGAGGGCGAGGCCTGGTGGGGCAAGGACGCGTCCAAGTGGGTCGTCAAGGGGCGTGGCGAGCGCACCGACGGCGAGGGCTGGGAGAAGGGCGAGGCCGAGGTTCTGAAGGCCTGGCCGGTCGGACCCTATTTCGATCTTCAGGCCGGCGTTCGCTACGACCTCGCGCCGAAAGGCCGGAGCTACGCGGCGGTCGGCTTCGAAGGTCTCTCGCCCTATTGGTTCGAGCTCCAGGGCACGGCCTATCTCTCCGACCAGGGCAAGGTGTCCGCGCGCACGGAGGCCTCCTACGATCTGCGCCTGACCCAGAAGCTGATCCTTCAACCGCGCGTCGAGGCCGATGTCGCCGAAGCCGGCTGGGCCAGGCTCGAGGGCGGCCTGCGCCTGCGCTACGAGATCACCCGCGAGTTCGCGCCCTATGTCGGCCTCGTGCGCGAGCGAGCGTTCGGACCTGCGGTCGTCGCCGGCGAGCGGGCCGGGAGCACGGCGGTGGTGGTCGGCGTCCGCGCCTGGCGCTGACCCTATCGTTACGGACAGCTTGCCGCGACCGTAACCCTGGCCCAACATCCGTTTGAGACCCGCCAACAGAGCGGAGACAGAGGGAGTCAGGCGCGATGGCCGAGGCGATCGATTTCGACCGCATGCAGACCCTGGGCGATGTCGCCCGCTATCACGCGGAGGCGCGGCCCGAGGCGACGGCCTTCAGCTTCGAGGGGCGCGACAGCAGCTTCGCCGCCTTCGACCGGCATACGAACCAGGTGGCCAACGCCCTGATCGCCGCGGGCCTGTCGACCGGCGACCGCATCGCCTATGTCGGCAAGAACAGCGACCACTATTTCGAGCTGCTGATCGGGGCCGCCAAGGCCGGGGTGGTGACCACGCCGATCGGCTGGCGCCTGGCGGCGGCCGAGATCGCCTACATCGTCGCCGACAGCGAGGCCAAGATGGTCTTCGTCGGCCCCGAGCTGATCGGCCATGTCGAGGCGGTGGCGGCCGAGCTGACCCACCGTCCGGTGGTCGTGGGCATGGAGGCGGAAGGCGCGGGCGAGCACGTCACCTTCACCGCCTGGCGCGACGCTCAGCCCGACACCGACCCCCACAAGCCGATCGAGACCTCCGGCATCGCCATCCAGCTCTACACTTCGGGCACCACGGGGCGGCCCAAGGGCGCGATGCTGACCCACGACAACCTGCTGGCCATGCGCCGCGCGGCCGCCAAGGACCCGCTGGACTGGAACCAGTGGGGGCCGGACGACGTCAGCCTGGTGGCCATGCCGGTGGCCCATATCGGCGGCACCGGCTGGGGGCTGGTGGGCCTGCTGAACGGCGCCAAGGGCGTGGTGGCGCGCGAGTTCGATCCGTTCAAGGTGCTGGACTATATCGAGAAGGACCACGTCTCGAAGATGTTCATGGTGCCGGCGGCCCTGCAGATCGTCGTGCGCCAGCCGCGCGCCCGCGAGGTCGACTATTCGCGGATGACCCACATCCTGTACGGCGCCGCGCCCATCCCGCTCGATCTGCTGCGCGAGTGCATGGAGGTATTCGGCTGCGGCTTCGTCCAGCAGTACGGCATGACCGAGACGACGGGCACGGTGGTCTACCTGCCGCCCGAGGACCACGATCCGGCCGGCAATAAGCGCATGCGCGCGGCGGGCCTGCCGATGCCGGGCGTCGAGATCAAGGTCATCGACGAGGCCGGCCAGCCTATCCCGACCGGCGCGGTCGGCGAGGTGGCGGTGCGCTCCCTGGCCAACATGGCCGGCTACTGGAAGCTGGACGAGGCCACCGCCAAGACCATCGACGCCGACGGCTGGCTGCGCACCGGCGACGCCGGCTACCTGGACGAGGACGGCTATCTGTTCATCCACGACCGGGTGAAGGACATGATCATCTCGGGCGGCGAGAACATCTATCCGGCCGAGGTCGAGAGCGCGGTCTACGGCCACCCGCACGTCGCCGAGGTGGCGGTGATCGGCGTGCCGGACGACAAGTGGGGCGAGGCGGTCAAGGCGGTGGTCGCGGCCAAGCCGGGCGTGACGCCGGACGCCGACGACATCATCGCCTTCGCCCGGACGCGGATCGCGGGGTTCAAGGTTCCCAAGAGCGTGGACTTCGTGGCGGCGCTGCCCCGCAACGCCTCGGGCAAGATCCTGCGCCGCGAATTGCGCGCGCCCTACTGGGAAGGCCGCGAGCGGCAGATCAACTGAGGGCAAAAAAAGGGGCGTCGCGAACGACGCCCCGAGAAGGGAAGAGACTGACGGATGCGGGGCAAGGGGTAGGCTAGTAAGAGCCCCGCACCCCTCACTTGCCTGCCGGCGAAACCGGCAGGCTCCGGGCCGCCAGGGTGACCTGGGCGGTGGAGGTCAGGGCCCGGGACGAAGCGCCCAGGGCGATGTCGTATTGGCCGGCCGCGATCTGCCAGCCGTGGGCCTTGCCGTCCCAGGTGGCCAACAGGCGCGGGTCGACCGTGACGGTCACGCGCTGGCTGGCGCCGGGGGCGAGGGCGACCTTCTTGAAGCCGGCCAGGCGCTTGGGCGCTTCCCAGCCGCCGGCCTTCGGGCCGACATAGACCTGGGGGACGTCCTTGCCGGCGCGGGCCCCGACGTTCTTGACGTGGAAGCTGACCGTCACCTTGTCGCCGGCCGCCGTGGCCGTCAGGTTCGAATAGGCGAACTTGGTGTAGGACAGGCCGTAGCCGAACGGGAACAGCGGCTCGATCTTCTTCAGATCGTACCACTTGTAGCCGACGGCGGCGCCTTCGATGGTGTAGTCGGCGTCGAACAGCTCGCCCTCGGCCTTGCCGACGCCGTCCAGCTTGGGACGCGGCAGGTCGGCCACGCTCTTGGGGAAGCTGACGGGCAGGCGGCCCGTGGCGTCGATCTCGCCGGACAGGACGCGGGCGATGGCCTCGCCGCCGGCCGTGCCCGGGAACCAAGCCTCGACCACGGCGCCGACCTTGTCGAGCCAGGGCATGACCACCGGACCGCCGGTCTGCAGCACCACGACGGTCTTCTTGTTGGCCGAGGCCACAGCGTCGATCGTGGCGTCCTGCTTCTTGGGCAGGTTCAGGTCCTGGACGTCCCAGGACTCGGTGGTCCACTGGTCGGCGAAGACCAGGGCCAGTTCGCTGTCAGCGGCCAGCTTGGCGGCGCGCGCCGGATCCGTGCCGTCGTCATAGGTGATCTTGGCGTTCGGATAGCGGGCCTGCAGCGCCTTCAGCGGCGAGGACGGATAGTAGATCACCGGGCCCGGCCAGGTGGCGGGCTCCAGGCCTTTCACCGCGCGGCCGCCGACCGGATAGACCTGCGAGGAGCCGCCGCCCGACAGCACGCCGACATCGGCATGGCCGCCGATCACGGCGATGGTCTTGGCGGTCTTGGCCAGGGGCAGCAGGTCGCCGTCGTTCTTCAAGAGGACGATGCCTTCCTCGGCGTCGGCCTGGGTGATCTTGGCGTGGGCGGCCAGGGTGGCGGCGGGCAGGTTGATCGGCGCCGGGTTGACGACCGGATGCTCGACCAGGCCGCTGGCGAACATGGCGCGCAGCACGCGGCGGGCCATGTCGTCGATGCGGGCCTGGCTGACCTTGCCCGAGGCCAGATCGGCCTTCAGCGGCGCGCCGAAGAAGGGCTGGTTGTCGAAGGCCTCGCCGGCGGACTCCTGGTCGAGGCCGGCGTTGGCGGCCTTGGCCGACGAGTGGTCGGCGCCCCAGTCCGACATGACGTAGCCCTTGTAACCCCAGTCCTTCTTCAGGACGGTGTTCAGCAGCCAGTCGTTCTCGCAGGCCCAGTCGCCGTTGACGCGGTTGTAGGCGCACATCACCGAGTGCGGGTCCGACTGCTCGATGGCGAACTGGAAGGCCAGCAGGTCCGAGGTGCGGGCGGCGGCGTCGTCGATATTGCTGCTGACCACGAAGCGGCCGGTCTCCTGGCCGTTCAGGGCGTAATGCTTGATCGTCGAGATGATGTGGTTGGACTGGATGCCCTTGATCTGGGCGGCGACCATGGTCCCGGCCAGCAGCGGGTCTTCACCGCCATATTCGAAGTTCCGGCCGTTGCGCGGCTCGCGCATCAGGTTCACGCCACCGGCCAGCTGGACGTTGAAGCCCGAGTCGCGGGCCTCCTTGCCGATCATCGCGCCGCCCTTGAAGGCCAGCTCGGGGTTCCAGGTGGCGGTGGTGGCGATGCCGGAGGGCAGGGCGGTGCGGCCGCGCAGATCCTGGTGGCTGCCTTGGGTGGCGACGCCGACGCCGGCGTCGGTCTGCCACTGGCCGGGGATGCCCAGGCGCGGCACGCCGGCGACATAGCCGGCCGAGGCGTCGTGCGAGTCCTTGTGGCGCGTGTACTTCGGCTTCAGGTCGGCGCCGAAATAGCCGAAGATGACCGTGAACTTCTCGTCGTTGGTCATCGCCTTGACGGCCAGGTCGGCGCGGGCGTCGGCGGAGAGCTTGGCGTTCAGCCACGGATGGGCGGGAGCGGCGGCGGGCTTCTTGGCCGCGTCGGCCAGGGCCGGAGCGGCGGTCAGCGCCGAGGCGGAAGCGCCGATCAGCAGGGCGAGCTGCAAGCTCCGCCAGGTCGTCCGAGTCATGTTTCCTCCGTCGTGGTCTTCGTGCGCCCCGCGCGGCTCTCGGGCCGGGTCGGGGGCGGGGTTCAAGTCTTGCGCTTGGGCGGCGAGCCGCTCCGCGCTGGACCGGTGGACTCGCGCACCACCAGGCTGTGCTGCGCGAGGAATGGGGTGTTGGTCTTGCCGGCGCCCTCGTTGGCGTTCCAGGCGGCGAAGGTCTGCATCGCGCGCAGGGCCATCTGGTCGAACGGCTGGCGGATCGTGGTCAGGGTCGGCCAGATGACGCCGGCGATCGGGGCGTCGTCGAAGCCGACCACCGAGACGTCGTCGGGAATGCGCAGGCCCCGGCGCTGCACTTCCATGCAGGTGGCGGCGGCCATGTCGTCATTGGCGGCGAAGATGGCGGTCGGCGGCTCGGCGATGTCCAGCAGTTGGCGCGCCGCGTCGAGGCCGGTCTTGAAGGTGAACTCGCCGCCGACGATCAGCTCGGGCGGAGGCCTTGGGAGACCACGGGCGGCGTAGGCCTCGAAGAAGCCGTTGCGGCGATGGGTGCTGGCGGCGTGGTCCGGGTGGCCGGCGATGTGGCCGATCCGGGTGTGACCCAGCGAGAACAGGTGCTCGACGACCTCGCGCGCGGCGGCGCGGTCGTCCATGCCGATGGCCGGGAAGTGCGGGTCGGGCGTGGTGGGCGTGATCATCACGCAGCGCACGTCCAGCTCGCGCATCAGCTCCTTCATGGGCCCGAAGTCGCACTCGGGCGGCAGCAGGATCATCTCGCGGATGCCGCTGTCGCGGACAAAGGCGCGGACGCGGTCGGCCCAGCCGGGGATCGGGCCTTCGGAAAGGTCGACCGACAGGTGGCGGCCGGTCTCGACGCAGGCCAGCAGCAGGGCGTGGTGGACGCGAGTGTGGTAGCCGCCGGACGGATCGCCCATCAGCACCCCGACCGACCCCGACCCCTGCGAGCGCAGGCTGCGGGCCACGGCGCTGGGCTGGTAGTCCAGGTCGGCCATGGCCGTGCGGACACGGTCGCGCGTCTTGGCGCTGACGCTGTCGTGATCGTTGAGGACGCGGGAGACGGTCTTGGGCGAAACGCCCGCCCGTTCGGCCACGTCTGTGATCGTCGTCATCGGTCCCCGTATCCCCAACCGCCAAGCTTGTGAGCCGCACCCCAACAGTGAAAGGCGGCGTCCGCAAGGCGACGAACGTCTAGAGCCATAGTCCATGCTGTCCTGGATGTCATGTCATCAGGACAGGAATGGGTCAAAAATTCACGATCGTCAGGACAATTTCGGGACATTTTGGAGCCTTGACGCAGCGTCATCAGGGCCTTCTCGGCCCTGTTCTCGGCCGGATCGAAGCAATGTGACGGCCCTGCAAAGCGGTGATCGACACCGGTGTCTGGTTTTGGAAAAGCTCAGCTAAAACAAGGAAAACACGCTGCGGCGCTTGAATTTCGGCCGAGGGAGCGACGCTTACATGTAGGCTTCAGGTTGTGCCGCTACCCGTCGGAAACCCTTGTCCGGCAAGAATGACAACGTTGACATTCTTGTTGACTTGCTCGGGACATTTGGAGAATGTGACAGCGTTCGATGAAGGCGCGGGGCCGGAATCGAGTGTCCGGGCGCCGAGGCCGCCGAGGATTTTGTCCGATCGCAAGACATGCGGCGGGCGAGGTCCGCAAAGCCTCAAACGCTTTCCGAAAGCCGCCGACACGAGCGGCGGCGCGGGGAGCGGGCGGGCGGCCAATAAGAACGACTTATTTTTGGGGAGCGAGGAATGTCACAGGAAACCAGGAAAGCCGTGCTCAAGCGCGGCCTGACGTTGGCGCTGGTCGCCGGCGCATCGCAATTGGCCCTGGCGAGCGGGGCCTTCGCCCAGCAAGCCGACGGGACCCAGGTCGAGGAAGTCGTCGTCACCGGCGTCCGCGGCTCGCAGATCAAATCGGTGGACGTCAAGCGCCGCGAGGTCGGGATCGTCGACGCCATCTCGGCGGAAGACATCGGCAAGCTGCCGGACGTCACCATCGCCGACTCGCTGCAGCGCATCTCGGGCATCCAGATCCAGCGCAACGCCGGTGAAGGCGCCACGGTCAACATTCGCGGCCTGGCCCAGGTCATCACCCTGCTGAACGGCGAACAGTACCTCAGCGCCGGCAACATGGGCTCGGCCCAGCCGAACCTGCTGGATGTGCCCTCGCAGCTGATGAACCAGGTGCTGGTCTACAAGTCGACCAACTCCAAGAACGCCCTGTCGGGCATCTCGGGCACCATCGATCTGCGCACCCGCCGTCCGTTCCAGTTCGGCGAAGGCCTGAGCATGACGGGCGCGGCCGAAGCCCAGCGCGGCGACCGCACCAAGAAGGACGACTACCTGATCAACGGCGTCGTCAATTGGCGCAACGACAATGTCGGCCTGATGATCTCGGCCGCCAACAGCAAGTCGAACCTGGGCAACAACTCCTCCGGCACGGTCGGCCTGTCGGGCAACAACGACTGGGGCGGTTCGGCTGCCAACAACTGGGTCTCGCCGCACGGCTACGAAAGCTTCAACCGCGTCGTCGAGCGTAAGCGTCTCGGCATCAACGCCGCCTTCGAAGCCCACATCGGCGAAGGCTTCACCCTGATCGCCGAAGGCTTCTACGCCAAGCTGGACGAGTACAACCGCGGCGCCGGCATCAACATCTCCAACCGCTGGGACGGCGGCGCCTTCGGCGTCTGGAACCAGCCGACCATCTTCGACAAGGGCATCACCAGCCCGTCCAACGGCCGCCCGTGGCTGGCCGTCGACGAGTACAATATCGACGCCTGGTGGGTGAACTCGTTCACCGTCAACCGCGTCACCAAGTCGAAGACCAAGAACTACAACCTCGAACTGAACTACGACAACGGCGGTCCGTTCACCTTCGAGGCCCGCGCCATCCGCGCTGACGGCGATCGCCTGAGCATGAACGGTCAGGCCCAGGGCGACCTGAGCAACTGGCAGTACGGGCCGAACCGCTTCAACCTGTTCCGCGACGCCAACGACCGCACCCGCGGCACCTTCTATCCGAAGGCGATCTGCGACCAGTATCCGGCCACCCAGCGCAGCAACGCCATCTCCGGCAGCGCCGGCGGCTGCTATCTGAACCCGAACCCGCAGGGCTACGGTCAGAACCCGCAGCTGGTCTACAACATCGCCGGCGACCACCCGGTGTGGAGCGGCTTCGACCGTCCGATCACGGGCGGCCTTGGCGCCGGTAAGTCCCTCAAGGACTACATGGCCAACAAGGACAGCTACGCGATCGGCGCCTTCTCGTCGGAAGGCAACAACGAAGTCAATTCGGACATGAACGTGTTCCGCGCTGACGGCCACTACAAGTTCGACGACAAGCTGCTGGGCTTCATCACCAAGGTCGACGCCGGCGTCCGCTTCAGCGACCGCTCGGTCGAGGTCGAGCAGTTCCACCTGTTCTCGGGCTTCTACGGCGGCGTCCCCGGCGCGGTGCAGGCCAACGGCCAGCCGGTTCCGGCCGGCGGCTGCGAGGCCCAGTGGAAGGCCATCGACGTCGTCATGAACCAGAACCAGTGCCAGGCGGGCGAGTTCGTGCCCGATCCGGTCACAGGCCTGCCGGTGTTCCAGGGCTACACGGTCAACAAGCCGACCAAGCTCTCGACCTACAACAACGTCATCTGGGTCGACGATCTGGGCGGCATCACGTCGGGCATCCCGGGCTTCTGGACCATCGATCCGCACGACTTCGACAACGTCAAAGCCTTCCATGACAAGGTCTTTGGTGGTTCGATCCGCGTCCAGGTCCCCGGCCAGACCTATGACGTCACGCTGAAGGAGCAGAACGCGTACGGCGCGGCTGACTTCGAGATCGGCAACCTGCACGGCAATGTCGGCGTGCACGTGATCGAGACCCAACTGACCGTGAAGCAGAACCTGACGGGCGACACCCGCAACTACGGCGACACCAACGCCGACGCGGGCGACAACGTCACCAAGCGCAAGTACACCGACTGGCTGCCGTCGGTGAACGCGGTCTACGACGTCAACGACCACATCAAGCTGCGCGCGGCCTACGCCAAGACCATGCAACCGCTGGATCTGGGCAGCTACGGCGGCGGTCTGAAGATCAACACCGCCGACTGCGGCGCGGCCCTGCCGAACGTCCGTTGCGTCACTAGCGCCAACGCCGACGGCAACCCGATGCTGAACCCGTGGCGGGCGTCGAACTTCGATGGCGCGGTGGAGTACTACTTCGGTCGCGCCTCGATGCTGAACATCTCGGCCTTCAAGCTGAAGATCGACAGCTTCGTGACCGGCGGCCAGACGACCGGCCGCTTCCCCGACCAGGACGGCGTCATCCGCCGCACGGTCAATGTCAGCCTGCCGATCCAAGGGTCGGGCGGCTCGGTCAAGGGTCTGGAAGTCGGCGCCAAGCTGGCCTTCAGCGACATCCTGCCGGACATGGGCCTGCTGTCGAACTTCGGCGTGGACAGCAACTACACCTACTCGCCCAGCCACGAGAGCCGTCTGGACCTGGAGAAGAACGAGATCCCGTTCTTCGACAACTCCAAGCACCAGTTCAACCTGGTCGGCTGGTATCAGGACAGCAAGCTGCAGGCTCGCGTCGCCTACAACTACCGGACGGCGCGTCTGTCCGGCACGATGGGTGGCGGTGATGATCCCCTCAATCCGACCAAGCCGCCGGAACAGAAGATCTCTTACGTGATCCCGATCATGCAGAAGGCCACCGGCTACGTTGACGTGAACGTCAGCTACAACGTCAACGACCGCGTCACCGTCTACTTCAACGGGTCGAACGTCACGGGCGAGATCGAGGACTACTACCTCCGCTTCGCCAAGGGGCAGACCCAGTACGACCACCAAAACGAGTTCGAGCCCCGCTACACGCTGGGCGTCCGCGCTCGCTGGTAAGTATCCCTCTCACCTCCTGCAGCCGCCGTGGACCTCCACGGCGGCTATCTTTTTTGGAGGCGAGGCCTGTCCGCTCAGGGCGGCAGCCGATAGCCTCAAGGCAACCGGACGAAGACGCCGGAGTCGGGAGTAAAGGCCATGCAGGACAACCGTATCCGCAAGCTCGTGATCGTCGGCGGCGGCACCGCCGGCTGGATGGCGGCGGCCGCGCTGCGGCGCCATTTCCACGGCGGTCCGCTGGAGATCACCCTCGTCGAAAGCTCCGAGATCGGCACGATCGGGGTGGGCGAGGCGACCATCCCCACCATCCGCGCCTTCTACAACCAGTTGGGCCTGACCGACATCGAGGTGATGCGGGCCACCCAGGCGACCTGCAAGCTGGGCATCCGCTTCAACGGCTGGGTCCGCGAGGGCCAGTCGTTCACCCACCCGTTCGGCCATTTCGGCCAGGACCTGAAGGGCGTCCCGTTCCATCACTATTGGCGCAAGCTGGCCCAGGCCGGCGAGCCGACGAACATCGCCGACTATTCGCTGGGCGCGTCCCTGGCCGAGGCCGGCAAGTTCATGGCCCCGACGCGCAACCCGACCTCGACCCTGTCGATCTTCGACTGGGCGCTGCACTTCGACGCCAGCCTGTTCGCGCAACTGATGCGCCGGGTGGCGGAAGAGAACGGCGTGCGCCGCATCGACGCCAAGGTCACCAAGGTCAATCTGCATCCCGAGACGGGTTTCGTGACCTCGCTCGACCTGCACACCGGCGAGACGGTGGAGGGCGACCTCTTCATCGACTGCTCGGGCTTCCGGGGTCTGCTGATCGAGGAGGCGCTGCAGACCGGCTACGAGCACTGGAACGACGTGCTGTTCTGCGACCGCGCCTATGCGGTGCAGAGCGAAGGCGTCGGCGATCCGATGCCGTACACGGACGTCACCGCCCACACCGCCGGCTGGCGCTGGCGCATCCCGCTGCAGCACCGTTACGGCAACGGCTACGTCTTCTCCTCGCGTCACATCAGCGACGAGGACGCTTTGGCCGAGCTGAAGGCGGCGATCCCCGATCCGCTGCTGCACGAGCCGCGCCTGATCCGCTTCAATCCCGGCCGCCGCAAGCAGGTGTGGAACAAGAACGTCATCGCCCTGGGCTTGGCGTCCGGTTTCCTGGAGCCGCTGGAAAGCACCTCGATCGCCCTGATCGAGACGGGCATCGAGAAGATCAAGGCGCTGTTCCCGGACAAGGACTTCGCGCCCGAGGTGGTCGACGAGTTCAACGACTGGTCCCGGCGCGAGATGGAGCGCGTGCGCGACTTCATCATCCTGCACTACTGGGCCAACAAGCGGGGCGACACGGCGTTCTGGCGCGACTGCAACCAGGTCGTTCTGCCCGAGGCGCTGCAGCACAAGGTCGACCTGTTCCGCTCGCGTGGCCACTTCGTCCGCTATCGCTGGGAGATGTTCGCCCCGCCCAGCTGGATGGCGATCTATGCCGGCTTCGAACTGCTGCCCGAGACGGTCGATCCGTCGCTGGACGGCATCGACCCCAAGACCCTGAGCGCGCCGCTGGCCGAGATGCGCAAGGCCGTCCGCGAGGTGGTGGCCAACGCCCCGCCGCACGAAGCCTTCCTCGACCAGTATTGCCGCCCCGCACCGATGGCCGCCCAATGACCCCGAAGAACCCCAAGGCCATCAAGAAGATCGTCATCGTCGGCGGCGGCTCGGCCGGCTGGATATCGGCGGCGATGCTCAGCCACTACTTCAAGGATGGCTCTTGCGACGTCGAGCTGATCGAGAGCGAGGAGATCGGCACGATCGGGGTCGGCGAGTCGACCATCCCGCCGTTCCTGCAACTGATCGCCAGCCTGGGCATCGACGAGCGCGAGTTCATCCAGGCCACCCAGGCCAGCTTCAAGCTGGGCATCCGCTTCGAGAACTGGAAGCGGAAGGGCGACACCTACTACCACCCGTTCGGCGCCATCGGCGGACCGATCGGCCCACACGAGTTCTACCAGTGCTGGCTGCGGGCCAAGGCCAACGGCCATCCGTCGAACCTGCAGGACTTCGCGCCCGGCACGGTGATGGCCGACCAGTGGAAGTTCATGCTGCCGTTCAAGGCCCAGCGCAGCCTGATCGCCGGGGCCAGCTACGCCCTGCACATCGACGCGCGGCTGATCGCCAAATATCTGCGCGACTTCGCCGAGACACGCGGCGTCAAGCGCACCGAGGGCATCGTCACCGACGTCGTCACCCACCCGGACGGTTCGGTCGCCAAGGTGGTGATGAAGAACGGCCAGGAAGTGGAGGGCGACCTCTTCATCGACTGTTCGGGCTTCCGCGCCCTGCTGATCGGCAAGACCCTGGACGTGCCGTTCAACGACTGGTCGGACATGCTGCTGTGCGATCGGGCGGTGGTGGTGCAGACCGAAAATGTCGGCGACCCGCACCCCTTCACCATCTCGGCGGCCGAGGACGCCGGCTGGCGCTGGCGCATCCCGCTGCAGCACCGCGCCGGCAACGGCTACGTCTTCAGCTCCAAGCACCTCAGCGACGACGAGGCCCGCGCCACCCTGGTGAAGAACGTCCAGGGCCCGATGCTGATGGAGCCGATGTTCATCCCCTTCAAGACCGGCATGCGCCAGCGTCTGTGGGAGAAGAACGTGGTGGCCGTGGGCCTGGCCGGCGGCTTCATCGAGCCGCTGGAATCGACCGCCCTGCACCTGATCTATCGCGGCATGGACTTCCTGCTGCGGTTCTTCCCGGACCGCGATTTCAGCCCGGCCCTGGCGGCCGAGTACAACCGGCGCATGACGGCCGATTACGAGGAAATCCGCGATTTCGTCGTGCTGCACTACTGCACGACCCAGCGCGACGACACCCCGTTCTGGCGGGCCGTGCGGGAGGCCCCGATCTCCGACGCCCTGAAGGCCAAGATCGAGCTCTTCAAGGCCTCGGGCCTGCTGCGCGAGGGCGTCGACGAGATGTTCCGCAACCCGTCCTGGCAATCGATCATGGAGGGCATGGGCGTGCGGCCCCAGCGCTACCAGCAGCTGGTCGACACCGTGCCCTACGAGGTCATCGCCCAGACGCTGGACCAGTCCAAACCGATGCTGGCCGCCCAGGTCGCGGGCCTGCCCAGCCACGGTGAATTCCTGGCCCAGAACTGTCCCGCGCCGCCGCCGGAACCGGTCAGCGCGCCGTTCAAGACGGTGGCTTGATCAGCGGGAAGCGACGGGCCCTAGGGCCGTTTCAAACCGTCGATCGGGCCGTTTCCGCGATGTTCGCGGGTTGCGCGTCGTCGGCAGGCGCGCTCGGGGTGGACGGCTTGGACTTCGGCTTGAGCTTCAGCGCGTGCTTCTCGACCGCATGCCAGGAGAAGGCGGCGAACGCCGGGATCAGCACCAGCGCGCCGGCGAAGGCGAGGAGCGGCTTTCCCGGACCGACCAGCTTCACGATCAGCTGCTGGATCGGATACGCGTAGAGATACATGCCGTAGGAATAGTCGCCCGACGCCAGGATCTTGTTGCGAGGGATGTCCACGCAGCCGAGCGCCGCGGCGACATAGGCGGCGCTGAAGCAGCCGAGCGGCGTCGTCCTCACGGTCGCCATGAGCGCCACGGTGAGCACAAGAGCGCCCACGCCCCATAGAGGCCCGGCCGGCAGCCGGTCACGCCACTTCCAGGCCATCACCCCGGCCAGGAACGAGAGCGGCAGCAGGCGCGTCCAGACGACTACCGCCGCCGCGTTGCTCGGAACGTCGATGAAGATCAGCGCCGCGACCGCGCACACGACCGTGACGCCGGTGAGGACGCCGCGCCGGGCGAAGATCCCGCACAGGAAGAGCGCCGACAGCAGGATGTAGCACTCGAGTTCGGATGGCACGGTCCAAAGCGAGCGGTTGACGATGCCGGCGTCCGGATTGTCGAGGAAGACGCCCGGCAGGAAATAGTGGATCCAGCCCAGCATGTTGGCGAAATAGCTGAAGAACTGACGGCCCGTGAAATACTCGCCGAGCGGAACAGTCGTCAGGATGGGGCCCAGGATCAGCGCGGAAAGAGCGACTTCCACGACCAGGGCGGGGAAGATGCGCAGCACCCGGGCGCTGATGAAGACTTTCAGGTTCGGGGCGCGCTCCAGGCTCGAGGCGACCAGGAAGCCGCTGAGCGCGAAGAAGATCGGCATGATGCTGCGGACGATCGGCGTCCAGATCGTTCCCCGGACCAGCGCGTCTCCGGCGTGGACGCCATAGGAGACGGTGATCGAGTGCCAGGCGATCACCGCGCCGGCCAGGACTATCCGCAGATAGTCGAACCCATTTGTCTTGCGCGCAGCAAACTGCGCCCCAAGCGTTTTCGTCACCGGGCAGCCCCCTAGTCCGAGCGATACGTGAAGCGCGCGCCTGCTTAGCGACCAGGGTTCTTCTGCGGAAGAGGTATTCTGAAGGTCTATACCCGTTTCATGGAGATGATCTTCACGGCCGGGTTCAGGATCTGGCCCTTCATCGACGGGACATTGGTCGGGCCGTCGGTGCGGCCGGCCAGGATCTTCTTCACGACGTCCATGCCCTGCACGACCTTGCCGAACACGGCGTAGCCCTGGGCCGCGTCGGACTTGCCCGGCTTGGCGTCGAGATAGGGCTGGGCGCTGGCGCAGATGAAGAAGTCGGCGGTGGCCGAGCCCGGCGCGTCGCGGCCCATCGAGATGGCCCCGGCGGTGTGCTTGAGGCCCGTCTTCAGCGTGCTCTCGTGAGCGATCGGCGGGGCGCGGCGGGAATAGGGCTTGGGCTGGCCCTGGATCGAGCCGGCGCCCGGCGCGCCCTTGGCCCGGTTGGCGCGGAAGAACTGGCCGCCATCGAAGCGGTGGCGGTCGACATAGGTCAGGAAGTTGGCCGAGGTGATCGGGGCCTTCTTGTCTTCCAGCTCGACGACGATGGTCCCCTTGTCGGTCTCGATGGCCACGCGCGGCTTGCCGGCCGCGAAGGCCGAGGTTGAGGCCAGCAGGGCGAGGGCGGCGCCGATCAGGGCGCGGCGGACGATCTGGGTCATGGGGGATCTCTACCGAAGGTTCGGCGCGACCCTAGCCGAGGGTGCGCGCCGAAGTCGACCTCACGGTCGTCGTCGTTTCTTGGTAGCGCTACCGGAAAAGCTTGATCTAAGAATCCCGTTCTCTGAGCTAGGCTCGGAACCGACCGCGGGGGACACGCGGCGATCGAGGGAAGGAACAAGCGTAATGGGGGCTGACAGCCAAGCCGCGCCCACGAAAGGGCGCGACGCGCTGGTGATCGGAGCGTCGTCGCTCGGCACCGTGTTCGAGTGGTACGACTTCTACCTCTACGGCTCGCTGGCGGTGATCATCACCGGCCACTTCTTCTCGGGCGTCAACGAGACCACCGGCTTCATCCTGGCCCTGCTGGCTTTCGCCGCCGGCTTCGCGATCCGGCCGCTGGGGGCGGTGATCTTCGGACGCTTGGGCGACATCTGGGGCCGCAAGAACACCTTCCTGATCACCATGCTGTTGATGGGCGTCTCGACCTTCGTCGTCGGTCTCTTGCCCTCGTACGAGCAGATCGGCGTCGCCGCGCCGATCCTGCTGATCGTCATGCGCCTGGTCCAGGGCCTGGCCCTGGGCGGCGAATATGGCGGGGCCGCCACCTACGTCGCCGAGCACGCGCCGGAGGGCAAGCGCGGCTTCTACACCAGCTGGATCCAGACCACGGCGACCGTGGGCCTGTTCCTGTCGCTGCTGGTCATCCTGATCGTCCGCACCCAGCTGGGCGAGGAGCAGTTCAAGGTCTGGGGCTGGCGCATCCCGTTCCTGGTCTCGCTGCTGCTGCTGGGCGTGTCGCTGTGGATCCGCCTGAAGCTGCACGAGAGCCCGACCTTCCAGAAGATGATCGCCGAAGGGAAGGGGACCAAGAAGCCGCTGGCCGAGGCCTTCGGCAATTGGAAGAACCTGAAGATCGTGCTGCTGGCCCTGGTCGGCCTGACCATGGGCCAGGCGGTGGTCTGGTACACCGGCCAGTTCTACGCCCAGTTCTTCCTGGAGAAGACGCTGAAGGTCGATGGGGCCCTGGCCAACACCCTGATCGCCACGGGCCTGCTGATCGGCACGCCGTTCTTCGTGTTCTTCGGCTGGCTGTCGGACAAGATCGGCCGCAAGTGGATCATCATCGCCGGCTGCGTGCTGGCCGCGGCGACCTATTTCCCGATCTTCAAGGCCATCACCACCTACGCCAACCCGGTCCTGGCCCATGCTGAGGCCTCGGCCCCGGTGACGGTGTCGGCCGATCCGGCCACCTGCGCCTTCCAGTTCGATCCGGTCGGCAAGGCCAAGTTCAACACCGCCTGCGACGTGGCCAAGGCCTATCTGGCCAAGGCCGGCGTCAGCTACGGCGTCCACGAGGGCTCGGCCGGCTCGCCGACCTCGGTCCAGGTGGGCAGCGTCACCCTGCAGGGCTTCGATGCGAAAGGCGCGACCGGCAAGGCCTTCGCCGCCGCCCGCAAGGCCTGGGAGACCGACCTGGGCGACCAGCTGAAGGCCGCCGGCTATCCGGCCAAGGCCGACAGCAAGCTGGTCGACAAGCCCAAGGTCATCGGCCTGCTGGCCCTGCTGGTCCTCTACGTGACCATGGTCTACGGCCCGATCGCGGCCATGCTGGTCGAGATGTTCCCGACCCGCATCCGCTACACGGCCATGTCGCTGCCCTACCATATCGGCAACGGCTGGTTCGGCGGCTTCCTGCCGACCACGGCCTTCGCGATCGTGGCGGCGACCGGCAATGTCTATTCGGGTCTCTGGTACCCGGTGATCGTCGCTTCGGTGACCGCGGTTATCGGCGGTCTGTTCCTGAAGGACACGCGTCACAACGTGATCGACGATTAGGCACGGACGTCCCGCAACCCGGCGGCCACGTCGCCGCCGGGTTGCCATTCCGTCGTTAATCCGCTTGGCTGCGCGCCGAGGGGGCGTCGATGACGCAAGACGATGAACACCGGCGCGCCTGGTTCAGGCGCGAGATCCTGCCGCTGGAGGCGGACCTGCTGGCCTATGCCCGGCAGTTCTGCCGTGACGGCCAGACCGATCCCGAGGACCTGGTCCACGAGACCTTCGCCCGCGCGATCGCCTGCAAGACCTGGCGCGAGATCGGCAATCCGGGCGCTTTCGCCACCCGCATCCTGCGCAACTGCGCGCTGGACGCCCTGCGCCGCCGCAAGGTGCTGACCATCACCGCCGTCGCCGACTTCGACCGCATCGAACCGATCGACGAGACGCCCAGCGCCCACATGCTGCTCGAATCACGTGAGGAACTTCGGCTGCTGGCGGACGCCATTGCCGAGCTTCCGACACAATGTCGGCGCGTCTTTACGTTGAGAAAAGTTTACAGCCTCTCGCCTGAGGATATAGCGGTTCGGCTCGGGCTGTCCGTCTCTACTGTTGAGAAGCATCTGGTGAAGGGCCTTCGGTACTGTTCCGACAAGCTGGGACGTCGTATCGGACGCAAGAGTAAGGTCGACGAAGGACGCTCATGGAGCGCGAAACGGGATCACGACGCGAAGCGGTGAGGCAGGCGGCCGCCCAATGGGTGGTCCGGCTTGACGATCCTTCGTGCTCGGCCGCCGATCGCGTCGCCTTCGAGGCCTGGCGCGACGACAGCCACGAGCATGAAGCCGCTTACGAGCGCGAGGCCGCCGCCTGGGCGCGGCTGGAGCGTCTGCGCGCCTTGCGTCCGGGTCTCGAGCGTCCGGATCGCGACCTGCTGGCCGATCGCCGCCCGAGCCTGCCCCTGGCGCGCGCGCCGTGGGCCCGAGGCATGGCCGCCGCGGCCGCCGTGGCTCTGGTCGTCGCCGGTACGATGACGTTCGACGGCGGCACCGCCTATGCCACCGCCATCGGCGAGCGCCGGGTCGTCGTGCTCAGCGACAATAGCCGCATCGAGCTGAACACCAACAGCAAGGTCGTCGTCCGCTACCGCAAGGGCGTGCGCGAGGTGAAGCTGATCCGGGGCGAGGCCGTGTTCGAGGCCGCCAAGGACGATGTCCGCCCGTTCGTGGTCAAGGCCGCCGACGCGGTGATGCAGGCCGACGGGACGACCGAGATGGCCGTGCGCCTGCGCTCGGACGGCGCGGCCGTGACAGTCAAGCGCGGGGTGGTCGACCTGGACGCCGCGCCTTCCGAACACAAGGACGAGCAGCGCCTGACCGCCGGCGTGGCCGCCATCTACAGCTCGGCCGGCAGCCGCTCGCGGGCGGTGTCGGACAGCGAGATCGACCGGGCCCTGGCCTGGCGCCAGGGCGCGATCGCCCTGAACGGCCAGTCGCTGGAGCAGGCGGTGGCCGAGTTCAATCGCTACAACAAGCAGCAGATCCGCATCGCCGATCCGTCGATCGCCGGCCTGCGCCTGGCCGGTTATTTCCAGACGACCGAGCCCAACAGCTTCGTCACCGCCGTGACCAGCGCCTTCCCGGTGCGCGCCGCCGCCGGCTCGGACGGGGCCATCCGCCTGTCTCGCCGCTCCGTCGCCGAAAAGGCCGCGCCCGAAAAAATGGGCTGAAAAAGTTTCGGGCCGACTGGCGGAAACGTGACGCCCTCGCGTCGGTCCAGTTGAAGGCGTCTTCCCATGGGGATGGATGACGCCCCGAGGGGTTACCAAGAAAGATGTCGATCGACACTCGCAGCCGCACCATGCGCGGCTTCCTGCTGGCGTCCGCCGCCGTGCTCGTCCTGGCCGGTCCGGCCCTGGCGCAAGAGGCCCGCCACAGCTTCAACATTCCGGCCGGCGACGCGGTCAACGCGCTGCAGACCTTCGCCAAGCAGTCGGGCAAGCAGGTGCTGTTCCCGTTCGAGGCCGCCTCGGGCAAGAGCACGCCGGCGGTGACCGGCGACGTGGCTGACGCCGACGCCCTGGCGCGCCTGACCAAGGCCGCCGGCCTGGTCGTCGCCTCTGACGACGGCAAGACCATCACGCTGCGCCAAGCATCGGCCCAAGGCCCCCAGTCCTTCAGCGCACGGGCCGGCGCGACTGACGAAGAGGCCCAGACGGTCGAGGCCATCGTGGTCGTGGGCTCGCAGATCGAAGGCGCCCGTACGACGGAAGCCCTGCCGGTGACGGTGGTCGGCGAGAACGACATCATCGCCACGGGCGCGGTGTCGGGCGACGAACTGTTCCGCGCCATCCCGCAAGCCGGCGACGTGCAGTTCCAGGAAGCTCGCACCACGGGCAACCTGAACGACGCGCGCGGCGACGTGGCCTCGCTGAACCTGCGCAGCCTGGGCACCGGCAACACCCTGGCCCTGCTGAACGGCCGCCGCGCCGTGCTGGCGCCGGGCAGCCAGACCGAGAACCTGGTGCCGGTCCAGACCGTCAACACCAACTCGTTCCCGGTCGCGGGCGTCAAGCGCGTGGAAGTCCTGCGCGACGGCGCCGCGGCCATCTACGGCACCGACGCGGTGGCGGGCGTGGTCAACACCGTGCTCGACACCAAGTTCCGCGGCCTGAAGATGGAAGCCCAGTACGGCGGCTCGGAAGGCACCAGCTACCGCGAAGGCTCGTTCAACGTGAAGGCCGGCACGCGCCTGGAAGATGGCACGCGCCTGACCTTCTTCGGCAACTACACCGGCCGCAGCCGCCTGAACGCCACCGAGCGCGACTACTCGGCCACCGAAGATCACCGCGCCCAGATCGCCAACACCCCGTGGGTGGACAACACCACCTTCGACAGCCGTTCGACCTCCAGCCCGTGGGGTTCGTTCACGCTGATCCCGTCGACCACGGCGGTTCGCCAGGGCACGACGGCCCTGACCACCTCGGGCGTGTTCCACATCGAGCCCGTCAGCAACACGGCGGCCGGCTGCTCCAGCACCGTGCTCACCGGCGGCCTCTGCATCAAGTCGGGCACCATCACGGGCACGGCCGACCGCGTGCTGCGCTATGACGAGAACCCCGACCGCACCCTGAAGGGCGGCGTCGAGCGCACCAACCTGTTCTCGACCGTCGAGCACGACTTCGGCGACATCACCGCCTATGGCGAGGCGGGCTACTACCACGCCCTGTTCACCGGCAGCCGCGAGCAGTCGGCCCCGTTGACCACGGCCCCGATCACCATCGCGGCCAACGCCTACTGGAACCCCTTCGGTCCCGTCGGCAGCGTCAACCGCCTGGCCAACCTGACCGGCGTGCCGACCGGCGGCGCGGCGATGAACATCACCACCTACCGCGTGGTCGACACCGGCCCGCGCACCTACACGGTGACGGACGACAGCTATCGCCTGCTGGGCGGCCTGAAGGGCAGCTGGAACGGCTGGAAGTGGGATTCGGCGATGCTGTATTCCAAGGCCCGCACCAAGGACATGACGCACAATGCGATCAGCAACACCCTGTTCCAGCAGGCGCTGAACCGCACCGACGCGTCGGCCTACAACCCGTTCAACGGCGGCAACCTCGAGAACTACTCGCTGGGTGACACGTCGGTGAACAGCCGCGACACGATCAACTCGTTCCTGGTCAACGTCTACCGGATCAGCGAGACCTCGCTGGCCCTGGCCGACTTCAAGGTCTCCAAGAAGGACCTGTTCCGCCTGCCCGGCGGTGATGTCGGCTTCGCCGCCGGCGTCGAGTGGCGCCGCGAGACCTATGACGACGACCGCGACGACCGCCTGGACGGCAAGATCAAGTACACCAACAGCGTCACCGGCGTGACCTACGGCACCGACGTGCTGGGCGCCTCGGGCTCGCCGGACGTGCACGGCAGCCGCTCGGTCACCTCGGCCTTCTTCGAACTGGCCGTGCCGGTCATCTCGCCGGAGATGAACATCCCGTTCGTCGAGGAGATCAGCCTGCAGATCGCCGCGCGCGGCGAGGACTATTCGGACTTCGGCAGCGTCTATAAGCCCAAGGGCGCGATCTACTGGAAGGTCGGCCACGGCCTGGCCTTCCGCGGCTCGGTCTCGCAGAGCTTCCGCGCGCCGAACCTGCCGCAGTTCTACAGCGACGGCGCCACGGTCTCGAACAGCCGCACCGACTACGGTTCGTGCCGCATCAACGGCACCACCTGCGCCAGCATCAGCACGATCGAGTCGCGTAGCGGCAACAAGAACCTGAAGCCGGAAGAGGCCGACAACGCCACGGTCGGCTTCGTCTACCAGCCGGACTTCATCCCGGCCCAATACGGCAAGCTGACCCTGACGACCGACTTCTGGTCGATCCGCGAGAAGGGCGTCATCGGCGTCGTCGGCGGCTACAACGCCATCGCCTACGACTACTATCTGCGCCTGCACGGCTCCTCGAACCCGAACGTCGTCCGCGACGCGCCGGTCGGTGGCGTGGCGGTGGGCAACATCGCCTACATCAACGACACCTATCAGAACCTGCAGCCGCGCATGGTCCAGGGCGTCGACTTCAGCGTCGACTACGACCTGGACGACACCCCGTGGGGCGACTTCGGCGTGTCGGTCAACGTCGCCAAGATGCTGAAGTACGACCAGTCGGCCAGCCCGCTGGAATCGCTGCTGCAGACGGCCGTCGCGGCCGGCGAATTGCCGGGCCTGACGATCTTCTCGGCCGGCAACCAGATCAAGATGGATGGCTTCCCCGAGTTCCGCGCCACGGGCAACGTCACCTGGCGCTACAAGAACTGGGGGGCGGGCGCCTTCGTGCAGTATGTCGGCGCGACCTACGACACCGGCCCGGCCCAGGTGAACGGCCAGTACTTCCCGGTGAAGGACTGGACCACGGTCAGCCTGTACGCCCAGTACGCGTTCAAGGACGGCATGTTCGACGGCTCGACGGTCCGCATCGGCGCGCGCAACGTGTTCGACAAGGACCCGCCGATCGCCTCGTCCAACTTCGGCTACCTCGGCAGCCTGCACAACGCGACGGGCCGCTACTGGTACCTGAACCTGTCCAAGAAGTTCTAGGCATCCCACAGCGGGGCGGTTCTCCGGAGCCGCCCCGTTTCTCTTCGCGCGTATCGTTTTGCGAGGCTCGACCTTGAAACCCTTCCGCCTGTTCGCCACGGCCGCCTCGGCCCTGGCGCTCGCCATCACGCCGATCGCTTCCAGCCAGGCCCTGGCCCAGAGCAAGCAGCTCCTGGAGTATCCCAGCATCCACTCGCCGGTCGTGGGCGAGAAGGGGATGGTGGTCAGCCAGAACGCCATCGCCACCAAGGTCGGCGTCGAGATCCTGCGCCAGGGCGGCAACGCCGTGGATGCCGCGGTCGCCACCGCCTTCGCCCTGGCCGTGACCCTGCCGCGCGCCGGCAATATCGGCGGCGACGGCTTCATGATGGTCTACATGGCCAAGACCAACGAGACGGTCTTCATCGACTATCGGGGCATCGCGCCCAAGGCCGCCAAGCTCGAAACCTTCGTCGACGCCAACGGCAAGGAGATGGACGACGTCGCCTCGCGCGGCTATCGCGCGCCGACCGTGCCGGGCACCGTCGCCGGCCTCTTCCTGGCCCACCAGAAATACGGCCGCCTGCCGTGGAAGTCGGTCGTCGAGCCGGCCTTCAAGCTGGCCAGCCAGGGCGTGGCCCTGTCGCCCGACGAGGCCTTCGTGTTCAGCTGGGGCAAGCAGCGCCTGTCCGAAAGCGCGGCCGGCAAGGCGGCGTTCTACAAGCCCGGCGGCGAACTCTATCGCGCCGGCGAGATCCTCAAGCAGCCGGACCTGGCCTGGTCGCTGCGCCAGATCGCCGACCAGGGCGCCGACGCCTTCTACAAGGGCGAGATCGCCCAACGCTTCGCCGCCGACATGAAGGCCCATGGCGGCCTGATCACCGCCGAGGACCTGGCGTCCTACAAGGCCGTGGTCCGTCAGCCGCTGGAAGGGACCTATCGCGGCCTGACCGTGAAGACCTCGCCGCCCGCCAGCGCTGGCGGCGCGACCCTGCTCGAGATGCTGAACATCCTCGAGCAGTTCGACCTCAAGGCCTCGGGCCCCGGCTCGGCCAAGTCGCTGCACCTGATGGCCGAGGCCATGAAGCTGGGCTACGCCGACCGGGCGAAGTTCCTGGGCGACACCGACTTCGTGAAGGTGCCGCTGAAGGGCTTCACGTCGAAAGCCTATGGCGTCGAGCGCGCCAAGCTGATCGACCCCAACAAGGCCAAGTCCGCCAAGGAGCTGGGCGTCGGCGATCCGTGGGCGTTCGAGAGCCACAACACCACCCACTTCTCGGTGGCGGACGCGGACGGCAACGCCGTCTCCAACACCTTCACCCTGGGCGCGGACTTCGGCTCGGGCGTGATGGTGGCCGGCGCGGGCTTCGTGCTGAACAACCAGATGAACAACTACTCGCACGCGGCGGCGTGGCGGGCCCAGAAGAGCGGCCGGCCCTTGCCGCCCAATGCCCTGCAGCCCGGTAAGCGCGTGCTGTCGACCATGATGCCGACCATGATCTTCAAGGACGGCAAGCCGTGGCTGATCACCGGCACGCCGGGCGGCAGCACGATCATCGACACGGTGCTGCAGGTCATCGTCAACGTCGTCGACTTCAAGCTGAACGTGGCCGAGGCCACCCATCAGCCGCGCATCTTCCAGAACGCCAGCGACGAACTGGAGGTCGAGCCGAACTTCAATCCCGACACCGTGGCCCTGCTGAAAGCGATGGGCCACCCAGTATCCTCGGACGAGACCATGGGCTCCGCCCAGTCGATCATGATCGAAAAGGGTCTCTACCTCGGTGGAGCGGACCCCCGCCGCCCCGGGGCCGAGGCGATCGCGCCCTAGGGGTCAACTCCCCCCACCGAGAGACCTCGGGATGCGATCCATCGGCGCCGGGACTGCCCTCCCGGCGCCGATTTTCGTTTGAAGCCAGGCGATTGCGGGGCGCGACCAAGACGCCCTATGGTGGCGCTTTCAAGCATGAGTAGGCGCGAGGGCTTCTACGAAGCCTCGCGTGATTGGGGGAAGAAATGTGGACTGCACTCGCTCTCGCGGCGGCCGCCGCGACGTCGTTCAACCTGAACTGCTCGGGTGACCGAACGACCTTGAGCACGGTGAGCGATAAGAAAATCTCGCCCTATTCGGATGTCTATCGCGTCGATCTCAAGGCCAAGAAGTGGTGCCGAGGCGAGTGCAAGGTTCTGCTCGATGTGGTCGATGCGCAGCAGACGCTCTTGGTCCTTCAACGTGTTCAACCGAAAAGCCCTGGTGAGTCGGAGATCGACAACTACATCGACCGCACCACGGGAGAGCATCACCAGACCATCAAGTCGAACTTCAGCGGCGTTTCGATGATGATCGCTTACGATGGCAAGTGTGAGAAGGCCGACTTCAGTGGCTTTCCGAAGTTCGACACCAAGTTCTAGTTGAGCGCTGTAGTGGTCCCGGATCGGCCATAGGGGCCGTCCGGGACCATAAGGGTGAGCGCTACTTGCCGCTTACCGCCGGCCCGTACAGCAGGCCGTTGAACAGGAACTTGAACGTTCCGTACGACTGCGCCCGTTGGGTGATCTCCGGACCGAAGACGAAGACCTTGCCCTTGCCGACGTCGATGTCGAGCATGGCGGTCGAGCCCTTCAGCTTCTCCTGACCGACGGCCCAGCCGCTGCGCAGGGGCTTGTCGGCGTCGAACCAGGCCACGCGCGACACACCTTTCGCATCAGCCTTCACGGTGAAGGCCGGGCTGCGGTCGAAGAACACGTCGACCTGGTCCGAAGCCCCGTAGGCTAGCGGCTGCTTGGGATCGACCTTGGCGCGCAGCACCGAGCCCGGGATGTAGAGCTCGCGGGTGGTCAGGGCCTTCAGCTGGCCGTTCTCCATCTTGGCGGTGGCGACGTCGACCGGCGCGCCCAGGGCCGTGGCCAGGCGCGTCGAGGCGCCGATGGCCACCACCGTGCCGCCGCCCTTCACGAAGTCGGCGATCTTGGGCAGGGTCTTCTCGTCGGTCACCCGGCCGAGCCAGGCGCGGTATTCGGCCGGGATCTCTTCCGGCTTGGGCTGGGGACCGCCGCGACCGGCCTTGAACGGGCCGTCGGCCGGAGCGGGGACGACGCCGTCCGGGAACACCAGCACGTCGTAGTCCTTGGCGATGTCGCCGGCGTCCAGGCGCTGCGGGTAGACGACCTGGAAGGGCGCCTCGAACTTCTCGAACATCCAGCGGTTCCAGCCCGAGGGCATCGAGCCGCCATAGACGTCCACGAGGCCGATGCGGATCGGCTTGAGGGCGATGGTCGCGCCCGACGGTTTGCCGCCGACGGCGTAGGCGTCGATGCCCAGGTCCTTGACGCCCTTGTCGATCACCGCCTTGGCGGCGGGCGAGGCGGGGACGAAGATCGCGCCGGGACCGAAGGCGGTCTTGCCGGCCTTGGCGCCGTCCTTGACCCAATAGACCTTGGCGCCGGCCTTCAGCAGGCGGTTGGTCAGGGTGAAGCTGCCGTTGGTCTCGTGGCTGACCAGCCAGCCCGCGCCGCCCGAGCCCTTCACCGCGCCAGGCGTCACCGACATCACGTCCGGCACGCGGGTCGTGGGGGCGTCGAAGCCCTCCAGGATGCGGTCGTACTTGATGCCCATCTGGTAGGCGAGGGTGTAGCCGGTGACGTCGTACGGCGCCTTGGGCGGGCCGCCCGGATATTCCAGGTCGTGCGGGTGATCCTGCGGCTCGAACATGTCCATGATGTGCGGGCGATAGGCCTGGGCTGAGCGCACGACGTAGGAGCCGGCCGGATAGGTCTTGCCACCGACGGTGAAGGCCTTGGTGGCCTTGTCCACGTCGACGCCGGTCTTGATCAGGGCGTTGAGGAAGGCCACGACCGTGGGCATGTCGGCCTGGTCGGCCGGGATGATGTAGCCGCGCGGATCACGCTCTTCCGGGGTCTGGAGGACCGTCTTGTAGAGCTTGGGATCGATCGCCTGGCCGTACGGACCCGGCTTGTCCTTGCCGGCGGCCTGCAGCTCCTCGACGCGGGTCGGGGTGATCGTCCAGGTGTCCTTGTTGCCGCGCTTGATGCTGTTGTCGCCCATCTTCCAGATGTTGAAGAGCAGGCGTTCCTTGTTGCGGGCGGCGTAGTCGACCACGGCCATGTTCATGGTCCACTGGTAATCCAGCGAGTCCTGCAAATGCCATTCGCGCGGCGCGATCGGCGCGGGGCGGTCGTTGCCCGGCAATTGCAGCTCCGGCACCAGGTTCACGGTCGTCGGGGTCGGGCCGCCGATGATCTCGGTCAGCAGGCCGATCGAGTTGTGGAAATAGGCGACCGACCGCTCCATGCCGTTGTGCCAGGTGGAGTAGGGCGCGGCGCTGCGGGCGCCCGAGCCCGGCTTGTCCTCGGCCACCAGGCGGCTGTGCATGGCCATGCCGACCTCTTGCAGCTCGGTCATGACCAGCGGGTCGTAGTTGAAGTTGAACGGGTCGCGGAACGGCGGGACGAACACCACCATGCCGTTGGGGCCGGTCTGGTGCTGGTTGTAGACGATCTGCGGATACCACTCGCGGAACAGCTGCTTGTTGACGTTGGTGGTCTCGGCCATCGACGACATGAAGCTGTCGCGGTTGTTATCGTGGCCGATATACTTGTGGTACAGGCGCGGCAGCGAGTTGAACTCGCGCTTCTTCGGATCCTGGTTGCGCATGTACCAGTCCGAGATCATCTCCATCCCGTCCGGATTGTCCTGGCCGAACAGGATGATGGTGTCGTCCAGCATCCGCATGGTCTCGGGATCGGTCTGGGTCAGCATCCGGTAGAGGACCTGGATCTGGCCCTGCGAGGTGATGGTCTCGCTGGCGTGCAGGCCGGCGTCGATCCAGACGATCGCCTTGCCCTCGGCGGCCAGCTTGCGGGCCTCGTCTTCCTTGACGCCCTCGGCCTTGGCCAGCTTGCGGGAGATGTCCTTATAGTGGTCCAGCTTGGCCAGGTTGGCCGGCGAGGAGACGATCGCCACCCACATGGTGCGGCCTTCCTCGGTCTTGCCGATGTCGACCAGCTTCATGCGGTCCGACTGGCCGGCCAGGGTCTTCAGATAGGCCTCGTAGGCGGTGTAGTCGGCCAGGAAGTAGTCGCTGCCGACCGGCTGGGCGAAGGCCTTGTCCGGCGGGGTGATGTCGGCGGCGATCGCGCCGCTAATCCCCGTGAAAGCCAGCACCACGCCAAGGGCCGCCCCGGCCATCGCTCCGCTACGCGTCATAGTCACTCCCCGTAAGCCCATGGCGGTCGCATTGGCGCGTCGCCCCTCTTTAGATTGACGTAAGTGGAGGGCTTTTCCGCACGTGCGGCAACGGGCGGGGCAGCCCATTTTTTCATCCGCACGGAAAGCAAGCGCGCAAAAGGAAAGGGGCCGCCCTCGCGGACGACCCCCTCCATCTCATCGGACCATACTCACGCGGTCCGTACGCGAGATCTTGTGGCGACTAGTACTTCACGCGCACGCCGACGCGGAAGAAGCGGCCCACGATGCCCGACTGCGAGTAGGTCGGGTTCCAGTTCACGCCGGCGTAGTTGGCCGGGTTGAACATCGGGCCGGTGTCGAACAGGTTCATGACGTCGGCATAGACCGTCGCCTTCTCGGTGACGTCGTATGCGCCCGTCAGGTCGACGGTCGTGAACGACTTCACGCGGCAGTTGAAGTTCGAGTCGCCGTAGAGGCAGGCGCTGTCGTAGCTGTCGTCCTCTTCGCGCATGCCCGAGACGTAGCTCATGGTGCCCGTCACGTGGATGGGACCGCGCTCGAAGGTGTTCATCCACGACAGGCGGTTCTTCGGCGTACCAGCGCCCGACGACAGCACGTACGGGGCTTCCTTGCCCACGTAGTTATAGGTCGTGCCGTCCTGGGTGTACTTGTAGTCGAAGATGGTCGTGGCATCGAGGTTGGTCGTCCACTTCACGTCGGCCGGCAGGTAGAACGTGGCCTGGACGTTGAGGTCCAGACCGCTGGTCACCAGCGAGTCGGCGTTGATGTAGGGCGAGGCGACCGAGAGCACGCGCGCCAGGGCGGTCGGGTGTTCCGGATCGATCGCGTCGGCGACGACGGTGTAGCCGGCCGGGATGGCCTGGCCCGAGTAGTAGGCGGCCAGAGCCGTGCCCGCGCTGGCTTGCGCGATCACGTCGTTCTTCTTGATGTGGTAGTAGTCCAGCGAGACGCTGAAGGCGCGGGTGGGAGCCCACACGGCGCCGAAGGTGTAGCTGGTCGACTTCTCCGGCTTCAGGTCCGGATTGGCCGTGGTGATCGACGAGAGCGAGTAGGCCTTGGTGTACTCGTTGTTGCCGTGGGAGTCGCGGAACGCGGCGTACTGGTCGGCCTTGAACGAGAACGTCGTGAAGCCCTGGCTGGCCGAGTTACCGGCTTCCGAGAACGACGGCGCGCGGAAGCCCTTCGAGAACGTGCCGCGCAGGGCGACCGTCTTGATGGGCGTGAACTTGACGCCGATCTTCGGCGAGAAGTTGCCGCCGAAGTCCGAGTAGTGGTCGTAGCGGCCCGACAGGTTGAACTCGAGCTGGGTCGTGACCGGCAGGCCGACTTCGGCGAAGGCCGAGGCGACGGTGCGGTTCCCCTCGGTGCGGGCGTTGCCCAGACCTTGCGCGTCGTTGACCGGGTTCAGGGCCGGGTCGTTGGTGGCTTCGTAGCGGAACTCGCCGCCGACACCCAGCTGGGCGTCGCCGCCCGGCAGGCTGAACAGGGCGTGCGAGGCCTGGAAGTTCACCGAGTCCATGTCGGTGGTCGAGGTCTTGGCCAGGACCGGCGACAGGGCGTTACGGACGGCCTGGCTGTTCTTCGACGGATCGATGAAGTTGTAGGCGCCCGTGTTGATGTCGCTCATCAGCTGCTTGTAGCTGACGAAGCCGGTCTGGGCGCTTTCCAGGGTGTCGTGCGCGATGACGACGTTGGCCTGGTAGTTCCACTCGTTGATGTCGCCCTTCACGCCGCCGACCACACGGAACATGCGGTTGGTGTAGCGCGCCGTGGCGGGCAGGTCGCTGAAGCGGTACTTGATCAGCGCGTAGTCGCCGGTCGAGGCGAATGGGTTGTTCGGGTTCAGCGCGCGGTCGGCGGCGGTGGCGCACGAGACGCCAGCCGAGCAGATGTAGACCGGCAGGACCAGGTTGGTCAGGTTGTTCGGGGTGCTCGACGAGATCGGAACCGGGGTGCCGTTCACCGACGTCTTCGACTGGATGAAGCTGCCCGACAGATAGGCCTCGAAGTTGTCGTTCGGCTTGATCGTGAAGCGACCATAGGTGCCGACGCGCGACTGCTTGGGCTGGATGTCGCCGAAGTTGGCGATGTTCTGGGCGCAGTACGTGCCCATCAGGACGCCGTCCTCATCGAACTGCGAGGTCAACGGGGCGTCGGCGGCGCAGGTGCGCAGCGGCTGCCAGACGTTGGTCGGGCTGTCGATGGCGATGCCCGTGGCCAGGTTGCCTGGCGTGCCCAGGGTGGCGCGCTTGACGTTGCCGTAGAAGGTGCTGCCACCGGTCTGCGGGTTGTTGTTGGCGCCGCCCGGGATCGAGGACAGATCGTTGGTGTTGTACGGGAAGCCGCGCTGGTCGCCGCGGATGCGCTTGTCCAGCTGGTACTCGACGTCGAAATAGACGTTGTACTTGTCGGTATCCAGGTCGCCGTAGCCGACGTCGCCGTTGAAGCGATACTGGTCGCCGCCGCCGTGCTCGCTCGTGCCGTACGAGGCGTCGGCCGACATGCCCTGGTAGTTCGACTTCATGATGATGTTGACGACGCCGCCGATGGCGTCGGCGCCGTACAGCGACGAGGCGCCGTCCTTCAGGGTCTCGATGCGTTCAACGGCGTTGAACGGGATCGAGTTCAGGTCGACGAACGCCTTCTGACCGTCGTCGGCCAGCGGGTAGTTGGCGTTGCGCAGGCCGTCGATCATGACCAGGGTCGAGTTCACCGACAGGCCGCGCAGCGACACGCCGGTCGAGCCGGCGGCGAAGCCGCTGCCGAAGGCGGCCGGGATCGAGCCCGAGTTGTCGGCCGACAGGCTGCGGATGGCGTCCGACACCGTCGTGATGCCCTGGGCCTTCAGCTGCTCGGTCGTCTGGACCGTGACCGGCGAGGGGGTGGCTGTGTCGGTGCGGCGCAGCAGTGAGCCGGTGACGACGACAGCTTCGACTTCATTGTCCTGAGCGGCCGCGGGCGCGGTCGGCGCGGCGGTCTGAGCGTTCGCGGCGAAGCCGGCCAGCGCGGCCACGCCAACGATCATCGAGGTGGTGAGCAACCGACCCCGGGTAACCTGATACTTCATATCGATATCCTTCCGGGCCGCCCTCGTCGGCGCGAGCGCCGGCGTCCTTACAGCCCGATGCAAGATTTGTTTCCCGCCGCGATCCGGCGGTTATCGGCGCCTTAGGAGCTTCCGGGACGCTCGGTCAATCGCGAGTCCCGGCGTGTAATCGTATTGTCGTGAAACTGTATCCCTAAGGCCACGACTCTGGCCAATTGGGGCGGGAATGAGACAACGCCATATCTCTGGCGAAACATTACGGAAATTTATAACGCCACTCTTGGAACAATGTCGAAATCTCATCGTTCGCGGAACGGTGAACTCTATGTAGCGTTTTTAGTGTAGATAATAATCGCTGAATTTGTTGAATAACGATATTCAGAACGGACGCGCGTTCGCGTGAAGCCGGACGTGTATCCGCGCGCGCAAATCGTCAGTCTTCGTACGGAATTCGAAGCGGGAGTGTGGCGGCGCTAGAAGCGGCCGCGCGAGACTTCCGACGCCGCCAACAGGAAGGCTCCCGCGCCGTAAAGCTGCGTGTCGTCGGCCTCGACGTGGTCGGGCGCGTAGCCGACCTGCTGCACCCAGCCGAGTTTTCCGCCCGGTTGCACGGCCTTGGCGAGGGCGGTCCAGCCGCGTCGTGTGGCGGCTTCGTATTTTCGGTCTCGCAGGAGACCCGTGTTCACGCCCCAAGCCAGGCCATAGACGAAGAAGCCCGTGCCGCTGCTCTCGGGCGGGCTGTGTTCGGGCGCCAGAAGCGACACCGACCAGTAGCCGTCGGGCTTCTGCAAGCTCACCAGCTTGGCCGACATCCGCCGAAATAGCGCCACATAGCGCGGGCGCGACGGGTGATCGGCCGGCAGGGTCTTCAGGATGTTGACGATCCCGGCATAGGTCCAGCCGTTGCCGCGGCTCCAGAAAATCTTGCGACCCTGGTCGCGCTTATCGAAATAGCGGCTGTCGCGGAAGTATAGGCCGTCCTGCTTGTCCAGCAGCCATTCGGTGGTGGCCCAGAACTCCCGGTCGCCATAGGCGGCGTAGCGTGGGTCCTTCGTGGCCGCTGACAGGGCCACCCAGGTCGGCGGGGCCATGAACAGCGCGTCGCTCCAGCACCAGCGGGCCTGGCAGGGCTGATCCTCCTGACCGTCGATGAAGGTCAGGTCGGCCTTGGGCGGATCGGCCAGGATGGCGTCGAAGCGGGCCTTCACCGGGGCGATCTGGGCGGGGTCGTGGTCGCGGCCGTACACCCAGATCCAGGACTGGGCGATGACGTGGTCGTCGGCGTGCAGCGGCCGCTGGCCCAGGCCCCAGCCCTGTTCGACGCCGTGTGCGCGTAGGGCCTGGGCGTAGCCCGCATCGCCCGTCCGTTGGGCGAAGGCGGTCAGGCCGGCATAGAAGGCGCCCTGGATCCAGCCGCGCGGGTTCTGGGTCTTGGGGCGCTGGGTCTTCACGTAGTCGAACTGGCCGTCCATGTGGCGCAGCTGCCAGTCGGCGACGGCGCGGCCCAGGGTCAGGGCGGAGGCGGCCGGATCGGCCTGGACAGTGGGTGGCTTCGGAGGCTGCGAAGCTTGCGCATAAGCGCGTAATGGGGCGGGCAGGGCGCTCAGGGCCAGGCAGGCCACGGCCGTCGCGAACCGCACGCGCATCGAAACCTCCCCTCGCCTCTGTCGGGCGCCGCTGAAAGTTGTCTTACCTGATCTCGCCACTTGCAGGCAAATCTGGTCCAGCATGTGGAATTCTGGTCATGCCAGTTGCTTGTCTGGTCGCCCAATTTTGGTGTAGCTGGAATCTGACACCGGTTTCCAAGGCCGGGCGAGGAGGAAAGACCCGATGATCCGATCGATCCGAACCCTGACCCTTTGCGCCGTCGCCCTGGGCGCGCTGTCCACCGCCGCGCCCGCCTTGGCCTCCGGTCCGGTCTGCAAGGCCGAGAACGGCTATGCCGCCGACTTCGACGGCCGCCGCACCTTCCGCTGGAAGCCCGAGGCGCTGAAGGCCGCCAAGGCCAACCTCGTCGATCCGTCCGTCGCTCCGGCCTACAAGGCCCTGATGGCTCGTGCCGACAAGGCGCTGAACGGCCCGTACTACGCCGTCACCGAGAAGACCCGCACGCCGCCCAGTGGCGACAAGCACGACTACATCTCGATGGGCCCGTACTGGTGGCCCGACCCCGCCCAGCCGAAGGGCGAGCCCTATATCCGCAAGGACGGCGAGGTGAATCCCGAGCGCAACACCGAGGCCTTCGACGCCGTGCGCATGGACAATATGGCCAACGCCGTCGAGGCCCTGTCGCTGGCCTACTATTTCACCGACGACGCCAAGTACGCCAAGAAGGCCTCGGAGCTGCTGTACGTCTGGTTCCTGGACCCGGACACCCGGATGCGGCCGCACATGACCTATGCGCAGGGCGTTCCCGGCCGCACGCCCGGCCGCGCCGAGGGCGTGCTGGACACCTTCCGCCTGCTGCGCGTGGTCGAGTCGATCGGCCTGCTGGCCCCGTCGGGCGCGATCAAGCCGGCCGAGCAGACGGCGCTCGAGCACTGGTTCGAGGTCTACACCCAGTGGCTCCAGAAGGGCGCGACGGCCAAGGAAGAGCAGGCGGCCCAGAACAACCACGGCATCTGGTACGACTATCAGCTGGCGACCTTCTCGCTGTTCGCCCGCAAGCCCGATCTGGCCAAGGCGACGATCGCCGGAGCCGGCAAGACCCGCATCGACCCGCAGATCGATCCCGACGGCAAGATGCCCAAGGAGCTCGCCCGCACCCGGGGCCTGCACTACAGCTACTTCGCCATCGAGCCCCTGGTCGGCATGGCCGAGCTCGGCCCCTGCGTCGGCGTCGACCTGTGGAACTACAAGGGTCCGAAGGGGCAGGGCCTGCGCGCCGCCTTCGACTACCTGGCGCCTTACGTCGGCAACGAGGCGGCTTTCCCGTTCAAGGAACTGAAGCCGCAGGACGCCACGGAGGAGGCCCTGCCGCTGTATGACTTGGCGGCGGCGGCATACGGCGACGCGGGCTTGGCGCAGAAGGCCGACTACATCGCCAAGAAAGATCCGGCGGATCAGAGCCGGCTGACGATCGGGGCTTACAAGAAGTAGAAAATCAGAGGCGGCTGTCGGGAACACCGGCCGCCGCCCGTTCCTTGGCCAAGCGCCAAGGAGAACGCCCATGAGAAAGCTGATCGTCGCCGCCTTCGTCAGTCTGGACGGCGTGATGCAGGCCCCCGGCGGGCCGCCGGAGGACCCGTCGCACGGCTTCCCGTTCGGCGGCTGGCTGCCGCCGCTATTCGACGACGTGGCCGGCAAGGCCAACTGGCGGATGTTCGAGCAGCCGTTCGACCTGCTGCTGGGCCGCAAGACCTACGAGATCTTCGCCGGCCACTGGCCGTTCGCGCCGGACGACGACCCGATCCGCCAGGTGTTCGACAGGGCGACCAAGTTCGTCGCCACCCGCGATCCCGGCTTCAAGCTGACCTGGCGAAACAGCCGCTGGCTGGGCGAGGATCCGGTCACGGCGATCAAGCGTCTGAAGACGGAGGAGGGCCCCGACCTGCTGACCCAGGGCTCATCCGACCTCCTGAGGACCCTGTTCGCGGAGGACTTGGTCGACGAGCTGCACACCCTGACCTTCCCGGTGGTGCTGGGGCAGGGCAAGCGGCTGTTCCAGGACGGGGCGGCGCCGCGCACCTTCACGCTGCTGGAGAGCGAGGTCTCGCCCAAGGGCGTGGTGATCAGCCGCTACGCCCGCGCGGGTGCGGTCGAGACCGGCTCGTTCATGCACGCCGAGCCGAGCGCGCTGGAGTTGGAGCGTCGGAAGAAGCTGGCGGGGGAAGGCTAGTGCGGCTGAGCGCCCCCTCCGTCTCGCTGCGTATCCGCAGCGATCCACCTCCCCCGCTTCGCAGGGGAGGAGAAGTTCTTTCCTCCTGCCCCGCTTGCGGGGGAGGTGGCGCGGCGCCGATAGGCGACGTGACGGAGGGGGCGCTCTAGATCGCCGAGCGGCGGGCCAGCTCGGTGCGCCGCGCGGCCACCTCGTTCCGCGCCCGCTCCAGCGCGTCGATCTCGGTCGCGGTCAGCAGGTTGTCGATCACCCGGCCCAGGTGCTCGCGCATGGCGTTGCGGGCGGCGGTGGGGTCGCGTTCCTTGAGGGCCAGGAGGATCTCCTGGTGGTCATCGATCAGCGGGCGCACGCCGACCTGGCGGGCGCGTTCCAGCATGGCGCGGCACAGGGGCGACTTGTAGCGCAGGTCCCAGAGGTTCTCGACCACGGTGACGAAGGCGCTGTTGCGGCTGGCCTGGGCGATGGTGACGTGGAAGCGGCGGTCGGCGCGGTCGCCCTTCACGTTGTTGTCGTTCTCCACGACCATGTCGTCGAGGATGACGGCCAGCTCGGCCAATTCCTCGTCGGTGATGGTGGCGGCGGCCAGGGCGGCGACCTCGCCCTCGATCAGGCGGCGGGCCTCGGTCAGCTCGAAGGCGCCGATGTCGAGTTCGGGCGCCTGGGCCTCGGGACGCGGGGCTTCGGTGACATAGACCCCTGAGCCGTGACGCGCTTCGACCAGGCCGCGGATTTCCAGGGCGATCATCGCCTCGCGCACCGTCGGGCGGCTGACCTTGTAGTCTTCAGCCAGATCACGCTCGGACGGCAGGCGCTGGCCAGGGCGGTGCGTGCCGTCGCGAATCGCGTCGGCGATCGAATTGGCCACTTGTTGGTACAGCTTGCGGGTCTCGGCCGTCGAAGTCGTCATCGTCTCGTCAATCCAGCCGACGCTGCGTCGGGGTCGCAGCACCCTATTGTATGACCGATCCGGGCGCTACAGCGCTCCGTTCGACGAAGTGGCAAGGCCACTAGCTTCTTGTCGGATAAGTCGCTAGAAGTGGTCAGGCCACTTTACGGCCGCGCTTAGCTACTCCAGGTCCATGCTGAAGATCATCGACGCCAAGGTCATCGTCACCTGCCCCGGTCGCAACTTCGTGACGCTCAAGATCACGACCGAGGACGGGGTCACCGGCGTCGGCGACGCCACCCTGAACGGGCGCGAACTGTCGGTGGTCAGCTTCCTGCAGGATCACATGATCCCCAGCCTGATCGGCCGCGACGCCCATCAGATCGAGGACATCTGGCAGTTCTTCTATCGCGGCTCGTACTGGCGCGGCGGCCCGGTGGCCATGACCGCCCTGGCCGCCGTCGACATGGCGCTGTGGGACATCAAGGGCAAGGTCGCGGGCCTGCCCGTGTATCAGCTGCTGGGCGGCGCGTGCCGCACGGGCGTCACCGTCTACGGCCACGCCAATGGCGAGACGATCGACGACACCATCGCCGAGGCGGTGAAGTACAAGGCCATGGGCTACAAGGCCATCCGCCTGCAGACGGGCGTGCCGGGCTTGAACAGCACCTACGGCGTCTCCGGCGACAAGATGTTCTACGAGCCGGCCGACGGCAACTTGCCGACCGAGAACCTGTGGTCGACCGCGGCCTATCTAAAGCACGTGCCGCAGCTATTCGAGAAGGCGCGTGAGGTGCTGGGCTGGGACGTGCACCTGCTGCACGACGTCCATCACCGCCTGACCCCGATCGAGGCCGCGCGCCTGGGCAAGGACCTGGAACCCTATCGCCTGTTCTGGCTGGAGGACTCGGTCCCGGCCGAGAACCAGGCCGGTTTCCGGATCATCCGCCAGCACACCACGACGCCGCTGGCCGTCGGCGAGATCTTCGCCCACGTCTGGGACGCCAAGCAGCTGATCGAAGAGCAGCTGATCGACTATCTGCGCGCCACCGTGCTGCACGCCGGCGGGATCAGCAATCTGAAGAAGATCGCCGCCTTCGCCGACCTGCACCACGTCAAGACCGGCTGCCACGGCGCCACCGACCTGTCGCCGATCACCATGGCCGCGGCCCTGCACTTCGACATGTCGATCCCGAACTTCGGCCTGCAGGAGTATATGCGCCACACGCCGGAAACCGACGCGGTCTTCCCGCACGCCTACACCTTCAGCGACGGCCTGCTGCACCCGGGCGACAAGCCGGGCCTGGGCGTCGACATCGACGAGGAACTGGCCGGCAAGTACGAATACAAGCGCGCCTACCTGCCGGTGAACCGTCTGCAAGACGGGACGATGTTCAACTGGTAAGGCCACTTAAGCGTGCGCAAGCTTCTCCTGCTGACGGCGGCGGCCCTGGCGGTCGCCGCGCCCGCCTTCGCCGCTGACCAGAGCCCGCGCGGCCCGCTCTATGCGGGCGTGGTCGCGCCGATGAACCAGACGGTGGAGAAGCGCCTGCTGCCGCAGACCGCGGTGCTGCTGGAGAAGTTGCTGGCCGAGAAGCGCGACATGACCCTGGACGGGGTCAAGGTGTTCGAGGCCGACGACAAGTTCCTGCCCGGCAAGATCGCCATCGGCCTGGCCTATCTGATCGTCGACACCCCACGCACGGACCCGAAGTTCCAGCGCTACCTGGCTGCCTATCGCCAGGTCGCCGACCTGACCGTCGATGACCCTAACGACACCTGGGGCATCTACTACTATTGCCAGGCGATCCACATGCTGAAGGACGCCGGCCTGCTGGACCAGGCGATCGCGCCGGCGACGCTGGAGAAGCTGAAGGCCAAGCTGGACTGGCGCCGCTTCGTCCGCACCGACGATCTGACGCTGATCAACCTGCCCAACAACTATTACGGCGTGGCCTTCAGCGTGGCGCGGCTGCGCTATCGCCTCGGCTGGGAGGACGCCTCGGCCAGCGAGGCCCTGCTAGGCAAGACGCTGGACCACTATCGCAAATATTCGGGCGAATACGGCTTCGCCGACGAGACCGATGGCGACGGGCGCTTCGACCGCTACTCGGTGCTGCTGATCGGCGAGATCAGCCATCGCCTGATCGAGGCCGGCATGCCCGCCACGCCGGAGGTGCGCCAATGGCTGCGCCGTTCGGTCGATCTGATGCTGCCGCGCCTGAACCCGCGCGGCGAGGGCTTCGAATACGGCCGTAGCATCGGGACCTATGGCGAGACGGCCTTCCTGGAGGTGCTGACCGCCGCGGCCAAGCTGGACGTGCTGACGCCGCAAGAGAAGACCATGGCCTACGCGTTCAGCTCGCGCGTCGCGGCCCGCTACATGGACTTCTGGTTCGATCCCAAGATGGGCTCGGTGAATATGTGGGAGCATGGCCGCCGGACCGACGCCTATCGCGGCAAGCACCGGATCCTGGGCGAGAACCTCAGCCTGGGCCGGCAATACATCTACACCAGCGCGATCTGGAACGAGCTGGGCTTCAAGGACAAGGCGCCGGACCCGGGCTTCAACGCCTGGCTGGACAAGCTGCCCAAGCGGACGGTGACCTGGTTCGCGCGTGGCCAGAACGACCGGCTGGTGGTGACCCTGCGGGATCGCGGCCGCGTGATCTCGCTGCCTATCATCAACGGCGGCGAAAGCCAGCATATGAACACGCCGTACTATCCCGTGCCGTTCTCGCCGGGGATGTTGCAAGGCGTGGCCGACGGGGTGTTCCCGCAGCTCTTGCCGCGCATCACCCTGGCCGACGGCGCGCAGTTGGCCCCGCTGGCCTACGCCGCCCACGTCAAGGTGGGCGGGCAGGGCGCGCGGACGACCGTGACCTACGACCAGGACCGGTTGGACCGCCTGGGCCAGAAGGCCCCGGTCGCCGACGACCGCTTCAGCGTCAAGACGACCTATGTGCTGGAGCCTGGTCGCATCCGCCGCACGGACGTGTTCACGCCCAAGCCGGGTGTGTCGGTGAGAGCCGTGGACCTGGCCTTCGCCAGCTTCTCGGGCAAGGCGGTGACCAAAGGCGGGATGACGACGTTCGGGACCGGCGACGTCACCGGCCTCAAGGTCGAGGGGCTGACCTGCTCGACCCGCGCCCTGGCGGACGAGAAAGCCTATCGCAGCCCCACTGGCGCGATGACGGCTCTCACCAGCTGCACCGGCGCCGCCGGCGTGAGCGGGCCGATCACGGTCAGCTGGACGCTGACCTACAAGTAACTCCCCCCATTTCTTGTCATCCCGGAAGCCTCGTAGAGGCTGTCCGGGACCCAGGGGTAACCGCACTGCGCCGACCCCTGGGTCCCGGCTCTCCGCTGCGCTGCGGCCGGGATGACAAGCTATGTTGATGGCGACTAGCGCATCTCCGCGCCTCGATTGCAGATAAAGGATCAATTATACGATCGCCAATGCATCTCGAATGCTTCGTATTCATGATGTATTTCGATGGTTTATAGCGCTCACGCGCATGTGAATGTCGAGTTTACGACTAACATTTATTGCTTCTGTTGGCTGTATTTGTTCGCGCTCCCCAAATCGGGGTGTTAAGCTCTGGCAATCATCGGCACGGCCTTCTCGAGCGCTGGTGACTGAGAGACGAAGCCTCGGCTTCACTCCCGCTCGAAAGGCAGGAGTTGTGTCATGCCTACCTACCTCTTCTACCCGCGACGCGCCGATGGCGTGTCCCTGACCTTCATCGCCAACACCGCCGAGGACGATGTCGACGCCTTGGAACTGGCGGCCGAGGTCGCTCAGGCGCACGACTGCGTCGGGGTGTTCGTCTGGGAGCCGGCCGCCGCCGCGGATGGCAAGGACCGCTTCGTCGGTGAGGTCGAACGGCGCGGGGCCGAGGTCCTGTATCAGCCGATGCCGCAGCGCGGAGCTTCCGCAGCGGTCTAAGCGTTACCGGAGCGATCTTAAGGAGGTCGCCCCGTGGACAAGCTGTTCGCCAAATTCGCCAATGTCACGGCCAAGGCCACCGGCAGCCCGCCCGCCTTCCTGATCTGCGTCGCCTTCGTGCTGCTGTGGGCGGTGACGGGGCCGATCTTCAAGTTCTCCGAGACCTGGCAGCTGGTGATCAACACCGGCACGACGATCATCACCTTCCTGATGGTGTTCCTGATCCAGAACACCCAGAACCGCGACGGCCTGGCCTTGCAGACCAAGCTGGACGAGCTGATCCGCGCGACCACGGCCGCCGAGGACGAGTTCATCGGCATCGAGAAGCTGACCGACAAGGAGCTCGAGGCCATGCACGCTCACTGCAAGGCGCGGGCGGACAAGCACATGCGGATCTTCCAGCAGATGGCCGCCGAGAAGGACGCCCGCGCCAAGTCTCGCGCCAAGGGCAAGGCGGCTGCCAAGAAAGCCCCCTCCGCCACCGCCCGCGCGACCAGCCGCGCCAAGGCCCTGGCCGCCGGCCACCCGCTGCCCAAGAAGGCCGGATGATATCAGACCACGACAGGGTGGACGTCAGACCTTATCGACGATAGCGGTAACACCGAACGGGCTAGAGTGACGGTCCGACCGGGGAGTATCCTTTGCCAAAGCTAAAAGCCCTGCGCTGGTGGATCATCGGCCTGGTCATGCTGGGCGCGATCGTCAACTACCTGACGCGCTCGACCATGGGCATCGCGGCCCCGACGGTGCTGAAGGACCTCGGCATCTCGGTGAAGGAATATTCCTGGATCACCAGCGCCTTCCAGCTGGGGATCATGATGCAGCCGGTCTGCGGCTACGTGCTCGACACCCTGGGCCTGCGCACCGGTTTCGCGGTGTTCGCCGCCGCCTGGTCGCTGATCGCCATGGCCCACGGCCTGGTCCACAGCTGGCAAGGCTTCGCCTTCCTGCGTGGCTTCCTGGGGTTGGCCGAGGGCTCGGCCCAGCCGGCCGGCATGAAGACCGTGGCGCTGTGGTTCCCGGCCAAGGAACGCGGCTTCGCCGGCGGCATGTTCAATATCGGCGCCTCGATCGGCTCGGTGCTGGCGCCGCCGCTGGTGGTCTGGGCCGTGCTGGCCTGGAACTGGCGGGCGGCCTTCGTGCTGACCGGCGCGTTCGGCCTGATCTGGGTGGTGCTGTGGCTGTTCTTCTACCGCTCGCCCGAGCAGCACCCGTCGATGACCGACGAGGAGCGTACGCTGATCGCCGCCGGCCAGGAGGCGCATCTGACCGCGACGGGCAAGCGGCCGTCGATCATCTCGATCCTCAAGCAGGGCCAGTTCTGGGGCATCGCCCTGCCGCGTTTCCTGGCTGACCCGACCTGGGGGACGCTGTCGTTCTGGGTGCCGCTGTACCTGACCCAGACGCGCGGCTTCGACCTCAAGCAGATCGCGCTGTTCGCCTGGATGCCGTTCGTCGCGGCCGACCTCGGCTGCCTGGCCGGACCCGTCATCGCCCACTTCCTGCAGAAGCGTGGCGTGTCGCTGATCAACGCTCGCCGCATCGCCTTCACCCTGGGCGCGGTGCTGATGACCGGCATGATCTTCGTCGGCAAGGTCGAGAGCGCCTATGCCGCCATCGCCCTGCTGTGCCTGGGCGGTTTCGCCCACCAGACCCTGTCGGTGACCGTCATCACCATGGCCTCGGACCTCTTCCCTCGTAACGAGGTCGCCACCGTGGCGGGTCTGGCCGGCATGATGGGCAACCTCGGTTTGCTGATCTTCTCGCTGATGATCGGCGGGCTGGTGACGACGATCGGCTATGACCCGTTCTTCGTGGCCCTGGGCGTGCTGGACATCGCCGGGGCTGTTCTGCTGTGGACGCTCGTGAAGGACCGCGCAGCGCCCCCCATGTCTCCTGAAGCGGCTAAAGTATGAGCGTGATTTCCAACCCCATCCTGCGCGGCTTCAATCCCGACCCGTCGATCGTGCGGGTGGGCGAGGACTACTACGTCGCCACCTCGACCTTCGAGTGGTTCCCGGGCGTGCAGATCCACCATTCGCGCGACCTGAAGAACTGGCGCCTGCTGGGCCGGCCGTTGAACCGTCCGAGCCAGCTGAACATGCTGGGCGATCCCGACAGCTGCGGCGTCTGGGCCCCGTGCCTGACCCATGCCGACGGCAAGTTCTGGCTGATCTTCACGGACGTGAAGCGCTATGGCCGCACCACGGTGGGCGGGGCCTCGGGCGCGTCCTTGCGCGACTTCCACAACTACCTGGTCACCGCTGACGGCATCGACGGGCCGTGGTCTGACCCGATCTACCTGAACAGCTCCGGCTTCGACCCGTCGCTGTTCCATGACGACGACGGCCGCAAGTGGCTGGTCAACCAGCTGTGGGACCACCGGCCGGGCAAGAACCGCTTCGCCGGCATCGTGCTGCAGGAATATTCGTCGAACCAGCAGCGCCTGGTCGGCCAGCGCAAGGTGATCTTCGACGGCACGCCGATCGGCCTGACCGAGGCCCCGCACCTCTACAAGCGCGACGGCTGGTATTATCTGGTCACCGCCGAGGGCGGCACCGGCTGGGGCCACGCCATGACCATGGCCCGCTCGCGCGACATCGACGGGCCATACGAGCTACACCCCGACACCTACGTCCTGACCTCGCGCGACCGCCCGCACGCAGCGCTGCAACGCGCCGGCCACGCCGACTTGGTCGAGACCGCCGACGGCGAGACCTATGCGGTCTATCTGTGCGGTCGCCCGCTGCCCAATCGCGGCCGCTGCCCGCTGGGCCGCGAGACGGCGATCCAGAAGCTGGTCTGGGGCGAGGACGGCTGGCCGCGCACTATCGACGGCTCGGGCGACCCGACGCTGGAGACCCCCGCGCCGGACCTGCCCGAGCAGACCTGGCCCGTCGCGCCCGTGCGCGCGGACTTCGATGGCTCCGAGCTGCCGATCGACTTCCAGTGGCTGCGTTCGCCCTATCCGGAGGAGCTGTTCAGCCTGACCGCCAAGCCGGGCTCCTTGCGCCTCTATGGCCGCGAGAGCCTGGGCAGCGTCTTCCGCCAGGCCCTGGTCGCCCGCCGCCAGCAGGCCCAGTGCTACTCGGCCGCCACGGTGCTGGACTTCGAGCCCGAGCACTTCCAGCAGGCCGCGGGCCTGGTCTGCTACTACAACGGCTCCAAGCTGCACTATCTGCACGTCAGCCACGACGACGCGATCGGCAAGCACCTGCGGGTGATGAGCTGCAATCCCGATAGCCCGCAGTCCGACAGCTTCACCGCTGAAATCCCGCTGGCCGCCGGTCCCGTCGAGCTGCGCGTCGAGGTCGATTTCGAGCGCCTGCGGTTCGGCTACCGGCAAGGGCAGGGGCAGGGGCAGGGGCAGGGGGTCTGGACCTGGCTGCCGGAGGTGTTCGACGCCTCGATCCTGTCGGACGAAGCCACCGCTCCCGGGGCGCCCAATTTCACCGGCGCCTTCGTCGGCATGGCCTGTCAGGACATTGCCGGCACCGCCGCGCCGGCCGACTTCGATTGGTTCGACTACGAGGAACGAGCGTACCGCTCCCAGAAATTGTGAATTGAGTGATCGGCGTTCAGTCGTAGGGTCGTGAAAAGCCCTCGGGAGGACGCCATGAACGCCCCGGTTTCGATTTCCGAACAAGACGCCGTCGACTATGCCGGCCTGACCGTCACCCCCGCCGGCACGGTGCTGGGGGCCGAGATCTCGGGCCTCGATCTTGGCGAAGCGCTCAAGCCCGAGATCGTCGCGGCGATCCGCGCGGCCCTGCTGCGCCACAAGGTGGTGTGGTTCCGCGACCAGGACATCAGCCACGAGGCCCACGTCCGCTTCGGCCGCTATTTCGGCGACCTGGAGGGGCATCCCGTGACCGCCCATGTGCCGGGCTTCCCGGAGATCCTGCACATCGAGGCCGCCGACGGCATGAAGCTGCGCGAGGAGATCGTCCCGATCGTCCGCGCCGCCAACAAGTGGCACACCGACGTCACCTTCCGCGAGGCGCCGTCGATGGGCGGGGTGCTGCGCATGCGGCACATGCCGCCGCTGGGCGGCGACACCCTGTTCGCCGACACCGCCGCGATCTATGCCGACCTGCCGCAGAAGCTGAAGGACCAGCTCGAAACCCTGACGGCCGAGCACGACATTATCCAAAGCTACGGCTACCGGGTCGATGAGGCCAAGCGCCAGGAACTGCGCGCGGCCTATCCGCCGATGATCCACCCGGTGGTCCGCACCCATCCGGAGACCGGCGACAAGCACCTGTTCGTCAACAAGGTCTTCACCACCCGGATCCTGGGTCTGCCCGAGGACGAGGCCAAGGCGCTGCTGGCTGACCTGCTGGACCGCGTGAAGTCGCCCGAATACCAGGTCCGCTTCCGCTGGACCCCGAACGCGATCGTGTTCTGGGACAACCGTGCGACCCAGCACTACGCGATCCTGGACTACTGGCCCCAGGAGCGGATCGTCGAGCGCGTGACGATCAAGGGCGAGAAGCCGTTTTAGGCGCGGTACGTCCTTCGAGGCTCGCCTTCGGCTCACACCTCAGGATGAGGACTTTTTGTTGAATCCCTCATCCTGAGGCGCCCGCGCAGCGGGCCTCGAAGGACGCACGGCCTAACCGATCAGCGCCCGGTTCAGGCAATCGATCAGCGCCTCGCCGGTGAACGGCTTGGGCAGGAAGCACATCACGCCCGCCTTTTCCGCACGCGCCCTCTGGGTGTCGTCGGCGAAGGCGGTGATCAGGATCACCGGTGTGTTGTCACTGGCCGCGACCATGGCTTCCTTCATCTCGACGCCGGTCATGCCGGGCATCTGGACGTCGCTGATCACGCAGTCGGCCTGACCCCGCGCGTCCGAGGCCATGAAGGCGGTGGCGCTGTCGAAGGCCTGGACGCGATGGCCCAGCGACCGCAGCAACCCCTCCAGTGAAACGCGGACCGAGGAGTCGTCATCGACGACGCAGATCAGGGGGGAGGGGGACAAAAGCGGGTTCCTCGAACGCGCGACAGTGGGTCGCGTCATGAAAGTGCCCGATAACCGCTTCGGCTGGAATTATACGGAGGTTTGTGTCGCTTTGCGTCACGATCCTTCAAGACGGCAATCAGGCCGGGTCTTCGGGCCGTAGCTTGAGCGTCTCGGCCATGCGGACCAGATCGGCCAGGCTCTTGGCCTCCATCTTCCGCATCAGGTTCCCGCGATGGATTTTCACGGTGATCTCGGACAGGCCCAGCTGGTGGGCGGCCTGCTTGTTCATCAGGCCGCTGGCGACCAGGGCCATGACCTGCTTCTCACGCTGGCTCAGCGTCTCGTAGAGGGCGCGCAGGTCGTCGAGGCCGCCTTGCTCGGCGCGGGAGGCCGCATCGCGCTCCAGGGCCGCGGCGACAGCGTCCAGCATGTCCTGGTCGCGGAAGGGCTTCGTTAGAAAGTCCACGGCCCCGGCCTTCATGCCGCGCACGCTCATCGGGATGTCGCCGTGGCCGGTCATCAGCACGATCGGCATGCGGATGTCGGCGGCGGCCAGCTTCTCCTGGAAATCGAGGCCGGAGAGGCCGGGCAGGCGCACGTCCAGCACCAGGCAGCCGGCTTGGTGGGCATGGCCCGAGGCCAGGAACTCCTGGGCGTTGCCGAACGCCTTGGTCTCCAGCCCGACCGAACGGAACAGGCTGCCCAGCGCTTCGCGCAGGGCGCTGTCGTCGTCGACGATATGGACCGTTTGGCTGACCATGGTTCCGTTAGCTGGACCAGACGCGCGGCCTCGTCAATAAAGGCGACTGGAGATTGAGGGCCGCATGATCACCGAAGATGACGAGCGTCGCCGCCAGGACCTGGCCGAGATGCTGGACGCGGCGCACGACGCCATCTTCGTCAGCGATCTTGAGGGGCGGATCACCTTCTGGAATCGCGGCGCGTCGGCGCTGTACGGCCATGCGCGCGAGGACGCGGTTGGCAAGGATCCCGACGCCCTGCTGGCCACCCGCTATCCGGCCGAGATCGCGGACATCAAGGCCCAGCTGATCGAGACCGGCCACTGGGAGGGCGAGCTGACCCGGACCACCGGCGCGGGCGAGACCGTGGTCGTCGACGGTCGCTGGACCCTGCGTCGCGATGAGGCCGGCACGCCGATCGAGGTGCTGGAGACCGGCCGCGACGTCACCGACGCGCGCCAGGCGGCCCTGGCGCTGAAATACAGCGAGTACCGCTACAGCAACGTCTTCCGCGCCATGGCGGTGTCGTTCTGGGAGCTGGACTTCAACGGCCTGGGCGAGGTGCTGGCCGACCTGCAGGCCAAGGGCATGACCGACGTCCGCGCCTATGTCGCCGAGCACCCCGAGGTCGTCCGGCGGATGATCGAGGTCTCGAAGGTGGTCGACGTCAACGACAAGTCCGTGGCCCTGTTCGGGGCCTCGCGCGAGGACCTGCTGGGCTCGGTGTCGCGCTTCTGGCCCCGGGCCAGCGAGTGGGTGTTCGCCGAGAGCGTGTTCGCGGCCCTGGAGCGCCGCCACAGCTACGAGGCCGAGGCGCGGTTTTGCAAGGCCGACGGCAGCGAGTTCGACGCCCTGTTCACCACCTGCTACCCGCGTGATGGGGTCAAGCGCGGCACGGTGCTGGTCGGCATCGTCGACATCAGCGACCGGATGGCGGCGCAGGACGCCCTGCGCAAGGCCGAGGCCGATTTGGCCCACGCCGCCCGGGTCTCGACCCTGGGCGAGCTGACCGCCTCGATCGCCCACGAGGTCAACCAGCCCCTGGCCGCCATCGTCACCAACGGCGAGGCTGGGCTGCGCTGGATCAACCGCGCCGAGCCCGACCTGGAGGAGGCCCGCGCCGCCATGGGCCGGATGATCGTCGAGGGCCAGCGCGCCTCGGACATCATCAGCCGCATCCGGGCCCTGGCCTCGAACAAGGACCCGCAGCGCGCGCCGGTGGCGCTGAACGCGGCAATCGACGACGCGGCGCTGCTGCTGAAGCGCGAACTGGCCGCCCATGACGTGCGGCTGATCCTGGCCCTGTCGCCTGACGTCGGCGAGGTCAGCGGCGACCGGGTGCAGTTGCAGCAGGTGGTCATCAACCTGGCCATGAACGGCATCCAGGCGATGGGCGGGGGCGCGGTGCGCGACCTCACCCTGTCCACGCGGCGCGAGGGCGAGGCGGTGGTGCTTGAGGTGGCGGACACCGGTCCGGGCGTGGAAGCTGAGGACGCGCAGGTCCTGTTCAAGGCCTTCCACTCGACCAAGGCGAGCGGGATGGGCATGGGCCTGTCGATCTGCAAGTCGATCGTCGAGGCCCATGGCGGAAGCATCGCCGTGGAGACCGCGCCGAGCGGCGGGGCCCTGTTCCGAGTGGTCCTGCCGACGGCCTAGAGGGCCGAGACCGCCAGGCGGACGCCTTCGATGATCACCGCCCAGAGCGCCAGCGTCATCGCCACGGGCGCGAGCCGGCGCAGCACGAAGGCGCGGGGCTTGAGCGTGACGGGGACGGCGATGGCGCGCATATCGGATCTTCCTCTGCAAATGCTCTATGCAAACGTTTTCACAAACAAGCAAATGACAACCGACTGGAGATTGCACGCTTGAACATGAATGGGAGCAGACCCGAGACGGGGCCCAACGCTGACCTTTAAATGAAGCCGGCTGGTCTCGCTCTGGGCGGGGCCAGCCGGCTCTTGAAAGGTGTCGGACGCGGTGGGGTGCGCCGAGTTCTGGAAGCTTCGTCGAGTCCCCAACGCAAAGCAATGCTTTAGGTTCCCGTGCTTGTGCGACAAACGCGCACAGTCGCCTTTCAGGCGTCAAATCAAGGCGTAGTGGGCCCGGCGCCAGGCTAGGGGCGTCGCGCCGGCCAGCTTGCGGAAGGTGCGCGAGAAGTGGGCCTGGTCGGCGAAACCGCACAGATAGGCGATCTGGCTGAGCGGTTCGGCGCTCTTCAGCATCATCGCCTTGGCGGTTTCGACTCGGCGACGCATGACGTGGCCGTGCGGGGTGTCGCCGAAGGTCTGCTTGAAGGCGCGGCTGAAGTGGCCGGCGCTGAGGGTGACCAGCTGGGCCAGGTACGACACCGGGATGGTTTCGCCCAGATTGGCGTCGATGTGGGCGCTGACCCGCTTGGCTTGCCAGGGGGCCAGGCCGCCCAGGCTGGCCCCGCGAGCCTGGCCCTGGGTCATGTCTCCGGTTTGGGCCGCCTCGGCGATCATCGCGCTGGCCTTGGCCAGCAGGGCGCGGGCGGTGTCCAGGTCGTCGCCCATCGAGAGCTCGGCGCGGGCCAGGATGTCCTTCAGGTCCGGGGCGAACGAGCGGACCTCGTCCTCCAGGACCTGGCCGGCGACGACGCCGTCGAAGCGGGTGGAGGCGGTGTCGAAGGCGCGGGCGGCGGGTTGGTAGGACATGGCGTCGATCTCCGTTGTGCCCCTGGGGAGAGGGCTCCGTGTTTCGACGATCAGTGTTCTCCATCCCCGGATCGGGGACCATTCAACCAAGGCTTGGCGGGGACCTGCGTTGGTCTGTCGCACCTATACCTGAGTATGGTTAGCGGTACCGGCGGGGGCTCGGGCGGCCCCCGCCGGACGTGGCCCTACTTCTGGGCGGCTTCCTTTTGCTTGTAGAAGCCCTGCAGCACGAAGAACGCGGGCTTGCGCCGCCCGGTCGGCGAGACCAGGCCCTTGCGGTTCCAGCCCTGCTGATAGATCGGGTGCTGGCGGCGCGGGGCGCGGAAGTCCTTGAGGATCCAGGGCGACATGCCGGCCAGGGTCGGGGCCTTGGCGGCCATGGCCAGGGTCTTCTCGTAGTACTTCTTCTGGAAGTCCTCGGAGAACTTGCGCATCAGCACCGGGTCGCTGAAGCCCGACAGGGCGTCGGCGCCGAACTCCGAGAACACCATCGGCTTGTCGGTGGCCTTCCACGTCATGGCCGGCAGGCTGTCGAGCGTGTCGTCGCTGTACCAGCCGTTGTAGGTGTTGGCCGCCAGCACATCCAGCTTGTCGGCCAGCGGATCGTTCAGGCCCATCTCGACCACGCCGTTGTTGGTCTTGCGCGCCGTCAGCAGGGCGGCGGTGACCAGACGGCTATCGTCCAGGGCGCGGACGTCGTCGACCAGCTGGTAGAGGAAGGTGTTGCGCGGATCGGTGATCGGCGTCTCGTTGGCCACGCTCCACATGATGATCGAGGCGCGGTTGCGGTCGCGGCGGATGTTGTCGGCCAGCATGCCGCGCGCCAGCTTCAGGGTGCGCGGGTTGCCGAAGTCGACCAGCCAGTAGACGGGGATCTCGGACCAGACCAGCAGGCCCATCTCGTCGGCGACGCGGGTGGTGATCTCGCTGTGCGGATAGTGGGCCAGGCGCACGAAGTTGCCGTGCAGGCCGTCCTTAACCTCGGCCAGGAGGGCGCGGGCCCCGGCCTCGGTGATGGTGCGGGCGGGGTTCTCGCCGAACTCCTCCTCGTGGATCGAGATGCCGCGCAGGAAGATCGGCTTGCCGTTCAGCAGGATCTGGCTGCCCTTCGTCTCGATGGTGCGGAAGCCGACACGGTCGGTCAGCCTGTCCTCGCCGGTCTGGACGACGACGTCATAGAGCTTGGGCTTCTCGGGCGACCAGCGGACCAGGCCCTTGGGCGCGGCGGCCGAGGCGTTGAGCACGCCCTGCGCATCTGTCTTGCCGGTGACGTCCAGGCCCAGCTCGGCGACGCGGACATGGACATCCTGGTTGGCGGCCTGCGCGCCGTCCAGCTTCACGGTGGCGGCGATCTTGCCGTCCTTGGTCAGGCGCACCCAGGCCTGGTCGACGAAGGTGCCCGGCGTGATCACCAGCCGCATCGGGCGGGTGATGCCGCCATAGTTCTCCCAGTCGGTGACCGGCGGCGGCACGCCGTCGGCCTGGGGCGTGGAATCGACGCCGACCGTGACTTGGTTGTTGCTGGCCCGCAGGACGTCGGTGACCTCCATCGAGAACGGCGTGAAGCCGCCCTCGTGCTCGCCGACCGCCTTGCCGTTGAGGAAGACCTTGGCGGTGTAGTTGACCGCCTCGAAGCGCAGGAAGGCGCGCTGGCCAGGCTTCAGGGCCGGGGCGTCGAAGCGGCGCTCGTACCACATCAGGCCCTGGTAGTAGCGCAGGCTCGGATCGTGCCCGACCCAGCCTTGCGGCAGCGTCGCCGTGGGGCTGCGGTCCATGTCGTATTCGTAGAGGGCGTTGGGCTTGGCCTTGGTCACCGCGTCGACATCGACGTCGTCATAGCGGCGGTGGCCCTCGCCGGGCGCGCCGCGGTGGAAGCCGGCCAGGCCGTCACGGTACGGGTCGACCGAATAGCGCCAAGTCCCCGAGAGGTCCTGGCCGTCGCGGTTGTCGGCTCGGGTCAGGGTGGGAGACGAGGCCTGCGCCGCCATCGGCGCCGCCAGCATCAGGGCGCACATCGCGCCCGCCAAAGCCTTCAATCCCATCGCGTCCTCCACCAGCCATTCGGCCTGTCGCAGAGGTTGAAGCACGGCCGGTGGCCAGGGCGCAAGGAAAAGTGGTCAGGCCACTTTGTGTAAGAAAAGGGCGGCCAGGCCTTTCGGCCGGGCCGCCCTCGTCAGATCGGCTTAGAAGCTCTTGCGAACCGTCAGGCCGTAGGTGCGCGGCGCGTTCGGGTAGCCGCTGTAGCTGCCGTCCTGGGCCACCGTCGGGAAGGCCGAGATCAGGCTTTCGTCGTTGGTCAGGTTGCGGGCCCACAGGCCGACTTCCAGTTGGCCGGCGGTCTGGACCAGACCGATGCTGGCGTTGACGATGTTGGTGTCATAGCTGGCCAGGGCCGGCGACACCGTTTCCGTCAGCTGGACCTTGCTGCTGTGGTCGTATTCCACGCGCGCATAGCCCTGCCAGTTCTCGGTGATGTCGTGGTTGATCGTCGCCGAGGTCGAGAACGACCACTTGGCGATGCCGGCCGGGGTGTCGCCCGTCAGGTTGCGGAAGTTCGGACGACGGCCGGTGGCCGGATCGACCGGGCAGCGGACGGTGTCGAAGGTCACGCAGGCCGCGCCGGCGAAGCTGTCGTACTTCGGATCCAGATAGGTGACCGAAGCGGCCAGGTTCAGCCATTGGACCGGACGCCAGGCGCTGTCGACTTCGAAGCCCTTCACCGACTCCTCACCCGCGTTGACCAGGCTGTAGCCGAGGCCGGTGAAGGCGTTCGACTGGAAGCCTTTGATCGACTGCTTGAAGGCGGCGATGTTGGCGTAACCACCCGGGAAGCTGGCCTTCACGCCGATTTCGTAGACATCGACGTTTTCCGGCTGGGCGCTACGACCCACGCCGTTGGCGTTCGGCGGACGGCTGTCCGACGACAGGTTGAAGGCGCCGGCCTTCCAGCCCGTGGAGTAGCTGGCATAGGCGTTGATCGCGCCGAAGTCATAGGCCGCGCGGACGGCGTAGGTGACCTTGTCGCCCTTCAGTTCGCCGGACTCGGTGGCGTTCGGATAGTTGACCGGGCCGTGGGTCGGGTCGTTGCCGTAGAAGAACTGCAGACCGCCCAGGGCGCTGTAGATGTTGCCCGGCAGGCCGAGCGCGATGAACTGCGGCACGGCGCCCAGGTTCAGGGCCGAGAACGGGTCGTTCATGACCACGTTCGAGCGGGCCTTCTTGGTGTCGTTCATGTAGGCGAGGCCGCCGGTCAGGGTCAGCTTTTCAGTGACCTTGTAGTCGAACTGGCTGAACAGCGAGTACGAGTCCTGCTTCATCTTGTAGTAGTCGTCCAGGCCTTGGCCGGCCTGGAAGTAGGTCGAGCCGGGGCGGATCGCCGGCGTGGCCAGGCTCTGCAGGAACTCCAGGGCGTAGATGTTCGACTTGCCGGTCAGGGCCGGGCGCAGCGCGGCCGGCAGCGCGGCCAGCAGCGTCGCCGGCACCTGGCCGCCCAGGGCGTCGGCGAACGCGCGGACGTCGCTGCCGTAGGTGATGGTGCGGCCGGTATCCAGCTTTTCGTTCTGGTAGAAGCCGCCGATCAGCCAGTTGAACGGGCCTTCGCCGCTCGACGCCAGGCGGATTTCCTGGGTGAAGGTCTTGATGGTGTTGGCCGTGCGGTTGTTGGAGATGTCCGCGCCGGTGAAGTCGATGTCCTGGAACGAGGCGTTCTTCTGGTTCCGATAGGCGGTGATCGCGGTCAGCTTGGCGAAGCCCAGGTCATGATCGAGCTGGCCCGAAATGCCCTTGCCCGACAGCTTGTTGGCCGGGTCGGTGTTGAAGATGACGTCGCGGTCGAAAATCTTGGTGGTGTCGCTGATCGGCTTCTTCAGGATGGCGCCGATGGCCAGGGTGGCCGGACCGTTGAAGATCGAGGTCACGCCGCAGCAGGTCTCGTTGATCTTGTTGTAGTCGGCGATGACGCGGAACGAGGTCTTGTCGGTCGGCTCCCATAGCAGGTCGCCGCGGATCGACCAGCGGTCGCGGTCGTTGACGTCGCTGCCGGTGGTCAGGTTGGTGAAGTAGCCGTCACGCTTGTTCAGGCTGCCCGACAGGCGCACGGCGACGGTGTCGCTGAGCGGGCCGGTGATGGTGCCCTTGATCTGGCGGGTGTTGTAGTTGCCGTAGGTGCCTTCGACCTTACCGCCGAAATCGAACTGCGGCTTCTTGGTCACGATGCTGATCGCGCCGGCCGACACGTTCTTGCCGAACAGGGTCGATTGCGGGCCGCGCAGCACTTCGACGCGCTCGATTTCCGGAAGGTCGTCCAGGGCGGCGGCGGAGCGCGAGCGGTAGACGCCGTCGATGAAGATGCCGACCGAGCTTTCGATGCCGTCGTTGCCGTTGCCGTTGCCGAAACCGCGGATGACGAAGTTCGTCTGGCCGGCGGCGTTGAACTGCTGGACCTTCAGCGACGGGACGACCGACTGCAGGTCGATCAGGTCGCGGACCTGGGCGCGTTCGATGGTCTGCTGACCCGTGACGGCGACCGAGATCGGCACGTCCTGCAGGGTCTGTTCACGCTTGGTGGCGGTGACGACGATTTCCGAGATCGAGTTGCCGTCAGCCTGGGTGGTTTGCGCGTAGGCGGGCGCGGCGATGGCGAGCGCGAGGGCCGAGACCCCCAGAAGATGGACGTTTCTCATTACGAACTCCCTGTTTTTCTTTATTATTTTCCGTACCTCTTCCCGTCCCGCCTCGAGCAATCGCGGGTTTCTTTTGGGGAAGAGCGGATGTGTTGACGTGAGGGAAGGGCGATCCTGGCCGACCGCGCGAACCGCAGAGAGCGGTCGCGAGCCCTTGGCCTTGGATGAAGACGCTTTGCGTCATGTTTCCGCCCCAGCGCGAATGGCTTGCATCCATCCGCAACTGACGCTGATTTTAATATGAACTCGATATTCTAGCGCAAGTTAGAATTTTGGGTTTGCACCAGAACGAGTTCAGGTGATGCTGGAAGGCATCGGTAGTCGCCCGTCACTAGAAATGGGCGCGCCCGTGGAGGAGAGAGAGCTGTTGGCGAAGGGCGTGGACCCTCTTGTCCTGACGGATGACGTCAGGCCGATGGCGCAGAGCCAGAAGTCGGTGAAGAAGCGCGAGGCGATCCTGCGCGAGGCCATCAAGATCATCAACGCCAAGGGCTTCGCCGCGGCCACCATGACCGACATCGCCGCCGCCCTCGATCTGCGGGACGCGGCCCTCTACTACTACTTCCCCAACAAGCAGGCCCTGGCCTATGCCGGCCACCAACAGTCGCTGGAGCGGTTCGAGGTCCTCCTGGTCAAGGTCGATGCCGACGGCGGCACCGGCCTGTGCAAGCTGCGGCGTTTCCTGAAGGCGCTGCTGGACGACGCGGTGGTCAACGGACCGCAGCTCTATTTCGGCGACAGCTCGTATCTGGACCAGGATCAGCGCCAGGCGATCGAGGCCTGGACGGCGCGGCTGTCCAAGCGGCTGGAGCGTTTCCTGGAAGAGGGTATGGCCGACGGCACCGTCGCGCCGTGCGAGCCGGCCCTGGTGGTCCAGCTGATGGTCGGCATGCTGATCTGGCTGACCAAGTGGGCCCCGACCACGCCGGGCCTGACCAACGAGCGCCTGCTGGAGGCCATCGAGTCGATGGCCCTGAAGGGCCTGGCCGGTCCTAAAGCCCCAGCTCCGCCCGAAGCTTGCGGGTGAGCTTGGCGGCGATCAGGCCGTGGGCGGTCTTCAGCCAGTCGGCGACCTCGCCCGAGTCCAGTTCGGCGAGGTCATCGAAGCGCACCCACTTGGCGCGGGCCAGATAGGGCGCGGGGATGGCGCGGCCGGTCTCGGTCAGCACCTCGAACGCCACGTCCGAGGCCTTGAACGAGATCCCGCCCTTGGGGACGGCGTTGCCGCGGACGGCGAACATCTTGCCGCCGACCTTGAACACGTGGTCGTCGCCCCACTGGATGGACAGCGTGGCGCCCGGCAGGGCCAGGCACGCCTTGTCGAACGCCTCCGGGGTCATCAGGCCGACACTCCTACGCCGATCGGGCAGACCACGCCGGTGCCGCCGATGCCGCAATAGCCTTCCGGGTTCTTGGCCAGGTACTGCTGGTGATAGTCCTCGGCGAAGTAGAACGGGCCGGCGGCGGCGATCTCGGTGGTGATCTCGCCCAGGCCCTTGGCCGACAGGGCCTGCTGGTAGGCTTCCTTCGATTCGACGGCCGCGGCGGCTTGAGCGTCGTTGGTGACATAGAGGCCCGAGCGATACTGGGTGCCGATGTCGCCGCCCTGGCGCATGCCCTGGGTCGGGTCGTGATTCTCCCAGAAGGTCTTCAGCAAGGTCTCGTAGGTCACGGCCTTCGGGTCGAAGACCACCAGCACCACCTCGGTGTGGCCCGTGCGGCCGGTGCAGACTTCCTCATAGGTCGGGTTCGGCGTCATCCCGGCCGTGTAGCCGGCGGCGGTCACGTAGACGCCCGGAACCTGCCAGAACACCCGCTCCACGCCCCAGAAGCAGCCCATGGCCAGGATCGCCGTCTCCAGGCCGTCCGGATAGGGGCCCTTCAGCGGATGGCCGTTGATGAAATGCGTTTCCGCCGTCGGGATCGGCTGCGGGCGGCCGGGCAGGGCGGTGTCGGCGGAGGGCATTTCGAGGGTCTTGGTGGTCGACAGCATTTCGGGTCTTTCAACGCGGAAAATCTTCGGCCGTCGTTATAGGCGGTCATGCCGCGTCTTTCATCCGGGAACGCGCTTGCTACCTGACGGTCCCTGAGTATATTGCGCGCCTTCCTGCGCCGGGGGTCTCAACCACCCTCGACTCAAGTGCGTTGGTGAGGTGGCCGAGTGGTTGAAGGCGCACGCCTGGAACGCGTGTATAGGGGAAACTCTATCGAGGGTTCGAATCCCTCTCTCACCGCCACTACTCCCCTGATCTCCTTGCGATAGCTTCAGGCCGCCGCCGTCGAGCGCCGGACGATCAGGCTGGTCTCGATCGTCTGGAAGGGCAGGGTGGAGCGCGGCTGGTTGATCATGGCCAGCAGTTGTTCGGTAGCGGTCTTGGCCATGTCGCGCAGGGGGCGGCGGATCGTCGTCAGGCTGGGTGAGATCATCGAGGCCAGGTCCGCGTCGTCGAAACCGGCGACGGACAGCTCATCTGGCATCGCGATGCCCGCCTCCCGCGCCGCCTTGACCACGGCCGCCGCCATCGTGTCGTTGCAGGCGAAGATCGCCGTCGGCCGCTGGTCCATGGCCAGCAGAGATTCCGCCGCCGCCATGCCGCTGTCGAAACCGTAGTCGCCGGGGCGAAGCTCCAGCTCGATCGGCAGGCCCGAGGCTTCCAGCGCCGACAGGAAGCCCGCCTTGCGCTCCTGGGCCGAGCGGAAACGCGGCGGACCCTCGATCATGGCGATGCGCCGGTGGCCCAGGTCCAGCAGGTGGCGGGCCAGCTCGGCGGTCGCGGCGCGCTCGCTGGTGACCAGCATGCTGGGATAGGCGTCCACGGCGATCGAGGCGATGCCGACCGACGGCACGCCCATGGCCGTCAGCCGCGTGGGGATGGCCGCGATCTCCGAGGTCGGCGGCAGCACGATCAGGCCGTCGACCCGCGAGCGCAGGACGAACTTCTCGATGTCCTGGGCGATGTCCGGATCGCCGAAGCGGACGGGGTGCACGACCAACTCGTAGCCGTGCTGCGAGCAGACCTCGACGATGCCGCGCTGCAGGGCGCCGATGACGTGGGCGTTGGGATCGTCCTGCACGACGGCGATCAGGTACGAGCGGCCCGAGGCCAGGGCCCGGGCGCGGGAGCTGGGGCTATAGCCCATCGCCTTGATGATCGCCTCGACGGCCTGGCGGGTCTCCTCGCCCACCTTCGGGGAGTTGTTGAGCACGCGGGAGACGGTTCGGATCGAGACGCCGGCGGCCTGGGCGACGTCGTCGATGGTCACGGCCATGCTCGCGGCCGGATCGGTCTGGATCATGCTCAGGCGCCTTCCCCACGGCTGTCGCGGCGTCGCGTACTTTGCGCGTCGCCAGCGCTGGCACAGTAGGGCGCCAACGCTGGCAAAGTCGATGCTACCGGTAACAAAATCCGTTGACACCATCGCGGGCGGCTTGTTTGTCTGCCCTCCAAACCCGGCGAAACGGGCAATGGGAGGGCGCGATGACCATGGATCGACGAGGGCTGATGCTGGGCGGCCTGGTGGCTGGCGCCGCGCTGACTCCGCCCCAAATGGCCCACGCCGCGACCGCGGCCGGAGCCGCCAAGGGACCCACGCCCTTCGCCTTCAGCGTTCGTGATTTCGGGGCCGTCGGCGACGGCGCGCGGATCGACTCGCCGGCCATCAACAAGGCCATCGACCATGTGGCGTCGCTGGGCGGCGGCGTGGTCTATTTCCCGCCCGGAACCTATGCCTGCTACACGCTGCGCCTGAAGAGCAACATCACTCTGCACCTGGGCGAGGGGGCCGTGATCCTGGCCGCCGCGCCCAATGGCGTGGCGCCGAACGGCTATGACGACCCGGGTCCCGGCGCGGGCAACGCCTATCAGGACTATGGCCACAGCCACTGGAACAACAGCCTGATCTTCGGCGAGGGGCTGCACGACGTCTCGATCGTCGGCGCCGGCCTGATCTGGGGCAAGAACCTGACGCGGGGCAACCGCTTCCCGGGCGATGCGCCGGACATCTCCGGTCCCGGCGTCGGCGACAAGGCCATCGCGCTGAAGAACTGCCGCAACGTCCTGCTGCGCGACTTCAAGATCCTGCAGGGCGGGTGGTTCGCGCTGCTGGCCACCGGCGTCGACAACATGACGATCGACAACCTGATCGTCGACACCAACCGCGACGGCCTGGACATCGACTGCTGCCGCAATGTCCGCGTCACCAACTGCACGATCAACTCGCCCTGGGACGACGGCATCTGCCCCAAGAGCTCGTTCGCCCTGGGCTATGCCCGGCCGACCGAGAACCTGACCATCTCGGACTGCTTCGTGACCGGCAACTACGAGATGGGCTCGGTGATTGACGGCACCTGGAAGAAGATGCCGCCGGGCTTCCACGGCTATGGCCGCATCAAGCTGGGCACGGAGTCCAACGGCGGCTTCAAGAACGTCACCATCACCAACTGCGTGTTCGACCACTGCTACGGCATCGCGCTGGAGACCATGGACGGGGCGCTGACCGAAGACATCGCCATCAGCAACATCACCATGCGCGGTCTGGGCTTCCCGCCGCTGTTCCTGCGCCTGGGCAGCCGGATGCGGGGACCCGAGGGCGTGCCGGTCGGCAAGCTGCGGCGCATCACCATCCAGAACATCGTCAGCCATGGCGCGACGCCGCAGCCGTCGATCATCGCCGGCGTGGCGGGCCATCCGGTCGAGGACGTCAAGATCAGCGACGTCTACTTCCACTCCATGGGCGGCGGTTCGGCCGAGCTGGCCAAGCGCCGGCCGCCCGAGGCCGACAAGGCCTATCCCGACCCGGACATGTTCGGCGACCTGCCGGCCAGCGGCTTCTTCATCCGCCACGCCCGCAACATCGAGATGAGCAATGTCGAGATCGTCACCGAGGCGGCGGACGCGCGTCCGGCCTTCTGGCTGAACGATGTCGAGGAGATCGATCTCTTCCGGCTGCGCGTGCCGAAGGGGCCGAGTTTCCTGCTCGACAACGTCACGGGTTTCCGCTCGTTCGGCAGCCGCTGGCTGCCCGATCGCCGGATCGACGAGACGACCACCCAATCGTTCTGAGGACTCTAACTATGCGCGTGAAACGGCTGGGACTGCTCGCCGCGACGGCTCTGGTCCTGGCCGCTCCGGCGCTGGCTGCGCCGAAGTCGCCGGCGGCCTTCTATCGCAATCCGGTGTTGCCGGCCGACTATTCCGACCCGGACGTGATCCGCGTCGGCGACACCTACTATCTGGTGGCGTCCAGCTTCCACTTCTCGCCGGGCGTGCCGATCCTGACGTCCAAGGATCTGGTCCATTGGACGATCGCCGGCCACGTGCTGCCCAAGCTGCCGTTCGCGCCGGAATACGATCTGCCCGGGCCGGTGCCGACGAATGACGCCGGCGCCCGGATGCCGCGTGACCAGCGCACGTCCGGCCAGCGCTATGCCGGCGGGGTCTGGGCGCCGTCGATCCGGCATCACGACGGCAAGTTCTACGTCTATTTCGCCACCCCCTATGAGGGGATCTTCATGTCGACCGCGACCAAGGTCGACGGGCCGTGGACCGCGCCGGTGGCGGTGATCGCCGGTCCGAACTTCGAGGACCCGTGCCCCTTCTGGGACGACGACGGCCAGGCCTATCTGGTGCACGGCAAGGTCGGCGCCGGGCCGCTGGTGCTGCACCGCCTGGCCCCGGACGGCAAGTCCGTGCTCGACGAGGGCAAGATCATCATCGAGGACGCCAAGGCCCTGCCGGTGCTGGAAGGGCCCAAGCTCTACAAGCGCAACGGCTGGTACTACATCTTCGCGCCGATCGGCGGGGTCGACACCGGGCCGCAGGCGGTGATGCGCTCCCGGTCGATCTGGGGACCCTATGAACATCGCGAGGTGCTGGTCCCGGGCAATGGCCTCAAGGGCCCTCACCAGGGCGGCTGGGTCGAGACGCCTTCGGGCCAGGGCTGGTTCGTCCACTTCAACGGCGAAGGCGCCTATGGCCGCATCGTCCACCTGCAGCCGGTGACCTGGAAGGGCGACTGGCCGTTCATGGGTGAGCCGATCCTGGGCGCGGGCCCGGACGCCCAAGGCGGCCAGCCGGTGCTCACCCACGCCATGCCCGACGTCGGCGGTCGCTTCCCGGCCGTCTCGCCCCAGACCTCCGATGGCTTCTCGGGCGCCAAGCTCGGGCCGCAGTGGGAGTGGAACCACAATCCGGACGACAGCCGCTGGAGCCTTTCCGCGCGCCCCGGCTTCCTGCGCCTGACGGGAGGCCCGGCGGTCAACCTGGTCAGCGCCCGCAACACCCTGACCCAGTCGCTGCAGAGCCGCAGCTCGGTCATCACCACCCGTCTCGACACGAAGGGCCTGGTCGAGGGGCAGCGCGCCGGCCTGGCCATGTTCGGCGCGGGGATCGGCGCGATCGGCGCGATCCGCAAGGATGGCCAGACCCGCATCGTCTTCTCGCTCCGAGGCGTCGACACCCTGGGTCCGGCCGTGCCCGCCGGCGCGATCGACCTGCGCGTCGCCGTCGCCGACCAGGCCGCGCACTACAGCTACAGCCGCGACGGCGGGAAGACCTTCCTCGACATGGGCGGCGGGATTCTGCCGCGCTTTTCCTGGTGGAAGGGCGCGCGGCCGGCGCTGTTCAGCTACGGCGATCCGGGCGCGGCCAAGCTGGGCGTGGCGGATTTCGACTGGGTCGACGTCAAGTCCGTGGCGCGCTGACCGTTGACCGTGACGCGCTCCAGCCGCAGCGCTGGCGCATAGGCCACGACGCTGGCCTTGGTCACGCCGTCGAAGCGGCAGTCGCTCAGCACGATCTCGCCAAGTAGCGCGTTCGGCAGGCCTTGCAGGTCGGCGACCTGGGCCGCGGCGACGGCCCGCATCCGCTCGATCCGGATCCTGCGCAGCACCGGCGTGAAGCCGCCGCGCGCGCCTTCCTCGTAGTTGAAGTCGCACAGGATCGCCGCCCGCGACACGCGCCCAACGGTGATGTCGCGGGCGTAGATGTCCTGGATGACCCCGCCGCGCATGGCGTTGTTCTTGAAGCGCAGGGCGTACCAGAGGTCTTCGCTGTCCATGTGGCAGCGCTGGACGAAGACGTTCTCGACCCCGCCCGAGACCTCGCTGCCGATCACCACCCCGCCGTGGCCGTCCTTCATCATGCAGTCCTGGATCAGGATGTTGCGGGTCGGCGCGGCCAGGCGGCGGCCGTCGGCGTTGCGGCCCGACTTGATGGCGATGCAGTCGTCGCCGCAGTCGAAGGTGCAGCGCTCGATCACCATGCCGTCGACGGACTCCGGATCGCAGCCGTCGGTGTTGGGGCCATGGCCGAAGAACGTCACGTCGCGAACGGTCACGTTGCGGCACAGCACCGGATGCAGCGTCCAGCAGGGCGAGTCGCGCAGGGTGACGCCCTCGACCAGGACGTTCGTGCAGTTCTGGAACTGCACCATCATCGGCCGCAGGTATGAGCCTTCGCCGAAGACCCGCTCGACCACGGGGACGCCGCGCTCGGCCATGTCGAACAGCGCCTGGCGAGCCTTGAGTTGGTTCGGCAGACCAGCGCGCCAGCCGAACTGCGGCCCGCTGCTCCACGACCACCAGGCCTTGCCCTGGCCGTCCAGCGTGCCGCGCCCGGTGATCGCCACGTCGCGCTCACCGTCGGCGAAGACCAGCGGCGAATAGTTCATCAGCTCGACGCCCTCCCACCGCGTGGCGACGATCGGATAGCGCTTCGGATCGGTGCTAAAGACCAGGGTCGCGCCCGCCGCCAAGTGCAGCTCGACGCGGCTGCGCAGGCGGATGGCGCCGGTCGGCCAGCGGCCTTGCGGGACCAGCACCCGGCCGCCGCCGGCTGCCGCGCAGGCCTGGATCGCGCGGTCGATCGCGGCGCTGGTGGCGTCGATATCGCCCTGCACAGCGCCGAATGAGACGATGTCCCAAATCCGAGAGGAAAAGGTCGGCGGACGGACCGAACGGCGGATCGCGGCGGCTCTCGACCAGTCGTCAGAGGCCGCTTTTGCCAGGGTAGGGGCCGCAACCATAGCGGCGGCGGTGGCCAGGAGGTCGCGTCGGGAAAGATTCTGAATCTTCAAAAGGGCGTCTCCTGGCTCGCATTTCCGGGGTGTTTCGCGGCGCATGTGCTTCAAATGTCGCACTCATATCATTTTATGGAAGGCTATTGCACATATCGGAATTACGTTTTAGCGTTTGGGAAATGACCGCAAATGATAGCGGTACCTTCGGGAGGGGATCATGGAAAAGAACCACAAGCACCGTCTGTTCATGGGCTGCGAGACCGCGCTGGCCCTGGCCGCTGTCTTTCTTGTGCCAGCGCTGGCAAGCGCCCAGACGCAGGCGCCGGCTCCGGCCGACGACCAAACCGTGACCGAAGTCGTCGTGACGGGTTCGCGCCTGTCGGCCCGCGGCTTCAAGGCTCCGACCCCGGTCACCGTGATCGGCGCGGAAGAGATCGGCCTGTCGGGCACGCAGAACGTCGAGACGCTGCTGAACGACACGCCCCAGTTCCTGGGCTCGCAGAACAACGGCCCGACGGCCAACACCGTGCCCGGCGGCACCGCGACCTTGAACCTGCGCGGCTTCGGCGCGCAGCGTAACCTGGTGCTGGTCAACGGCCGCCGCTTCACGATCACCGGTCCGGACCAGACCACCGACATCAACACGATCCCTGCCGCGCTGATCAAGCGCGTGGAGACGGTCACCGGCGGTTCGTCGGCCGTCTACGGCTCGGACGCCATCACCGGCGTCGTCAACTTCATCATGAAGGACGACTTCCAGGGCGTGGAGCTGACCGGCGAAGCTCGCCAGGACACCCACACCAAGACCAAGACCTACACGGCCGACCTGACCTTCGGCACGAACTTCGCCGATGACCGCGGCAATGTCGTCGTGGCGCTGAACTACCTGGATCGCGGCGGCTACACGCGCGGCGACCGCGGCGGCTGGGCCACGCCCAGCATGGCCGACGGCTGTGTCACCGCCGCCTCGTACAGCGACACCCGTCCGGGCACGCCGATGGCCATCCCCGGCGGCCAGACCTGCCTGAGCGCGGGCGGTCGTCCCGGCCTGATCTTCGGCGGCAGCGGCACCATCCCCAATGGCCGCTTCGTCACCGTCGGCTCGCCGTCGAGCACCGGCCTGACGGCCGCTCTCGCCGCTGCTGGCCTGGGCGGCATGGGCTCGCGCGGCTTCACCTTCGACGACGCGGGCAAGACCGCCCGTCCGGCCGTGACGCCGGGCGACGACTACGACCTGGGTCCGGCCGCCTATCTGGTCATTCCCCAGCGCCGTCTGATGGCCAACCTGGCCGGCCACTACGAGTTCAATTCGCACGTCACCGGCTATGCCGAGGCCAGCTACAGCAACAACCGCGTCTCGATGCAGCTGCCGCCCAGCGGCATCGGCGGCAACTTCCTGCTGAACGTCAACAACCCCTACCTGTCGGCGCCGATGCAGGAAGTCCTGCGCCAGCTCGACCTGGCCGAGACCGGCACGGTGCGGGTGACCAACGGCACCTCGTCGCTGACCACCACGGCGGGCGACGGCCTGGCCGTGCTGAACATCAACCGCCGCCTGCCCGACGTCGGCAACCGCCTGAACACCGCCGACCGCTCGGCCTATCGCACGGCGATCGGCGTGCGCGGCGACCTGGGTAGCGCCTCGGAAAGCTTCCTGCGGAACCTGAAGTACGACGCCTACTACACCTACACCCGCACCACGGACACGAGCATCTCCAGCGGCGCGGCTTCGCTGAGCAAGTTCCAGGCGGGCCTGCTGTCGGCCGGCGGCGCGGCCCCGCTGCTCAACATCTTCGGCGCCAATCTGTCGCCGCAGGGCGCGGCCTCGATCGCCGTGTCGTCGACCAACTACACGGAATCCTCGCAGCAGGTCCTGGCCGCCAGCCTGGCCGGCGAGCTGTTCGACACCTGGGCCGGTCCGATCGACTTCAGCACCGGCGCAGAATACCGCAAGGCCTCGGCGCGGTTCGTCCCGGACAGCTTCCTGGCCTCGGGTGACGTCTCGGGCTTCAACGCCGCTCTGCCGACCAAGGGCTCGGAGTCGGTGAAGGAAATCTACGGCGAAGTCCGCGTGCCGCTGCTGAAGGACTCGCCGCTTGGCGAGCGCGCCAGCGTCAACGGCGCCTTCCGCTACTCCGACTACGACCTGGCCGGCGTCGGCGGCGTCTGGACCTATTCGGTGGGCGGCGAGTACGCGCCGATCTCCGACATCACCGTGCGCGGCCAGTTCCAGCATGCCATCCGCGCCCCGAACGTGGGCGAGCTGTTCGGCGGCAACACCACCAGCGGCCCCTCGGCGGTCGACCCCTGCTCGAGCCGTCAGCCGACGTCGCAGCAGACGGCGGCGGTGCGGGCGATCTGCGTGGCCACCGGCGTGCCGGCGGCCTCGGTCTTCACCCTGTCGGTGCAGCCCAACACCTTCATCAACCAGGTCTCGGGCGGCAACCCGAACGTCGGTCCGGAAGAGTCGGACACCACGACCTTCGGCCTGGTGCTGCAGCCGCGCTTCGTGCCCGGCCTGGCGCTGAGCGTCGACTACTTCAAGATCAACCTGGACGGCGCCATCGCGCCCCTGGGCGGCGGCATCGCGAACACCCTGAGCCTCTGCTACAACACCATCCAGGACGCCAGCAGCGTGTTCTGTAAGGCCATCACCCGCGACACCCTGACCGGCCAGATCGCCGCGCCGGGCTATGTCACCACCACCAACGGCAACACGGGCGGCCTGAAGACCTCGGGCGTCGACTTCGACGCCAGCTACCGCTTCAACCTGGCCTGGGGTCCGTTCGGCGACAGCCGCTTCGATATCGGCACGAACTTCACCTACACTGACGAGTTCACCGCCACGCCGGTCCAGGCGCTGCCGGCGACCAAGAACTACTGCGTCGGTTCGTTCGGCCCGACCTGCGGCCAGCCGATCCCGAAGTGGAAGGGCACGACGCGCGTCACCTGGCGTTCGGGGGCGGCCACGCTCAGCCTGCGCCACCGCTACATCGGCGAAGTGACGGTCGACACCTATCTGCTGCCCAAGCGCCTCGGCGCGGCGTTCCCCGACAAGGCGACGCTGACCAACCCGACGATCAAGGCGCAGAGCTACTTCGACCTGACCGGCGCCTATGACATCAACAAGGACATCTCGGTGACCGCCGGCGTCCGCAACCTGTTCGACAAGAACCCGCCGATCGTCGGCTCGTCGGCCCCCTCCAACAACACGTTCTCGGCGACCTATGACGTCGAGGGCCGGGTGGTCTACGCCAGCGTGACCGCGCGGTTCTAGTCGGACCTCGAGGCTTGGCGGCGGGTCCTATCCCCCGTCGTCAGGCCTGACTAGCCTCCCCTCAGGGCCGGTGCGAAAGCGCCGGCCTCCTTTTTTATGGGATGGCTGCGTGGTCGATGCTGAAGGTCCGCGCCATGCGCCACTGGCCGTCGGTGTCCAGTTTCCACAGGATCGAGAACCGCGCCTTGCCGGCCAGCCGCTCGGGGCCGTCGCCCTTGCGTTCGTAGAAGACGTGCGCGCCTTCCTCGACCGCGCCGAAACCGGGGATGGCGTAGACCTTCATCGTGCCGGCGACCAGCTCGCGGCGCGACCGCCAGGCGTCCGGGGCCTTCTTGGCCACGCAGCTCTTGGCGTAGTCGGCGATGAAGGCGTCGTGGGCCATCAGCCCACCCTTGTCGTGATAGAACTCCATGTCGTCGGTCACCATGCTCGTCAGCGTGGCGGGATCGCAGCCGGCGAACATCACGTCGAACAGGACTGTGTCCCGCGCCGCGATCGCCTGGGTCAGGGCCGGTTGGGCCGGAACCTCGACGGCAGGGGACAAGGCGAGGGCGGCGAGCAGGGCAAGCAACGGCATGAGCGACTCCGGTTGGGTTCGCCAGCTAAGCCGGAAGCTCGGATTTAAGCCAGCGTCCGCTGGAAGTGCCGCGCCAGCTCAGGCCCGTCGGCGTCCACGCAGACCTGCCGGATCGGGCCCTGCTCGGACCAGGTCGTCTGGCCCAGGCGCTCGCCGTCCAGGGTCACAGCGACCGGCGCTGAGCGCACCGTGAACAGCTCGGGATGGGTCAGGCGCACCAGGGCGGCGACGTCGTGCAGCACACAGCCGTCCAGGCCCTCGTGGCGGGCATAGGTGGCGGCGTAGCCTCGGGTGACATCGTGGACGAAGCGGCCCGTCTCGTTGGTCTCGGCCATCTCGCGGGCGGCGACGTCGGTCAGGACGCAGGGCATGGTCGCGTCGAGCGGGACGAGGGTCAGCGGCCAGGGCGCGGCGAGCACCTCGGCGGCCGCTTCGGGGTCGTTGTGGAGGTTGGCCTCGGCGAACGGGGTGATGTTCCCGCGCGCGAAGGTGCCGCCCATGACCACGACCTCGGCGACCAGGCCGGCGATGTCCGGCGCGGCGCGCAGGGTCAGGGCCAGGTTGGTCAGCGGGCCGATCGCCACGAGGGTCACCTGGCCGGGATGGGCGCGGACCAGTTCGATGATCTTCTCGTGCGCCGAGCCGGGATCGGCCGGTGGCAGGACAGGGCCGGAGAGGTCGATATCGCCCAGGCCGTTCTCGCCGTGGACGTGGACGGGGGAGGGGCCGCGTGGGCGAGCCAGCGGCGCGTCGGCCCCTTGGTGAACAGGCGTCCTCAGGCTCAGCCGCGCCCGCAGCCACAGGGCGTTGCGGGTCGTGGTCTCGACGTCGGCGTTGCCGAACACCGTGGTGATGGCCAGCAGCCGCAAGTCCCGCCGGGCGCGCAGATAGAGCAGGGCCAAGGCGTCGTCGACGCCCGGATCGGTGTCGAGGATCACCAGCCTCGGCGCGGTGGTCATCCGTAGACCGCGCGGCAGACGGCCTCGCACTTGGCCAGGTCGAAGGCGCCGTCGGTGCGCACGCCCGACTCCATGTCGATCCAATAGAGCGCGCCGTCAGGCGCGGCGATGCGGGCCAGGATCTCAACGACCGTGTCGGGGCCGATGCCGCCGGAATAGCCGCAGAACGGACCCTCGGCCGGCGGCGGCGCGGGCCAGCGATCGGGCCGCGCGCCCGTGCCGAACGAGACGTCGTACAGCCAGTCGACGCCCGTCTGGCTGACCGGGAAGGCGGCCGAGCACTGCAGCACGGCCCGCACGCCCAGACGGCGGCCATAGTCGCGGGCGGCGGCGGTCTGGACCGGGGTGCTGCCCTTGAAGCTGTGATTGACCTGCACGCGCTGGATACCGGCCGGCGGCGGAGGCGCGGTCAGGGGGCTGGCCACGATCGCCTTGGCGGCCTCGCCGCACACATGGGCCGCCCAGCGCAGGTCGCGCTCGGCCAGCAGGGCGTCGCGGATTTTGGCAGGCGGGAACAGGGCGCTGTCTTCCTGGGCCGGATCGACCAGCACGCCCCACTCGATCGGATAGCGGGCCGACAACGCCTTGAGGCCGGGCAGCAGCTCGAGGCGATCGACGCCGGTGAACGCGATGAAACTGGGCGGCTGCATGGAGGTGTCCGAAGGTCAGAATGTCCTTGCAAACTATCTAGTGAAACGTTTCAGTCAAGTCGCTGAAACGAGAGGGCGGTCGATGGTGCGGGTGGTGGTCGCGGGGTTCGCGACGATCGACTACGTGGTCCGGGTCGAGGGCGACTTCACCGGTCGCGGCACGCGGCTGATGCGCGAAGCCGCCTGGCCCCGCGCCGGCGGCGCGGCGCTCTACGCCAGCGCGGCTCTGGCGAAGGCGGGCGTGGCCGCCGCGCCCTTGACCTGGATCGGTGATGACGCGGACGGGTTGGCCTACCAGGCGGCCTGCGTCTCGCTGGACGGCGTCGCGGTCATGCCCGGGGCGCCATCGACGCGGTGCCTGCTGATCTACAATGCCGACGGCAGCTACGGCTGTCTGCTGCGACCGGGACCCGCCACGCTGACCGAGACCCAACTGCGACTCGCCGCCGACGCCGAATGGCTGGTGATCGCGGCCGGCCCGCCGGACATCACCACGCGCCTGCTCGCCCTCGAAAGCCCCCGTCTGGCCTGGATAGCCAAGGACGACCCAGCCTGCTTCCCGCCCGCCCTCGTGGCGCGACTGACGGCGCGAGTCGATGTGATCTTCTGCAACGCCGGCGAACGCGCCTGGCTGGAGGCCGGCCGCGAAAGCGCAAACTCTAGCCAGACCTTGTTCGAGACTCGCGGCGCCGACGGCGTCCACGTCGAGGCGGCCGGCGAAGCGTTCGACCTCCCCGTCACGCCCCTGGAAGCCGACGACGCCACCGGCGCCGGCGACACCTTCGCCGGCGCGGCCTTGGCGGCGTTGATCACCGGCGCTCCGCCGCGCATGGCGGCAGAGGCCGGGATCGCGGCGGCGGGCGCTCTGCTGGCGGCTAGGCCGTCCTGTACTTGAAGAGACCCAGGCTGTTGCCCTCGGTGTCCTTGGCGTAGAAGAACGACCCCACCGGGATGTCGATGACGTCCGACACGACCTCTCCGCCGCCTTTGCGGACCCGGTCCATGGCGTCGTCCAGCGTATCGTTCACGGCGAAGTGGGTCGTCGCGCCGGCGCCGTTCGTCGCCGGCTGTCCGGGATAGATATGGCCCGGCGCATGCCCGCCTTCGGCGTACGGGAGCATCCAGATCGGATTGGGTCCGCCGTCGGCTTGGGTCACCTTGCCCTGCAGCAGGGTCTCGTAGAATCGGCAGGCGCGCTCGGGATCCGAGGCGGGGATTTCGGTGAAGACGATTTGCGCGGTCATGGGCTGTTCCCTCTCCAGGTTGAACACGCCCTTCCTTCCACACCGCTCCTGACAGCCTGCTGGCAGGAGTGATGGGCTAACCGCCAATCACCCCCATGATCGTCGCTGTCAGGCAGGTGGTCAGGAACGCCGCCGCCAGGGCCTTGAAGCCGAGCTCGACGACCTCGCCGACCTTTTCGGGGGCCATCGACGACAGGCTGCCGATCAGGATGGCGACGCTGCCGACATTGCCGAAGCTGCCCAGGGCGTAGGTCAGGATCAGCAGGCTCTTGTCGCTGAGCGCGCCGGGCGGCAGGCCCATCATGTCGCTGTAGGCCACGACCTCGTTGGCGGCGACCTTGGTCCCGAGGATGGCGCCGACGGCTTGCAGGTCGCTGAGCGGCGCGCCGGTCAGCCAGACGATCGGGGTCAGCAGCCAGCCCAGGATGCCGCCGAGCGTCAGGGGCGCTCCGGCGTGCGGAAACGCGGCCAGCCCCATGTTGATCAGGGCGATCAGACCGACGAAGACGATCAGCAGACCGGCGATGTTCAGCACCATCTTCACCGCGTCCAGCGTGCCGAAGGTCAGGGCCTCCAGGCTGCTGCGGTAGGGGCTGGTCAGCACGATGGGCTCGTGCGCCGCGCTGGTCTCGCCGGGGATGATCAACCGCGCCATGCCGATCGCCATCGGCGTGCTGATCAGCGAGGCGATCAGCAGGTGGCTGAAGGCGTTGGGCACCTTGGCGGCGATCAGCGAGCCTAGCACGATCATCATCGAGCCGCCGATCACCGACAGGCCGTCGACCATGATGATGAAGATCTCGGCGCGGGTCAGGCGCGGCAGGAACGGCTTGATCAGCAGCGGGGCCTCGACCATGCCGAGGAACACGCAGGCCGAGGTCGAGACCCCGACCGGGCCGCTGACGCCGAACAGCTTGCCGAACGCCCAGGCCGCCGCGCGGACGATGACGATCAGCACCTTCCAGTGCCACAACAGCGCCGACAGCGCTCCGACCAGCAGGATGGCCGGCAGGGCCTGGAAGGCGAAGATGAAGGCGGCGCTGGGGTCGGCCATGCTGAACGGCGCGCGGCCGCCGCCCAGATAGCCGAACATGAAGCTGGAGCCCGCGCGCGATGCCGCCTGCAAGGCGTCGACCGCGTGGGTGGCTGCGGCGAAGCCGGCGGTGATGGCCGGGACCTTGGTCAGCAGCAGGGCCAGGGCGATCTGACAGGCCAGGCCCACCAGCACCGGCCGCCAGGGCAGGGCGCGCTTGTTCTCCGACAGCAGCCAGCCGATGCCCAGGAAGGCGACGACACCCAGCAGCGCCCGCGCGGTCTCGTTGTCCGGCATGTCCCCTCCGACGGCGATGGCGGAAGCTTATAGAGTGAAACGTTTCAAGGAAATAGCATCATATCATCGCTGCCTAAGCCGTGGGCACAGAGAGAACCCCCCGTCAGTGTGATGAAATTGTCATTGAACTCGAATATGAAACGTTTCACTAAATTGTACCGACCCCGCCGAGAGCGGGTCGCCTGAAGGGGGCTTGAACATGAAGACGTCCATCTGGCTGGCTTCGAGCGCGCTTTGCCTGGTCATGGCCGCGCCCGCCATGGCCCAGCAGACCGGAGCGCCGGCGCCGGCCGCTGAAACCGTCGACGAGGTCGTGGTCACCGCCGAGCGCTTCGGCTCGGGCCTGGCCCGCGCCACGTTCACGATCGGCGCCGAAGACATCCAGGAGCGTCCGCTGGGCGCCGAGATCACCCAGGCCCTGGTCAAGGTGCCCGGCGTGCAGGTCTCGACCGGCGACAGCCGCGGCGGCAGCTTCTCGTTCGAGATCTACATGCGCGGCCTGTCCGACGAGCAGATCGGCCTGACCCTGGACGGCATCCCCACCGGTGACAGCCGCTTCAACGGCGGCTCGCCGCCGCAGCGCTTCATCGAGAGCAGCAACGTCGGCAAGATCACCGTGTCGCAGAGCGCCGGCGACATCGGCGCGCCGTCGCGCTTCGCCCTGGGCGGCTTCATCGACTTCGTCACCGACGCCCCGCGCCAGGACTTCGGCGCGACGGTCGAGGCGGGCGTCGGCTCGTTCGATTTCCGCCGCATCTACGCTCGCATCGACAGCGGCGAGATCGCGCCGGGCCTGTCGGGCTACTTCACCTACTCCCACCAGGAGAACGACGTCTGGGCGGGCCGCAACAGCCGGGGCAGCGAGCGCGACCACTACGAATTGAAGGTCGTCAAAGCCTTCGACAATGGCTCGTTCGTGAAGGCCCGCGTCTCGTACAACGACCAGACCGACAACGACTTCAACATCGTCACCAAGGGTGAGTTCGAGGCCGCGCCGCGCAGCGACCGCGCGCTGGACGCCATCACCGGCATCCCGGCCAAGGACATCGACTTCGGCGGGGCCCTGGGCGGTTGGCGCAAGGACTGGTTGGCCTATGCCAACAGCCACTTCGTGCTGAGTGACGCGATCAGCCTCGACGTCAATCCGTACTACCAGAACCTCAAGGGCGAATCCTTCCGTTACCAAGACCGCCAGCGCGTCCTGACCGGCGGCGATCCGCGCGCGGTGACCGGCTACAACGCCAGCGGCGGGGCGGTCCGTCCGACGCTCACGACCATCCGCAACAGCAACGTTGTCGGCGGTCCGGCCGACATGCGGGTGACGCCGCGCGACCGCGATCGCTATGGCGTCACCGGCGAGCTGAAGGCCAAGTTCGGCGCCCACAACCTGCGCTTCGGCGGCTGGTGGGAAGGCGGCGACTCCACGGAGAAGCGCAACTTCTTCCCGATCATCAACTCGGCCCAGAACACGGCCTATGACCGCTCCAAGCTGAACTATGTCGAATACGAGCGCACCGCCTCGGTCGAGACGACCATGCTCTATGCTCAGGATGAGCTGCGGGCCTTCGACGACAAGCTGAAGGTCGACCTCGGCGTCACCTGGTACAATGTCAAATACGACGCCAAGTCGCCGCTGGAATACAAGGCCAACGTCAAGTTCTCGCAGCTCTCGGACCTCAATCCCAAGTTCGGCGCGACCTATCAGCTGGCGCCCGCGTGGGAGCTGTTCGGCGGCTACGCCAAGAACTTCGCCGGCATCCCGGAAGACGCCTTCCTGGGCTCGACGGCGGTGATCAACCCGAAGGACCTGACCCCCGTCTCAACCGAGAACGTGGACCTCGGCCTGCGCTACGTGAAGCCGAACCTGGCCTTCTCGATCCAGGCCTATGACGTCGACCTGAAGAACAATGTCGGCATCGTGCCACGCGACCCGACCGCCACCCTGGACCCCGACGAGGTCGTGCGCGGCAACGTCGCCACCAAGGCGGTCAACATCGCCGGGATCAAGACCAAGGGCGTCGAGCTGACCGGCTATTACGACTTCGGGGTCGTCGACCTCTACGGCTCGTACTCGCACCAGGACGCCAAGCACGACAACCCGGCCGTCGGCAGCGACGCCCGTAAGGCCCTGGCCGCCGTCGCCATCATCGGCGGGGCCGGCGTGCGCGACATCCCCAAGGACAGCTTCTATGGCCAGGTTGGCTGGAAGCCGCTGGCGGGCCTGAAGATCGACGCCAACGCCCGCTATGTCGGCAAGCGCGTCGGCGGCCACATCGTCGCCCCGACCACCTTCCAGGAACTGGGCGTCGAGATGCTGGACGCCTACACCCTGGTCGGGTTGACGGCGACCTATGACCTCAAGCGCGCCGGCGTCCCGGACCTGCGCTTCCAATTCAACGTCGATAACCTGTTCGACAAGGAATACATCGGCGCGGTCAGCGGCTCGACGGCCACCCAGCCGGAGTTCGGCTACACCGCCGCGACCCCGAACGCCAAGACCCTCGACCGCTACTTCGTCGGCGCGCCGCGCACCTACACCTTCTCGGTGAAGGCGCGGTTCTAGGGACAGGTTCGGGGGCGTCTTCTCCCCTTGTTAGGCGCTTCCGGAAGGGGCGGGTCCTTGGGATCCGCCCCGATCCTTGACGACACCCATGAAAGGTTTCACGTCCTGGCTATCTCCCGACGGAATCCCCGCATGGCCAAGAGCGAAGACCCACCCCGGCGCGCTACTCTCAAGGAAGTGGCAAAGGCCGCCGGCGTGTCGCTGGCCAGCGCCTCCTACGCGATCAATGGCGCGGGCTCGGTGGGCGAGGCGACGCGCGAGCACATCCTGAAGGTCGCCGCCGAACTGGGCTACCGGCCCAACCAGAGCGCCAAGGCGATGAAGACCGGCAAGACCGGGGCGATCGGCCTGATCCTGCCCGACCTGACCAACCCGTTCTTCCCCAGCCTGGCCCAGGTGGTGATCCAGGCGGCGCGGGCCCACGGCTACAGCGTCTTCCTGACCGATACCGAAGGCTCGGCCGAGGCCGAGGAGCGGGCGGTGAACCTGCTGGTCGACCACGGGGTCGACGGGGTGATCTGGTTCCCGATCGCCGACGACGGCCCGGTCGGCAAGCTGATCGAGGGCGTGCCGACCGTGGTGCTGGACCGCAACCTGCCGGGCTACGACGTCATCCAGGCCGACTATGCCGACGGCGGGCGCCTGGCGGCCGAGCACCTGTTGGCGGCGGGCCATGTGGACATCGGGGTGATCTCCGGCCCCCACGCGGCCTCCAGCGCCCGCCAGCGAGCCGAGGCGGCGATCAGCACGGTGCGCGAGCGGGGCAATCTCGTCTGGCACGTCCACAACGCCTATTCGCTGGACCTGGAGCCCGAGGTCGCCAAGGCGCTGGAGAGCCGCACGGCCACGGCGGTGATCACCGGCGCCGACCTGATCGCCATCGGGGCCATGCGACACATCCGGGGCATGGGACTGGTGGTGCCCGACGACGTCTCGGTGGTCGGCTTCGACGACATCCCCTGGGCTCAGTTGCATACGCCGGCCCTGACCACGATCGACATGCCGGTCGAGGACATGGCCGCCGCGGCCGTCGAAGCCCTGATCCGCCGGATGAGCGCCCGGGGCGAGCCGCGCCGGCGGGTGGTGTTCAATGTCGAACTGATCTCGCGCGACAGCGTCCGCGTCCTGAAGTGAGCCTGCTCGGCCTCGCCCTGGCGCTGAAGCTGCTGGCGAGCTTCGAGGTCCCCGCGGGGACGGCCGTCGACGGCGCGCCGTTCGGCGGGATCTCCGGGATCGACTACGACCGGCGCACCGGCGAGTGGCTGATGATCTCCGACGATCGCTCGGACAAGGCGCGGTTCTTCGTCGGGCGGTTGGATGCGAAGGGCCTGCGCCTGACGCGCCAGGTTCGGCTGAGGCCCGAAGAGGGCGAGCGTCCGGACGCCGAGGCGCTGCGGATCGACCCGCTGACCGGCGACCTCGTCTGGAGCACAGAGGGCGACGCCCCGCGCGGTTTCGATCCGGCCGTGCGTCGGATGGACCGCGACGGCAAGGCGAAGGGGGCGGTCCCGACGCCGTTCAGCTTCAAGGATGGCGCACGGCCGAACCTGACCCTGGAGGGCTTAAGCTTCTCGCCCGACGGCCGCTGGCTGTGGGTCTCGATGGAGGCTCCGCGAGTCCAGGACGGGCCAGTCAGCACCGTCGCGGCTGGCGGCGTCACGCGGATCGCCAAGCTGGATCGCCAGGGCAAGGTCGTCGCGCAATACGCCTACCGCCTCGACCCGATCCAGGCCGCCCCGGCCAGGCGCGGCGACAACGGGATCAGCGAGATCCTGGCGCTGGACGATCACCGCCTGCTGGTGCTGGAGCGCTCCGGCGTCGAGGACGCCCAGGGGCGCTTCGCCTACCACTGCCGGCTCTATGTCGTGGACACCCGCGAAGCCGTGCTGAGCAAGCGGCTGGTGGTGAACTTCGATCGCCTGGGAATCCCGACCGCCAACCTGGAAGCCATGGCCTGGGGACCGGGTCGCCGCACCTTGGTGCTGATGTCCGACGACAATTTCGACCCGGCCGCCCCGACCCGGGTGGTGGTGCTCTCGCTCACCAGTCGCCGTTGACGGCTTCCCAGACCGCCAGGGCGGCGGGGTCGCAGAAGGCCTCGTCGGCGCCGGCCAGGACGTGGCGCAGGCCGATTTCCAGGTTGTCGAGGTCCAGCGGCGCGCTGCGATCGGCGCGGTTGGTGACGATGTCCAGCTTGTCGACGAACAGCTGGGCGACCCGCACGCCCAGCGGTGCGTACCAGGCCCGGTTCAGCTGCGCCGCCGCCAGGGCCGCGCGGTGGGCGTAGTCGGCCTCGTCGCCGAACGGGGGCAGGGCGCTCAGCGACAGCGGATGGATGATCAGGTCGCAGCCGGGGACATGCGCCGAGGCGGCGGCCAGGACCTCTTCGACATAGGCGCGGCTATCCGCCAGGCCATCGCCGTCGTAGGGCGGCAGAACGAGTAGCGATGGTGCACCGAGCAGGGTGAGGACCTCGCTGGCCGCGCGGCCGAAGGCGGTGTCGGGCGACAGGACGAGGGCGGAGGCGGTCATGGACCGGTTTATCGGACCCCACCGCGCCGCCCGCCATTCCACAGGGGTTTGGCCGGCCCGACCGGATCGGCGAGGGGACTAATCCCTCGGTATCGGTCGCGAGGCCGTCCGGGCGCGGCTCATACTTTGATGTGAATAGCGGCGTTCGCCCAATGATCACATCTGTCCGCCAGGATCGCGCCGTCCGTGGTCCGACGGATCCTCATGATGATCAACCGGATCGAGCTGAAGACTCCTTGGCCTGGACATGCGCCAGCCCGCTGGCTGTCGGGCGCCGCCTCGGCCGCGCTGATGGCGTGGATCTTCATCCAGAACGGCGCGCCTGACGCGCCGCTGACTCCGCTCTACGCCCTGGGCCCAATCGTCGCCTCGGTCGGCCTGCCGGTGGTCGCCCTCGCGGCCGTGGCGCTGCTGTGCGCGGTCCTGGCCGCCAGCCAGGCGCCGGACATCTCGGTGCTGGCCTGGACCCTGACCGGCATTGGCGTCTCCACCGCCGTGGCCCTGCGCCAGGCCTGGGTGGCCCGGGTCGTGTGTGAAGGCGGCCGTCGCTGGCGGGCGCTGTTCAACAATGCCGGCGTGCTGCTGTGGGTGAAGGACTATTCGGCGGTGAAGATCGCGCTGGATGAGCTGCGGGCCCAGGGCGTCACGGATCTGGCGCGCTACATCGCCGAGCATCCCGACTTCCCGGCCCGGATCGCCGAGCGCATCACGATCATCGACGTCAATCCTGCGACCCTGGCGCTGTTCGGCGCGTCGTCGAAGGCCGCGTTCCTGACGCATCACCAGAACGTCCTGACCTGCGACGCCGGCCCGTTCCAGCGGGTGCTGGAGACGATCTGGACCGGCGGGACCCACTGGAGCGCCGAGGCCAATCTGCAGCGCCTGGACGGCACGCTGATCCCGGTCTCGTACTCGATCACCTTCTCGCCGGAGCGGCCGCTGCTGGACCGGGTGGTGATCGGCATCACCGATCTGACCGCCCTGCATCAGGCCCAAGAGGAGCTGTCGGAATCCCGCCGGGCCCTGGCCCACGCCACGCGGCTGACGACCATGGGCGAGCTGACCGCCTCGATCGGCCACGAACTGAACCAGCCGCTGGGCGCGGTCGTCGTCCAGGGCCAGGCGGCTCTGCGCTTCCTGACGCGTCCTGAGCCGGACCTGGCCGAGGCGCGGGCCGGCGTCGAGCAGATGGTCGAGGACGCCCTGCGCGCCAGCGAGGTGCTGAAGCGCCTGCGCGACTTCGCCCGCCGCGCGCCGCGCAGGGTCGAGGCCGTCGACCTCAACGCTCTAATCCAGAACACCAGTCGGATCATCGGACATGACCTGAGCCAGTGCGGCGCCGTTGTTAGCCTCGACCTGGATCCGACCCTGCCGCCGGTGAGCGCCGACCGGATCGAACTGCAGCAGGTGGTGATCAACCTGATGGTCAACGCCGCCCAGGCCATGGCCAAGAGCGCCCTCAACCATCGGACGCTCACCGTCTCCACAGCCCGCGATGGTGACGCGATCGTGCTGACGGTCGCCGACCAAGGCGTGGGCCTCGGCGGCGACATCGAGACCCTGTTCCACCCCTTCGTCACCAGCAAGGCCGACGGCCTGGGCATGGGGCTGGCGATCGTCCGCTCCATCGTCGAGACGCACGGCGGCTCCATCCGCGCTTCCAACAATCCCGAAGGCGGGGCGAGTTTCGTCGTCCGCCTGCCGATCGAAGACTGATCCCATGAGCTATCCGCAGAACACCCCCAGCGACCTCGTCATCGTCATCGAGGACGACGCCTCCATCCGCGACGGCCTGGCGCGGCTGTTCCGGTCGGTGAACCTGGAGAGCCGCCAGTACGGCTCGATCGCCGAGTTCCGGGCAGCTCCGGCCCCGTCGGGCGCGGCCTGCTGCTTCGTGCTGGACGTCCGCCTGCCGGGCCTCAGCGGCCTGGAGTTCCAGGACCAGCTGGACCGCCATGGCGACCACGCGCCGATCGTGTTCATGACCGGCTATGGCGACATCCCGATGAGCGTGCGGGCCATGAAGGGCGGGGCGGTCGACTTTCTGGCCAAGCCCTTCCGCGACCAGGACATGCTGGACGCCGTCACCGCCGCCCTGGAGAAGGATCGCCTGCGCGGCCGCGAGGCCCTGGCCACCGCCGAGATCCTGGCCCGCCGCGAGCGCCTGACGGCCCGTGAGCTGCAGGTGCTGGACGGCGTGGTGAAGGGCCAGCTGAACAAGCAGATCGCCGCCGACCTCGACCTCTCCGAAGTGACCGTGAAGATCCATCGCGGCCACATGATGCGGAAGATGGGCGCGCGCTCGGTGGTCGAGCTTGTGCGGATGATCGACCAGCTGAAGGGCCGCACGGCGTCGTGGCCGATGGCGTCTTGAGGGCGCCAACCGATACCAAGGTATCGGCGCGTCTACCTTAAATTCGGTTGGCCATACCGCCGCACGATCGCGGTTCGGGCCGAGGTCGGACAATCCTGGCGTCATCCGAACGTGGTGATGCGAAATGTTCCAGCAGTTGCAGCATGTCCTGAACAACGAACCGCCGCCCACGGTGGTGGTCGGCGAGGTCCCGTCACGGCTGACGGCCGGTCGGACCCGGCGGGTGCTGGTGGTCGACGATCACCTGGTCTTCCGCCTGGCGGCCGGCGTGCTGCTGGAGCCCCTGGCCGCCGTCGAGATGGCCGAGAACGGCCGGATCGCCATCGACCTGGCCCTGGCCGCGCGCTTCGACGCGGTGCTGATGGATATCCAGATGCCGGTGCTGGACGGGCTGTCGGCCGTGCGCGAGATCCGCCGGCAGGAGGCGCTGCTGGGCCTGCCCGCCACGCCGATCATCATGTTCACCTCGCACGCCGGGCGCGACGCCGAATATGCCAGCTTCGCGGCGGGCGCCGACTTTCACCTGGCCAAGCCGTCGCCCGAGGGGACACTGATCGCCGCGGTGGTCGAGGCCTTCCGGCTGAAGGACGCGCGCCAGGGCGACTAGGCGGCCAGGGCCAGCGTCCGGCGCCAGCGGTGCGGCGGCATGCCGACCGTGGCGGAGAACACCCGCGAGAAGTGGGCCTGGTCGGAGAAGCCGCATTGCAGGGCGATCTCGGCCAGGCCCAGGCGGCCCTCCAGCATCAGGCGCTGGGCGCGCTCGACGCGGCGGGCGCGCAGGTAGTCGCCGGCGCATTCGCCGAAGGTGATCTTGAAGGCGCGCGAGAAATGGCTGGCGCTGAGGTTCAGGCTGGCGGCCAGTTCGGAGACCCGCAGGGACTCGCCGCAGCGCGCCTCGATCTCCGCCTTGATCCGCCGCGCCTGCCAGGGAGCCAAGCCGCCGACGTGGGTGGCAACGCGGGCCGGCTGGGCCTGCTCCAGCACCCGGCGGGCGCGCGCGGACAGCTCGTCGCGCAGGCGGGCCTCAAGGCGGTCGGAGATCTCCGGCGTCAGGATGAAGTTCGCCAGGACGGCGGCGTCGGTCAGTGGGGTCGTGGAAACGTGCATGGCCGTCGGACCTTCTAGACTATGTGGCGTGTCCGGAAACCTTGTGTCCCCGACCGCTTCAGCAGTCTGGCGCCGGTCGTCGGCGAAGGAACTCACCCGTAGGTATGGGGTGGCCGAGTCCTTAGGCCGCGGCGGCCGCGCTGCGGGGCAGGGTGAAGGCGATGGTGGCGCCGGACCCGGCGTTGTTGCTCGCCGAAATCCGCCCGCCCAGTCCCTCGATGATCGAGCGTGAGATCGACAGGCCCAGGCCCACGCCGTCGGGCTTGGTGGTGAAGAACGGCTCGAAGATCCGGCCAGGCTCGCCGCTGATGCCGGGGCCGCTGTCGGTCACCGCCACGCGCAGGAAGTCGCCGTCGGCCGAGAGGGTGACCTCCAGCTCGCGCCGGCGCGAGGCCTGCATGGCCTGCAGGCCGTTGATCAGCAGGTTGACGACCACCTGCTGGATCTGGACGCGGTCGCCGATCACCGGCGGCAGGTCGTCGGCGACGACGGAGCGGATCGTCGCCCGCGCCGCCTTGGCCTCGCGCTGCACCAGCGACAGCGACTCCCGCAGCAACTGGGCCAGGTCGACGGGCTCCACCTGGCCCGAGGCCTTCCGGGAGAGGTTGCGCACCCCCGCGATGATGTCGGCCGCCCGGCCGCTGTTGGACAGGATGTGGTCGAGGCAGGTCTGGGCCTCGGCGACCTCGGGCTCCTCGCGGTTCAGCCAGCGCTTGGCCGACTTGCCGTAGTTGATGATCGCCGCCAGGGGCTGGTTGACCTCGTGGGCGATCGAGGCGGCCAGCTGGCCCAGGATCGACACGCGGCCGGCGTGGGCCAGCTCGGCCGAGGCATGTTCCAGCCTAGCCCGGGCGGCGTTGCGCTCGGTGACGTCGAAGGCCATGACCAGGGCCCGCGACCAGGGCTCGCCGCCCGCCACCAGGGTGATCCGCAACACCACGTCGATCGGCCGGCCGGAGCGGGTGGTCAGGCGGGTCTCGCTCTCGGCCATGATCGCGCCCTCGGCGATGGCGCAGAAGATATCGTGCAGGGCGTGCTCGGCCTCGTCCGCATAGCCGCTGATCAGGCTGCCGCCGATCACGTCCTCGGCGCGGGCGGCTTCGAACAGGTCCAAAGCCGCCTGGTTGAGATCGCGGATATTGGCCAGGCTGGCGGCTTCCCGCACCGCCTTGGGATCGTCGGGCAGGCGCTGGCGCAGCTCCGTCAGGTCGGGCGCGGTCTGCAGCAGGCGGCGGCGAACGGCCGACCAGTCGGACTCCCAGGCCGCGAAGCCGGCGGCGTTGAACATGGCGCGGTAGCGCTGCTCGGAGACCTCGCGCTCGGCCTCGACGCGGCGCTGTTCGGTCAGGTCGGCGCTGGTCTCGATGATGCCGACCGGGCGGCCGTCGGGATCGCGGCGCAGCAGCCAGCGGCTGGCCAGGACCAGGGGCGCGCCGTCGCGGCGGGTGCGCGTGACCAGGCCCGACCAATGGCCGTCGCGTTCCAGCGCCTCCGACACCGTCGAGGCCGGAAACTGGCAGCGCAGGAGGTCCTTGCAGATGGCCCCGACGGCCTCCTTGCGGGCGAAGCCGTACAGCGCCTCGGCGCCGTCGTTCCAGTAGACGATGCGGTCCTGGCCATCGCGGATGATGACCGTGTCGTGGGTCAGCTCCAGCATCCGGGCCTGCTCGGCCAGGGTCAGTCGCACCGACCAGTCGCGCAGGGACAGGATCGTCGTGGCGATGATCGCCACAAGGCTCACCCCGAACCGCACCGCCGCCCCGTCCAGCGGGCCCGAGCGATGGTTGGCCACGAAGGCGCCGACGGTGATGACCGCGGCGATGACGCCCGAGCCGACCACCAGCCGGCGGCCGCCAGTCTGGGCGACCAGGAGCACCACGGCGATATAGAGCACCGCCACCGCGCCTTGCAGGGCGGTCAGCAGGTCGGCCGCGAAGATGCCGGCGGCGAGCACGGCCGCCACGGCGATCAGCCAGCGATTGAGGATCCGATGAGGCTCCGAGCCGGCCATGCCGCTGTCCTATGTCGTGCTAAGCGTGACCATACCGTGCGGCGCCGCTGTCGCGCACGCCCAGAGTCTCGGCCATGCGGACCAGGTCAGCCAAGGACGGCGCCTGCATCTTCCGCATCAGGTTGCCGCGATGGATCTTCACGGTCACCTCGCTGAGCGCCAGCTTGGCGGCGATCTGCTTGTTCATCAGCCCGGCGGTGACCAGGCCCATGACGTCGCGTTCGCGCGGGGTCAGGCTGGCATAGAGGGTCTTCAGGCTATCGTCGGCGCCTTCCTTGGCGCGGCGGTCCTGATCGCGCCGGACGGCCTCGCTGACGGCGGTCAGCAGGGCGTCGTCGACGAAGGGCTTGGCCAGGAAGTCCACCGCCCCGGCCTTCATGCCGCGCACGGTCATCGGGATGTCGCCGTGGCCGGTGATCAGGATGACCGGCACGCGGGCGTCGGCCTCCAGCAGGGTCTGCTGGAACTCCAGGCCGTCGGCGTCCTTCAGGCGTACGTCCAGGATCAGGCAGGCGGCGGCGTCGGCCTCGTCGCTGGCCATGAAGCCGTCGGGGCTGGCGAAGGTGGCCACCCGGAAATCGGCCGAGCGTAGCAGGGCGTCCAGCGAGCCGCGCACCTCGGCGTCGTCGTCGATGACGCAGACCAGCGGCTTGTTCGTGTCGGTGCTCTTCATGCTCGCCTCCTCCCCAAGGCGCACAGGCGATCTCAGATCTTGCGCAGCGCCGCCTCGATGGCTTCGAACAGGACGTCCGGATCGACGGGTTTGGTCAAGAACTCGACCACGCCGAACGCCTCGCTACGCGCCCGCGCCGCTTCGGTCGGGAAGGCGGTCATGACGATCACCGGGGTGGTCGCGCCGCGCGCTGACAGGGCGTCCAGCAGGGCCAGGCCATCCATGTCGGGCATGTGCAGGTCGGTGATCACGCAGTCGCTGGGACCATCGTCATCGAGGAACTCGCGCGCGCCCGGGAAACTCCGCACCGCCATGCCGGCCGCCCGGAGGAAGTTCTGCAAGCTGGCGCGCACCTCGCCGTCGTCGTCGATCACTGAAACGGTCGGACCGTGACCCACGGCGTATCCTCTTCACTGTCGGCCCGCCCGTCGACGCGCCGTTACTACACTGACTTTCAGGCTGCTCGTCCGGGGCCCCGCGCGCCATGATACTAAGGTATGGGATCGGGGCCAGACGGCCCGATCGGACCCCATGCCTAGGTATGATAGGCGAGGGCGGTCCGTCCGGTCAGTATGTCTCTCGAAGCCGCCACCGTCCCCCCGCCGGCGGCTTTCGAGGCAAGACCTCGCGCGCCGCGTCCGACCCCCAGCCCCCCCAATCGGACGCGGCGCCCCCACTTCCATCTTAGCGATATTGCAAGTCACTCGCATTTAGGCCATAGCCGCGTCACTTCGACGGGGATGACCATGCGACTTCACTTCTCGCGCGCCGGTTTGCGTGGCGCGCTGCTTTCCACGCTCAGCCTGCTGGCCCTGTCCGCGGCCCACGCCCAGGACAAGACCCCCGACACCGACGTGGACCAGGTGGTCATCACCGCCGCCCGCACCATCCTGCCCGCCAGCGCCCTGCCGCTGACCGTCGACGTGATCGACCAGGAGATGCTGAGCCAGCAGGTCGCCGTCAGCGGCTCGATCGTCGACGCCGTCTCGACCCTGTCGCCGTCGTTCTCGCCCACGCGCCAGAAGCTGTCGGGCGCGGGCGAGAGCCTGCGCGGCCGCTCACCGCTTTACGCCATCAACGGCATCCCGCAGTCGACGCCGATCCGCGACGGCTCGCGCGACGGCTACACGATCGACCCGTTCTTCATCGACCGCGTCGAGCTGATCTACGGCTCCAACGCCCTGCAAGGTATCGGCGCCACCGGCGGCGTGGTCAACCAGGTCACCGTCGGCCCGCCGAAGACGGACGGCGTCTCGGGCCGGGCCCTGGTCCAGGCCACGGCCGGCCATGACCTGGGCGACGCGCTGGGGGCCAAGGTCGCCGGCCTGGTCGGCTGGCGCGAAGGGGCGTTCGACGCCACCGCTGGCGTCGCCTACGAGACGCGCGGCGCCTTCTATGACGCCAACGGCCGCCGCATCGGCATGGACAACACGCAAGGCGACGTCCAGGATTCCAAGACCCTGTCGCTGTTCGGTCGCCTGGGCTGGCAGATCTCGCCCAACACGCGCCTGGACATCGTCGGCAATCGCTTCGAGCTGAAGGGCGACGGCGACTTCGTGACCGTCACCGGCACGGCCGTAGCGCCGACCGACGGCAATCGCCTGACCCGCCTGCCGACCACGGCCTATCGCGGCGTCCAGCCCGGCGAACCGGCCGCCAACCGCGTCGAGACCCTGTCGGCGGCCCTGGTCAATGACGACCTCTATGGCGGCGTGCTGAACGCCCAGGTGTTCTTCAACCGCTCGCGCGACACCTTCGGCGGCGACAAGAGCGCGACCTTCCAGGACGTGGCCATCGCCCCGTCGGGCACGCTGTTCGAACAGTCCTCGAACCGCTCGCGCAAGCTGGGCGCGCGGATCAGCTACGAGCGCGCCGTGCCGGGAATCGAAGGCCTGACCGCCACCGCCGGCCTCGACGCCCTGACCGACACCACCGCGCAACTGCTGATCGTCACCGGCCGCGCCTGGGTGCCGCCGACCAAGTTCCAGAGCCTGGCCCCGTTCATCCAGGGCAACTACGCCCTGTTCGACGGCAAGCTGCGCCTGGCCGGCGGCGCGCGCTTCGAGAACGTCGAGCTGAAGGTCGACGACTTCACCACCCTGGCCTTCTACGGCTCGCGCAAGGTGGGCGGCGGCCATCCGGAGTTCAGCGCCACCCTGCTGAACGGCGGCGTGGTGTTCGAGCCGGCCAAGGGCGTGCGCCTCTATGGCAGCTATGCCGAGGGCTACACCGTGCCGGACGTCGGTCGCATCCTGCGCGCCATCAATGTCGCCAATGTCGATGTCGACACCTATCTGGCCGTCGAGCCGATCGTGTCGAACAACCGCGAACTGGGCGCGGAACTGAAGCGCGGACCGTTCGACGCCAGCGTCGCCTACTTCTGGTCCAAGTCGAAACTGGGCCAGCTGCTGGTCAAGAACGCCGGCGGCATCTTCGACGTCCAGCGCCAGGGCGTGGCGATCGAGGGCCTCGAGGTCAATGTGAAGGCCCGCACCCCGGTCGATGGTCTGTCGGTCTCGACCGGCTATGCCCGCCTGCGCGGCAAGACCGACACCAATGCCGACGGCAAGGTCGACACCGACCTGGACGGCGCCAACATCTCGCCCGACCGCCTGAACCTCGCCGCTGACTATCAGACGGGCAAGTGGGCGATGCGCGTGCAGGTCCAGAAGTACATCAAGCGCGACATGCAGACCGCCCTGGTGAAGGACGACTTCAACGGCTACACGGTCGCCGACGCCTTCGTGCGCTACCGGCTGCCCGTCGGGGCCGTGTCGCTGGGCGTCCAGAACATCCTGAACAAGCAGTACATCTCGTACAATTCGGACACGACCTTGCCCGCCAAAGACAAGTTCTATGCCGGCCGCGGCCGTGTCGCGACGCTGGGCTGGGAAACGCGCTTCTGATGAAGACCCTGCGCCTGCTGCACCGCTGGACGGGCGGCCTGATCGGTCTCCTGCTGGCGCTCCTGGGCTTCACCGGCGCGCTGCTGGTGCACGAGGACGCCTTCCTGCGCGCCACCGTGCCCCACGCCGCCGACGCCCAGCGGCAGGACGCCGCGACGCTCGGCGCCATGGCGACCAAGGTCTTCGCCGCCGAGGACCGCCCGCGCTCGATCGTGCTGGCGACGCCCCGGATGGGCCTGCACAAGCTGGCCTACAAGACCGAGGAGAAGTCCGCCTACACCGACCAGGACGGCAATATCGTCCAGGCCTGGACCTCCAACTGGGCCCGGCCGGAGGTGTGGATCTTCGACTTCCACCATCACCTGTTCAACGGCGACACCGGCGAGATCGTCGGCGGGATCGCCGGCCTGGCGGGCCTCTGCTTCGTGGTCACCGGCCTGATCCTGTGGTGGCCGACGCGGCGGATGTTCCATGTCCGCCTGTGGCCACGGATGATGAAGCGGGCGGCGATCGTCCATCATCACCGCGACCTGGGCGTGCTGATCGCGCCGCTGCTGATCCTGTCGCTGACGACTGGCGCGGCGATGAACTTGAAGTGGTTCTCCAACGCCCTGCGCGCGCCGTTAACGCCGCCGGCGGTGATGGAGAAGGCCTCGGCCGCGCCCAAGACCAAGGGCGGCAAGCTGGCCAAGGACCTCGACTGGACCAAGGTCATCGCTACGGCCCAGGCCCGCTTCCCGGGCGCGGAGGTGCGGACCATCGGCCTGCCGCAGAAGAAGGGCGGGCTGATCTCGATCCGCCTGCGCCAGCAGGTCGAGTGGCTGCCCAACGGCCGCTCGATGGCCTGGTTCGATCCGGCCACCGGCGCGATGGTCGGCAGCCGCGACGCCCAGGCCCTGCCGCTGGGCTCGCGGATCGCCAACGCCGACTTCCCGCTGCACGCGGCCAAGGTCGGCGGGCTGACCTATCGACTGGTGATGACGGTCTCGGGCCTGACCCTGGCGCTGCTGGGGTCGCTGGCTGTGGTGACCTTCTGGGGCAATCCGGCGGGTACGCCCAAGCGCCGGCGTCCGGCGAAGAAGCCTGTTCCACAAGTGGCATGACCAAAGTTCATATTGGCCTGGCCAAAATGATTTCCCTGACGCAAGACTAGCCCAACCGCCGGCGATGACCGGCGCGGGGAGGGTGCGTCATGGAGCTGCCGAGACGGCATGTACTGGGACTGTCGGCGGCCGCGATGCTGGCGCCGGCGGTAGCGAAGGGCTCCCCTGTTGCGGCGGGACTCGAGCCCTATGGCGCGCTGCTGAAGACCTGGTGCGACGGCCTGCTGGAACGGCAGGTGCGCGGCGCGAAGGAAGGCGACGGCGCCTTCCTGTGTCCCGGCTGCGGCATGGTCCACGGCCGGATCGGCGACGCGGTCTATCCGCTGCTGCGCATGGCGCGGACCAGCGGCGACGATCGCTATGTCCGCGCGGCGATCGCGGCCCACGGCTGGAGCGAGCGCAACGTCACGCGGCCGGACGGGAGCTGGGTCAACGACGTCTTCCTCAACGACTGGAAGGGCATCACGGTCTTCCGCGCCATCGCGCTGTCCGAGACCCTGCTGCACCACGGCGACCTGCTGGACCGCGCCACCCGCGAGGCCTGGCGCGCGCGGCTGGAGAAGGCCTTCGTCTTCCTCGACGGGTTCATGACCCTGGACACCGGCAACATCAACTATCCGGTCACCACGGCCTACGCGATGTCGCTGGGGGCGGAGGTGTTCGGTCGTGAGGCCTATGCCGCCAAGGCGCGGACCTTCGCCCTCGCGGCGCTGGATTACTTCACCCCGGACGGCCTGCTGTTCGGCGAGGGCCACCCGCAGCGCGGCCGCACCGCCAAGGGCCGGCCGCCGGTCGACCTCGGCTACAATGTCGAGGAGTCCCTGCCGGCCCTGGCCATGTACGCCCTGCGCACCGGCGACCAGGCGGTGATGGACCAGGTGGTCACGAGCCTGCGCGCCCACATGGAGTTCATGCTGCCCGACGGAGCCTGGGACAACAGCTGGGGCACCCGGAACGTCAAGTGGACCTGGTGGGGCAGCCGCACCAGCGACGGCTGCCATACGGCCTATCGCGTGCTGGCCGATAAGGACCCGCGCTTCGCCGAGGTCTCGGCCCGCAACCTGGCCCTGATGGCCGCCTGCACCCACGATGGCCTGCTGTACGGCGGGCCGGACTATCGCGCCGCCGGCTATCGGCCGTGCATCCACCATACCTTCAGCCACGCGGCCTCGCTGGCGGCGGTGATCGACCTGGCCAAGCCGGCGGCGGTCGCCCGCACCGAGCTGCCGCGCGACAAGCCCTATGGGCTGAAGAGCTTCCCGGAGATCGGCACGCACCTGGCCTCGGTGGGGCCGTGGCGGGCCAGCTTCACCGACTATGACTTCGACTACCTGGCGCCGGCCGGTGGCGGCCATGCCTCGGGCGGGGCGGTCTCGCTGCTGTATCACCAGGCCCTGGGACCGGTGCTGGCGTCCAGCATGACCCGCTACAAGGCCGTCGAGATCAGCAATCAGCAGGCGCCGATCGACGCCAACCACCAAGTCCTGACCCCGCGCATTGAGCTGGTGGACGGCAAGGACGTCTTCACGAACATCGCCGACCTGACCGCGAAGTTCGAGGTGACTGGCGGTGGGGACGCGGTGCGCACTACGGCGAGTGGCAAGCTGGTGACACCGGAAGGGAAGGGGACGATCGCCTACGCCCTGACCCACGCTCTGACGCCAGCAGGCCTGACCTTGACGGCTCAGGTCACCGGGCTCGCGGCCGGCAAGACCGCGCGGTTGGTGCTGCCGATGATCGCCCGCGCTGACCAGGCGGTGGAGCGCAAGGACGCGCGGGTTGTGACGGTGGCCAAGGGGAGTGGCCGGATCACGGTCGTCGCCGACGCCGACTTCGCCCCGGTGTCGGTCCAGAGGGTCTTCAACCTCGTGCCCGGCCTGCAGGCCGCGCCGTTGTCGATCGACCTGACCGAAGGCCAGACCGTCAGCGTGACGATCACCGCCTAGGCGCGCGCCTCGGCGTCGAGGATCGCCCGGACCTTGGCGGCCAGGGACGGGGCGTCATAGGGCTTGTCGAGCATCGGATACTCGTCGGCCCAGTCGATCGCTTCCTCGCCGATGAAGCCGGAGGTCAGCAGCACCTTCAGCTTCGGGTTCTTGCCGCGCGCTTGGCGAGCCAGGTCCAGACCGCTGACGCCGCCGGGCATGATGACGTCCGAGAACAGCATCTCGAACGCCTTCGATCCGCCCAGTCGGCGCAGGGCGCTGGCGGCGTTGCGGGCGGTGGTCACGTGGTAGCCGAGGCCCTCCAGCGTATCGACCGCCAGGGCCAGCACCGCCGGATCGTCCTCGACCACCAGGATGCGTTCCGAGCCGGTGGCGTCCTCCGACGGCACGGTCGGGGCCGGCGCGCGCACGGGACCGGCGGCGATGGCGGGCAGGGTGATCTCGAACGCCGCGCCTTCGCCCAGGGTGGTCGACAGCGTGACCTGACCGCCGGACTGGCTGACGAAGCCATAGACCTGGGCCAGGCCCAGGCCCGAGCCCTTGCCGACGTCCTTGGTGGTGAAGAACGGCTCGAAGACGCGCGAGGCGACGTCCGGGGCCATGCCCGGCCCGGTGTCGCGCACGACGAGGCGGTGGCCGGCGTCGGGATCGATCTGGATGCTGATCGTCAGGCCGCCGGACCCGCCCATGGCGTCGCGGGCGTTGACGGCCAGGTTCAGCAGGGCGCTTTCCAGTTGCGCCGGGTCGACATTGACGAAGGCCGGGGCCTGGGCCGGATCGAAGCGCAAGGAAACGCCGTCGCCGATCGCCTGCCGCAGCAGCGGCGAGAAGTCCCGCACCAGGTCGTTGAGATCGACGGCGGCGGGGTCCAGGCGTTGGCGGCGCGAGAAGGCCAGCAGCTGACGGGTCAGGGCCGCGCCGCGCTCGGTGGCCTGGCGGATGGCCGTGACCTGGCGGACATAGGCGAAGTCCGCGCCGCAGCGCCGCTGGATCAGGTCGACATTGCCCAGCACCACGGTCAGCAGGTTGTTGAAGTCGTGGGCGACGCCGCCGGTCAGCTGGCCGACGACCTCCATCTTGCGGGCGTGGCCCAGGGCCTCTTCCAGGGCGCGGCGCTCGGTGTTGTCCAGCAGGGTGCCGAACACCACGGGACGGCCGGTCTCGTGGTCCTCGGCCGGGACGCCCTGGTCGATCAGCGACTTGTAGGTCCCGTCGGCGCACAGCCAGCGATACTCGCAGGTATAGGCATTGCCGCGACGGGCGTCCTCCTGGGCCTGGGCGACGATGGCGCGGTCGTCGGGATGGACGTGCGCGTAGCCGAAGTCTGGATCGTCGGTGAAGCAGTGGGCGTCGTAGCCGGTCAGCCCCAGCACCGCCTCGCTGACCGACAGGGCGGCGTAGGGCGGGTCGGCTTGGCGGGAATAGAACACGATCGGCAGGGCCAGCTGGATCGCCTGCTGACGGCGCAGGCTGATCTGCAGCGAGCGCTCGGCCTCCAGCTTCTCGGCCTGGACGCGGGCGTTCTCTTCCAGGAGGCGCTGGCGGTTCTCCAGCTCCTGGGCCAGCTCCATGCGCTTGATGTGCAGGTCGACCAGCACCTGCACCTTGGAGCGCAGGATGAACGGGTCGACCGGCTTGAACACCACGTCGACGGCGCCGGCCGAGTAGGCCTTGAAGATGTGGCCCTCGTCGCGGAACACGGCGGTCAGGAAGACGATCGGTACGTCACGGGTGCGGCGCCGCTCGCGGATCAGGGCGGCGGTCTCGTAGCCGTCCATGCCGGGCATGTGCAGGTCCAGCAGGATGACCGCGAAGTCGTCGGTCAGCAGCTTGCGCAGCGCCTCGGGGCCCGAGCGGGCGACGACCAGCTCCTGGTCCAGCGCCTCCAGGGCCTGGCACGCGGCGAAGGCGTTCCGTTCGTCGTCATCGACGATCAGGATCTTGGCCTTCGGTCGATCGACCGGAAGGGGCTCGGGAGGGAACTGGACCGCCTGGATCGACATGCTTAGTGGGCCACGCTGGACAGGCTTACGATGTTGTCGCCGGCCAGCTTGCGGGCGTCGGCGCGCTGCACCGCCACGCGCAGGACCGAGATCAACTGGTCAAGGTCGACGGGCTTGGACACATAGTCAGAGGCGCCGGCCTGGATGCATTTCTGCCGGTCGCCCTTCATCGCCTTGGCGGTCACGGCGACGACGGGCAGGTTGGCGAACCGCGAGCGGGCGCGAATCTCGCGCATGGTCTCGTAGCCGTCCATGTCGGGCATCATGATGTCGACCAGGACCATGTCGACCTCGGGCAGGCTGTCCAGCAGCTCCAGACCCGCGCGGCCGCTCTCGGCGTAGCGCAGGGCGATGCCGTACTCCTCCAGGGCGCTGGCCAGGGAGAAGATGTTGCGGATGTCGTCGTCGATGACCACGGCGGTGCGGCCGGTCAGCACCGCGTCGGCGTGACGAGTGCGCGTCAGCATGGCGCGGGCGCTGTCGGGCAGGCGCTCGACCCGGTCGTGCTGGATCAGGGCGACGTGGTCGATCAGCTGCTCGCCGGTGCGGGCCAGGCGCGCCGCGCCGGTGAACACGGCCAGCCGCAGGCGGCGCTCCTCCTCGGCGTCGAGCTCGCCGGCGGCGTAGAGCACGGTCGAGCCGGACACCGCCCCGCGCTGGCGCAGCAGGTCCAGGGTCGGGCCGACCCGGCCGCTGGCGATCGCCACCACCAGGCAACCCTGTTCGCCGTCGAAGGCCGCGGGCGGCAGGGCTTCGAGCTTGGCTTCCGTCCGCGCGCCGCCGAAGGCCGAGGCCAGCAGGTCGGCCGTCTCGCGATCGCCGCCGACCAGGACCGGCGAGCGGTCCTCGTGGCTGGCCAGGCGGCGTACGCGGTCGAGAGTGGAGACCACCGCCTCCTGCTCGACCGGCTTGCTGGTGAAGCCCAGGGCGCCCATCGACAGGGAGAGGCCGCCCCGGTCATCGGCCGAGATCACCTGCACCGGGATGTGCCGCGTCTCGGGCGTGCGCTTGAGAAGGTCCAGCAAGGCCAGGCCGTCCATGTCGGGCAGGCCGACGTCCAGCAGGATGGCTTCGGGCGCGAAGCGGCGGGCCAGGGACGGGACCGAGGCGCCTTCGCTGGTCACCACGCCCTTGAAGCCGGCGTCGCGGGCCAGGGCCAGCAGGATCGAGGCGAAGCGCGGGTCGTCCTCGACGATCAGCACCGTCGAGTCGGCGGGGGTGATGGTGTCGCGGTCGTCGATCACGCTCTCGACCGGCTCGTAGGTCGCCGCGTCGGCGGTCGAGAAGGTGAAGGTCGAGGATTGCGAGGTCGGCATGCGCGGCGCGGGCATCGGCGCCGGCTGGGCCGTAGGGCTGAAGTTCAGCGGCAGATAGAGGGTGAAGGTCGAGCCCTCACCGGGGGTCGAGACGACCTTAAGTTCGCCGCCCAACAGGCGGGTGATCTCGCGGCTGATGGAGAGGCCCAGGCCCGTGCCGCCGTACTTGCGGCTGGTGGTGCCGTCGGCCTGCTGGAAGGCCTCGAAGATGATCCGCTGCTTGTCCTCGGGGATGCCGATGCCGGTGTCGGCCACCGCGAAGGCCAGCACCTGGCCGGCCTTGTTCAGGTGGTCGTTGCCCAGCGCCCAGCCGGACTCGGCACGGCTGACGCTGAGCTTCACCGAACCGGCCTGGGTGAACTTGAAAGCGTTGCTGAGCAGGTTCTTGATCACCTGCTGCAGGCGCTTGTCGTCGGTGTACATGGCCGGTGGCAGGGCCGGGTCGAGGTCGATCGCGAAGTCCAGCTTCTTGTCCTGCGCCAGCTGGGCGAAGGTGCGGCGGGTCTGGTCGCTGAGCGAGGCGAACGGCATCTGTCCGATGTCCAGAGTGACCGTGCCGCTCTCGATCTTCGACAGGTCGAGGATGTCGTTGATCAGGCCCAGCAGGTCGGCGCCGGCCGAATGGATGTTCTTGGAGAACTCCACCTGCTTGTCGCTCAGGTTCCCTTGCGCGTTCTCGCTGAGCATCTTCGAGAGGATCAGCAGCGAGTTCAGCGGCGTACGCAGCTCGTGGCTCATATTGGCCAGGAACTCGGACTTGTATTTGGAGGTCAGGGCCAGCTGTTCGGCCTTCTCCTCCAGCGCCGCCTTGGCCTGCTCGACCTCGGCGTTCTTGGCCTCCACCTGCTTGTTCTGGGCGGACAGGAGGACGGCCTTGTCCTCCAGCTCGGCGTTGGTGGTCTGCAGCTCGTCCTGCTTGGAGCGCAGCAGCTCTTCCGACTGACGGAGGGACGCGGCCTGCAGTTCCAGGCGGTCGTTGGTCTTCTTCAGCTCTTCCTGCTGGGCCTGCAGTTCCGAGGTCAGCAACTGCGATTGCTCCAGCAGGCCCTCGGTCCGCATGTTGGCGGCGATGGTCGACAGCACGATGCCGATCGACTCCATCAACTGGTCCAGGAACGCCTGCTGGGTCTCGTTGAACTCGCCGAAGCTGGCCAGTTCGATCACCGCCTTCAGCTCGCCCTCGAACAGGGCCGGCAGGACGATGATGCTGCGCGGGGCGCTTTCGCCGAGCCCGGAGCTGACCTTGACGTAGTCCTTGGGGACGTTGGTCAGCAGGATGCGCTCCTTCTCGGCCGCGCACTGGCCGATCAGGCCCTCGCGCAGGTAGAGCTGACCCGACGGCGGCTTGCGGCGATTGCCGGCGTAGCTGGCGGCCAGGTTCAGGACCGCTTCACCGGCCTCGTTGGTGTCGGAGACGTAGAACACCCCGTGCTGGGCGTTGATCAGCGGGGCCAGTTCCGACAGCACCAGGTTCGACACGGTCGACAGGTCGCGCTCGCCCTGCAGCATGCGGCTGAACCGGGCCAGGTTGGTCTTCAGCCAGTCCTGCTCGGTGTTCTTCAGAGTCTGATCCTTCAGGTTACGGATCATCTCGTTGATGTTGTCCTTGAGCGCGGCCACTTCGCCCGAGGCCTCGACGGTGATCGAGCGCGTCAGGTCGCCCTTGGTCACGGCCGTCGACACCTCGGCGATGGCGCGGACCTGGGTGGTCAGGTTGGCGGCCAGCTCGTTGACGTTGTCGGTCAGGTCGCGCCACAGGCCGGCGGCCCCGGGCACCCGGGCCTGGCCGCCCAGCTTGCCTTCCGAACCCACTTCGCGGGCCACGTTGGTCACCTGGTCGGCGAAGGTGGCCAGGGTCTCGATCATGCCGTTGATGGTGTCGGCCAGCGAGGCGATCTCGCCCTTGGCGTCCAAGGTCAGCTTGCGCTTGAGGTTGCCTTGCGCGACCGCGGTGACGACGTCGGCGATGTTGCGGACCTGGCCGGTCAGGTTGGCGGCCATCATGTTGACGTTGTCGGTCAGGTCCTTCCAGGTACCCGCGACACCCGGCACGGCGGCCTGGCCCCCGAGCTTGCCCTCGGTGCCGACTTCGCGGGCCACGCGGGTCACTTCCGAGGCGAAGCCGTTCAGCTGGTCCACCATGACGTTGATGGTGTTCTTCAGCTCCAGGATCTCGCCCTTCACGTCGACGGTAATCTTCTTGGAAAGGTCGCCGTTGGCCACGGCGGTCGTCACGTCGGCGATGTTGCGGACCTGGCCGGTCAGGTTGGCGGCCATGAAGTTGACGTTGTCGGTGAGATCCTTCCAGGTGCCGGCGACGCCCTTCACCTGGGCCTGACCGCCGAGCTTGCCTTCGGTGCCGACTTCGCGGGCCACGCGGGTCACTTCCGAGCTGAACGAGTTCAGCTGATCGACCATGGTGTTGATGGTGTTCTTCAGTTCGAGGATTTCGCCGCGCACGTCGACGGTGATCTTCTTCGACAAGTCGCCCATGGCGACGGCGGTCGTCACCTCGGCGATGTTCCGTACCTGGCCGGTCAGGTTGCCGGCCATCAGGTTGACGTTGTCGGTCAGTTCCTTCCACGTCCCGGCCACGCCCTTCACCTGGGCCTGACCGCCGAGCTTGCCTTCCGTGCCCACTTCCCGCGCCACGCGGGTGACTTCCGAGGCGAAGGCGTTCAGCTGGTCCACCATGGTGTTGATGGTGTTCTTCAGCTCCAGGATCTCGCCCTTCACGTCGACGGTGATCTTCTTGGACAAGTCGCCATTGGCCACGGCGGTGGTGACGTCGGCGATGTTCCGCACCTGACCGGTCAGGTTTGCGGCCATGAAGTTGACGTTGTCGGTGAGGTCCTTCCAGGCCCCGGTGACACCCTTGACCTGGGCCTGACCACCCAGCTTGCCCTCGGTGCCGACTTCGCGGGCCACGCGGGTCACTTCCGAAGAGAACGAGTTCAGCTGGTCCACCATGACGTTGATGGTGTTCTTCAGCTCCAGGATCTCGCCCTTCACGTCGACGGTGATCTTCTTCGACAAGTCGCCCATGGCGACGGCGGTGGTGACCTCGGCGATGTTGCGGACCTGACCCGTCAGGTTTGCGGCCATGAAGTTGACGTTGTCGGTGAGGTCCTTCCAGGTGCCGCCGACCCCGGTGACGTTGGCCTGGCCGCCCAGCTTGCCTTCGGTGCCGACTTCCCGCGCCACGCGGGTGACTTCCGAGGCGAAGGCGTTCAGCTGGTCCACCATGATGTTGATGGTCGACTTCAGCTCCAGGATCTCGCCCTTCACGTCGACGGTGATCTTCTTGGAGAGATCGCCCATGGCCACGGCCGTGGTCACCTCGGCGATGTTGCGGACCTGGCCCGTAAGATTGCCGGCCATCAGGTTGACGTTGTCGGTCAGCTCCTTCCAAGTGCCGCCGACGCCTTCCACGCGGGCCTGACCGCCGAGCTTGCCTTCGGTGCCGACTTCGCGGGCCACGCGGGTGACTTCGCTGGCGAAGGCGTTGAGCTGGTCCACCATGACGTTGATGGTGTCCTTCAGCTCCAGGATCTCGCCGCGCACGTCGACGGTGATTTTCTTGGAGAGGTCGCCGCGGGCCACGGCGGTGGTCACCTCGGCGATGTTGCGGACCTGGCCGGTCAGGTTGCCGGCCATCAGGTTGACGTTGTCGGTCAGTTCCTTCCAGGTCCCCGCCACGCCCTTGACGTTGGCCTGGCCGCCCAGCTTGCCTTCCGTACCGACTTCGCGGGCCACGCGGGTCACTTCCGAAGCGAAGCTGTTGAGTTGGTCCACCATGGTGTTGATGGTGTTCTTCAGCTCCAGCACCTCGCCCTTCACGTCGACGGTGATCTTGCGGGAAAGGTCGCCATTGGCGACGGCGGTGGTGACCTCGGCGATGTTGCGGACCTGGCCGGTCAGGTTGCCGGCCATCAGGTTGACGTTGTCGGTGAGGTCCTTCCAGGCGCCGGTGACGCCCTTGACCTGGGCCTGGCCGCCCAGCTTGCCCTCGGTGCCGACTTCACGCGCCACCCGGGTGACTTCCGAGGCGAACGAGCCCAGCTGCCCGACCATGGTGTTGACGACCTTGCCGGTGCGCAGGAACTCGCCGCGCAGGGGGCGGTCCTCGTTCTCCAGGTCCATGGTCTGTGAGAGGTCGCCATTGGCCACGGCGCCGATCACGCGGGCCATTTCGGCGGTGGGGTGGACCATGTCGGTGATCAGGCTGTTGACGGCCTCGACGCTGTCGGCCCAGGCCCCGACCGCGCCCGGCAGCTGAGCGCGCTGGTTGATCTTGCCCTGGCGGCCGACCACATCGCGCAGCCTTTCGAACTCTTTCGAGAGCCGGTCGTTCATCTCGACGGCGTCGTTGAAGGCCTCGGCCAGCTCGCCGTCCAGGCCGCTGAGGTCGCCGGGCAGGCGGACCGAGAAGTCGCCTCGCCGGAAGGCGCGGAACGCCGCCAACAGCTGATGCCCGTCGAGCTCGGGCTTATCCGTGGCCCGTTCCAGAACGCCTTGCATGCTCGTCACCCCAATCAGAGCCACTCAATGTGGATCGAGGGTGACTGGAACCGGACGCGGCTGGAGCATGGGCGCTCGACAGCCGTCGTCCGGGACGCACCCATCCCCGAACTCCTCTTGGAACGCTGCTGTTTGTTACCGGTTCCCCGGAACCGGTAGGGCGCGAAATTTGGCCAGAAGTTCGGTCAGCCATTGGCGTTCGCCATAGGCCTGGCGCGGCGGGATGGTCAGTTCGATCCGGGTGCCGCCGTCGCTTTCGACCCGCAGGTCGCCGTTCAGACGCTGGGTGCGCTCGCGCATGCCGACGACGCCGTAGTGGCCGGCCTGTTCGGCGCTGGCCAGGCGGCCGTCCGGGATGCCGACGCCGTCGTCGCGCACCACCAGCCGGAAGGCGGACGGTTCGAAGGCGATCTCGACCTTCACCAGGCTGCCGCCGGAGTGGCGCACGGCGTTGCGGATGGCTTCCGAGCCGATCTGGGTGACCTCGTCCAGGACCGACGGCGTCAGCTGGCGGGTCTCGCCCAGGGTGGTCAACTGCAGCTCCGGCTTGGCGGTCGCGCCGGTGAAGTCGGCGGCGACGCTCAGGCGTTGGGCCAGGTCCTCGCTGGAGCGGGCGGTGCGAAGGTCCATGATCCGCTCGCGGCTCTCGATCACCACCTGCTCGGCGCGGTCGATGGCCTCGCCGACCTGACCCCGGGCGGGACCCTCGGGCAGGGTGTTGGTCAGGTTATGGAACTTCAGCACCAGGGCCTGGACGTTCTGCAGCAGGGTGTCGTGCAGCTCGCGGGCGATGCGCTCGCGCTCGGCCATTCGGTCCTCGTACTGCTGGGTGATGCGGCGGGCGGTGAGGCGGTGGCGCAGGTAGAAGGCCCCGCCGCCCAGCAGCAGGACGCCCAGGCCGAGCAGCACCAGGAAAATCCGTGACTGGAAGAAGGTCGGCGGGATCACGAAGTCCAAGGTCGCGCCGGCCCGGTTCCAGACCCCGTCGTTGTTGGCGGCGATGACCGAGAACCGGTACTGGCCCGGTGGCAGGCGCGTGTAGAAGGCCTGGTGGCGCGCGCCCGGATCGACCCAGTCGCCATCGACGCCCCACAGGCGATAGCGCACGCGGACGCGGTCGGGCACCACCAGGCTGGGGGCGGCGAAGTCGATCCGCAGGTCGCGGACCCCGCTCATCAGCCGCATGTCCTGCCGGGCCGGCAGAGCGACGTTGTTGGCCGTGACGCTGGTGATGCTGACCGTCGGCGGCACGGGGTTGTGCGACAGGTCGGCGGGCTCGATCCAGGCGACGGCGCGGTTGGTCAACAGCCAGACGCGGTGGTCGCCGTCCGCCACGACCGTGCGATGGCAGCAGTGCTGCTGCGGCGCGCCCGGCAGGCCGTCGCGATAGTCGAACCGCTTCAGCTCGACCGGCATGGCGGGGTCGGCGAAGGCCTTGTCCAGCGCCTGGGCCGTGATCCGCGAGACGCCGCGGATCGTGCCCAGCCAGACGCCGCCCAGGCCGTCGGGCGTCAGACCCGAGACCAGGCTCAGCGCGGGATGGCGGTCGACGGTCAGGGACTGGAAGCGGTTGCCCGCCAGCCGGGCCACGCCACGCTCGCCGCCGGCCAGGACCAGGCCCCGGCGGTCGGTGACGATGGTCTTCAGCTCGCCGATCGCCAGGCCGTCGGCCTCCGTGAACCGCCGAACGCCGCCGCCGCCGATCGCATAGAGGTCGAAGCCAGGATCGGCCGCCCAGATCGTCCCATCGGCGCTGGCCACCAGGATGCGCGGATAGAAGCTCTTGGGTAGCTGGGCGGTGACCGGCCGCCAGCCCTGACCGTCGTGGCGGAACAGGCCCGCGCCGCTGATCGACGCCCACAGGCCGCCCAGGCTGTCCTGGGCGCAGGCCAGGACGATGCGGCCCTCGGCGCCAGCGGGCAGGGGGATGGAGGCCAGGCTCGGTCCGTCGACCCGCCACAGGCCCTTGTCGGCGGCCATCCAGACCTTGCCGTCTTTGCCGGCGCACAGCTCGTTGGGATGGCCCAGGCCCCGGTGCAGCACGCGCGGGCGGTCTGCGTCGTCGAAGCGATAGAGCGTATCGGCGTCGGTCAGGTAGAGCCGTCCGCGCGGCGTCACCACGGCGCGATAGCCCTCGCGCGTGCTGGAGGGGATCGAGCGTTCGGTGACGATGTCGGCGGCGCTGAAGCGGTCCAGGCCCAGCAGGCTGCCGACCCAGACATTGCGCTCGCGATCCAGGAACAGGGCGGCGGCCAGGTCGGCGGTCAGGCCCTGGGCCGCGCCGTAGGTCTGGTCGACATCGGCCTTCGACAGGATGCGTCCGGTCGGGACCCGATCGGGGCGCAGGAGGCGATAGACGCCCTGGCCGTCCTCATAGGCGCCCCACAGCACGCCGGCGCTGTCGAACATCACTCGCCGCGAGACCAGCAGGTTCGACTTGGCTGGCGGGGTGCGGGTCGGCGCGACGGGATCGAACAGATGCGCGGGATCCAGCGCCCGCAGGCCGAAAGCCTGGTCCGCGAACCACAGGCGGCCGTCCGGGGCTTCGGCCAGGGCCCAGGAGCCTTCGACGGGCTCGTTGGTCCTTCGGACCTGCAGCGAGACGGGATCGACGCGGACCAGGGCGTGCTGGGCCGCGACCCAGACGCCGCCGTCGCGGGCGACCACCATGTTGAAGGCGCGCCCATAGGCCGGGTCCCAGGCGATGGGCATCCAGCGGCCATGGCGATAGACGGTCACCCCGCCGAAGGCGGCGATCCAGACCGCGCCGTCGCGGGTCTCGACGAACTGCTTGAGCGTGCCGCTGGGCGGTCCGTCGACATAGTTGGTGATCTTGCCGTTGCGGATCACCGAGACGCCGCCCGAGTGGTAGCCGACCCAGACCTCGCCCGACCGGGTGACCATCATGGCCATGATGATCTCGCTGGGCAGGGTGGTCGTCCCGTCCGAGCGGAACTGGCTGAAGCGCACGCCGTCGAAGCGATACAGACCCGCGCCGGTGCCCAACCAAAGCTCGCCCTGCGGCGCCTGGCCGATCGCCCAGATGTTCGGCGGCGCGCCGGTGTCCTGTCGCCAGGCCGTGTGCAGGAGGCGGGGGATCTGCTGCTGCGGCTCCTCCGCCCGAGCCAGGTTACCGCAGATCAGCGCCAGGACCAGAGGCAGAGCACGCAGGAGGACCCGTCCCCAGGGCATTGTCGGCAGCTCTCAGTCCTGGAGGTGTAGTGCGCGGCTCATTGTTAGCTTCGCCGCAGGGGAGCGTCGAGCGCGGACGCTTTTGATCATATCTCTCGCCGTCAGGGTGCGTCCGTACAAGGCGCCGCGCGGATTCTGAGGTTGGCTGGGCTCCAGTCTTTCATGAACGGATCCGCCATGTACTCCAGCCGCATCGACCTCTCCGACCACGTCCGCAAGCAATCGGTCGCCCTGCTCCAGGCGCGGCTGTCGGATTGCCTGGACCTGGAGACCCAGCTGAAGCAGGCGCACTGGACGGTGCGCGGCCTCAACTTCTATCAGCTGCACCAGCTGTTCGACGCCTTGCATGGCGAGGTCGAGGAGTTCACCGACACCATCGCCGAACGCATCGCCTCGATCGGCGGCATTCCGGACGGCCGGGCCAAGACCACGGCGGCCAATTCGTCACTGTACGAATATTCGCTGGAGACCCACGGCGGCGAAAGCCACTTGAAGGCCGTGGCCGCCGTCCTGGCCCAGTTCGGCAAGGCCCTGCGTGCCGATATCGACGCCGCCGCCGAGCTGGGCGACGCCGACACCTCGGATGTCTTCACCGAGGTCTCGCGCGCGATCGACAAGCAGCTGTGGTTCGTCGAGGCGCACCTGGCCTGACCGAATCGCCCATCCCCTGTTTCCCCCGGGCGCCGCCGCGTCCGGGGTGTCGGCGTGTCCGCGTCGCACGGAAAAATGGCTTGCGGGTAAGCGCTGTCGGCGATCTCTGGGGACAGAGTGACCGTGGCGTCAGAAAACATCGCCGAACCCGTTCCGGTTACGGCAGTGTTTAGCTTACAACTGTCCTGACCTGTTCGCGTACAGATCAGGCCAAATCCAGCAACCGTTGAACCCGATGAACGCCATGACGCCCGAGGGCCGCAAGACGCGTGTGCTCATCGTCGATGACCACCCGCTGATGCGGGAGGGCATCGCCAACGCGCTGCTGGCCGAGCCCGACTTCGAGTTGGCCGGCGAGGCGTCGGACGGCGCCGAGGCCATCGAGAAGTCGAAGACCCTCAGGCCCGACGTCACCCTGATCGACCTGCAGATGCCGCGCCTGGGCGGACTGGAAGCTATCCCGGTGATCCTGTGCGAGGCCCCCGATTCCAAGATCGCGGTTCTGACCACCTATGGCGGCGACGCCTATGCCGAGCGCGCGCTGCGGCTGGGGGCCCTGGGCTTCCTGTTGAAGAGCTCCTTGCACCGCGAGCTGATCGAGGCGATCCGCACGGTCAGCGCCGGCCGCCGCTACGTCTCGCCGGTGGTGGCCGAGCAGATCCTGTCGCACATGAACGAGGACAAGCTCAGCGACCGCGAGCTGGCCGTCCTGCGCCTGATCTCGCGCGGCGAGCCCAACAAGGGCGTCGCGCGGCGGCTGTCGATCTCGGATCAGACGGTCAAGGTCCATGTGAAGAGCATCTTCGGCAAGCTGGGCGTCAGCGACCGCACCCACGCCGTCACCGTCGCGGTGCGGCGCGGGATCATCGACATCTAGAGCATTTTCAGACGAAGTGGATTCCGGTTCGTCGTCCGAAAATGCGTTCATACAAAGACTTAGAACATCTCGAGGATGTTCTAAGCGGCCGCCTTCGGGGTCCAGGCGTCGCAGCGGGCGGCGCGGCGCCAGGCGTTGGGCGGCGAGCCGACCGCGCGCTTGAACAGCCGCGTCAAGTGCGACTGATCGGCCAGGCCGCAGTCCAGGGCGATCTCGGCGATCGAGGCGTCGGTGGTCAGCAGCATCTGCTTGGCCAGGGTGATGCGCTGCTGGATGACGTAGTGCGAGAAGGTCGTGCCGAACGTCGCCTTGAAGGCGCGCGAGAAGTAGTTCGGGCTCAGCGAAACCAGGGCGGCCACCGCGTCGATGCGGATCGGATGCGACAGATGCTGCTCGACGAAGGCCTCGATCCGTCGCGCCTGCCAGGCGGCCAGGGCGCCTTGGGCCAGCGGCGCGGGATGGGTCGAGCGGTCGGCCAGGGTGAAGGCCTGCTCGACCAGCCGGCGCGAGGCGATGCGGTCGCCCTCGAACAGGCGCAGGGCCTTGTCCAGCAGCTCGGAGATCATGCCGTTGTCGCCGACGGCGAACGGTTCGATGTCTGCTGTTCCGATCGCGTTGAGCATCGCGTTCCCCCAAGGCTTGGCCGTGACGCGTGCTGCGCCTGACCGTTGAGAGAACATGGTCGATGAACGCATTCCGCGTCAGCCGCCAACGGGTGACATTTCACTAACCCAGATGGGGTACCGCGCCGTCGCGCGGCTGTCTCAGAAACGGAACTGGACGATCGCCATGGCGAAGTCGACGTCGTGGCCGCCGGCCGCCTTCACCGCCGCGCCGGCCTCGGCGTGGACCGCTTCCAGCGTGATCTTGACGTTGCGATTGATCTGCCAGCCCAGGTCGGCCTGCCAGTCCTGGCTGACGCCCTTGGCGGTCGAGGCGCCGCCGCCCGCCAGCACCGCATAGGGCTGCAGGTAGATGGCGTCGCGACCGTTCTCGCGGCGGCGATCGGTGTGGCTGATCTCCACAGAGACCGACTTGGTCGGCGCCGCGCCCAGCGCCACCCGCCAGGCGGAAAGGTTGCTCCAGCTGACCAGCGCCGCTTCGCTGAAATAGGCCCCCTTGGGGAACAGCGGGTTGAAGGTCTCCAGCTTGCCGTCGGTCGGATCGCCGTCGCCCGAGCCGAGGTCACGACGCACCGACAGGCGCGGCTTCCACGGCGCGGCGAAGGTGTAGCCGGCGCCGGCCGAGCCGCCCCAGGCGCGGATGTCCTGACCGGCGAAGTGGCCGCGCTGGACCATGGCCTCGACCTCATAGTCGATCGCCCCGGCCTTGCCGGCCAGGCGCGCGCCGACGCTGCGGCGGCGCTCGTCGCCGGTCACCGTCCCAAAGCGGACCCGGTCGCGGTCGAGGTTCAGGCTGTAGACGTCCAGGCTGACGCCCTTGGCGACGGGCGCGGTGGCGTAGACGCCCCAGAAGGCTTGGGCCGTGTTGCGGCTGTCGTTGAACGCGCCCGGCGTGATGGTGACGGGATGGGTGTAGAAGGCGTCGACCTTCAAGCCCTTGCCGCCATAGGTCAGCCGCGCGCCGTCGAAGCTCTGGCGGATGTTGGGTCCCTCGCGCACCGAGACGAAGCGCTGGGTGGCGTTGAAGCTCAGCTCTTGCCGGCCCAGGCGCAGGCGCCAGTTCTTTGAGGGCGTGAGGTCGAGGAACAGCACCTCGGCGTCCAGGCCGTCGCGGTCGGTGATGGCCGGCGCCTCGCCCTTGCCGAGGTCACGGTGCAGGCCCAGCTCGCCATAGACTCGGACGGTCGAATTCAGGTGCAGGTCGGCGCTGACCAGGCCTCGGAAGAGCTCGAAGGTGTCGGCCTGAGCGCCGCCGACGCCGAAGCGCGGGGCGTCGATGGTGTCGAGCCGCAGCCGGGCCTCGCCGCCAAGGGTCAGATAACCGTCCTCGCCGACCGGGATGTAGCGCAGCGGATCGAGACCCGTCAGCTTCGGGGCGGACTTCAGGTAGCCGTAGTCCTCGTCGGCGCGGACCAATTTGAAGGCCGGCGGCTCGGCGGCCTGGACCGCGCTCGCGGCCAGCAGGGCGGCGATCATGCCGCCACCGCGCGCGGGCCTCGGGCATAGAAGCCGCCCAGGATCGCGACCACGACGGCGGCGGGCAGCAGGCTCCACGGACCGGCCAGGATCACGCCGATCGCGCCGCCGATGGCGCCGACCGCGAAGGCCATGACCGGCGGCCAGGTCTTGACGATCCGGGCGCGCAGGGCCTCGTCCAGGCCGTTCTTGGAGGACAGCAGATCGACGAGGTCGATGGCGATCTGGGTGACGTTGCCGGTCATGATCGTCGTCGGCGCCAGGTGGCTGAACACCACGCGAGCGCCGACGTTCTGTACGGCCATGGCGCAGACGCCGAAGAGACCCGCCAGCATCACCGCCGGCTCATCCGCGTTGTCGGCCGGCAGGGCCGCGACGGTCAGCAGCATGAAGATCAGCAGCATCGCCGCCTGCAACAGCAGCACCGCCGCCTCATTGGCCTGGCCGCGCGCCCGGCGCTTGCAGATCATCACATAGGTGGCGGCCGCCGCGAGGATGAACACCGGCAGGGACAGGAGCTTGGTGGCGATGCCCTGGCCGCCGCCGGCGAGCGAGACGCCCAGCATGACGAGGTTGCCGGTGGCGTGGTTCACGAACAGGCCGAACAGCAGCACGAAGCCGACCACATCGACATAGCCGCCGACCAGGGCCATGCCGATGCCGGTCGCAGCCGACAGGCGAGGGGACGGCGCGCTCATGCCCACTTCTCCCGCTCGACCAGGATGGCCGCCAGCATGAAGCCGCCGATCAGGCCGATGTGTTCGAGGAAGGTGTTCAGCGCGTGGAAGCGCTCCACCGGGTCGGTGACCGTCCAGTAGGGGTGGGCGATCAGGGTGGCGAAGGCGGTGAAGACGCCCAGGGCGCCGGCGGCCAGCCAGCCGATGCGGCCCAGGATCAGGGCGATCGAGCCGCCCAGCTGGACCAGCACCGTGGCGGCCACGACCAGCCAGGCGGGCTTGAGGCCGAAATGGGCGGCCTCGGCCAGGGCGCCGTGCAGGTCGGTCAGCTTGGCGATCCCGCTCCACCAGTAGGGCAGGGTCAGGACCGCGCGGGCCAGGGTTCCGAACGCCGTCGAGCGCAGGAGGGCGGAGATGGGAGCGGGGGTGTCCATGATCAGACCGCCCAGCAGCCGCAGCCCATGGCGCCCCAGAAGGAGCGCGCATCGCTGGTCGGGGCCTCAGCGCCCAGGGCGGCCGCGTGGTTGTGGCCGTGGACGTTGCAGCTGCTGGCGCAACCGCACGCCGAGGCCAGGGCGCGGGCGTGACCGCGCGAGCGATCCTGATAGCCGCCGAAGGTCCGCACCGGCGACCAGTCGGGCATCGGCGGGGGCAGGACCGGGGCCAGCTTGTCGTACTCGCCCTGGCCGTGGACGACCTTGCCGCCCAGCAGGGTCAGCACCGCCGACAGGTGCGGGATCTCGTCCTCGGGCACGGTCATGTAGTCGTCCGAGAGAACCGCCAGGTCAGCCAGTTGCCCGACGGCGATCTGGCCCTTCTTGCCTTCCTCGTTCGAGAACCAGGTGTTGGCGGTGGTCCACAGGCGCAGGGCCTCCTCGCGGTCGACGCGGTTGGCCGGCGGGTAGAGGCGCGTGCCGCCCACCGTCTTGCCGGTCACCAGCCAGTTCAGCGAGACCCACGGGTTGTAGCTGGCCACCCGCGTGGCGTCGGTGCCGGCCCCGACGGGGATGCCGGCCTTCAGCATCTTGCCGATCGGCGGGGTGGCCTCGGCGGCCTTGGCCCCGTAGCGCTCCATGAAGTACTCGCCCTGGAAGGCCATCCGGTGCTGCACGGCGATGCCGCCGCCCAGGGCCGCAATGCGATCGATATTGCGGTCGCTGATGGTCTCGGCGTGGTCGAAGAACCAGTGCAGGCCGTCGAACGGCATGTCGCGGTTGACCTTCTCGTAGACGTCCAGCGCCCGCGTGATGGTCTCGTCGTAGGTGGCGTGCAGCCGCCAGGGCCAGCGGTTCTCGACCAGGTGACGGATCACCGGCTCCAGGTCGCTTTCCATGTTGGCCGGCATCTCGGGACGCTCGACGCGGAAGTCCTCGAAGTCGGCGGCGCTGTAGACCAGCATCTCGCCGGCGCCGTTGTGGCGGTACTTGTCGTCGCCTTGGCCGGGCTTCACCTGCTTGGACCACGACTGGAAGTCCGACAGCTCGGCCTTCGGCTTCTGGGTGAACAGGTTGTAGCTGATGCGCAGGGTCAGCTGGTCGTCGGCGTGCAGCTTCTCGACGATCTCGTAGTCGTCCGGATAGTTCTGGAAGCCGCCGCCGGCGTCGATCACGCCGGTCACGCCCAGGCGGTTCATCTCGCGCATGAAGTGGCGGGTCGAGTTCAGCTGGTACTCGGGCGGCAGCTTGGGGCCCTTGGCCAGGGTGGCGTAGAGGATCGTGGCGTTAGGCTGGGCCAGCAGAAGCCCCGTGGGCTCGCCCGAGGCGTCGCGCTGGATCTCGCCGCCCGGCGGGTTGGGCGTGTCCTTGGTGTAGCCGACGGCGCGTAGGGCGGCGCGGTTCAGCAGGGCGCGGTCATAAAGGTGGAGGATGAACACCGGCGTCTCGGGGGCTGCGGCGTTGATCTCGTCCAGGGTCGGCAGGCGCTTCTCTACGAACTGGTGCTCGGTGAAGCCGCCCACGACGCGCACCCACTGCGGCGGCGGGGTGTTGGCGGCCTGCTTCTTCAGCATGGCCATGGCGTCGGCCAGGGTCGGCACGCCGTCCCAGCGCAGCTCCATGTTGTAGTTCAGCCCGCCGCGGATGATGTGCATGTGGCTGTCGATCAGGCCGGGGATCACCCGGCGACCCTTCAGGTCGATGATCGTCGGATTGGGGCCGGCGGCGGCGCGGACTTCGCCCTCCTCGCCGACGGCGGCGAACTTGCCGTCGCGGACCAGGGCGGCGTCGGCGCGCGGGTTGCCGCGGTCGAGGGTCGTGAACTTGCCGTTGATGAGCAGCAGGTCGGTCATGGCGCGCCTTTCAGCGAAAGCGGAACTGGAGAGAAAGGCCGCTCCGAGAGCGACGGTCTGACGACGGTTGAGGGTCATGCCTGGCCCTCCGGCTTCTGCGGATCAATGGCTTGCGGGCCCAGCACCTGGCCGGCGCACTCGGGCGCCTTCAGATAGGACACGACCGGGGCCTTGGTCAGCAGGCGCTTGGCGATCGGGATCGCCTGTTCGCCCAGCAGCATGCCCATCAGGCCCAGCAGGGCGATGGCCGGCGGGGCCGGCGAGCGGACATTGAGCAGCGAATAGATCACGCCGACGAGCAGGCCGGCGCCGAGGGAAAGCAGGTAAGGTTTCATGGCCGACCTCCGTGAACTGAAGAAGAGGCGGGGTCTTGCACAACCCCGCCTCGAAACGGACGTCAGGCGGCGGTGGCGTGGCCTTCCGAAGCGCCGAACATGGTCTTGGCGTAGATGATGCCCAGGCCGTACGAGCCGCCATAGGTGCGGGCGATGCCGGTGGTCAGGTCGTAGGTCTCGCTGCGGGCCCAGTCGCGTTGCAGCTCCAGCAGATATTGCAGCGAGGTCATCGGGCGGGCGCCGGCCTGGACCATGCGGTCCATGGCGCGGTTGTGGGCCTCGGCCGAGACGTCGCCGCAGGCGTCGGCGATGACGTAGACTTCAAAGCCCTGGGCCAGGGCCGACAGGGCCGGGCCGACGATGCAGACGCCGGTCCACAGGCCGGCCAGCACGATGCGCGGCTTGCCGATCTCGTTGACCTTGGCGATGACGTTGGCGTCTTCCCAGGTGTTCATCGAGGTGCGGTCGATGGCGGCCTCGCCGGGGAAGGCGTCCTTGATCTCGTCGAACATCGGCCCCGAGAAGCTCTTCTCGGCGACCGTGGTCAGGATGGTCGAGACGCCGAAGCCGGCGGCGGCGCGGGCGACCAGGGCGGTGTTGGTGCGCAGCTCGGTGGCAGAGATCGAGTGGGTCGCGAAAGCCATCTGCGACTGGAAGTCGATCATGATCAGGGTGTGGTCGGTCGGGGTCAGCAGTTGCGGGCCGGCGGTGGGGGTGGCGACGAGGGTCATGGTCGGGTCCTTTTGGCTGGGGTGGGAGGACCGTTCCCGGCCGCCCCGTTGTTCTGACAAGCTCACTTTGGCCGCGACGCATCGCCGCATAAATGGAAATGGTGGAAAGTCATTGTTTCCAAAAATGCACTCGATCGGCGCGTCGAATTAGGCGTGTTCAGGCTACGGAGCAGGACGCCGGCCGGCTCGGCGGGTCCTGTCGCTTTTTGAACGGACGCGCCCGAAACTCGGCGACGGCCTCGCGCACGACTGTCACAAAACCGCATTACGGCTCCGCTCGACCTGTACCCGGAGATGACGATGCTCAGCCTGCTTCTGGCCCTCGTGGCGGCCGAACCCAGCGTCCCGGGGGCGCGGATGAACGACATCCTCGCGGTGGGCACGCACAACTCCTACAAGGCCGCGATCCCGGCCGAGGAATTAGCGGCCATGGTCGCGGCGGCCGGGCCGGGGGCCCTGGGCATCGACTACAGCCATCGTCCGCTGACGGAGGAGCTTGACGCCGGCGCCCGTCAGCTGGAGCTGGACGTGGTCCGCGATCCCGACGGCGGCCGCTTCGCCCAGCCGAAGACCGCGTTCGGCAAGGGCTTCATCCCGACCCCGGCCTGGGCGGCGGCGATGGCCAAGCCGGGCTACAAGGTCCTGCACATGCAGGACGTCGACTTCCGCTCGACCTGCGTGACCTTCGTGGCGTGCCTGACCCAGATTCGGACCTGGTCGAAGGCCCATCCGGACCACGCGCCGATCCTGATCCTGCTGAACGCCAAGGAAGGCGCATCCAGCTTCCCCGGCGGCGTCGTGGCCCTGCCGTTCGACGAGAAGGCCTTCGACGCTCTGGACGCCGAGATCCGGTCGGTCTTCTCCGACGCCGAGCTGATCACCCCCGACCAGGTCCAGGGCAGGCGCGCCACCCTGCGCGAGGCGGTGACCACCGACGGCTGGCCGGCGCTGAGCGCCTCGCGCGGCAAGGTGTTCTTCGCCCTCGACGAGGCCCCCGAGAAGGTCGCGGCCTATCGCGGAGCCCGCAAGTCGCTGGAAGGTCGGGCGATGTTCGTCAATACCGACGAGGCCTCGCCGGCCGCCGCCTACCTGACCCTCAATGATCCGATCGGCCAGCGCGCCCGCATCGCCGCCGCCGTGAAGGCCGGCTTCATCGTTCGCACCCGCGCCGACGCCGACACCGTCCAGGCCCGCAAGGCCGACGTCTCGATGCGTAGCGCCGCGCTGTCCAGCGGCGCGCAGTACGTCTCGACCGACTACCTGTGGGCCGACCCGCGCTTCGCCGGCGGCTACACGGTGCGCCTGACCGGCGGCGAGGCGGCGACCTGCAATCCCGTCCGCATGGCCAAGGGCTGCGACAAGCCGTTCGAGAGCGTGGCCGGCGCGCCGGTCCAGGGCTATCTGGCTCCCGCCCAGCGCCCGGACCTGACCAAGATCCTGGCCGCGCCGCCGGCCGACGGCTCGCCGCGCGCCATCGCCGACGCCGCCATCTTTGATCAGAGCCGGGCCCTGAAGGGCACGCCACGCTGGCAGCGGGCCACCGACGATGTCGATGGCTCGGTCTGGAAGCACTTCTCGCAGGCCCTGGGCGTGACGATCGACCCGGCCCAGGCCCCGATCCTGGCCGCCTTGCTGGAGCGCGCCGGCGACGACCGCTCGGTGGTCGGCGACGCCAAGACCCACTGGGGCACCAAGCGCCCCTACATGGACAAACCCGACGCGCCGGTCTGCGAGGCCAAGACCGCCCATCTCTCCGGCAATCCCGACTATCCGTCGGGCCACTCGGCGTTCGGCATGCACGTGGCGCTGATCCTGGCCGAGCTGGCCCCCAGCCGCGCCGACGCGCTGTACGCCCGGGGCCGCGACTATGCCGAAAGCCGCTGGATCTGCGGCTCGCACACCGTCAGCGCCACCGAGGCCGGCATGCAGTCGGGGGCGACGATCTACGCCGCCGAGCACGTCTCGCCGGACTTCCGCCGCGACATGGAAGCGGCCCGCGCGGAGCTGGACGCCATCCTCGGCAAACCCCGGCCGTGAAGTTTTGATGAAATCAACGTCTCGCCGCTGAGGGGCCCTTCGGGGCCGTCGTTGAAGCCGACGGGGGCGTGCGCCGGACGAGAACGTTCGGCCCTCCGCCCGTCGCAACAACGACTCGGGGATTGAGCGGATGATCGGACTGAACACGAACTGCGGCCGCGCGCGCCGCACCGCCTGGCTGATGACCAGCTGCGCCGCCATCGGCCTGTTCGCCGCCACGGGCGTCCAGGCCCAGGCCGCCGCCGACAACGCCCAGGTCGAAGAGATCGTCGTCACCGGCAGCTACGCCCGCAGCCTGCAGAAGGCCGTGGACATGAAGCGCGAGACCACCGGCTTCTCGGACTCGATCGTCGCCACCGACGTCGCCAACTTCCCGGAACAGAACCTGGCCGAGGCGCTGCAGCGCATGCCGGGCGTGACCATCGAGCGCAACAAGGGCCTGGGCGGCCGCGTCAGCGTCCGTGGCCTGCCGCCCGAGTTCACCTTCGTCACCATCAACAACCTGGCCACGGCCTCGGGCAGCGGCGGCCGTGACGTCGAGTTCGACATCTTCGCCTCGGAGATCATCCAGCAGGTGACGGTGCAGAAGTCGCCGCGCGCCTCGGACGAAGAGGGCGGCATCGCCGGTTCGGTCTACATCTCGACCGCCCGTCCGTTCGACTACAACGGCCGCAAGCTGATCGCCTCGGCCGAGGGCGCCTACAACTCGATCTCCAAGAAGACCGACCCGAAGGTCGCCTTCCTGGCCTCGGACACCTGGGGCAACTGGGGCGGCCTGGTGTCGTTCTCGGCCGCGCGCCGTTCGAACCGCACCGACTCCAACTCGGGCATCAACTTCCGCCCGATGTCGCGCTTCCTGGAAGCCGGCGGCGTCCGTGAATCGCAGGCCGCCGCGGTGCTGGCCCGCGACGCCGGCGTGATCGTCAAGAACAACCGCGACCGCAACGAGACCAACCGCATCATCTTCCAGGACAAGGTCGGCGACCGCGCCTACCTGAACACCCAGGACCAGTGGGGCGGCTCGGCCTCGCTGCAGTACAAGCCCTCGGACAATTTCGACATCGCCTTCGACCTGCTGGTCGGCGGCTACGACGCGACCGAGGACCAGTACGACGCGGCGGCCTATTCGGCCTCGAGCCGCAGCACGCTGGAGACCATCCACGAGTACGACAAGACCACGCTGGCCGACTACAACATGGTCGTGCTGCGCGACGTCTCGTACACCGCGACCCAGCACGAGATGCTCAGCAAGGAGCAGATCAACAAGACCGACTACACCCAGTTCGGCTCGGACCTGAACTGGCGCGGCGAGACCTGGAAGCTGCACGCCATGGCCGGCTATTCGGGCGCCAAGAAGACGCTCGACTACTCGAACCTGAAGCACGTGGCCTACGCCCCGTCGCGCACCCGCTGGACGGAAAAGGGCGGCGAGACCGTCAAGAGCGCCAACCCGGCTTCGATCGACATGTACAACTCGCCGTCGAAGTACCTGTTCGAGGCCTACGAGACGACCCTCGAGAAGATCACCGACGACAAGTACGCCGCCCAGGCCGACTACACGAAGGAGTTCTCGCTGGGCTTCTTCCCGGCCCTGAAGACCATCCAGGTCGGCGCCCGCTACACCGACAAGTCGAAGGAACGCCAGTACGGCGCCCTGAACATCCAGGGGCCGAGCGCGGGCAGCACCGCCTGGCTGAACACCCGCACCATGGCCGACAGCCCGCTGACCCCGATCGGCGATCTGGTGCCCGGCGGCGACTACACCGTCCGCGACCTCAACTGGAGCCAGATCTCCAACGAGTACGCGCGCAAGACCTTCCGCTACGCCGGCTTCAAGACGCCGTTCACGCCGGGCGACTACTACAAGGTCGATGAGAAGGTCACGAGCGCCTACGCCATGGCCGACCTCGGCTTCGACGTCGGCCCGGTGCCGGTCGCGATCAACGGCGGCGTCCGCTACGTCGACACCTCGATCACCTCGTCGGGCTACCACCAGGTGCAGACGACGACCGGCGGCACGGCCTACACCCCCGCGCCGGTGTCCAGCGACGGCAGCTACAACAAGCTGCTGCCCAGCGTGAACTTCACCGCCGACATCACCGACAGCATCGTGCTGCGCGCCGCGGCGTCGAAGACCCTGATGCGGCCGGCCCTGACGGATCTGGCCTACAAGCGCACCGCCAGCTTCAACTCGTTCCGCTTCACCGACGGCAACCCGAACCTGAAGCCGACCTTCGCCGAGCAGTATGACATCGGCCTCGAGAAGTACCTGCCGCAGGGCGGCCTGCTGGCGGCTTCGTACTTCAAGAAGAAGATCGAGGGCGTCGTCCGCCAGGCCCTGACCGGCCAGGTCAAGAACGTCACCAAGTACAATGCCAACGGCACGATCGACGGCGTCTACGACTTCGACGTCTACCAGCCGATCAACGTCGAGGGCTCGTACGACGTCGACGGCGTCGAGCTGGTCGCCATCGTGCCGTTCGGCATGATCTGGGAGCCGGCCAAGGGCTTCGGCATCAACGCCAACTACACGATCCTGGACAGCTCGCTGAGCGGTCAGTCGACCCTCGGCATCCCGATGCCGCCGGTGGGCCTGGCCGACAAGGCCTACAACTTCACGCTCTACTACGAGAACGACAAGTTCCAGGCCCGCGTGTCCTACAACTACAAGGGCAAGTACGTCGAGGCGATCGGTTACGAAATGTATCCGATCACGCGCGACGCCTACGGCCAGACCGACATGTCGATCAGCTACAACGTCAACGACCGCGTCCAGTTGAGCCTGGAGGGGATCAACATCACCGACGAGGCCACCACGGGCTACACCATGGATCCGTCGTTCCCCACCATGTACGAGAAGTCCGGACGGCGCTTCTCGCTCGGCCTGCGGATGAACTTCTGAGCCCGCTTGACGTCATGACCGGTGGCGCTTCTCCCTTCACGGGGAGGAGCGCTTCCGCGCGTTCCCATAAAGGGGGCGAGAAGGGGAGCGGCATGATCGGGCTGCGCGCCGAGCTGGTGTCATTCCTGCAAAGGCGTGGGCAGTCGCTGGAGGACGCCGAGGACATCGTCCAGGAGACCTTCGCCCGCTTCCATCGCGCCGGCCACGAGTTCGGCCAGGCCGATGCGCGGCCGCTGCTGTTCGCCATCGCCAAGAACCTGCTGAAGGACCACTGGAAGCAGGCCGGCCGCGAGCGGGCCCGCACCATGCGGCTCGACACCGACGATACGACCTCGGCCTGGGAGAATGCGCCCAGCGAGGACCCGGCCGCCGATCGCCGCTCGATCGCCCGCCAGGACCTGGCCGGCATCGCCGCCGCCATCCGCGAGCTGCCGCCGCGCTGCCGCGACGCCTTCCTGCTGCACCGCTTCGAGGACCTCAGCTATCGTCAGATCGCCGATCGCCTGGGTGTTTCGGTCAGCATGGTGGAAAAGCACCTGGCCGAGGCGCTACGACGGCTGAAAGCCGCGCGGGGGACCTGAGGTGTTCGTCGTTGCGATCGTTGTGAAGATACATCCCGCCGCCAGGAAGGCCTGAACCACTAAGATGATCGACCGTCTCGCCAGCTTGTTCGAACAAAAGCCGCGTACAGCGGAGGACTGGGTCGTGCGCCTGGGCCGTCCCGACGCGCCGCGTTCGACCCTGGCGGCCTTCGAGCGCTGGCTGGCGGCCGATCCCCGCAATCTCGCCGACTATGAAGACGCCAAGGGTCTGCTGCGCGAGACGCGCGACCTGCGGGCAGAACTACTGGGCGAGCTGAACCTGATCCCGCCCGCGCCGGTGGCCGCGCGTCACCGCGAGAAGACCGGCTGGACGCCCGTGGCCCTGGCCGGCGGCCTGGTCGCCGCCGTGCTGGCCGTGGCCATCGCCCCCACCTTGATCCACCGCTTCCAGGATCCGCTGGCCGGCGCCTCGACCTACACGACCGCCGTCGGCGAGATCCGCGACGTGACCCTGGCCGACGGCTCGGTGGTCACGCTGGACACCGCCACCACCTTGCGCGCCAAGGTCGACGGCAAGGTCCGCCGCCTCGCTTTGGACAAAGGCGCAGCCTATTTCGCGGTCGCCCACGACAAGGCCCACCCGTTCCAGGTGGCCCTGGCCGACCGGCAAGTCATCGTCACCGGCACCCACTTCGCCACGAGCCTCCGCGACGGCCGTGCCCGGGTGGAGCTGCTGGAGGGCTCGGTCGAGGTCTCGCAGCCCCGATCCTCGACCGAGCCCGTTCGTCTCGCCCCCGGCGACCAGGTCACCTATCAGGCCGGCAGCGCGGTACGCCGCGAGGCCCGCATCGATCCGGCCACCGCCGTCGCTTGGCGCCAGCGCCGGCTGGTCTTCCAGGACGCGGCCCTGTCCGAGGTGCTGGCCGAGCTGGGCCGCTACACGGACGCGAAGATCCGCCTGGCCAGCCCTGCTCTGGGTCGCCAGCGCGTCACCGCCATGCTGCCGCTGGACGGCCGCGGCACGGTGATCGACCGCGCCGCCAAGGTGCTGCCGGTGATGCTCAAAAACACCGGTCCGGGCGAGGTCGTCGCCACCGCTCGCTAGCTTCGCAAGTCTGTCACGAAGCCGCGTTACCAGACCCTGGGCGCCCAACAGCGCCGGGGGTTTTTGACCAGTCGTCGCATGTCTTTCCGCCGCGTGTCCGCCCTGACGATCGCGGCGCTGTCCGCGACCGCGCCGGCGTTCGCGGCCCCGGCGCAGCGTTTCGACATCCCGGCCCAGGACGCCCGCGCGGCCCTGATGGCGCTGTGCCTGAAGGCCGGCTGCGCCTTCGCCCTGTCGGCCGAGCCGGGCCGCACCTACCGCGCCAACGCCGTCTCCGGGACCATGCCTTGGCAGGACGCCCTGAAGCGCCTGCTGGCCGGCACGGGCCTGCGCTACGAGATCGCCGACCACGCCTCGGTGCGGGTCTGGGCCGAGGCGGCGCCGACCACTCCGCGCGCCGCGCCGGTCGTCGAGGAGCCGGCCGATCTGGAGGCGGTGACGATCACCGCCGCCTTCGTGGCCGGGATCGAGGACTCCCTGCTGCAGAAGCGTCGGGCCGACGCCATCATCGACGCGGTCTCGGCCGGCCGCATCGGCGAGCTGCCCGCCGCCAACCTGGCCGAGGCCCTGCAACGCGTGCCCGGCGTGGCCATCGAGCGCGAGGTGGGCGAGGGCCAGTTCGTTAGCGTCCGGGGCCTGGGGCCGCTGTTCCAGTCGGTGACCCTGAACGGCGCGCCGGTGGCGTTCAACGAGAACATCCGCAACTCCACCCAGAGCGGCCGTCAGTTCCGCTTCCGCGCCCTGTCGGCCGACCTGCTGGCCGGGGCAGTGGTGGCCAAGTCGGCGACGGCGGACCTCGTCGATGGCGGCATCGGCTCGAACATCGACATCCGCACGGTGCGCGGGCTGGAGGGACCATCGTACCTGTCGCTGCGCGCCGACGCCCATGTCGAGGCCCGTTCGGGCGCGGTGTCGCCGGACCTGGCCGTCTCCGGCCGCTGGCGGCGGGCCGACGACAAGCTGGGCGTGGTGGCCGGCGTCTCCACCGAGCGGCGCGAGGTGCAGTACGACCGCTTCCAGGTCTCGCGCTATCGCGACGTCGCCATCGGCGGCGCGTCGCTGACCGTCCCCGAGGACGTCCGCACCACGGTCGAGCAGGAACAGCGGGCCCGGACCACGGCGTTCGCGGGGGCCGAGTGGCGGGTCGCGCCGACCGTGACCCTCTATCTCGACGCCCTGGCCTCGCGCTTCGACAACGGCATCCGGGAAGACCGCATCGTCTACGGGATCGGTGACTATGTAGCCCAGGCCGTGGCGGCGGGGGATGCGCGGCTGGAGGGCCGGACCCTGCTGGGCGGCCGCATCGCCGCCGGCCAGATCAGCAACAACCTGGAGGTCTCCGACCAGGTCCACGAGAACGTCTCGCTGAGCTTGGCCATGAAGGCCGAGACGGGCGGCTGGAACCTGGAGCCACGCCTCAGCCTGTCCAGCGCCCGCTCGAACCTCGACACTCCGTTGCAGCGGATCGGGGCGGTCAGTCCGCTGGGCGTGTCCTACAGCTTCGACCTCGGCGACGACCTGGTCGAGACCCGCAAGGCGCCGCGACTGTCGACGTCGTTCGACCTGACCGATCCGGGCCTGCCGACCTTCTCGCGCTACGGCGTCCGCGCCACGCAAGTCGAGGATCACGACGTCACCGGTCTGATCGCCGCCGAGCGGCCGGTCGATTGGAGCCTGGGACCGCTGCGCTTCGAGCGCCTGCGTCTGGGCGGACAGGCCACCGATCGGGGCCGGGACTACCAGCGCCGCGACCGGGAAGCGACGTTGCGGCCGGGCGCCGCCGTCGATCCGGGCTTCTTCGACATCGAAGCGCCGAGAGCCGCGTTCGACCGTCTGATCGCCGACCGGCCGCCGGCCTGGACGGCCGCCGACTTCGACGCCTTCCGCCAGGCCTTCGTGCTGGCGGGCGAGGCCGATGGGGTGATCGTCGACGCCAAGGACCTGGTCCCCACCGGCGCGGACCTGCAGGGCTCGTACAAGGTCAGCGAGCGGATCCTGGCGGGCTATGGCCGGCTGGATTTCGCCACCAGCGTGATGGGCCTGCCCGCGACCGGCAATGTCGGCGTGCGCGTAGCGCGGACCCGCACCGCTGTGGTCGGTTCGCTGCTGGGGGTCTCGACCAGCGGCTACATGGACGTTCGCCCGGTGCGCTACACCGGCGCCCACGCCGTGGCCCTGCCCAGCGCCAACTTGGCCATCGCCCTGGACCCGCGCTGGCGCTTGCGGCTGGCGGCCTCGCGCAGCATTACTCGGCCGTCGCTGGCGGACCTGCGCTCGGCCACCGTGCCGGCCAGCAGCCTGGTCTCGATCCTCTACGAGCGCGGCCAGGCCGAGATCGACCATCCCTCGCCGGGGACCCTGTTCTCGGGCGTCGGCGGCAATCCTGAACTGAAGCCGTACCTGGCGACCAACTACGACGCCTCGCTGGAGCGTGAGTTCGAAGGCTTCGGGGGTGTCAGCCTGGCGGTGTTCCACAAGAGCATCGACGACTTCATCGTCGCCTCGGCCCGGCCCGAGCAGCTGGCCTTCGCCACCCGCGCCGGGACGCCGGTGACCGCCGTGGTGATGATGTCGCGGCCGCGCAACGCCGGGCAGGCGCATGTGACCGGGCTGGAGGCCGCGTTCAGCCGGCGCTTCGCCCACGGCTTCGGGGTCTGGACCAGCGCCACCTGGGTCGACGCCGCCAGCCGCGACGAGCAGGGCCGGCGCGGCCGGCTGAACGGCGTCTCGCGCCTGTCCTACTCGATCAGCCCATTCGTCGAGCGCGGTCCGCTGCACGCCCACCTGTCCTGGACCTGGCGCTCGCCGTTCGGGTCGGAGGCCGACATGCAGGGGGGCGGGGTGTCCAGCTTCGTCGTCGCCAGCGCCGGCTACCTGGACGCGGCCGGCTCCTATGATCTGAGCCCCCGCGTCTCGCTCTATGTCGAGGCCAGCAACCTGACCGACACGGTCGAGGCCGCCTACGAGAACCTCCGCACCCGTCCGTTGCAGATCGGCCGCTCGGGCCGTTCGTTCGGTCTGGGCGTCCGCGTGCGGCTCTAGCCGCCATTTGTCCTGCAGGACACCGGTTACCATCGTGAAATATCGTACGGTCGCGTGCGAGCGCTGTCAATCACGCCAAATCGGCCCGATCACTTGTCGTAAACGGCGGTCGAAAGCGGCTTGAAAAAATCTTGCCAGCGCTGTCATTTTGCCATTGCGACGGTCCGTGACCGATGTTACCGCTAACTAGTTCCTCATGCGCTGGTTGTTTTCCAGGGCTCGGGGGACGGGAAGAGCAGCCGGGAATAATTCCGGCTCGTAACAAAAACAGCGCCCCACAGGGGCTAATTAGGGGGAACGGCTATGAAGCGGCTTCGTCGCTTGCACGCGTCTGCCTCTTGCGTCGCCATCACGGCGGCCATGTTCGCCGGTTCGGCGTTCGCGCAGGCTCAAGACAACACCGCCGTCGACGAGATCGTCGTCACCGGCATCCGCGCTTCGCTCGAGCGATCGATCGCGATCAAGCGCAACAACAGCGGCGTCGTCGACGCCATCTCCGCCGAAGACATGGGCAAGTTCCCAGACACCAACCTGGCGGAATCCCTGCAGCGCATCACCGGCGTGTCCATCGACCGCACCAACGGCGAAGGCTCGCAGGTCACGGTCCGCGGCTTTGGTCCCAGCTTCAACCTGGTGACCCTGAACGGCCGCTCGATGCCCACCGCCAAGGTCGCCACGGTCGGTGGCGACCAGTCGGCCGACTTCGCCTCGGGCACCAGCCGCTCGTTTGACTTCTCCAACCTCGCCTCGGAAGGCGTGACCACGCTGGAGGTCTACAAGACCGGCCGCGCGGCCGTGCCTTCGGGCGGCATTGGCGCCACCATCAACGTCAAGACCCGCCGCCCGCTGGACGGTAAGCCGGGCCTGACGGGCAGCATCGGCGTCAAGGGTGTCTATGACACCAGCATGGACAAGAAGGTTGACGACTTCGGCCACAAGTTCACGCCGGAAGTCTCGGGCCTGGTGAACTGGGCCGACGACAGCGAGAAGTTCGGCGTCTCGCTGTTCGGCAGCTACCAGAAGCGCGACTTCACCAGCCGCGCGGCCACGTCGAACGACTGGAACATCCGCACCTATGCGGACTTCATCAATCCGGCCAACGGCTTCGTCCGCAACGGCGGCGCGACCCAGATCACCAACGCCCCGTCGAGCCCGACCACCCTGGTCGCGATTCCTAACGACAGCCGCTACCACTTCTCGCAAGGCGAGCGTGAACGCATCAACGGTCAGATGTCGGCCCAGTACCGTCCGGCCGAGAACCTGACGTTCACGATCGACGGCCTGTACGCCCAAAACAAGCAGTTCGAACGCCGCAACGACAGCACCAACTGGTTCAATCGTCCGTTCGACAAGGTGACGTTCGACAAGAACCCTGTCGTCGCCACCGCCGTCCTGCTGTCCGAAACCCTGACCGGCACCAAGGACATGGGCTTCGAGCAACAGTACCGCGCTACCAAGGACACCTTGAAGTCGGTGGGCTTCAACGGCGACTGGAAGGTCACCGACCGGTTCGGCTTGACCCTGGACGCTCACGTCTCGAAGGCCGACAGCCGTCCGGACGCTCCGAACGGCACCAGCATGACGTCCGTGTCGATCGGCGCCCCGGTCGTTGCGGCCCACAGCGTGGACTATACCGGCGCCGTGCCGGTGCAGACCATCACGATCAACGACGCCGCGCCGCGCGGCAACGGCAACGGCGTGCTGGACGCCGGCGACCTTGGCAGCCAGGTGGCCCGCACCTCGGCCCAGCGCCAGCAGCAGAAGGTCAAGGAAGTCCGCCTGGACGGCCACTGGGATCTGGACGACAACGGCAGCCGCTTCGACTTCGGGGCCGACTACCGCACGTCGACCATGATCCAGACCAGCCTGAACACGCAGCAGGACCTGGGCAGCTGGGGCATCTCCTCGCCGCGCGACGTCCAGCAGTACGCGGGCAGCCTGGTCAAGCAATTCTGCCTGGCCTGCCAGTTCAACTCGTTCCACCCGAACCAGTCGGGCGCTGGCTTGGTGTCCTTCCGTGCCAACGCCATCGACCTCTACAACGCCCTGTCGGCCCCGTACGCGGCCAAGGGCAACGCCATCGGCGTGACCGGCCAGGACAACAACCGCGTCAAGGAAGAGATCGCCGCGGTCTATGGTCAGGTCACCTGGAAGGCGGAATTGGCGGGCCGCCCCACCGAACTGGTCACCGGCATCCGCTACGAGACGACCGACGTCACCTCGACCTCGCTGGTCCGTACGCCCAGCGCGATCGTCTGGACGGCCGATAACGACTTCACGGTCCAGACGTCGAGCACGTACCAACCGATCGCGGGCAAGGGTAAGTACAACAACCTGCTGCCCTCGATGGACTTCCGCATCGACCTGCGGGACAACCTGACCGGCCGCTTCTCGTTCAGCCGCACCATCGCGCGGCCCGAGTATGGCAACCTGTTCGCCGCCCAGACGGCCGGCGCGCCGAACCGTCCGATCGCCAACGGAGCCATTCCGCTGGGCACGAGCGGTAACCCGGACCTGGACCCTCTGATTTCCGACAACTTCGACGTGTCGGTCGAGTGGTACTACAAGCCCAGCAGCTATATCTCGTTCGGCTTCTTCGAGAAGCGGGTGAACAACTTCGTTGGCACCGGCACCAAGAACGGCAATCTGTTCGGTCTGCGTGACCCCAGCTCCGGCGCGGCGGGCAGCCGTTCGGGCCAAGCGAAGGACGCTCTGACCGGCCTGGGCGCCAACCAGACCGACGTGAACCTGTTCACGATGACGGCCCTGATCCAGCAGACCGGCTCGGTGGCGGCGGCGACGGCCCAGTTCAACGCCAACCGCATCGCGGGCGGCGACCTGAACCAGTCCTTCGTCGACCAGATCCTGGCGGCCTACGACATCACGGCCAACAGCAGCGATCCGCTGTTCAACTTCCAGATCTCGCAGCCGATCAACAACCGGACCGGCAAGATCCACGGCTTCGAAATCGCCGGCCAGCACTTCTTCGGCGACACCGGCTTCGGTGTCTCGGGGGCCTATACGCTGGTCAGCGGCGATGTCGGGTTCGACAACGGCGCCAATCCGAGCCAGGACCAGTTCGCTCTGCTGGGCCTGTCGGACACGGCCAACGCCACCCTGATCTACGACAAGAACGGGATCTCGGCGCGGATCGCCTACAACTGGCGGGACAAGTTCCTGCAAGCCACCAACCGTGGTGGCTCGCGGAACCCGGTCTATGTCGAGCCCTTCGGCCAGCTGGACTTCAACATCAGCTACGACGTCACGCCGAAGCTGGCGATCTCCCTGGAAGGCATCAACCTGACCAAGGAGCACCTGCGCACCTATGCTCGCGACAAGGCAGAGCTGTGGTTCGCCCAGGAAATCGACCGCCGCTTCCTGCTTGGCGCTCGCTACCGCTTCTAGGATCGGAAGTCTCTAGAGGCTGGGGGCAGGGGGCCGTCGCGCTTGCGGCGGCCCCTTTCTTCCTTTGAAGTAGTGGCTTGAAGTGAGTGAGCCCAGATGAACCGAGTGCTTCTCAACAACGTCGATCACGCCGATCTGCGGGTGATCGCCGACCATGGCGTCGCGTATGGCGACGGCCTGAACCAAACGCTGCTGCTGCCGACCGAGTTCGAGGCCGCGCAGCGCGAATACCCCATCCTGATCCGCAAGGACGCCGCCGGCGCCTATCAGGCCGTGGCGCTGCTGGGCCTGGACCGCGACGAGAACCTGTTCCTCGACGAGACCGGCTGGAACGCCCGCTACATTCCCGCCGTCCAGCGGCGCGGCCCGTTCTCGATCGCCCTGCAGCACGACGCGCGCGGCGAAGAGCCCAGGCCGATGATCCATGTCGACCTCGACCATCCGCGCGTCAGCCGTGACGTGGGCGAGCAGCTGTTCCTGCCGGCCGGCGGCAACTCGCCCTACCTGCAGGGTGTCAGCCAAACCCTGGGCCAGATCCACGAAGGGCTGGAAGTCTCCGGCCCGATGTTCGCCTTCTTCGAGGAGCTGGGCCTGATCGAGCCCATCGACATCGAGATCAAGCTGGACGACCAGACCAGCTACGACTTCCCCGACGTCTTCACCCTCGCGCCTGACCGCCTGGCCGCCGTGACCGGCGAGAACCTGGAGAAGTTGCACCAGTCGGGCCTGCTGCGCGCGGCCCAATGGATCATCTCGTCGCTGGGCAATATCGAGGCGCTGACCGCTCGAAAGACCCGTCGTCGGGCGCTGGCATGACGGCGCTCACGGCCCGCCGGACGCTGGAGACCACGGTCGCGACGCCGGCCGACATCCCGTTCGACGCCGTGCTGGCCGGCCAGACGCCGATGGTCTTCAAGGGCCTGGCGCGCGACTGGCCGCTGGTTCAGGCGGGCCTCGAATCCGGCCAGGCGGCCCGCGACTACATCCGTTCTCACGACCGGGGCGGCGGCGTGGTGGGCTATACCGGCGATCCGTCGATCAAGGGTCGGTTCTTCTACGACGAGACCCGCACGGCCATGAACTTCAAGGCCGGGCGCGCGCCGCTGGAGACCTTCCTGGAGCGGATCGAGGCGGTCGAGGGGCTCAATGACGCGCCGTCCGTCTATGTCGGCTCGACCGATCTGGACGGTTACTTCCCCAGCCTGAAGGCGGCCAACGACCTGGGCCTTGGCCCCGAAGTGTTCGGCCCGCAGCCGCCGATGGCCGGGATCTGGATCGGCAACCGCACGACGGCGGCCGCCCACTACGACATGTCCAACAACATCGCCGTCTGCGCCGTGGGCCGGCGGCGCTTCACCCTGTTCCCGCCGGACCAGGTGGCCAATCTCTATCCCGGCCCGCTGGAGCCGACGCCCGGCGGCCAGGTTGTCAGCCTGGTCGATTTCCAGAACCCCGACTTCGACCAGCACCCGCGCTTCCGCGAGGCGATCGACAGCGCCCAGGTGGCCGAACTGGAGCCTGGCGACGTTCTCGTCTACCCGGCTTTGTGGTGGCACCAGGTCGAGGCGCTGGAGCCGTTCAACGTGCTGGTGAACTACTGGTGGAACGCCTCTCCGGGCTATGTCGACACGCCGATGACCACCCTGCTGCACGGCCTGCTGAGCCTGCGCGACCGGCCCGAGTTCGAGAAGAAGGGCTGGAAGGCCTTGTTCGACTACTACCTGTTCGGCCCCGCCGAGCGCGCCGGGGTGCATCTGCCCGAGGCGGCGCGCGGACCGCTGGGGCCCATGGACGAGATGAAGGCCAGGCGGCTGCGGGCTTACCTGCTCGACCGCCTGAACCGATAAAAAGAACGAAGGGAAGGGACGCCATGACCCAGCAGACGGTCCGCAAGGTGGTGATCGCGGGCGGCGGCACCGCCGGCTGGATGGCCGCCGCGGCCCTGGCCCGGCAGCTGGGTCCGCTGCTCCACATCACCCTCGTCGAGTCCGAGGACATCGGCACGGTCGGCGTGGGGGAGTCGACCATCCCTACGGCGCGGACCTTCAACGCCCTGCTCGGCATCGACGAGGCCGAGTTCATGCGCGCCACCCAGGCGACGTTCAAGCTGGGCATCTCGTTCGAGCACTGGGGCGAGATCGGCGACCGCTACATCCACTCGTTCGGCCAGGTCGGCAAATCCACCTGGATGGGCGGCTTCCATCACTTCTGGATGCAGGCCCGCGAGCAGGGCTTCGGCGGCGATCTCGGCGACTACTGCCTGGAGCTGAAGGCGGCCGAGCAGAACCGGTTCTACACCGGCGAGGAAAGCCCACTGAACTACGCCTACCACCTGGACGCGGGCCTCTATGGCCGCTTCCTGCGCGGCATGGCCGAGCGCGACGGCGTCCGCCGCGTCGAGGGCAAGATCGCCTCGGTGCGCCAGAACGCCGAGAGCGGTTACGTCGAGGCTCTGGTCATGGAGAACGGCGACGTCGTCGAGGGCGACCTGTTCGTCGACTGCACCGGCTTCCGGGGCCTGCTGATCGAACAGACCCTGAAGGCTGGATTCGAGGATTGGGGTCATTGGCTGCCAACCAACAGCGCCCTGGCCGTTCAGACCCGCTCGACCGAGCCGGCCGTGCCCTATACCCGCGCCATCGCCCACAAGGCCGGCTGGCGCTGGAAGATTCCGCTACAGCACCGGGTCGGCAACGGCCTCGTCTACTGCAATGAGTACATGTCCGATGACGAGGCGCGCGCGCAGCTGACAGGTGAAATCGAGGGCGAGACCCTGATCGAACCGCGCCTGATCCGCTACCGCACCGGCCGCCGCCGCAAGACCTGGGACAAGAACGTGGTGGCCCTGGGGCTGGCCAGCGGCTTCGTCGAGCCTCTGGAGTCGACCTCGATCCACCTGATCATGATCGGCATCACCCGGCTGATGAAGTTGTTCCCGTTCGGCGGGATCAGCCAGGCGGCGATCGACCACTACAATCGTCAGGCCGACGACGAGCTGGAGAAGATCCGCGACTTCATCATCCTACACTACAAGGCCACCGAGCGGACCGACAGCCCATTCTGGGACCGCGTGCGAGAGATGGACATCCCCGACAGCCTGGCCCAGCGCATCGCCCTGTTCCGCGAAAGCGCGCAGGTCTACCAGGCGGCGGGCGAGCTCTTCCAGACCGACTCCTGGCTCCAGGTCCTGCTGGGCCAGCGGGTGCGGCCGGAGACCTACCACCACATGGGCCGGCTGATGCCGCCGCAGCAGCTGAAGGGCGCGCTGGACGACCTGAAGCGCAACGTCGATGGCATGGTGGCCCGGCTGCCGCAGCACCAGGCCTTCCTGGACAGCTACTGCGCGCCGCCGATGGGCAAGAGCGCCTAGGCCTCGATCGGCGCGAACAGCTTCTGCAAGGTGGCGCCGATCCGCGCGGCGGCCGGGTCGGTGTCGGCCAGGCCCATGGCGGTCAGCTCGCCGCCGATGCGACGGCCGACGGCCAGTAGCGGGCGACTGGTGACCTGCGCCTGCGCCAGGCCCTCGATCGCTTCGGCGTAACGGGCGGCGTTGAGGTTCTCCAGCGCCCAGGCGCGGGCGGCCTTGCCGGTCTCGCGGCGCAGGGCCTCGTCGGCGACCAGGCGCTCCAGGGTCTCGCGCAGCTCCTCGACCACGATCTCGCCGTCGATCTTGAAGACCAAGTCGTCGGGCAGCTCGCCATAGAAGCCGGCGCGGGCCACCACGGTCGGACGGCCGCTGAGCATGCCCTCGCAGGCCGAGCCCGAGGCGCCTTCCAGCACCGGCTTGCGCAGGGCGACCATGATGTCGGCCTCGTCGAGGCGGCGGTCCAGCGTATCGTCGTCGACCGCGCCGTCGATCACGAGGTGCTCGAAACCCACCTCGGCGGCGACGGCTTCCAGCTTGGCGCGCTCTTCGTCCGAGATCGGACCGACCAGGCGATAGACGCAGGCCTTCAGGGCGTCGGAGCCGCCGATCGCGCGGATCGCCTCGGCGACGCGCTTGTTGGGGTTCATGACGCCGACCGTGGTCAGGGTCAGCTGCGCCTTGGCCTTCGGCGGGCCGGGTGGCGTCGCGCGGTCGGGGCAGCACAGCGGCGTCACGGCCACCGGACCTTGGACGACGGCTTCCAGCTTGGGCGCGTAGAAGTTGGCGTGGGCCAGGGCGGCCTCGCAGCGGCGGGCCAGCCACTCGGTCATCGGCAGGTGCTGGGCGATCTCGCCCATGTCCAGCATCTGGCCCGAGCGCACGGCCACGGCGTGAGGCTGGGCGGCCTCGCCATAGGTCGCGACGATCTCGGCGTCGTGCCGGCGATAGTCCAGGCCGTTGTAGTGCAGCCAGCCCGAGAACAGGTTGTAGATGTAGAAGTCGTGGAAGATGCCCAGGCACGGGGCGGCGTCCAGGATCGCGAACACGCCGGCGTGGAAGGGATAGTTGTCGCCGATATTGACGATCACCACGTCGAACTCGGCCCGCAGGCGCGCCAAGTCGTAGGACCGCCAGTGATGCACGGGCAGGGCGGTCGGCTGCAGCGGCTCGGCCGGGTCGTTGACGTCCTCGCAACGCAGGATCTCGACCTGGTGGCCGCGCAGGGCCAAGTGCTTGGCGACCTCGGCGCTGACGCGGCCGATCGACGAGCGCAGGACGAAGGGCGTCACCCAGCAGATCTTCATCGGGAGAGGTCCTAGCGGGCCAACAGGCGCTTCTCGGCGTCGCCGCCGGCGCGCACGAAGGCGATATTGGCCGAGACCACCTTGGCGGCGGCCTTGGCGTTGGTCGGCTCGGCCGCGCCGGTCGTCTCGTCGATGATGTAGGGCTTGAAGCCGGCGTCGGCGAAGGCCTTGAACCACTGGGCCGGGGTCTGGCCGACGCGCTTGAGGTGCTCGGGGCCGAACTCGGCGACGATGGCCAGGTCCTTGTTCTTGGCGATCAGGCCCGACATGCCGGCCAGCACGTCCAGCTCGGCGCCCTCGACGTCGATCTTGACCACGTCCATGCGCTTGGCCGGGGCGACATCGTCCAGGCGCACGACCTCGACCTGGATTTCGCGGGAACCCTCGTTTTCGGGCAGGGCGTACAGCGAGCTGTGGCCGATGATATCGCTGACGTGGAAGGTCAGCTGGCCGGGCTTCTCGCCGACCGCCTGGTCACGGACCTCGACCCAGGACAGGCCGTTCAGGTGGCGCATCTTCTCGAGGTTCGAGCGCGGGATCGCCTCGGGCTCGAACGAGATCACGCGGCCGCCGGGACCCGTCGCCCACGCCATGATCAAGGTGATCATGCCGATGTTGGCGCCGACGTCGGCGACCACCATGCCCGGCTGGACCAGGCGGCGCAGCACGTCGCCGGTGCCGGGCTCCAGGCCCCGGCTGGTGGCGTTGGCCAGGCTGGTCACGAAGGTCGGCAGGTTGCTGGGCGCCATGACGTAGCCGTCGCGCATGCGGATGGCGGTCGACTCGGCGTCGTAGTGGATCAGCGGCCGGGCCTTGATCTCCAGCTCGTCGAAGCGCGGGCCGAACAGGCCGGGCAGGCGGGCCAGCTCGCCATAGGCCTGGTCGCCGCGGTTCTGGACGTGGGACAGCTGGGCCGACACGGTCTGCAGCGCGGCCGTGGCGACCTGCTGCTGTTGCAGCACCAGGTGCAGCAGGGTCTGGGTGTGGTCCAGCCGCGCCTGGGTGGCGTGCAGGTCGGCGGACAGGACGTTCAGGTGCGCCTGCGCCTGGCGAAGCTCGTGCTCGACGCTGGCCTGCAGATAGCGGCGCGCATAGTTGGCGACCGGCGACAGCAACGGGCCGATCAGGCGGCGCGCGAAGGCGAAGCGGCGGCGCGGCGGCGGACCGGCGGGCGGGGCGGGCGAAGCTTCCGGCGTTCCGACGGTGGGCGTGCGCATGGCGGAGCTAATCGCCAGGTCCAGGCGTGCGGGCCTCAAGGCAGTCCTTCCCGAACGCGGCCCCGCGAGGGACCGTCGTTCCTCTGATCTCGCAACATCCGGAGCGGTCGCTCCAGGCGTTTCGTCTAGACCAGAATCCCGTCGTGCAGGAAGGACGAATGATCGCCCACGAGGCTGATCGAGCTGCCATCGGCGAAGTCGAACGTCATGCTGCCCAGATGGCCGATCGAGCCGGAGTCGTGCAGGACGCGCGAGTCGAACATGACGATGTCCGAGCCCTTGACCATCACTTCGATGCTGCCGGTGTGCGCGATGAAGTAGTCGATGAACTGCTTCACCAGGGCCGGCGAGGTGTAGATCGGCGGCGCGGGATCCGCGGGCTTGGGGTCGAGCTGGCCGGGGTCCGGCGTCGGCGAGGTTTCGCCGCCGGTCGGAGGCGAGGTCGGATCGGTGATGGTCGTCGGCGGCGTCGTCGGCGTTTCCACCGGCGGGACGATCGGCGTCGTCGTGACGTTGTGGTGATCGCCCTTGGCGATCAGGTCAGCCAGCACCTCGGGCAGCTTGCTGACTTCGATGACCGAAATCTTCTGCGCGTTGGCGTCGCCAACCAGGCCCCGGACCAGCTGGACGGCGTCGACCGACGGCAGCCCGTTCAGGTTGAGGCCCAGGCGGACATCAAGAGCCCAGTTGCCGTCCTCGTTCGAGATCGGCAGGGCGGCCAGGGCCTGGTCGTGACCGTTCGAGTGGCTGGCGGCGGCCAGCAGGGCCTCGGACGCGACCGACACTTCCCCCGCCTGGGGCAGGGTGGAGATGAGCGTGACCAGCGACAGGACCGAAGACACGGTCTGGACCGGCGAGTTCTGGACCGTCGTCGTGGCGTGGCCGCTCGTGGCCAGCTGGAACTCGCCGTCGGAGCCGCGCACGCTCGCGTCGGCCGAGCCGAAATCGATGGCCCCGGCGGCGGCGGCGATCGCGGCGTGCGTCGCCGGATCGAGCGGGGTCGTCTCGACGCCGTAGTCCGACGCCAGCAGCGCGGCCGCCAGGATCAGAACGGCTTGGTTGGCGGGCAGCTGGGCGGTGTCATAGGTCGGCGTCTGCACCGACATCGGCGCGGAGCCGCTAGTCAGACCGGCGCTGGAGCTGGACGACAGCAGCACGGGGCGGCTGTGATGCGACTGGCCGTTGCCGGAGCCGCTTTCGGCCGCGCGGGCCTCGCCGGTCTTGAAGAAGGCGGTGCCGACCACGGCCACCAGCAGGGCGGCGGGGTGGACGGAGATGTTGCTGCCGCTTTCCGAACGACGGATCAGCGGGTGGCGCGCCACCATGTTGCGCACGAGGCTCGAGAAGTCGAAGCCGCGGGCGATCTCTTCATAGGCGGGGCCGGCGATGATGTATTCGCCGTCGATGCGCGCGAAGTGGATCACCACTTCTCCGTCGTCGGAGCGATAGAAGCAGAACCACGGCTCGTTCTCGTCGCTCATGCCGCGGTCGGTGCCGACGCGGATGCCGGCGCGGATCAGGGCGCTCTCGACACGGTAGAACTCGGCCAGCTCCTGCTGGGTCCAGTCCGCCGGTTTCGGCGCGAGGCGCGGCGAGCGCTGGAAGAACGAAAGGACCTGTGCGGTCATACGGTGGACGTTTCCCCACGCCTAGAACGAGCGCCGGCTTCCCCGCCGGCCGTTCACACTAACCGAACTACGCTTCGCTGAACAGGATCTCGTAGGTGATCGGATCGTAGAAGCGGAGCAGTTCACGGACGAAAGTCTTCTCCGAGACCTCAAGGGCCTGGGCCCAGTCCCTGTAGCGGTCCGGCGGAATGCGACCACGACCTGTCTCCAGTTGGGAGATGAAGGTGTAGTAGTCGGCGCCCACCTTGGCGGCCAACTGGCGCTGGGAGAGGCCGGCGGCCTCGCGCTGCTCCTTCAGCCAGCGACCACCTTCGCGACGGAGGTCCTGGACGTCCGTGGCGCTGCGGCGTTGCGGATTGCCATACATTATAAAGCCTCGCGGGTCGTTCGGCCTGGGCGGCGCGAGTGCGCGCTCGCCCCTCCGACGATTAAATCACATGCGTTTATACCCCTTTCCGACGGGGGGTACAAGGAACGCTATATAGGAATTTGCTGTACCGGTTAGAAAAATGCTGTACAGCTGAATTTCGGCTATTGTCGACGTATGACGTTTGCTCTATAGCCTTCGCTGCTCTCATGCGTGCCATTAGGTCGCAGGGGGTGTGGGAATTTTTTTGGGAGACGATCCACATGGCCTATACCACGGCCCAGTTGGTGACTGCGTACACCAACGCTAACCTCGGCAAGGCGCCCGACGCCGCCACCACCCTGACGCTCGACGCCTACGCGACCCAGTCGCAAACGGGCGGCATCTCGGATGCCACCGCTCTGTCGAGCACCCTGAAGCTGGTGAACAACACGACGGCCGTCGCCGTCGAAACCTACCAGTTCTTCACGGGCCACGCCCCGTCGGCCGCTGGCCTGTCGTACCTGGTCAACTCGACCACGAACACCAGCGACCTGAACGACGCGTACTACTCGAAGTTCTCGGCGGAAAACCGCTTCATCAACTTCTCGATCAACCTGGCCACCGGCTCGGGTGAAGGCGCCGCCGCTTTCGCCGCTTCGTACGGCACGGTTTCGTACGCCCAGACCGTCGCCAGCGCCTATGACAAGATCATCGGCAACGCCGCCGCCACCGCCGCTGGCGTTGACGTGGCTGCTTCGGTCGCGTTCTTCAGCCGCGCTGAAAACATCGCCTACCTGACGGCCTTCGTGAAGGCCAACACCGGCCTGACCGCCGCTGCCGACATCGACCTGGCCGTCAAGGCCGCCCTGATCGGTGAAATCCTGAACGCCGCTACGGTGACGGGCATTGGCGGTTACGCCAAGTCGACCGCCGCCCTGATCGCTGACCTGTCGGACGGCACGCTGTCGACCGACAACTCGGCCGGCGTCAACATCATCACGGCGTACCCGAACGCTCCGGTCGGCGGCAACACCATCGCCCTGACCACCGGCATCGACGGCGTCGTCGGCACCACCGGCAACGACACGATCACCGCGCTGCAAAACGGCACGACCACCGCTCTGCTGACCGCTCTGGACAGCATCGACGGCGGCGCCGGCGACGACACCTTCACGCTGGTTGACGCCATCACGGCCGCCAACGCCGCGTACACGATCCCGGCCACGGCCACGATCAAGAACGTCGAAACCGTCAACCTGACCACGACCGGTAACTTCGCCGCTCTGAACACCAAGAGCTGGACCGGCCTGACCAAGGTCAACCTGACCTCGACCGGCGACGGCACGGGCGTTGGCGCTCTGACCGTGGCTGACACCACGGCCGCTTCGGTCACGCAAGCTGCTGGCAACGTTTCGGTTAAGGGCGGCACCGCCGTCACGATCACCAACGCTGGCGCTGGCACCTCGACGGTTGTCGGTGCGGCTCTGACCTCGGCTAGCGTCACCGGCGGCGGCATCGTCACCATCGACAACAGCAGCGACGGCGGCGTCACCAACGGCGACAACAACAGCCTGACCTCGGTCAGCCTGAAGTCGGTCAACGCCGCGGCCACCATCTACGGCAAGGGCGTGACCTCGGTCACCGTCGGCGGCACCACCTCGGCTGACCAAAACGTCACCGTGAACAACGGCGCCACGGGCGGCCACGACCTGACGGTCTCGGCCAGCGGCACCAGCGACGGCACCACCAGCTACACGACGACCATCATCGACAACACCGCCAACTCGGTGACCGTCAATGCCACGGCCTCGGCCAAGGTCGCCGTCACCTCGTCGACCGCTACGACGATCGGCGCTGCTGGTTCGGCTTCGCTGAACCTGACCCTGACCAACGCCACGGCCGCCACCGCCTTCAACGGCGCGACCGCCACGGGCAACACCACCCTGACGGGCCTGGCTACCGGCATCGTTTCGGTCGCCACCGGTTCGGGCAACGACAAGTTCACGCTGACCGCCACTGGCGCCGCCACCGTGAACTCGGGCGCTGGCAACGACACCGTCACCCTGGGCGCCGCCCTGGCTGCTGGTTCGACTGTCAACCTGGGCGCCGGCAACGACAAGCTGCTGGGCACCACGGTCATCGCCGCCAGCACCTCGACCAAGGTTACGGTCGTTGACGGTGGCGACGGCACCGACACCCTGGCCTCGGCCCTGGTGAACGTCGGTAACGCCGCTCAGTTCAAGAACTTCGAAATCCTCGGCCTGAACAGCGCTGGCTTCGACCTGTCGCTGCTCACCGGTTCGACGCTGACGGGTCTGGAACTGTTCGGCGCCGCCAGCGGCTCGTACTCGGGCGTGACGGCTGCTCAAGGTCTGACGGTTTCGGCCGACAGCGCCGGTTCGGCCAACACCCTGGGCTTCACGGGCACTTCGGGCACCGCCGACGCTTATGCGGTGACCTTCGCGGCCGCCGGTAGCTCGACCACGACCCCGACCTCGATCGACGCTGGTACGCTGACCATCGACACGATCGAAGCTCTGACGATCAACTCGGGTTCGGCCTCGGGTTACGCCAAGAACACGATCGCCATCACCGACGCCAACCTGCGCACCGTCGCCATCACGGGCGCTCAGGACACCGTCCTGAAGTTCGCTGGCGTCGTCGGCGCCACCGGCACCGGCAACGGCGTCAGCCTGATCGACGCTTCGGCGGCGACCGGCAAGACCACGGTCGACACGACCGGCGCTGGCACCCTGAACCTGGCTTCGGCTGGTCTGACGATCAAGACCGGCGCTGGCGCTGACACGATCACCCTGAGCAACGCCAAGACCTTCGTGGTCGACGCGGGCGCTGGCAACGACGTGATCACGACCGGCAGCGGCGCTGGCAGCTACACGCTGACGGGCGGCGCTGGCAAGGACACGTTCGACGTGCACCTGTCGGTGGGCGCTACCTCGACCGTGACGATCAACGACTTCGTCAACAGCGGCGACAACATCGTGTTCGCCAACAAGGGCAACGAGACGTTCAAGGCCGGTGCTGTCGACGTGTCGACCGCCACGGACTTCGCCTCGGCCCTGGCCCTGGCCAACACGGCTGCTGAAACGTTCAACGCGGGCACCGTCGGCACCGACGCTGCTATCGTGTGGTTCGTCTACGGCACCAACACCTACATCCTGGAAGACAACACCGCCGGCGCCGTTGCCGCTACCGATCTGATCGTGAAGCTCACGGGCGCTCTCGATCTGTCGGCTGGCCACGCGACCTTCGCGGCCGGCGCTACGCCGACCCTGACGCTGGTCTAATAAATCTCACGGAACTGATCGCGCTTCGGCGCGGCCAGATCTAGGGATTGGATTGACGCCGCTCCAGTTCGCTGGGGCGGCGTTTTTCTTTGGAATGGTGTCCCGCTTGCATCGCGCGCGACCCTATGGTCTAGCGCAACGGGGGCGTGCTCCTTTTCGGCCACAATTTCGTGGTCGAGAGCCAACCTAAGTTGTTACTGTATACGGCCCGCCCTCCTGGCGCGGCGTCTTGAAGGCTCGACATGATCTTCACCCGCACTAGCACCGCGAAGCCCACCATCCTCGATCGCGCGGTCGAGATGATGAAGCCGGCGGTGATCACCGCCATGGTGTTCAGCTTCTTCATCAACATCCTGGCCCTGGTCAGCCCGCTGTACATGCTGCAGGTCTATGACCGCGTGCTGTCCAGCCGCAACGTGGCGACGCTGGTTGTGCTGACGCTGCTCTGCATCTTCCTGTTTGTCGTGTACGGCGTGCTCGAAGCCCTGCGCACCCAGGTGCTGGTCCGCGGCGGGCTCAAGTTCGACAACGTCGCCCGCGATCCGATCTTCAAGGCGGTGCTGGAATCGACCCTGACCCGCAAGGGCATGGGCGGCCAGGCGTTCCGCGACATGGACCAGGTCCGCGAGTTCATGACGGGCGGCCTGATCGCCTTCTGCGACGCGCCCTGGACGCCGGTCTTCGTCATCGTCTCGTTCATGCTGCACTGGTATTTCGGCGTGCTGGCCGTCATCAGCTGCTTCATCATCTTCGGCCTGGCCGTGATGAACGACCGCAGCACCAAGAACCCGATCCAGATGGCCACCATGGCCTCGATCGCCGCCCAGAACGACGCCAACTCGACCCTCCGCAACGCCGAGGTCATGAAGGCCATGGGCATGTGGGGCGGCCTGCAGGCGCGCTGGCGCGGGCGCCGCGACGAGCAGGTGGCCTGGCAGGCCGCCGCCAGCGACTCCGGCGGCGCGGTGATGTCGGGCATCAAGGTGTTCCGTCAGGTCGTGCAGACCCTGATCCTCGGCGGCGGCGCCTATCTGGCCATCCAGGGCAAGATCTCGGCCGGCTCGATGATCGCCGGCTCGATCCTGGTCGGTCGCGCCCTGGCCCCGATCGAGGGCGCCGTGGGTCAATGGAAGAACCTGCTGGGCGCGCGCGGCTCCTGGGACCGCCTGCAAGGCATGCTGCGCGAAGGCAAGAACGACGAGGACCACATGCCGCTGCCCGATCCGCGCGGCGTGCTGTCGGCCGAGGCCGCCTCGATCATGCCGCCCGGCGCGCAACTGCCGACCATGCGTCAGGCCAGCTTCCGTATCGACGCCGGCACGGCCGTGGCGATCGTCGGCCCCAGCGCCGCCGGCAAGTCCTCGCTGTTGCGCGGCATCGTCGGCGTCTGGCCGTGCGCGGCGGGCGTGATCCGTCTGGACGGCTATGACATCAAGCAGTGGGATCCCGAGAAGCTGGGCCGTCACATCGGCTACCTGCCGCAGGACATCGAGCTGTTCTCGGGCACCGTCGCCCAGAACATCGCCCGCTTCACCGAGTACGAGTCGCAGGAAGTCATCGACGCGGCCACCCTGGCCGGCGTGCACGACATGATCCAGGCCCTGCCGATGGGCTACGACACGCCGATCGGCGAGGGCGGCGCTTCGCTGTCGGGCGGTCAACGCCAGCGCCTGGCGCTGGCCCGCGCGGTGTTCCGCCTGCCGGCGCTGCTGGTCCTGGACGAGCCGAACGCCAGCCTGGACCAGACGGGCGAGGTCGCCCTGATGGAGGCCATGAACCAGCTGAAGGCCGCCAAGCGCACGGTGATCTTCGCCACGCACAAACTGAACCTGCTGGGTCAGGCCGACTACATCATGGTCATCAATCAAGGTGTGGTCGCCGATTTCGGTCCTCGCGACGTTATGCTTGCGAAGCTGACGGGAGCGGCGGCGCCGCAGCCGCCGAGCGCGCCGGCGCCCGTCCGCGCCAACTGATCACGTCCGCTCGCACCCTTTATCCAGTGGCCGCCTCTTGGCGCGCCCATAGGCTGAAAACAGAATGAAGCCCCCCAAGATCCAGCGTCCGACGGACAATTTCAAAACCGTGGCCCGCCTCGGCTATGCGGTCATCGCCTTCACCTTCGTCGGCCTTCTCGGCTGGGCGGCGTTCGCGCCGCTGGACAGCGCCGTGATCGCCAACGGTGTGATCTCGGCCGAGGGCAACCGCAAGACCATCCAGCACCTGGAAGGCGGCATGCTCCGCAAGATCCTCGTGCGCGAAGGCGAGAAGGTGAAGGCCGGACAGATCCTGTTCGAACTGGACCCGACCCAGGCCAACGCCGCGGCCGGCATCACCAAGAACCAGTACGTGGCCCTGAAGGCCATGGAGGCCCGCCTGACCGCCGAGCGCGACCAGAGCGCGTCGATCAACTTCCCGGCCGACCTGCTCAGCCAGCGCGCCGATCCGATGGTCGCCCGCGCCATCTCCGACGAGCAGGCCCAGTTCATCGAGCGTCGTCAGACGATCTCGGGTCAGGTCGACCTGATGAACGCCCAGCGCGATCAGTATCAGAGCGAGATCAGCGGCATCGACCGCCAGACCCAGGGCCTGAAGGAGCAACTCGGCTTCATCGAGGACGAACTGGGTGATCTGCGCAAGATCTACGACAAGGGCCTGGTGCCGCGTCCGCGCCTGCTGGCGCTGGAGCGCGAGCAGGCCTCGCTGTCGGGCTCGATCGGCCGTCTGGCCGCCGACCGCGCCAAGGCCACCCAGGGCATGGGCGAAACCCAGCTCAAGATCCGCCAGATCAAGCAGCAGTTCTTCCAGGAAGTCAGCCAGAGCATCAGCGAAACCCGCGTGAAGCTGGCGGAAGTGACCGAGCGTGAAGTGGTGGCTTCGGACGCCCAGCGCCGGATCAACGTCGTCTCGCCGGTCAGCGGCACGGCCCAGAACCTGCGCTTCTTCACCGAAGGCGCGGTCGTTCGTCCCGCCGAGCCGATGGTCGACATCGCGCCCGACGACGAGGCTTTCGTGATCCAGGCGCACTTCGCGCCGACCGACGTCGACAATGTCCACGCGGGCATGGTCACCGAAGTTCGCCTGCCGGCCTTCCACTCGCGGAAGATCCCGATCCTGAACGGCAAGATCGAGTCGATCTCGCGCGACCGCCTGAGCGATCCGGAAGGCAAGACGGTGTACTTCCTCGGCATCGTGCGGGTCGACGTCAAGCAACTGCCCAAGGAGTTCCGCACTAAGGTCACCGCCGGCATGCCGGCCCAGGTGGTCGTGCCGACCGGCGAGCGGACCGTGCTGCAGTATCTGTTCTCGCCGCTGCGCGACACCCTGCGCACCACCATGCGCGAGGAGTAGGGGCGGGATTTCAACAGCCTGATTTCCCACGCTTTTCGGAAAGCGGTGCGTGATGGCCGAAATGTCATCGCCGCCGCTTTCCAATCGCCTCCAATAGTGTAGTCAGACACCTTCATTCTTACTGGAGTCGATAGTGGCGAAGACGGCTTTGATCACCGGCATCACCGGCCAGGACGGGGCGTATCTCGCCAAACTTCTCCTGGAGAAGGGCTACACCGTCCACGGCATGCTGCGCCGCTCGGCCTCGGCAGACGTGATCGGCGACCGCCTGCGCTGGATCGGCGTCTATGACGACGTGCAGCTGGAGCTGGGCGACCTGCTGGACACCGGCGGCCTGTCGCGCCTGATGCGCCGCCTGCAGCCCGACGAGGTCTACAACCTGGCCGCCCAGAGCTTCGTGGGCGCCTCGTGGGACCAGCCGAACCTGACGGGTCAGGTCACCGGCATCGGCACCACCAACATGCTGGAAGCCGTGCGCCTGGAATCGCCCCAGTCGCGCTTCTACCAGGCCTCGTCGTCCGAGATGTACGGCCTGGTGCAGCATCCGGTGCAGTCGGAGAAGACCCCGTTCTATCCGCGCTCGCCGTACGCCGTGGCCAAGATGTACGCCCACTGGATGACGGTGAACTACCGCGAGAGCTTCGGCCTGCACGCCTCGGCCGGCATCCTGTTCAACCACGAGAGCCCGCTGCGCGGCATCGAGTTCGTGACCCGCAAGGTCACCGACGCCGTGGCGGCCATCAAGCTGGGCCAGCAGAAGACCGTCGACCTGGGCAACCTGGACGCCAAGCGCGACTGGGGCCACGCCCAGGACTATGTCGAGGCCATGTGGCTGATGCTGCAGCAGGAGACCCCTGACGACTACGTGGTCGCCACCGGCAAGACCTGGACCGTCCGCGAGATGTGCGACGTGGCCTTCTCGACCGTAGGCCTGAACTACCAGGACCACATCACCATCAATCCGAAGTTCCTGCGCCCCGCCGAAGTCGACCTGCTGCTGGGCGACCCGACCAAGGCCAAGGAGAAATTGGGCTGGGAGCCCAAGATCTCCATGCAGGACCTGATCGCCGAGATGGTCGAGGCCGACATCGCTCGGCGTTCGCGGAACTGATGAGCGCCGGCGTCGTCATCATCGGCGGCGGCGGCCACGCCAAGGTGGTCATCGAAAGCCTGCGCGCTTGCGGCAAGACCGTGGCGGTGATCGTCGACGCCGATCCGACGCCGCGCGAGGTGCTGGGCGTTCCCGTGGTCGGCGACGACTTGAAGCTGGCGGAGCTGCGAGAGCAGGGGTTCTCCGAACTGTTCGTGGCGCTGGGTTCCAACCGCCTGCGCCAGAAGCTGGGGGACAAGGCCCGCGCGCTGGGCTTCACCCTGGTCAACGCCATCCATCCCTCGGCCGTGATCTCGCCGTCGGCGCGGATCGGGCAGGGCGTGGCGGTGATGGCTGGCGTGGCGATCAACGCCGACAGCCGGATCGGCGACCTGGCCATCATCAATACGGGCGCGGTTATCGACCATGACTGCGACCTGGGCGCGGCCTGCCATGTGGGACCCGCCTCGGCCCTGGCCGGCGGCGTGACCGTCGGCGAGCGGGCCTTCCTCGGCGTCGGCGCGCGGGCGATCCCAGGCGTGCGCATCGGGGCGGACACCATCCTCGGCGCCGGCGGCGTCGTGGTGCGTGACCTGCCGGACGCGGTCGTGGCCATCGGCGTGCCGGCCCAGATCAAAGGAGAGCGTTCTTGACCAGCCTGCCGCGGATTTCCGTCGCCGCCCCCAGCCTCGACGGCAACGAGCGCGACTACGTCATGGAGTGCATGGACTCGACGTGGATCTCGTCGGCCGGCCGCTTCATCACCGACTTCGAGAAGGCCTTCGCCGACTATTGCGGCGTCAAGCACGCGATCACCTGCAACAACGGCACCACGGCGCTGCACCTGGCCCTGGTGGCCATGGGCATCGGTCCGGGCGATGAAGTCATCATCCCCAGCCTGACCTATATCGCCTCGTGCAACGCGGTGACCTATTGCGGCGGCACGGTGGTGTTGGTCGACAACGATCCGCGCACCTTCAATGTCGATCCGGCCGCGATCGAGGCCAAGATCACACCGCGCACCAAGGTAATCATGCCGGTCCACCTGTACGGCCAGATCGCCGACATGGACCCGATCCTGGAGCTCGCCAGGAAGCACAACCTGCTGGTCATCGAGGACGCGGCCGAGGCCGTGGGCGCGACCTACAAGGGCAAGATGTCCGGCTCGCTGGGCGATTGTGCGACGTTCAGCTTCTTCGGCAACAAGATCATCACCACCGGCGAAGGCGGGATGATCACGACGAACGACGACGAACTGGCCAAGACCATGCGGCTGTATCGCAGCCAGGGCATGGATCCGAACCGCCGCTACTGGTTCCCGGTCGTCGGCTTCAACTACCGCATGACCAACATCCAGGCCGCCATCGGCCTGGCCCAACTGGAACGGGTCGAGCACCACCTGGCCGCCCGCGAGCAGGTGGTGGCCTGGTACGAGGAGAAGCTGGCGCGCCTGGGTAACCGGGTGATCAAGCCGTACGTGGCCGACACCGGCCGCCACGTGTTCTGGATGTACACCGTGCGCCTGAGCGAGGGCCTGGCCATCTCGCGCGACGAGGTGATCCAGAAACTGGACGCCCTGGGCGTCGAGAGCCGTCCCGTGTTCCACCCGATGCACATCATGCCGCCCTACGCCCACCTGGCGACCGGCGACCTGGTCCAGGCCGAGGCCTGCGGGGCCGATGGCCTGAACCTGCCGACCCATGCTGGCCTGACCGAGGCGGACATCGACCGCGTCGTGGCCGCCCTGGACCAGGTGCTGGTCTAGCCGATGCGCATCGTCCTGCTGTCCTCGATCGTGCCGTTCATCAACGGTGGGGCGCGCTTCATCGTCGAGTGGCTCGAGGAGAAGCTCGTCGAGGCCGGCCACGAGGTCGAGCGGTTCTATTTGCCGTTTACGGACGATCCGAACGAGATCCTGCACCAGATCGCCGCCTGGCGGCTGATGGACCTGACCCAGTGGTGCGACCGGGTCATCTGCTTTAGGCCGCCGGCCTATGTGGTGGACCATCCGAACAAGGTGCTGTGGTTCATCCACCACATCCGCACCTTCTACGACCTGTGGGACACGCCCTATCGCGGCATGCCCGACGACGCTAACCACCTGGCGATCCGCGACAACCTGCGGGCCCTCGACACCCAGGCGATCAGCGAAGCGCGGGCGGTGTTCACCAACTCGCAGGTGGTCGCCGACCGCCTGAAGAAGTTCAACGGCCTGGACTCCACGCCGCTGTATCCGCCGATCTACCAGCCCGAGCGCTTCAACCACACCGGCTATGGCGACGAGATCGTCGCCATCTCGCGCCTGGAGCCGCACAAGCGCCAGGCCCTGATGATCGAGGCCATGCAGCACGTGAAGACCGGCGTGAAGCTGCGTCTGGCCGGCACGGCCTCCAGTCCGGAGTACGGCCGCCAGCTGGTGCAGATGACCAAGGACCTGGGCGTCCAGGACCGCGTCATCCTCGAGGATCGCTGGATCACCGAGGACGAGAAGGCGCAGATGCTGAAAGAGGCTCTGGCCATCGCCTACCTGCCCAAGGACGAGGACAGCTACGGCTATCCGTCGCTGGAAGGCGCCCATGCCCGCAAGCCGATCATCACGACAACCGACAGCGGCGGCGTGCTGGAGCTGGTCGAGCACGGCCGCAACGGCCTGATCAGCGAGCCGGACCCCCGCGCCCTGGCCCAGCAGTTCGACCGCCTGCACGCCGACAAGCAGGCCGTGGCGACGATGGGAACCGCGTCGCTGAACCGCTTGGCCGAGATGAAGATCGACTGGAGCACCGTCGTGGATCGGCTGACCGCATGAAGGTGCTCGTCGTCAACAATGCGGCGCCGTTCCAGCGCGGCGGGGCCGAGGAGCTGGCCGACCACCTGGTCCGCCGACTGAACGCCACGCCCGGCGTGCAGTCCGAGCTGGTGCGCATCCCTTTCACCTGGGAGCCCGCCGAGCGCCTGATCGAGGAGATGCTGATCTCCAAGGGCATGCGGCTCTATAATGTCGACCGCGTCATCGGCCTGAAGTTCCCGGCCTATCTGGTCCCGCACCACGACAAGGTGCTGTGGCTGCTGCACCAGTTCCGCCAGGCCTATGACCTGTCCGAGGCCGGTCAGAGCCACCTCGATTTCGACGACACGGGCCGGGCGGTGAAGGCCGCGATCCGCGAGGCCGACAACGCCTGCTTCGCCCAGTGCCGCAAGATCTTCTGCAACTCGCCGGTCACCCAGAACCGCCTGGCCAAGTTCAATGGCGTGCCGAGCGAGGTGCTGTATCCGCCGCTGAACGACGGCGAGCTGTTCACCGGCGGCGACTATGGCGACTACATCTTCGCCGGCGGTCGAGTGGCGGCGGGCAAGCGCCAGCACCTGCTGATCGAGGCCCTGGCCCTGCTGCCGAACGGCCTTCGCCTGGTCATCGCCGGTCCGCCGGAGAACCAGGCCTATGCCGACCGCCTGACCAAGCTGGTCGAGGAGCTGGACCTGAAGGACCGCGTGTCCTTGCGGTTCGGCTTCCACCCGCGCGCCGACATCGCCCGCTGGGCCAACGACGCCCTGGCCTGCGCCTACCTGCCCTTCGACGAGGACAGCGTCGGCTACGTGACGATGGAAGCCTTCGCCGCCGGCAAGGCTGTGCTGACCGTCACAGACTCCGGCGGTCTTCTGGAGATCGTCAGCGAGGCCACCGGCGCTGTCGCCGAGCCGACGCCGCAAGCTCTTGCCCAGGCGTTGGACCGCATGACGGCGGACAAGGTTCGGGCTAAGTCACTGGGGAGCGCCGCGCGCGATCTCTGGCGCGATAAGAATGTCACATGGGAGGAGACGGTTCGCCGTCTTCTTGATTAAGCCACAAATTTTGGGTTGAAGGCCGGGTTACGCTGGGTTCCGCCCAAGTCTAGGAAACGCGAGTGCTGTCGAAAGTCCTGTCCGTTCGTTCGTCCGTCATTGCCCTGGCCATCGCCATGGCCGTGAGCGGCCGCGCCAACGTCGCCCACGCCGAGACCTTGGCCGACGCGATCACCGCCGCCTACAACAGCAATCCCAACATCCAGGCGCAGCGCGCCGCGATGCGCGCCCTGGACGAGAACTACACCCAGGCGCGCGCGGCCTATGGCCTGCAGGCCAGCGCCTCGGTGTCGGAGACGTATGGGTGGATCAAGGAGGTCGTCCGGAAGGACAGCGCCGAGGCCACCACGCAATCCAACCAGCTGTCCTTGAGCCAGGCGCTCTACACGAACGGCCGCTACGCCGCGCGTCTGGCCGGCGTCGAGGCCCAGATCAAGGGCGCGCGCGAGAACCTGCGCCGGATCGAGATGGACCTGCTGGTCCGCGTGACGAACGCCTACATCTCGGTGCGGCGCGACCGCGAGGTCCTGCGTATCAGCCTGGGCGGCGAGGCCTGGCTGCGCAAGCAGCTTCAGGACACCGAAGACAAGTACAGCGTTCGCCAGGTCACCCTGACCGATGTCCAGCAGGCCAAGGCTCGTCTGGCCAGCGCGGGCACCCAGGTGGCCAACGCCCAGGCGCAACTGAACGTCAGCGCGGCCTTCTATGCTTCGCTGATCGGGCATATGCCCGACACGCTGGAGCCGGAGCCGGACATCGACGGCCTGCCCACCAGCCTGGATGAGGCCTTCAACGAGGCCGAGCAGTCCAGCCCGACCCTGCTGGCCGCCGCCTATACGGAAAAGGCCTCGCGCGAAGGCGTGGCCGAGGCGCGGGCGCAACGCCTGTTCACGGTCAGCGCCCGGGCGGACTACCGCAACGGCGCGAGCGCGAACTACCAAAGCAAACTCGGCGCGCGCCAGGACACCCTGTCGGCCGGCATCACCCTGACCCAGCCGCTGTTTTCCAGCGGCCAGCTGAACTCGTCCGTCCGCCAGTCGATCGAGGAAAACAACCGCGACAAGTTGCTGATCGACGACGCCCGCCGCAGCACGGTGCTGAGCGTCTCGCAGTACTGGGACAATCTGGTCGCGGCCCGCAAGTCGCTGGTCACGCAGGAAGACGAGATGAAGGCGAACACGATCGCCTTCTACGGCGTGCGTGAAGAAGAGCGGTTCGCCTTGCGCAGCACCATCGAGGTGCTGAACGCCCAGGCTGAACTGCAGAACTCCCAGATCGGCTTCGTGCGCGGCCGGGCCAACGAATATGTCGGCCGCGTGCAGTTGCTGGCCCAGGTCGGCACGCTGGAAGTCGGCAATCTGGCGCCGGGCATCCAGCCCTACGATCCCGAGCGGAACTTCAAGAAGGTCCGTTACAAGGGCATGCTGCCGACGGACCTGATCGTCCAGACCTTCGACAGGATCGCCCTGCCGATGGAGCCGAAGAAGCCGAAGGCCGGCGACACCACGCCGATCCGGCCGCCGTCCAGCGATCTGCCGGCTGCGCCGATCTCCGCCGACAAGGTCGAGGCGCCGAAGTCGATCAACGACCTGCCGGCGCTCAACGAGGACACGCCGGTCAGGACCGCGCCGAAGGGCTAGGCGTTAGACGCCAGGGGCAACAGCCCCCGGGTCATCGCCAGCCAGGCGTCGCGATCGAACGAGACGTGGCCATTGCGGGCCGTGGCCGCCGCCAGTTCGGCGCGCCAGGCCTTGTCGGTGATCATCCGCGCAAGCTTGGCGGCGGCGTCGGCGACGTCGGCGTCGGCCCAGCGCCCGGTGCGATAGATCGCGCCATCGCCTTCGACCGGGATCAGCGTGTAGTCGGCCAGCCGGCTAGAGGCGGGGTCCATGAACTCGACGTTTGACGACCAGCCGGTCGCCAAGGTCGGCTTGCCCAGCCAGATGGCCTCGGCCAGCAGCAGGCCGTAGCCTTCCGAGCGGTGCAACGACAGCACGATGTCGCTGCTGGCCGTCAGGCGCGCCATGTCGTCGGCCGACAGGGTCTCGGTCATCAGCCGGATCGTCGGATCGGCGGCGACGTCGTCCTGCAGGGCCTGGAAGGTCTCCGGATAGAGGTCCGCGCCCACGATCTTGCAGAGCAGCAGCGCGTCGCCGGCTTCGGCCTGCTGGAAGGCCCGCAGCGCGGCGTAGGGGTTCTTGCGCTGCGCCGTCGAGCGCAGGTCGAAGGCCATCAGCACTACGACCTTGTCGTCCGGCAGGCCGAAGCGAGCGCGGTCCGGCGCGGGGCGCGGGTTCAGATACAGCGGGTAGGGGGCCGGGGTGACCTTCACCCGGGCCGGGGCGATCTTGCGGATGGCGTCGGCGGCGAAGGCCGAGGGCGTCCAGACCTCATCGACCAGGTCGAAGGCTGGAACCCAGTCGGCGGGGGCGTCCTCCAGCTCCCAGGCCCAGTAGCCGATGTGGCGGCGGCCTTCGAGCGGATAGCCGCCGGTGTCGCGGGCCCAGCGCAGCAGTTCGGGCGGGTTGATGTGCGAGATCACCACGCCGCGCTCGCTCTCGCCGGGCGGCGGGAAGAGGGCGGGCAGTTCGACCGGAAAGCCGACCTCGGCTGACAAGTCGATGGCGCGCACGGGCAAGCCGGCGTCCGCAAGGCCCTTGGCCAGCATGCGGGCGCCTTCGCCCAGGCCATGCACGGCCCCGTGGAAGCCCACGACGGTGACCGGCAGGGTCGGTGGCAGGTTGCGCCGCCGGGCCCGCCGCCGGGCCTGTGCTTGCGCGCTGCGCTCCGCCCGAGCCAGAGCGGCGGCGTCGATGGCGTCTCTCGCCGACAGGTATAGCGTCCGTGGAGCGCTCGCCGTCAGGTGCGCCGCGCGACGCACGGGCGCTGGCAGGCGTCGCCAGAGGGAAAGAAGACTGGATTTCATCGACAAGGGTGTTGCAACATCCGATGCAGGTAGGAACCTATAACGAGTTCCGGCGTTCGTGGACCACGGGGAAGGCCGCGACTAGCGGCCAGGGCGTCAAAATCAGCATTTAATTGAACCATCCAACAGCAGTGCGGGGGACTTGTGTCGACTGAGTGGAATGCCGGCTACGTCACGGACGTGAACTACACCTTCGGCTACTACAGCGAACTGAACCCGCTGCGTTGCCGCCTTCCGTTGCTGATGGTCGGTCGCCACGCGCCGAAGATCGAAAACGCGTGCGAGCTGGGCTTCGGCCAAGGGCTGTCGGTCTCGATCCACGCCGCCGCCCAGCCGGGCATCAATTGGTACGGCACCGATTTCAACCCCTCACAAGCGGCCTTTGCTTCCGAGATGGTTCGCCTCTCGGGCGCCGAGGCCAAGCTGTATGACGAAGCCTTCTCGGAGTTCTGCAGCCGCCAGGACCTGCCGGATTTCGACTTCATCGGCCTGCACGGGATCTGGACCTGGATCTCGGACAGCAATCGCGGGATTCTGGTCGACTTCATCCGCCGCAAGCTGCGGCCGGGCGGCGTGCTCTACATTTCCTACAACACCCTCCCGGGCTGGTCGGCCTCCGCGCCGCTGCGCCACCTGATGAAGCGCCATGCCGACGTGATGGGCGCTCCGGGCCAGGGGATCATCGGTCAGACCGACGCGGCGCTGGGCTTCATCGACCAGTTCCTGGCGCTGGAGCCCATCTACGCCAAGGCCAATCCCGGCGCCGTCGAGCGTCTGAAGCAGATCAAGGGCCAGGACCGGCAGTATCTGGCGCACGAGTACATGAACCGGGATTGGCACCCGATGTACTTCGCCGACATCGAGAACTGGCTCACCGACGCCAAGGTCGGCTTCGCCAGCTCGGCCCATACGCTCGACAATCTGTACGAACTGAACATGACGCCGGCTCAGACGGAGTTCATGCGCAGCGTTCCGGACGTCTCCTTGCGCGAAACGGTGCGCGACTACTGCGTGAACCAGCAGTTCCGGCGCGACTACTGGATCCGCGGCGTACGCGCCCTGGTCGGTCACGAGCAGGTGGCGGCGCTGCGCGAAGAGCGCATCGTCCTGACGACCGCCAAGGCCGATCTCCCCAAGACGGTGCGTGGCGTTCTGGGCGAGGCCGGCCTGCTCGATAACATCTACCAGCCGATCTACGAGCTGCTGCTGGACTACAAGCCGCATACGATCCTCGAGTTGGAGACCCATCTCGCCAGCAAGGGCGTGCCGTTCGTTCAGCTGAACTCGGCCTTGAACATCCTGCTGGGCCTGGGTGTCGTGCAGGCGGCGGCGCCCGGTCAGGACTACAGCAAGGCCAAGGCGCGCTGCCTGGCGCTGAACAAGGCGATCTCGCGTCGCTCGCTGTCGGTGGGCGACATCGCCTACTTCGCCTCGCCGGTCACGGGCGGCGGCGTCACCGCGCCGCGCTTCAGCCAGCTCTTCTGGCTCAGCAAGCAGACGGGCGGCAAGACGGCTGCGGACTGGGCCGGGTTCGCCTGGTCGGTGCTCAAGGGGCAGGGCCAGAACATCCTCAAGGACGGCGTCGCCCTCCAGGGCGATGACAACCTGACGGAGCTGACGTCCCAGGCGGAAGCGTGGGGCGAGAAGACCCTGCCGATCTGGACGGCGCTGGGCATCTAGTTCGAACACTTTTGACGATAGCTGGCGCGATCCGCGCCAGCTTTATCGCCAGAGGTCACGCAGCGCCTCGCCTCTCCGGAGAGTGATCGTCAAATCTACAGGCCCATTTGCGCGTAATCGGCATTTGGGAAATATAGTTTGATCGCTTCCAGGACGTGCGGTCGAACAGGCAATGTTTAAGGCTCCGCGCTGGACTAGAGCTGGGGTAGGCAATCCTTCTTCGGAGAACTCTGTGAATTGAAGATCGCGCGGCGCCTTTGTCTCGGCGTCGGGCGTTGCCTTCGATATTGCGCGCTAGGCCGCGGGAATCTGGGCGAAGCTCTGCAATAGCGGAAGTTGCAACCCGAAATCACAGCGAAATGTCGGATTCTCGTAGCAATACGGTTGCGAAGCATTGCCGGTTAAGGTATGTAGAACGGGTCTACCCACAAGACTTCCCATTAGCCCCGTCGGAGAGCGACTCTCCGGCGGGGCTTATGCATTCAGGGTCTGTTTTTCGGGCCGAGGTCTGTTTTTTGGCGTCGTGGCGAAAAACGCCAAGCCGGGCCGGACGTTCCTCCAGTCAAGCTGACTAGATGCGGTCTTCCGGCGGCGCGCCGCTTTGGCGGTACAGATGCGGGCCGTGGACGACCGGCTGACGCTCCAGGATCTGGCGGACCTTGCGCACGGCCATCGAGGCGCGGCTGCGGCGCTGACGCCAGAGCAGCAGGGTCATGGCCCCCAGGGTGGCGGCCAGGAACGGCATCGGGCCCAGCAGCCAGACAGCGGCCGCCAGGGCGAAGTAGTAGGCGCGGACGCCGGCGTTGAAGGCCGAAAGGGCCGGGTTAAGGATGCCGCCGGCGGCCTCGGCATATTCGGCCAGCACGGCGGGCGGGGCCCACATCGGCGCGGCGCCGATCGCGGCCAGGCAGTAGTTCATCTGGCGGATCGACCAGATGAAGTCGAGCAGGCCTCGGGCCAGGGCGACCAGCACCAAACCGAGCTTGATCTGGAACATCACCGGCGTGGTCTTGGCCAGCACGGCCAGGCCCTCGACGCTCTTCCAGGCGTTGTCGCCGCCGAAGAGCACCCCGGCCGCGGCGGCGATCAGGATCAGGTTCGACGAGGCGAAGAAGCTGGCCGAGTTGATCGCGTGGCCCAGCAGCTGGCCGTCCAGCAGGGCGATCTCGCGCACCGCCATCTCCTGCATCCATCGGCGGCGGATGACGGTCATGTCGGTGTTCAGCACGCCGCCGCCTTCGCCCAGGCGCTTGAGCATGGGCTCGTACAGCAGCCAGCAGAACGCGAAGACCGTGACGGCGAAGAGGTCGAAGAGCTGGGCAGGCGACATGGGGGAACTCTAGACGGACACGGAGAGTCGGAAAACGCTGATCATTTTTGTTTGGCGCGCGGCGGGCGCCGAAACCGCGTCACACTTTCGGCTGCCGCGCTTAGTCTTCGTGGATCAGGCTGTGCTTGCTGGTGTCCTTCAGGATGACCGAGCACACGAGGCCGACCGCCATCACCGCCGCCACATAGAGATAGAAGGTGCTCTCCATCTTCTCGTGCTTGAAGGCCAGAGCGACCATCTCGGCGGTGCCGCCGAACAGCACATTGGCCAGAGCGTAGGGCAGGGCCACGCCCAGGGCGCGGACCTCGGCCGGGAACATCTCGGCCTTCACCACGGCGCTGATCGAGGTGTAGCAGGACTGGAAGGCCATGCCGGCCAGGATCAGCATCAGGGCGCTTGTCACCGAGGTCGCGTGGCTGATGCCGGTCATGATCGGCCAGATGGTCAGGGCCCCGCCGCCGAAGGCCAGGATCAGCATTGGCTTGCGGCCGAACCTGTCCGACAGCCAGCCGGCCAGCGGCTGGGCCAGCATGAAGCCGATCAGGCTGAGCGCGCTGATCTCCGAGGCCTGGCCCTTGCTGAAGCCGGCCGTGTTGACCAGGAACTTCTGCATGTAGGTCGTGTAGACATAGAAGGTCAGCGAGCCGCCGGCCGTCAGGCCCATGATCAGCAGGCTCTCGCGCGGGTGGCGGCGCACCAGCGGCACGATCAGCGACACGAAGAACAGCACCAGGAACAGCGCCCCCAGATACTGGCCGGGCTTGGCCAGCGGACCGGTGGTGACGCCCATGACGCCGGCGATCACGGTCAGCACCAGGAGGACGGCGGCGCTGCCCACCTGGCCGCGCGACAGGGTCTCGCGCTGGGCGGGCTTCTTGAAGGCGATGCTCTCTTCCAGGCCTCGGCGGATCCAGAACACCACCACGGCCAGCACCGCGCCGATGATGAACGGCACGCGCCAGCCCCAGGCCTTCAGCTCGGCTTCGCCCAGGGTCCGTTGCAGAACGATCAGCACGCCCAGGGCGATCAGCTGGCCGGCGATCAGGGTCACATAGTGGAAGCTGGACCAGAAGCCGCGCCGGGCCTTGCCGGCCATCTCGCTCATATAGGTGGCGCTGGCGCCGTACTCGCCGCCGACCGACAGGCCTTGCAGCACGCGGGCCAGCAGCAGGATGGCCGGGGCCCATAGGCCGATGGTCTTGAAGTCGGGGGTGACGGCGATGATCAGCGCGCCGCCGCACATCAGAGCCACCGAGGCCGACAAGGCGGCGCGGCGGCCAGCGTGGTCGGCGTACATGCCCATCAGCCAGGCGCCGATCGGGCGCGCGACGAAGCCCAGGAAGAACACCGCCGCCGCCTGCAGCAGCTGCACGGTCTGGTCGCCCTTGGGGAAGAAGGCCGGGGCGAAATAGAGGGTGAAGGCCGCGTAGGCGAACCAGTCGTACCACTCGACCAGATTGCCGGCCGAGCCGCCCAGGATGGCCTTGGCGCGGGCCACGGGCGACAAACGCACGCTGGCCTGCTCGGCGGTCGCCGTCATGATGGTGTCCCCTCCCATTTGGGAGGGGAGATTAGGCGAACGTGGGTCTAGGGCAACCGCCGCGTCAGCCGAACGGCTGACGCGGGCCCTTTAAGACGACTAAATTCGACCCAGAAGCACCAGGATGATGAGGATGATCAGGATCAGGCCCAGGCCGCCGCTGGGGAAATAGCCCCACGAGCGGCTGTGGCCCCAGGTCGGCAGCGCGCCGATGAGGGCCAGGATCAGGATGATGATGAGGATCGTGCCGAGCATGGTCGAAGTTCCCTCCAATCCGCGTCGGCCACCGTGGCGACGCTAGGTCAGGACTTCGGAATTCGCGGCGCCGCTTGTCGGTTCCGCGCAGTTTGGTTCCCGTAAATCGGACGGAATCCGAACCCTAGGCGAGGGTGTCCTCGGCCTTGCGCTGGCGGATGGCCCACAGCGCCCCGATCACCATGCCCTTGACGCGCGGCAGCAGGAGCAAGGTGAGGGCGGCCACCGAGACCAGGGTCAGGGGCGCGACGATCCAGGGCGAGGCTTCCCAGATCCACGGGAAGAACAGCAGCGGCGCGACGATGAAGTGGCCGACCAGCAGGATGGTGAAATAGGCCGGGCCGTCGTCGGCCGGATAGCTGGCCAGCTCGTGGCCGCACGCTTCGCAGACCGGCTCCACCTTCAGGTAGCTGCGGTACAGGTGGCCTTCGCCGCAGTTGGGGCAGCGGTGCTTCAGACCACGGGTGAGACCGGCGAGCATGGGCGAAGCGGAGGGCTGGAACTCTGACATGCCGCTCATATGCGCTTTCGAGTGGGACTGGAAAAGGGCGACCAGCTGACGCACGGCGACGTTATGTCCGAGCCTGTCATAAGGTCTTGTAGATTTTTGCGGTCAGTAGAACGCAGTGTGTTCTGGAATTGAGCTCGAATAGGCGATGCAAACGATATCCAGGAAGGTCGCAAGACTGGACCTGGTTAATGGGCGTTGTTTCAAAAACCGCGTTCCGGGACCTTGAATCCTTGATCGGAGGTCTTTGGAACAGTTGCGGAAGGCCAGCGTTGATCGTCTGAATTGCAGAAGAGGCCCGCCATGACGCCAGAACGCCCTGTTCAGCCCGATCCCGGCCCGGAAACGCCGCCGCACAAGGGCGCCGGCGCCTCCAAGGCCGAGCACGCCGTCCGTCACGCGCCGGACAGCGCCGTCGCCCCGCATGAGAAGCGGACGATCGGCGCGGAGACCTCGCGCGAGGAAGACGCGTAAGAAGGGGCTAGTGCTTGGCGTCGCGGGCGGCGCCGGCAACGGCCTTGCCGGCCGACGAGACGTCGCGGCCCGCGCCTTCGATGGTGTTGCAGGCCGAGACCAGCAGGGCGGCCGCCGCGGCGGCGAGGACGATGATCTTGCGCATGGGGTGAACTCCACCAGTAAAAAGGCGGCGGGACCTTAGCCATGGGCCGCGCCGAGCTTCAAGAGCCCGGCGCGGCTTAAGGATTAGCGAACCCGGCGGACCGAGCTGAAGCGGTCGTTCTGCTTCTTGGGCAGGCTGGGCGTATCGTAGTCGTAGCGCCAGCACTTGCCCTGATAGTAGGCGTGCTCGCAGAACTCCCACGACCCGCGCGAGATGCGCATCGACGAGACGCGGTCGTTGAAGCCCAGGCGCGTCAGGTCCGGCGTGTCGCCGCGCAGCGGACGGGCCTCGCCGCGATAACCGTCATGCTCGAACAGCACGACCTCGCCGCCGGGACCCCAGCGGTCGCCGCGCCGGTCATCACGGCGATCGTCGCGACGGTCGTCTCGGCGATCATAGCGGTCGTCACGGCCTTGGTAGCGGTCCTGGGCGACGGCGCCGGTGGCCACCAGGGCAATGGCCCCGCAAGCGATCAGGAAAGCGGTCTTGCGCATGCTGATGACCTCCTAGCGGACGCGACGGATCGAGCTGATCGCGTCGTTCCATTCACGGGGCAGGACGGCCTGATCGGCGTCCAGACGGCTGCAGCGGCCTTGATAGTTGGCGTGCTCGCAGATTTCCCAGCGACCGCCGGTGCGACCGATCTGGATCGACGAGGCGCGGTCGTTGAACTTCACGGCGCCCAGGTCGGGCATGTCGCCGTTCACCTCGAACGAGCGGCCTTGATATTGCGGGTCCTCGAACAGCACGACGCCGTCACGGCCGCCGCCACCACCACCCGGACGACCGCCGCCACCGTTGTTCCAGCCGCCGCCACCGTTGCCGCCGCCGTTGTTCCAACCGCCGCCGCCGTTCCAGTTGCCGTTGTTCCAGCCGCCGTTGCCGTTGCCGGCCAGGCTCTGGCAGATCAGCTTGCCGTCGCCATTGGCCATGCCCTGGCTGTTGCAGTCGCGCAGATAGGCGCTGACCCAGGCCCAACCGCCACGGCTGGTCTTGCAGCGGGCGTGGACCTCGCCGTTGAAGGTCGTGATCTCACGGCACGACTGCAGGTACGAGCCGCGCGGCGGCTCCTGATAAGCGCCGTTCCAGTTCGGCGCCTGGGCCGAGGCCGCGCCGGCCAGAGCGGCGACAGCGGAAAAGGCCATCAGGCCAAGGGTCTTTCGCATTTGGTTTCCCCACCAAAGAAGGCTTCGTCGTGAGAAGCCGAGCTAGCCGTCCTCCAACTGAACGGCGCCTGAACGGTCTAGCTCTGAAAGTTAACGATCGATCGGGCGGTAGTCGACCTTGACGTGTGGTTTCAGCTGCGCCTCGGTGAACCACACGGGCTTGGTCTTCATGGCCACGAACAGCGGGGTCTGGTCGGCATAGTGGGGCGACTGGGCGTCCAGGGTCGCCGAGCCGAACTGGTGGATGCTCTCGGAGTGGAGCTGGCCGGCTTTGTCCCAGGTGACGAACATGATGAAGGTGTCGCCGCCGTCGGCCGTGGTGGTGCCGTCCTTCTCGGGCTTGCCCCACACCGAGCGATAGGTGTCTGCCGCGCCGTCGATCGGCAGGTTCACGGTCCCGCGCCGGATGCGGTTGACCTCGCCCCACTCGGGATCCAAGCGGCCGAAGTGGGTCTTCAGCTGGGTGATCGCCGTCTTCAGGCTGTCGATCGGCGTCGGGGCCGGATCGCCGTTGGAGCGGGCGAACAGGATCGGCTGGGTCATCAGCGCCGCCAGGGCCGCGCCGCGATTATGAACGTCGGCCCGCTTGTCCCAGGCGCGCAGGATGGCCTGGGCCTTGGCCAGATCGGCGTCGCCCTTGGGATCGATCGCCGTGACCTCACGGACCATCTCCATCACCGACGAGCGGTCGCTGAAGGTGATGTCGAACTTGTGGGCCCGGAAGCTGGCGTCGGTGATCGCGTGGTCGGTCCCGAAGGTCTCCAGCGCCCGCCAGGCGCGGTTGGTCATGTTGGTCTGCAGGCCCATCGAGGCGGGGAAGGCCTCGGGCTTGAGATTGTCGGCGTCCTCGCTGGCGCGGAAGGGTGTGTTGTTGGAGTTGAACACCAGGCCCGACTTCGGATTCCACAGCTGCGGGATCTGATCGACGGGACGATAGCCGTGCCAGACCAGGTCCGAGCGGTCGCCGGGCAGGACGCCCTTCCAGTCGGCCTGGACGGTGCGGTTCGGGTACTGGCCGTTGTGCACGAAGCCGATGTTCCCGGCCTTGTCGGCATAGATGTAGTTCAGGCTGGGGATGGCGTTCGTGGCGATGGCCGCGCGCCATTCCTCGACGGTCCTGGCCTTGTTCAGCCGCCAGTACTGCAACGGCTGGCGCCACTCGCCCATGCCGGCGTAGCGGATGGCGAAGACGCCGTGATCGGTCTCCAGCACCGGCCCGTGCACCGAGCGCAGCACGGCCTTCTTCACCGGCAGGACGATGGGGCCGACGAGCTTCACGCGCAGGGTGACGTAGCGCTTGTCGAAGTCCTTCCACTGGCCGTCCAGCTTGTACTGGTTCTTGTTCGCCGGGTTGATGGTCAGGCGGTAGATGTCCACCAGGTCGGGCTTGGACACCGTGTTGGCCCAGCCCAGGTCGGCGTTGTGGCCGTGCAGCATGAACGGCGCGCCGGGGAAGAAGCCGCCGGCCACGTGCCAGCCCTGGCCGCTTTCGACCACCGCCTCGTACCAGGCGACCGGGCCTGTATAGGGCTGGTGCGAATTGACCAGCAGGCGCGTGGCCCCGTCGGCGCTGCGCGAGGGCGCGGTGGCCAGGCCGTTCGAGCCCTTGGCCGGCGGGGGCGGGGCGCCCGGCGAGGTCAGGTGCTTCAGCTCGCCGTCCAGGCCGTAGAAGAACGGCTGCTTGAAGATGAAGCCGGCCTCGATGTCGTGGCCGGTCAGCGGCAGCAGGCCCGGCTTGACCTTCTCCGGATGCTTGGCGGCATAGACGCTGACCCCGTCGGCATAGGCCTCCATGACCTTGCGCAGGTCGGCGGGCAGCTGGTCGTAGTGGGCGTCGGTGGTCGGCCAGACGTCGAGCAGGGCGGCGACATAGTCTGTCGGCGCGGCGGCCTTGCCCTTGTCGCGGGCCAGCACGCCGCGCGTGGCCAGCACCACGTCCTGCAAGGTGGCGAAGTCGTCCTCGCTCTGGGCGAAGCCCAGGCCGAAGGCGGCGTCGGCGTCGGTCTTGCCCAGCACGTGCGGCACGCCCCAGTCATCGCGGCGGATACGGACGTCATAGGCTTTGGCCTTGTCGAGCAAGGCCTGGCGGGCAGGGGCCTTGGGCAGGCTGGCGTGATCAATGACGATCAGCGTCACGGCCGCCAGCACCACCAGCGCCAGCAGCGCGCCGACCCCACGCAGGATCCACTTCATCCGAGCCTCCCCCATAAGGCCCATGAGGCCCATCTTGTTTGTTACCGCTGATCATGTCCGGCCGGCTTGGTCGTGCCTAGAGCCGGTTTCGACGAAAGCTGGCTGAAAGGTCGCGATAACGTCGTTCGCCATCCCTAACTGCGCTGCTAGGTTCGACTTAAACAACGAGGGAGGCGCGCCCATGGCCCGCAAGCACTTGGTTTCGGTACTCGCCGTTCTGGCCCTGAGCGTCGGTGGGGCGGCGTTCGCCGAGGTTCCCGCCAACATCACCAAGGCCCTGGCCGACCCGTCGCGGCCCGCCGCCGACACGGCCCGTGACGCCGCCCGCCATCCGGGCGAGGTCCTGGCCCTGGCCGGCGTGAAGCCGGGCGAAACGGTCATCGACTACGTGATGGGCGGCGGCTACTTCACCCGCATCCTGTCGGCCGCCGTCGGTCCCAAGGGGACGGTCTATGCCTTCCAGCCGGCCGAGTTCATCAAGTTCAAGGCGCAGTATGGCGAGGACCAGAAGACGGTCGCGGCGGCGCTGCCGAACGTCAAGCCGCTGAACGGCCCGATGACGGCGCTGGACCTGCCGAACGGCGCCGACGTTGTGATCACCGTCCAGAACTACCACGACCAGCACCTGAAGCCGTTCCCGGTCGACACCGCCGCCAAGGCCAATGCCGAGATCTTCAAGTCGCTGAAGCCGGGCGGTATCTTCCTGGTCATCGACCACGCCGCTCTCGCCGGCGCGACGACGGCCCCGGACGCTCTGCACCGCATCGACATCGCCCAGGTGAAGACCGAGGTCGAGGCCGCCGGCTTCAAGCTGGAAGCCGAGAGCCCGCTGCTGGCCGACAAGGCCGATACGCATACGGTGAGCGTGTTCGATCCCAGCATCCGCGGGAAGACCGATCAGTTCATCCTGAAGTTCCGTAAGCCGAAGTAATCCAACCTTTTGTCATCCCGGAAGCCTCGTAGAGGCTGTCCGGGACCCAGGGGCGGCCGGCACAGAGTTCACGCACCCCCTGGGTCCCGGACAAGCGCTGCGCGCTTTCCGGGATGACAAGAATTGGTGCGGGGAAGGACCTACGAACTACGCGCCTCCGCGCCCATGAAGATCACCTTGGCGCCCTTGTTCACGGCCGAGCCCAGCTCGGCCGCGTCCCAGTTGGTCAGCCGCACGCAGCCGTGCGAGGCGCGCTTGTTGACCAGCTTGGGATCGGGGGTGCCGTGGATGCCGTAGGTGTCCTTGGTCAGGTCGATCCAGGTCGAGCCGACCGGGTTGTTGGGCCCGGCCTTGATGGTCAGCTTGGCCTTGGGCTTGCCGAAGGTCAGGCGCGACGGGTCATAGGTGTAGGTCGGCTTCGGCGCCAGCGTCCGCACGGCCCACTCGCCGGAGGGGGCGGGGCGCTCGGTGCTGCCGACCGTGGCCGGATAGACGGCGAGCTCGGTCCCGTCCTTGTCGAAGGCGCGGACCTGGCCCAGCGCCTTGTCGATCTCGATGCGGTCGACCTTGCGATCCAAGGTGTCGGCGCCGGCGGCCGTCACCACGATCGTCGTCCCCGCCGCGCCAAAGTCGACGCCGGGGTTCAGGGCCTGCAGCAGCGCCTCGTCCATGTGGAAGCGCTCGGCCAGCATCTCGAGCGGCGTCACGTAGTCCAGCGCCGGCAGCTTGGCCATCGCCTCGTAGTCGTCCTTGGGGATCGGTGGCGAGAACGGGCCGGCCTCGTCCTGCGCGGTGATCGTGTAGTCGACCAGCACCGGCCCGCTGTCGCCGGCGGTGAGGGTCTCGACCAGGGCCTGGGTGATCTGGCCGTCCGCCGTCTGGTTACGCGAGGCCTGGAAGGCCTTGATGGCCAGGGTCAGGTTCGTGCCGTCGCGGCCGTCGATGACCCCGGGCGAGAAGTGGGCGCGATCCAGCAGGGTCTGCACCCGGATCAGCAGGTTGCGATGCGCCTCGGGATCGGTCGCGGTGGCATCGAAGGCGGCGGCGTTGATCGTCTGGGCCAGCGGCGAGCCTGCCGCCACGGCCGGAGGCGCGGCGACCACCGGAGGCTGGGCGGGGGCGGACTTCTGGACCGTTTTCGCGGGGACGGGTTTGGCCGGCGGCTTGTCGTCACAAGCGGCCAGCGCCAGGACGGCGAGTAGGGCGAAACGAACGGTCATGCTTGCTCCAGCGGAACGACTCCCTGGTCTCAAGCCTTGAGCCATGGCGAAGTTCCACCGGAGGCGAGGGCTGTCTTGAGAGTGTTGCGAGGTCTGCTCTGGGTCTTTGGCGTCCTGCTGTTGGCGATCGGCGTCTTCTGGCTGTGGGTGACCTGGCCCGTCAGCGGGGAGCCTAAGATCCCGGTCGCACCCGGGACGCTGGCCGCCGCGCCGCCTCAGCACATCCCTTCGGTCGATCCGCCGTCGGCCCCGCTGGTCGGCGGTCCGCCCGAGGCGTGCGAGGGGACCGGCGCGCCGCTGGGCGCCGCCGCCGCCAACGCCTTCACCCTGGCCACGCTGCCTTGGCAACCGTTCGGCAGGCTTGAGATCGGCTGGGAAATCTACGCCCCCCGCATCGCCGCCGAGATCGGCACCACCTGCGCGCCCGACACCGACGGCTTCGCCTCGGCCCTGGCGCGCTGGCAGGGGACGCATGGCGTGCAGCAGAGCGGCGTGCTCTCGCAGGCGACGTTCCAGACCATGCTGACCGGCTGGCACCTGGCCCGGCCGTTCGTGCGGGTGAACCGCGACGGCATGTGCCCCGGCGCGCCGGCGCTGGCCGATCTGGCTCAGGCCGAGGCCCGCGAAAGCTACGGCGGCAAGACGATCCTGCTGCGGCCCGGCGCGCTGGAGAGCTACCACCGGATGGTCGCGGCGGCGAAGGAAGCGGGCGTCCTGACAAGGCCAGAGACCCTGACCATCTTCTCCGGCTTCCGCGCCCCGGACGCCGACGCCCAGCGTTGCGCGCGGGACAACAACTGCCAGGGCCTGACGCGCACCATCTGCTCGGCGCACCGCACGGGCCTGGCCATGGACGTGGTCATCGACAGCTCGCCGGGTTTTGGACCCGACAGCTCGGCCGACGCCAATCGCCTGGTGATGTCGCGCTCGCCGCTCTATCGCTGGATGGTGGTGAACGCGCCGCGCTTCGGCTTCGTCAACTACGCCTACGAGCCCTGGCATTGGGAATGGACGGGCGAGCCGCTGCTGCCCGGCGTGCCGATCTCCAGCCTGCCCAAGGAAGGCTCGGAGCCGATCGTCACGGAACCTGCGGGTCAGCCCATTTCTGGAAAGCCGGCCGCTGCCGCAGACGCTCGTAATAGGCGGTGAGGGTAGGCCAGTCCTCGCGCTCGATCGGGCTGAATAGCCAGCGATGGACCGACAGGCCCAGCACGATGTCGGCCAGGGTGAACTTGTCGCCGGCGACGTAGGCACCCGTGTCGACCAGCCGCGCGCTGAGCAGGCCCATGGCCGTGTTCCACGCCGTGACGCTGGTGGCGATCTGCTTGGGGTCGTCGAAGCCCGGCGTCTGGCGCACCAGGCCGGCGAAGGCGTAGCGCCAGGCGGTGTTCAGCTCGGTGCACTGCCAGTCCATCCACTGGTCGACCAGCGCCCGCTGGCGGCGGTCGTCCGGAAACAGCGGCGTGCCGGCCGCCACGTAGCGGCATATGGCGTTACTTTCCCAGACCGGGCCGTGCTCGTCGATCAGCACCGGCACCAGGGCGTTGGGGTTGAGCTTGACGAATTTCGGGTCGCTGGTGGGGGCGAAACCCTGACCCCAGTCCTCGCGCTCATAAGCCACGCCCAACTCGTCCAGGGTCCAGAGGACCTTGCGGACGTTGATGGACGAGGTGCGGCCGAGGACCTTGGGGATCGTCACCGGGTCATCCAGGGTCGGGACTTGCCGGTCGGGGCGGCGACGCTGGAGCGCTCGATCTTGCCGGTCGAGGCCTTGGCGCCATGGCCGTGCTTGCCCTGGGCGGCCTTCTTCAGGCGCAGGGCGCGTTGCATCGGCGTCTCATCCGCCGGCGGGGTGTCGATCTTATCGGTCATGAAGGCGATGTAGGCCTGTAGAGACGCCTTGAGAAGGCCGCGCTTGAAGGTCACTTTGGAAAGATGTCGTCGCGCCGTTCGGTTCCCCTCCTTGTTGTCGCCGCCCTGCTGGCGAGCGGTGTCGCCCACGCCCAGGGCAAGCCTCCCCAGGAAGGGCCCAACACCGTCGCGCCGATCCTGATCCTGCCGCCGACCCTGCCGCCCAACCTGGTCTCGACCTATCCGGCCCAGGACCAGACGGTGGCCCCGGGCGTGCTGATCCTCAAAGCCGCCTTCGACCAGCAGATGTCGCCCGCCGCCTGGAACTACGCCGCCGCGCCCGGCGCCGAGCCGATGGACTGCGTGAAGACGCCGCGCCTGCTGGGCGACCAGAAGACCTTCGTCCTGCTGTGCCGGGTGCTGGCCAACAAGACCTATGGCGTGACGTTCAACGCCGAGCGGACCGGCGGTTTCGCCAATCTCGGCGAGAACCCGGCCCACACGGCGACCCTGACCTTCAAGGTCGGCTCCAACGATCCGGTGACCACGGTCCGCCGCGCCATGGAGGCCGCCAAGCTGCAGCCCGACCAGATGCCGGTGCAGGATGCACCCATGGCGGTCGCCGGCGCGGCGAAACAGCCCAGCTTGCCGTAGAGCTTACCCTAGCTTGTGGCGTCCGCGCCCCGGCTGACGCATCATCGTCCGATGACGGGGGAATCGGGGCGCGAGTGGACAGGGGCTGACCTGGCCGTGGTGGTGGGTGACTATGTCGCCCAGCTGGAGAAGACGCTCGCCGGCAAGCCGGTCGATCGCAGCGCCCACGACCGCACGGTGCGGTTCGTCACCGGCAAGTCCGACATGCCGATCACCTGGAAGCAGGGCGAGATCTCGGCCGTGCTGTCGCTGATCGGTCTGCCGATCCTGCGCGATCAGCCGCCGCGCTGGTCCTACGACTCCGCCCTGCTGGAAGCCGTCGAGGAGCAGCTGGCCGCCAAGCCCGCGCTGCTCAGCGCCGCCGTCCGCCCCGCCTCGCTGTTCACCGCCCCGGCCGCCGTGCCGCTGATCGAGGCCGCGCCGCCCCGGCCGATGCCGATGGACGAGCGCCTGGTCCGGGTGATCCAGCGTTTCGACATGGGCAGTCGCGAGGCCGACGACCGCTTCCTCAAGGGCCTGGGCGTCGCCAGCATCATCGCCTTCGAAGCCCGCCGCCTGTCCGAACGAGGGCGTCCGGACCTGGCGGCCAAGATCCGCCCGTCGCGCGATGGCGATCCGGACGGCTGCGACGTCATCGGCTTTGGCCTGGATGAGAGCCCGCGCCTGATCGTGGTCAAGACCACCCTGTCGGGCGAAGTCTCGCCGTTCGGCCTCACCGAAACCGAATTCGCCCTCTCCGAAACCCGCCCCGAAGCCTTCCGCATCCGCCGCGTGTACGACCTGCTGGGCGAAGCGCGGTTTTATCGGATGAAGCCGCCGTTCGGGTAGAGACGCGGCGGCGCTCCGAGCGGCGAGTCTAAGGTGAGCATTGCTGGCTCGACGTTTCGGCGAGAGCTAGCTCTGCCTCAGCTCGGCGAAGAAATCCTCGAGCAATGTCGCGCGCTCGCTATAGGGGACGTGCCGCCCGAAGTGGGCGGTGACGTCGGCGACGATCTGCTCGGCGGAGCGCGCGTCCTCCGTCGAATGAGCCGCCCAAGCGCGACCAGGATGCAGCGTGTCCCAGGGAGAGCGCTTGTTGGCCCGCGTCGTGGCACTGTCGCCGTGTTTGCCCAGGCCGTAGAGCAGGTTCGTCTCGTTATTCCAGATCGGTTTGAAGAGATGGATCAGATAGTCCTCGGCCGCCGTTTCCCAGCCTGATTGGACCACGAGAAAACGAGCATCGAAGTCGGCGACGTCCAAGGTCGAGACCGCCTTGCCGATATTCTTTCTGTGCTCGTTTAAGCGCGCCGCGAGCCGTGGGCCTTGATCACGAGCGCTATGTGCTCCCTGCTGGCCAGGAGCTGCTTGGCCGACATAGATCGGCGTCTCTGTCCCCGAGAGCGGGGCATAGAGCGGATAGGCTCCACGATAGTAGATCGCGTAGACGCCCGATCCGTAGAACTGGCCAATAGTGCTCAGCGGCACGCGCTCCTGCGCGACCATGGCGAGGGCCGTGAACCGTCCGATCACTTTGGGGTTGCTGGGGTCGAAGACCGAGCGTGGCATCGCGATCGGGTCCAGTCGACGCAGCGCCGCCTCCAGCGTTTCGATGACGTCGCGTAGTTCATGGTCGACTTTGCGGCGTGCGACCGGCGAAAAGGGCGCGGTATCGGCCATGGTCGTCAGGGCGGCTACGCGCTCGCGCAGCGCGGCGATCTCGGCGTCGAGGGAATTGGTCTTGCTCACGCCGCGTAGCGTAGCTTCCTCGCGACGTCCTTGCCAATCACCTCGGCCAAACGAACCGGCACGGCGTTGCCGAGCTGGCGCATTACCTCGCTCCAGGCCCCGTGGAAGATGAAGCTGTCGGGGAAGGTCTGAAGGCGCGCGCTCTCGCGAACCGTGAAGTAGCGCACCGTGCCGTCGGGGCGAGCGAGCATGTTCTCGCCGCCGGGAACGCCATGGACGCCGGCCTTCAGGGTCTTGGCCGGCTCGTCCAGCGGACTGCCGGTGTGGCCGGGATAGGCGCGGGCGCCGGGCTGGAAGCGGTGATAAGCGATCTCGGCCGCGCGCTTGGGATCCCGTTCCGGATCGGGCAGGTCGGCGGTCGCGTCGCGCACCGTCCGCCAGGCGACCTCGCTTGGCTTTTCGCACAAAGCCATGGCGCGCGCCGGCGCGTCGGTGGCGTCCGGCCGCTCGGCCTTGGCGACCTTGTGCGCGTCCCAATAGTCGCCCGAGCGATGTTGCGCCCACAGCAAAGCCTCGGCCGAGTGGGTGGCGACCGGGAACGACCATTCCAGGTCCAGGTCGTCGCGGAAGCCCACGAAGATCACCCGCTCGCGCTTCTGTGGCACGCCATAGTCGGCGGCGTTGAGCACGCGGGCCACCACGCGGTAGGCCAGACCATCGCGCGCGCCGCGCAGGTGATGTTCCTCCAGGCGCGCCAAGTGCTCGGACCAGTCCTCGTCCGGGCGGGCCACGACCTCCGGATGCTCCAACTGCAGGCGGATATATTCGAAGTAGTTGCGGAAGCTGGCCCGGGTCAGGCCCTTGACGTTCTCGAACACGAAGGCCCGCGGTCGCGTCTCGCGCACGGCGCGGATCGCGTGGGGAAACATGTCGCGCGTATCGTCGTACGCCCGGTGCTTGCCGCCCAGCGAGAAGGGCTGGCAGGGCGGCCCGCCCGATACCAGGTCGACCTTGCCTTCCAGGCCCGTGAAGTCGACATGGCGCACGTCGCCCTCGACCTCGGGCCAGCCGGCCATCGGCGACAGCGGGCTTTGACGGTTCTCGGCGATGGTCTCGCGGCAATAGCGGTTCCACTCGACCACCTTGGCCGGTTTGAACCCCGCCTGGCATAGGCCGATACCCAGCCCCCCGGCGCCCGCGAACAGTTCGATCGACTTCATGAGTCCAAGAATGTTCTAATTTCGTTCTCAAGGAAAGCCTCGTCCTTGAGCCCACATTCCCAGAGGGTCAGAACGCTCCAGCCCAAGGCTTCAAGCTCCGCCAGCTTGCGAAGATCGCGCGCGCGATTCCCCTCCAGCTTCGGTATCCAGAACTCGTGCCGTGATTTGGGCAGCCGCGCCAGCTTGCAGTCCGGATCGGGATGGCGGTGCCAGAAACACCCGTGGACGAAGATCACCTTCTTTCGGCCGGGGAACACGAGGTCCGGCCGCCCGGGCAACTTCGCACCGTGCAGGCGGTAGCGATAACCCAGCCGGTGGGCGAGCCGTCGGACCAGCATCTCTGCGCTGGACCCTTTGCCCTTGACGCGGGCCATCCGGGCGCTGCGCTCGGCGGGGGAGAGGGTGTCCATGAGTTCTATGTGGCGGGCGAAGCGAGCCCGATCAACCTGCTCGTCAGGCCTTGACGACGTGGGCGACCATCACGCCCAGGCCCCCCAAGGTCCGCCCGCCGTTCAGCTCGCCGGGCAGCCGCATCAGCGTCTCGTAGAAGCCTAGCGGCGGGATCGCGGTCATTACCTTCACGATGTCGCGGCGCGACAGGCCCTTGGTCACGCGCCCGCCGCTGGCGTCGATCCAGTCGGCCTTGCGCACGGCGTTGACGACTTCGGCGTCCGGGCCGTGGAAGGCGGTGACCTTGTGGTGCCAGTGGATGAGGTTGCAGACCAGGCAGCCGTCCAGGTGCGGCGCGCGGGCTTGTCGGGCCTGTTCGGCCTGGGCCTCGGAGGGTCCGAGATAGGCCAGCGCCTTGTCGGTCCAGAGGCCGGCGTCGTGATAGGCCAGGGCGAAGGCGACCGTCTCGCGCCACTTCAGCTCGCCGCCCAGGAAGTGCATGGCGTAGGTCAGCACCCGATAGACGTGGTTGCGATAGCCGTCGAAGTCCGCGCCGATCGTCCCGCGCAGCGGCGCCAGCTCGCGCTCGACGATCTCGTCATGGTCGATGATGGCGATGGTCATGGCCGTCACTCAACCGCGTCCATCGTGCGCTTTCTTGAACGCAGCCAAGAAAAAGCCCCGCCGGCGGAACCGGCGGGGCCTTTCGAAGCGAGCGGGTGGGACGATCAATCCTCGTCCATCTTCAGGGCCGCGATGAAGGCTTCCTGCGGGATCTCGACCTTGCCGAACTGGCGCATGCGCTTCTTGCCGGCCTTCTGCTTGTCCAGCAGCTTGCGCTTACGCGAGGCGTCGCCGCCGTAGCACTTGGCGGTCACGTCCTTGCGCAGGGCGCGGACGGTTTCGCGGGCGATGATCTTGCCGCCGATGGCCGCCTGGATCGGGATGACGAACATGTGCTGCGGGATGAGGTCCTTCATCTTCTCGCACATGCCGCGGCCGCGGCTCTCGGCGCGGTCGCGGTGGACCAGCATCGAGAGGGCGTCGACCGGCTCGGCGTTGACCAGGATCGACATCTTCACCAGGTCGCCCTTGCGGTAGTCCTCGACCTGGTAGTCGAAGCTGGCGTAGCCCTTCGAGATCGACTTCAGGCGGTCGTAGAAGTCGAACACGACCTCGTTCAGCGGCAGGTCGTAGACGACCATGGCGCGGCTGCCGACATAGGACAGCTCGCGCTGCATGCCGCGACGGTCCTGGCACAGCTTGATCACGCCGCCGAGATAGTCGTCGGGGGTGAAGATGGTGGCTTTGATCCAGGGCTCGCTGATGCTCTCGATGTGCATCGGGTCGGGCAGGTCGGCGGGGTTGTGCAGCTCGATCTCCGAGCCGTCGCGCATGTGGATCTTGTAGACCACCGAAGGGGCGGTCGCGATCAGGTCGAGGTCGAACTCGCGGGACAGGCGCTCCTGGATGATCTCCAGGTGCAGCAGGCCAAGGAAGCCGCAGCGGAAGCCGAAGCCCAGGGCGGCGCTGCTTTCCATCTCGTAGGTGAAGCTGCCGTCGTTGAGGCGCAGGCGGCCGACGGCGGCGCGCAGGTCCTCGAAGTCGGCGGCGTCGACCGGGAAGAGGCCGCAGAACACGACGGGCTGGACGTCCTTGAAGCCCGGCAGGGCCTTTTCGGTGGGACGCTTCTCGTCGGTCAGGGTGTCCCCGACGGCGGCGTCGGCCACTTCCTTGATCTGGGCGGTGAAGAAGCCGATCTCGCCGGGGCCGAGGCTCTCGACCGGGGTGTTCTTGGGCTTGAAGACGCCGACGCGGTCGACCAGGTGGGTCGAGCCGTGCTGCATCATCTTGATCTTCATGCCGGCCTTCAGGCGGCCGTCCATGACGCGGACCAGCACGACGACGCCGAGATACGCGTCGTACCAGGCGTCGACCAGCAGGGCCTTCAGCGGGGCGGCCTCGTCGCCCTTGGGCGGCGGCAGGCGGGTGACGATGGCTTCCAGCACGTCGTGGATGCCGAGGCCGGACTTGGCGCTGGCCAGGACGGCGTCGCTGGCGTCCAGGCCGATCAGGTCCTCGATCTGGGCGCGCACGCGCTCGGGCTCGGCGGCGGGCAGGTCGATCTTGTTGAGGACCGGGACGATCTCGTGGTTGTTGTCGATGGCCGAATAGACGTTGGCCAGGGTCTGGGCTTCCACGCCCTGGCTGGCGTCGACGACCAGGATCGAACCTTCGCACGCGGCCAGGCTGCGGCTGACCTCGTAGGCGAAGTCGACGTGCCCGGGGGTGTCCATCAGGTTCAGGATGTACGTCTCGCCGTCGTCGGCCTTGTACTCCAGGCGCACGGTCTGCGCCTTGATGGTGATGCCGCGCTCTTTCTCGATGTCCATGTTGTCGAGAACCTGGGCGCTCATCTCGCGCGCGGTCAGGCCGCCGGTCTCCTGGATCAGGCGGTCGGAGAGGGTGCTCTTCCCATGGTCGATGTGGGCGACGATTGAGAAGTTGCGGATCTTGTCGAGAGGCGTCGAAGTCATGGGCGTGCGCATACCACATTTGGCCCGCTTCGCGAGGGGGTGAGCGCATCCTGCATGCGGCCACGCGTCGCGCATGCTTAACCGCTCGTTAAGTTTGGAGCCGCAAACCGGTCTCAATGGCTTGCAACAGTGTTGCAATGAAACTGATCCGGAGGGGCTGACATGGACCGTCGCAAGCTGATCGTCTCGGGCGCCGCCGTCGGCCTGAGCGCCATGACGACCGAGGCCCTGGCCCGTCAAAGCCGCTATAGCGAACAACTGCCGCCGCCGGAGCCGATCGGTCCGGCGCGTCCCGCCCAGGCCGACCCCTACGCGTCCTCGGCGCCGCAGCCGGTCGCGCGGGACTCGTATCAGTCGCCGCAGGCTCCGCCCCCTTCTTCGCTTCCTGGGCCCGCGCCGGGCTCGAACGGCAATACGCCGGCCTACGACACCGGCCGGGCCCAGACCTATTCGGCCGACGAGATGATCCGCGCCACGTCCGACTTCCTGGGCGTGACGGCCGAGAGCGCCGGCGCGGCGATCGAGAAGATCTTCAAGGAAAGGGGCCAGCCCACCGGCTACATCGCCGGCGAGGAGGGCTCGGGCGCCTTCGTGGCCGGCCTGCGCTACGGCCGGGGCCTGCTCTACATGAAGGGCCGCCCGACCCAGGAGACCTTCTGGCAGGGTCCGACCGTGGGCTGGGACTGGGGCGGCAACGCCAGCCGGGTCTTCACCCTGTGCTATAACCTGCAGTATCCGGACGCCATCTTCCGCCGTTTCCCCGGCGTGGAGGGCAGCGCCTATCTGATCGGCGGTCTGGGCGTGAACTACCAGAAGGCCGACGACATCATCCTGGCCCCGATCCGCGCCGGCGTCGGCCTGCGCCTGGGCGCGAACGTCGGCTACCTCGGCTATAGCCGCAAGCGCCGCTGGATGCCGCTCTAGCCGCCGTATTCGATGGCGTAGCTGAACGTCCGCGACTGATTGGGATCCAGCGTCATCCGCCAGGCGACCATGCCTTGGCGGATGTCGTGTTTCTGCGGCTCGGAACTGACGCGGAAGGTCGGCAGGTTCGGGTTCTGGCGCAGCTCGATCGTCACGGGGATAGTCTTGGCGTTCGAGAGATCGACCTCGTAGGTCCGTCGCACGCGCCGCTTGTTCAGCCGCTGCTCGGCCACCAGGCGCGGGCGGGCCAGAACATCCATCGCCTGGCCGATGACCAGGTCCAGCGGCTCGCCGACGGCGACGTCGCGCACGGCCTGTTCGCCGGCGAAGGTCGGTTGGCCGTCGACGGTCTCCATGGCCGACAGGGCGCCAGAGGGAAGGGGCTTGCCCAGGCCGTTGGCGGTCTTGTTCTCCAGGCGCAGGGTCACGGCCGGAGCGCGGAAGCTCTCGCCGCTCCCGTCCCACGAATTGACCGTGACCACATAGAGCCGCTGGAAGGCGACGCCCTTCTGGTCGAGGAAGGCCACTTGCTTGGTCTGGCGCGGGTTCAGGGTGACCGGCGTGGGCAAGGTGTAGAGCTTGTAGTCGCCCAGGTTCGACTGCTCGGCCAGAGGAGGCGGCGGTGGCGGCGGCGCGGGGGCGCCGGCGAACGCCATCGACTCGGCGCGTCTTTCGACCATCGGGATCGGAAGGGGCGGCAGGGCGGAAATGATGGCCGGCGCGGTCGGCCGGTTGACGAAGTGGGTGGTGTCCATCGGCCAGCAGGCGCGGCGGATCGGCGTGGCGCGGCCCTTGTCGACGCGGACATAGGTCCGGGACAGCTTGCCGGCGACGGCCTGGGTCTTCGCGTCGGCGAACTGGCTGCCGCCGCTGTTGACCAGGGTCAGCCAGCCGGTCAGGTCCAGCCGCTTGCCGTCCGGATGGATGCGCGCGACGTAGTCGGCCTGCCAGTTCACGCCCAGCGCCAGGTACGACAGGGTCAGCTTCACGCGGGTGGGCGAGGGGACATCGACGATGGTCGACAGGCTGGGCTTGTCGGTCAGGCCCTCGGGGACCGAGGCCAGCACCAGGCGCTCGGGACCGCCCGAGCAGCCCAAGGCCTCGACACCTTCAGCGGTCTGGACCATCAGGCCCTGAGGACCCTGCAGCAGGGTGGCGTCGACCGTCTGCTGGCGGCCGGTCTTGCGGTTGGTGCGCACCACCTGGATCGGCTGGCCCAGCGCGCGCTCGACCAGGGTCCCGGGGCTGAGCAGGGCGTAGTCATAGTTGCGCTCGACCGCCTTGCCCGGCAGGCCCTCGACCGCCGCGCTCTGCGGGATCAGGCCCTCGGCGACGCCGTCGAAGCGGATCGTGTGGCGGCCGGCGGGCAACTCGACCACGCGGGTCTCGGTGACAAGGATCAGGCCCTTCTCGGCCGCCTGGGCGCGCTGCCAGTCACTGAGCGTCTGGAACGGTCCGACGCCGTCGCGATAGAGCGTCACCGCCACCTTCTCGGGCGCGGAGGAGGCGATGGTGGCGGCGGTTGCGGGGAGCGCGGCGGCGAGAGCGAGCGCGCCCACGAAGGCGCGCACGATCACCACCCCGTCTCGACCGTGAAGGTCAGCACGGTCTCGCCATTGGCCGGCACCGGCACGCTCCAGCCCAGGGTGCTGGCGTCGATGCGGCGGCTCTTGAGGCTCTCGGCCTTGACCACGCCGTCGCGCCACAGGCCGCCCTGGCGCAGTTCGACGGTCACCGCCTCGTCCTTGGCGTTGCGCAGCAGGTACTTCATCTCGTAGCGGGTGATGCGCTTGGAGACCCGCGTCTCGGCGACCAGGGTCTGCTGGCTGGAGACGTCGAAGGCCTCGCCGGTCTTGATCGACAGCTCCGAGCCGGCCGGCGTGTGGCCGATGGCGTTCTCGCCGACGAACTTGGGATCGCCGGCCATGTCGCGCATGTAGACGCGCATGACCCCTGCCGGCAGCTGGCTGCCCAGGCCCGCCAGCCTGGCGTTGCTGAACTGGATGGCGACCACGGCCTTGACCGGCTCGGCCTGGCTGGAGAACCAGCCTTCGCGAACCTCGTAGACCTTCTTGGCCGCCACGCCCTGGGCCGACAGGAAACCGACCTGCTTGTTCTGGTTGGAGGCGATCGTGGTCCGCTCAGGCAGGGGATAGACATAGTAGTCGGCGACCCGCTCGCCCGTGCCGCTCTCGGTCCCGGCGCGGATGACGCCCGCCGTCCCGCGACGGACCGGGCGATAGCCGTTGTTCTGGGCCAGCTGGTTGACGTCGCCGGCCACCAGTTGGGTCTTGGCGTTCTCGAACGGTGTGCCCGAGGTGTTGGACAGGGTGATCCAGCCTTGCAGGTCCAGCGCGCCCTTGGCCTCGTCGAACAGGGCGACATAGTCGGTCTTCCACGACAGGCCCGAGGTCAGGTAGCTGAGCTTGGCCTGGCGGGGACCGGCATTGGCGGCGTCGACGCTGACCGACAGGGTCGGGCGGGCGCGCAGGGTTTCGGGCACCTTGTCGAAGATCACCCGGGTGGGGACGCCGTCGTCGCGCAGCACCTCGATGCGGTCGCCGATCTTCAGCACCACGCCGCCGTTGGCGGCCAGGACGGTGGCGACCTCGGTGGTCTCCTTGCCGTCACCGGGATTGGTGCGGACGATCTTCACCTGCTGGCCGACCGCCTTCTCCATCAACTTGTCGGGGGTCAGCAGGTCGTAGTCGAAGTTCTGCTCCAGGATGCTGACGCCCGGGGCCGACAGGCTGACCGTCTCGGGGCGGATCTGGGCCGAGACGTCCTTGAACTCCAGCTTCTGGCGGCCGGTCTTCAGGTCCAGCGGGCGGCTGTCCTCGACCAGCGCCAGGTCGGAATTGTAGATGGTGACGGAGACTTCCCGCCCTTGGGCGTGCGCCGCATCGAGAGGAACCAGCAGCAGGCCGGCCGAAGCCAGCAGAGCGCGACGGTGCATGGACGTCCTCCCGTGTGTTTACAAAAGTAAAACAGCACGGGATTACGGCGGAGTCTAGGCTAGGTTGAGCTGAAACTTAGCCGCCCCACACCTGCTTCAGGCGGGCGTCACGGCCGCAGCCCGTGCGGTAGAGGTTGTAGTCCAGCGCGTGCCGCTTGGCGTAGTCGCGGTGGTATTCCTCGGCCGGGTAGAAGGTCTGCAGGTCCAGGATCTGGGCCTTCATCGTCCCGGACTTCAGGCGCTTCGCGGCTTCGGCCTGGGATTTCTCGGCGATCGGGCGCTGGGCGGGGGTGACGAAGACGGCGGGGCGGTAGGATGGGCCGCGGTCGCAGAACTGGCCGCCGTCGTCGGTCGGGTCGACCAGCTTCCAGTAGCGGTAGAGCAGGAAGCCGTAGTCCAGCTTGGCCGGGTCATAGGTGACGCGCACCGACTCGTAGTGGCCGCTGCGTTCGCTGGTGACGTCGCGATAGGTCGGGTTCTTGACGTGGCCGCCGGTGTAGCCGCTCTCGACCTTGATGACGCCCGGCACGCCCTGCATGTCGTGCTCCATGCACCAGAAGCAGCCGCCGGCGAACACGGCGGTCTCGGTCTTCAGCGTCGCGGCGGCGGACGCGCTGACGCCGGTGAGGGCGAAAAGGGTGGCCAGTAAGGCGAGCAGGCGGCGCATCGAGGTCTCTCCAGAAGCGGACTTGATCCTAGATACGCAAGGAACGGGCGAAAGGTTACGCCCGCCATCCGAAACCGACGCCGCGCACGCTGGGACAGGCGGCGAGACGCGAGGCCAGCACCTCGGCTCGGTCGTCGCCCTGGTCGTCGATCTCGAGCCTAATGGTCATGTGCTGACCCTCGGGAGCGGCGGACAGGGCGCGCAGGCGGGCCTGCTGGACCGAAGCCACGCCCAGCACGCGCATGAGCGCATCGGGCGTGTCTTCGGCGGTTACGAGGAAGAGACGGCGTTTCTCTTCATCCGGTTTGAGCGCGTTCACGGGCGGAACCACTGGTGTTCGACCGAGGCCGAATTGACGCCGGGCCAGGCGGCCAGGTCACGGGCCAGCAGGCGGGCGGCCTGGTCGCCCAGGTGGCGGACGCGCAAGCTGGCTTCGACGATCTGGCCAACCGGCTTCATCGTCAGGCCGCACAGTTCGGCGCCGCTGTCGGCCAGGCCGGCGCGCACGGCTTCCAGCGCGCTGGGCGCGTCGGTGGCGGCCAGCAGCAGCTGGTGGACGGTGACGCCTTCCTGGTCGCTATGGAAGGCTGGTGGAGAAGGCAGGTAGCTCATTGGGGTTGGTCCTTGCATGGGAGACTTGGAGGACCGAGGAACCGCGCAACAAAAAACCCCGCTCGTGGGAGCGGGGCTTTTTGGAGATCTTGCGATCCTTCGGCTGTGTGGTGGGTAGGTTTCCTACCGCTTGCGCCGATTTTGCCCCGTCCGGATTGGAACAGTTTTAATCTGGTTAATCATGTTCCACATCGCCACGGCGCACGACATCGCAGCCACGGCGGCGAGGCCGGTGGTCACGAAGGCGGCGAAGGCGAAGGTCGATTGCATGTGGAAGCGATGAATCCAGTTAGCGCTTGATACAGGTAGCGTGACGGTGAGCGTCGCGCAAGGTCTTGCCTGTGGGATGGGCGATCGGTCGCGGGGACGGGTACGTTCTGCTCGTCCGGAAGCGGCGTGATCAAAAGCTGTGCAATTCACCCGTCCTTCTCCCCTTGCGGGAGAAGGTGGCTCGCGAAGCGAGACGGATGAGGGGTTGAAAGCCCTGTCCGCCAACGAAAAAGGGGCCGCCTGCGCGACCCCTCATCCGTCAGCCTACGGCTGCCACCTTCTCCCGCAAGGGGAGAAGGAGACTAGCTCCGCAGCTTCCCGCCAGCCTTCTCGGCCGCGGCAACCACTTTCGCCGACAGCGCCGCGATCTCGGCCTCCGTCAGCGTCGCCTCGCGCGGCTGCACCACCACCTCGATGGCCACCGACTTGAAGCCGTCCGGCACGCCGGGGCCTTCATAGACGTCGAAGACGCGCGCGGCGGTGATCAGGACCTTGTCGGCGCCGACGGCGGCTTTCACCAGGTCGCCGGCCGGCTTGGCCTTCTCCACCACGAAGGCGAAATCGCGGGTCAGCGGCATCAGGGCCGAGGGCGAGAACGCCGGACGGGTCTTGATGGCCTTCTTCTTCGGCTCGGGGATCGCCTCCAGGGTGATCTCGAAGCCGTAGACCGGGCCGGCCACGTCCAGGGCCTTCAGCACTGCCGGGTGGATCTCGCCGAACTCGGCCATCACCGCCTTGGGGCCCAGCTGCAGACGCGCCGAGCGGCCCGGATGCCACCAGGCCGAGGCCGAGCCTTGCGCGGTCTGCAGCGACGCCACCGGCGCACCGAGCTCTTCCAGCAGGGCCAGCAGGTCGGCCTTCACCGTGAAGACGTCGCCTTGCGCGGCCTTGTCCCAGCCGCGCGGGGCCTTAGGGACCAGGATGGCCGAGACCACCGTGCGCTGGTCGTTCGGACGCTCGCCGTGGAAGGTCGGGCCGATCTCGAACAGGGCGGCGTCAGGGAAGCCTTGGCGCGCGTTGCGGCCGGCCGCCTCGATCAGGTTGGGCAGCAGCGACGGGCGCATGCAGTCCAGTTCCGAAGCGATCGGATTGGCCAGCAGCATCTCCGGCTGACCGCCGCCGAACAGCGACGCGATCTTGTGGCTGGTGAAGCTGAAGGTCACCGCTTCCGAATAGCCGGCGGCCGCCAGCGCACGGCGCGCCGTACGTCCACGCGCCTGCTTGGCGGTCAGGATGCCGCCCACCGCGCGCGCCGTTTCCGGCAGCGGCGTCGAGGGCAGGGCGCCATAGCCGGCGATGCGGGCGACTTCTTCCACCAGGTCGGCCTTGCCTTCCACGTCCCGGCGGAAGGTCGGCGGGGTTACGCAGACCAGGCTCTCGGCATGGGTGACGAAGTCGGCGGCCGAGACGTCCTTGGGCGGATCGATGCTGAAGCCGAGGTCGCGCAGGATCTGCAGCGAGCGCTCGGGCTCGATCTCCAGGCCCGACAGCTGGCCGACATAGGCCGGGTCGAACAGCACCGGGGCCGGGGCGGGCAGGGCCTCGCCGACCAGCAGCACTTCCGACGGCTCGCCGCCGCAGAGTTCCAGGATCAGCTTGGTGGCCAGCTCGATGCCGGGGACCAGCGAGCCGGTGTCGACCGTGCGGGCGAAGCGGTACTGGGCGTCGCTGGCGATGCCGGTGGCGCGGCCGGTCTGGGCCGTGCGGATCGGGTCGAACCAGGCGCTCTCGACGAAGACGTCGGTGGTCTCGTCCGAGCAGCCGGTGCTCTCGCCGCCCATCACGCCGCCCAGGCCGATCGGGCGTTCGCCGTTGGCGTCGGCGATCACCGACATCTCCGGGGTCAGCTCGTAGGTCTTGCCGTCCAGCGCGATCAGGTGCTCGTCGCCGTGGACGCCATGGCGGCCCAGGCGCGTCGAGATTTCGGTCCCCGACAGCTTGGCCGCGTCATAGACGTGCAGCGGGCGGGCGCGGTCGTACGAGATCAGGTTGGTGACATCGACGAGGGCGTTGATCGGGCGCAGGCCGATAGCCGTCAGGCGATCCTGCAGCCACTTGGGCGACGGGCCGTTCTTGACGCCGCGGATGTAACGGCCGGCGAACACCGGGCAGGCCTCGCCGTCGACCTTGACGGTGATCGGCGAGACGAAGGTCCCGGGGATCGCCGCGATCGAGACGTCCTTCAGCTTGCCCACGCCGGCGGCGGCCAGGTCGCGGGCGATGCCCACGACGCCCAGCCAGTCGGGGCGGTTGGGGGTCACTTCGAAGTCGATGACGGCTTCCAGGCCCAGGGCGTCGACGGCCGAGGTCCCGACCGGCAGGGCGTCGGGCAGCTCCATGATGCCGTCGCTCTCGCTGGCGTATTCCAGCTCGGCGGCCGAGCAGAGCATGCCGTTCGAGACGACGCCGCGCACAGGCTTCTCGACCAGGGTCACGTCCAGGCCGGGCACATAGGCGCCGATCGGGGCGTAGATCGTGGTCAGGCCCGGACGCGCGTTCGGCGCGCCGCAGACGATCTCCTTGCGGCCGTCGACGGTGTCGACCTGACAGACCTGGAGACGGTCGGCGTTGGGGTGGCGCGCGGCCTCGACGATCTTGCAGACCGTGAACGGGGCCAGCTTGGTCGCCGGATCGATGACGTGCTCGACCTCGAGCCCGGCCATGGTCATGGCCGCGACGATCTCGGGGACGGTGGCGGTGGTCTCAAGGTGATCCTTGAGCCAGGAGAGGGTGAATTTCATCGTTCTGGTCTCAGCTCAGGCCCGAGGCGGCGTTCGGCGCGGCGAAGGCGCTGAAGCCGTAGTGCGACAGCCAGCGGACGTCCGACGACCACATGTCGCGCAGGTCCGGCATGCCGTATTTCAGCATGCCCAGGCGATCGACGCCCATGCCGAAGGCGAAGCCCTGGTACTCGTCGGGATCGATGCCGCAGGCGCGCAGCACGTTCGGGTGAACCATGCCGCAGCCCAGGATCTCGAGCCACGACGTGCCCTGGCCGATCTTGATCTCGCCGCCCGAGCGGTCGCACTGCACGTCCATCTCGGCCGACGGCTCGGTGAACGGGAAGTGGTGCGGGCGGAACTGGGTGGTGACCGCGTCGGTCTCGAAGAACCGGGCCAGGAAGGTCTCCAGGGTCCACTTGAGGTGGCCCATGTGGATGCCCTTGTCGATCACCAGGCCCTCGACCTGGTGGAACACCGGGGTGTGGGTGGCGTCGTTGTCCACGCGATAGGTGCGGCCCGGCGCGATGATGCGGATCGGCGGCTTCTGGCTGACCATGGTCCGCACCTGCACGGGGCTGGTGTGCGTGCGCAGCAGCATCCGCTCACCGGTCTCCTTCGTGTTGAAGAAGAAGGTGTCGTGCATCTCGCGGGCCGGGTGCTTCTCGGGGAAGTTCAGGGCCGTGAAGTTGTGGAAGTCGTCCTCGATGTCCGGACCTTCGGCCACGGCGAAGCCCATCTCGGCGAAGATGGCGATCATCTCGTCCATGGTCTGCATGGTCGGGTGAACGCTGCCCTTGCGGCGGTGCGGAGCGGGCAGGGACAGGTCCAGCGTTTCGCTGGCCAGGCGCGCGTCGAGCTCGGCGGCCTCCAGGCCGGCCTTCTTCTCGGCGATGGCGGTGGTGACCTTGTCGCGGAGCGCGTTGATGGCCGCGCCGCGGTCCTTGCGCTCCTCGGGGCTCATCGCGCCCAGGGTCTTGAGCAGGCCCGAGACGGAGCCGGTCTTGCCGACGGCGGCCACGCGGACGGTGTCGAGCGCTTGGAGGTCCGCGGCGCCGGCCACCTGGGCCAGGACGTCGGATTCGAGGGTGTTGAGATCGGTCATGACGGGCATCCGTCTAGGCGGTTTTGGGAACGGTTGGAACCGGATAACGCGCAGCAAAAAGCCCTCCGGTTCGCACCGGAGGGCTTTTCAGATCGAACTCGGATCGTGAGACCCGAAAAAGACCTTAAGCGGCCAGGGCGGCGCGGACCTTGTCAGCGATAGCCTTGAACGCAGCCGGGTCGTTACCCGCGATGTCGGCGAGGACCTTACGGTCGATCACCACACCCGCCACGTCCAGGCCGTGGATAAACTGCGAGTAGGTGAAGCCCTCGATGCGAGCGCCGGCGTTGATGCGTTGGATCCACAGCGAACGGAAGGCGCGCTTGCGCACCTTGCGGTCACGGTACGCGTATTGACCGGCCTTATCGACGGCGGCCTTGGCGGTGCGGATGGTGTTCTTGCGGCGGCCGTAGAAGCCCTTCGCCTGTTCAAGAACCTTCTTGTGCTTGGCGTGGGCGGTGACGCCACGTTTGACGCGAGCCATGTGTCAGCGCTCCTCTTAAAGGCCGTAGGGCAGGTACGAACGGATGGTCTTGGCGTCAGCCTCGCTCATCACCTTCGTTCCGCGGTTTTGGCGGATGTACTTGCCGTTGTGGCCGATCAGACGGTGGCGCTTGCCGGCGACGCCGGCTTTCAGCTTACCCGTGGCCGTGATCTTGAAGCGCTTCTTAGCGCCCGACTTGGTCTTCAACTTAGGCATTTCGCGTCGGAGCTTTCGCCCCGTCCTCTGGGATAGCAAGACGAACCGCCATGGCATGCCAATTGGCCAGGCGGCTCCGGAAAGGCGGGGTTACTACAGGAGTGACTCGGCGAAGGCAAGCATTTAGGCCGCCGCCTTGGTGCGATGGACGATCGTCACGGCAAAGACGATGGCGGGGACCATCAACGCCGAGCCGAACCAGTACGGGCCGCCGATGGCGATGCCGAACAGCGGACCGGCCAGCAAGGGGCCGCCGATGCGGGCCAGCGAGCCGGCGGCCATGTTCAGCCCCAGCATCTGCCCTTGCTGGTCCGGCGGGCTGGCGCGGGAGATCAGGGCCGCCACGCACGGGAAGACCAGCGACTGGCCGAAGGCGGTGCAGGCCACCGCGATGACGGCCACGGGCGGGCTGGGGATGAACGGCGTGATCAGCAGGGTCAGGGCGATGATCGACAGGCCCGTGGTCAGCACGCGACCTTCGCCGAATCGTCGGGCCAGGCGTCCGGTCAGCAGGCCCTGGCCCAGCGAGGCGATGACGCCGATGATCGCGAAACAGGCCGCGACCTGGCGCGGTCCCCAGCCGAAGCGGGCGTCGGCATAGAGGCCGAACACCGCCTCCATGCCCGCGAAGGCGCCGGTCGAGATCAGGGTGACCAGCAGCACGCGCGACAGGATCGGGTGGGCGGCCGCGGCGCTCAAGGCCTCGCGGCGCCGGGGCTGAGGCGTGCCCGGGGCCGAGGGCGCGCGGCTCTCGGTGACGAACAGGATGACGCCGATGGCCGCCAGGCCCGCCATGCCGGCGGCCAGGAACAGCGGCAGCTGGTAGCCGACATGGCCCGCGCCGGGATGGATGACCATGACCAGGGCCGGGCCGATCACGAAGCCCGCCCCGAACGCCGCGCCCAGCAGGCCCATGCGGCCGGCGCGCTTCTCGGGCGGGGTGACGTCAGCCATGTAGCCCTGGATCGTCGAGATGTTGCCGCTGCCGAAACCGCCGACCAGGCGCACGGCCATGGCGATCCAGATATTCGGCGCGAAGGCCAGGGCGATATAGGCCAGGGTGTTGGCGATGATGGTGACGATCAGCACCGGCCGCCGGCCGATGCGGTCCGACATCCGCCCCCAGAACGGCTCGCCGAAGAACTGCCCCAGGCTGTAGGCGGCGAACATGGTCGTCACCTGCCACGGGGCCGCGTTCATCGCCTTGGCGTAGAAGGGCAGCAGCGGGATGACCACGCCGAAGCCCACCAGGTTGATGAAGACAACCAGGAGCAGGACGGCCAGGGCGCGGGGACTGTTGGCGGGTTCGGACATCAGGGGGCGGGGTTTACGCCCGAACCTTCGGCTTGGCGACCCGCGTTCGGCCGCCCCGGCGTCAGTCGGGCGGGTTGTTCTTCTCGACGAAGGCGACGGTCTCGTTGAGCATCTTCTGGCGCGTGGCCCCGCGCGACAGCCAGTGGTCCTCGCCGTCCAGGGTGACGAACTGGAACGGCTTATTGGCCTTCTTCAGCGCGTCGGCCATGGCCTGGCTCTGGTCGTAGCGGACCACGGTGTCGTCCTTGCCGTGGATCAGCAGCACGGGAATGTCGACCTTGGCCGCCAGCTGGGCGGGCGAGATGGCGGTCAGGTCCGGATCCTTGGCCCCGTCGGCGCCCATGAACCGCAGCCAGTAGCGCTGCGAGGCGCCGGCCACGCCGTTGCTGTTGCGGATGTTGGTCAGCAGGAACTTGCGCAGGTCGGCCACGCCCGCCACCGAGACGGCGCAGCGATAGACGCCCTTGTCCAGCGTCGCGCCCGCCAGGGCCGCGTAGCCGCCATAGCTGGCCCCGACCACGCAGACGCGCTTGGGATCGATGATGCCTTGCTTGGCCAGGTCACGGACGCCGTCCGACAGGTCGGTCTGCATCTTCTTGCCCCATTCGCCGAACCCCGCCTTGACGAAGTCCCAGCCGAAGCCCTCCGAGCCGCGGAAGTTGGGCTGCAGCACGGCATAGCCGCGCGAGGCCAGGGCCTGGCTCCACCAGTCGAAGCCCGGCTCGTCGCGGCCCTCGGGTCCGCCGTGCGGCAGGACGACCAGCGGCAGGTTCTTGGGATCGCGGCCCTTGGGCAGGGTCAGGTAGCCGCTGATCTCCAGGCCGTCGGCGGCCTTGTACTTGATCGAGCGCACCGGCGAGATCGTCGCGGCGTTGACATCCTTGTAGATGTCGCCCAGCCAGGTGGCCTTCTTGGCGTCGAGATCGACGAAGGCGTAGGCCGGGCCCTCGGTGGCCGAGTCGACCCGCACCACCACCTTGCGCCGGTCCTTCGACCACGACGCCAGTGTGATGTGGTCGCCCGGGAAGGCTTTGACCACGGAGTTCCAGGTCTTCTGCGCCGCCGGATCGAAGAAGGTGTAGGTGAGGTCGTCGCCCTTCAGCTGGTAGCCGCCCAGCAGGGCCAGGGTGTCGGGATCGTGCAGCAGGCCGTCCAGCGGCAGGTCGCCGGGCAGGTCCTCGTGCTGATCGAGGCCACGATATTCGCGCAGGATGTCGGTGCGCTTGTCGTCGCTGCGCCAGACCAGCACCGACTTGCCGTCGCGGCCGAAGCCCGACAGTCCGTAAGAGCCCATGGGGCTGTCGGCCTGATCGACCTCCTTCCACGAGCTGCCGATCTTCATCCGCAGGCTCCAGCGGCCCTTCTTGCCGTCGTAGAGCGACTGGGCCACCGGCTCGCCGGCGGCGTCGACCAGCCAGCCGTCGGTGTCCTCGCGGGCCCCGCCGTCCAGCATCCGGGTGAAGCCGTCCTTCAGATTGACCTTGAACAGGGTGTTGAGGCCCATGTTGTTCACGAAGTGCACGCCTTCGAGGAACACCACCGGCTGGCCGTTGATCGTCCGCACCATCGGCGCGTCCAGGATCACGTTCATGGTGTCGGGCTGCGAGCGCAGCAGCAGATTCTGCTTCTTGGTGACCAGGTTGAAGTCCAGGGCCATGTAGTATTCGCGAGCCGGACCCTGGATGTCGAAGACCTCGGTGGTCTGGGACGAGACCATGATCAGATGGTCCTCGCCCGCCCAGGTCAGGCCGCGCAGCTTGGTCGTCCCGGCCTTGACGCCCGTCACGTTCTGGCCGGCGAGCGTGCGCACCAGCACGAAGCGCTCGTCGCCATTGGTCAGCACCATGGCCAGCTTGGAACCATCGGGCGAGACCCGGACCTCTTCGTACTGGGGGAGGCGGCCATAGATGGCCAGATCGGATTTCTCGGCGGCGAACGCCGGACCGGACACCACGGCGACACAGGCCACGCCGGCGGCCAACAGCTTCTTGAACACGCAAACTCCCCCAACCCGAGGCAAACTCTACCAGAGGGTGCGGAAGTGTCGAGGCGTCCGAAAGCGACCGCGCAAAACAAAACGCCCCGACCGCGAGGGCCGGGGCGTTTCGATGTCTACCTGTGATCGATCCTAGCGCGGGGCCAGGATCATGATCATCTGACGGCCTTCCATGCGCGGCTCGTACTCGACCTTGGCGACTTCGTCGAAGTCGGCCTTGACCTTCTGGAGCAGCTTCATGCCGAGCTCGGGGTGGGCCATTTCACGACCGCGGAAGCGCAGGGTGACCTTCACCTTGTCGCCTTCCTCGAAGAAGCGAGTCATGGCTTTCGCCTTCACTTCATAGTCGTGGATGTCGATGTTCGGGCGGAGCTTGATCTCCTTGAGCTCGACCACCTTCTGCCGCTTGCGCGCCTCGTTCTTCTTCTTCTGCTCCTGGAACTTGAACTTGCCGTAGTCCAGGATCTTGCAGACGGGCGGATTGGCGTTCGGAACGATTTCCACCAGGTCCAGGCCGGCTTCCTCGGCCGCTTCCATAGCGGACGCGGTCGGCATCTCGCCTTGCTTCTCGCCGTTTTGGTCGATCAGCAGGACGCGGGGGACGCGGATGTCTTCGTTGATACGCGGTCCGTCTTTAACGGGCGGCGTTTGCATAGGACGGCGAATAGGGACGGCTCCGGGGCAGTTGATGAAAGGTAGAGTTGAACACGTGCGCGCCGCGCTGGGCGCGCCGCGAGAAAGTGATATATGACGCGCCGGCCGCGCTCTATCAAGCGACGGCGGTCAAAGAGACGCTGGCGGATACAGTTTTTTCTGATCCCAGCCGATGACAAGGGCGGAAACGGCAAGGTCGGGACGAGTTCTCCCCGTTTCAAGACGCCTGCCGCGAGCCTCATGACTGAACATCGCCACACCGCCCTCGAGGACGTCCACGCCCTGCTCATCGGCTCCAGCTTCATCGCCGTGGGCCTGACCCTGCTGAAGGCCGCCGGCCTCGTCACCGGCGGCGTGGCAGGGGTGGCGCTGATCATCTCGTATCTGGGCGGCTGGCCGGTGGGGACGGTGTTCTTCCTGCTGAACCTGCCATTCTACGTGCTGGCCCAGCGGACCATGGGCTGGACCTTCACCTTCAAGACCCTGGCGACCAACCTGCTGCTGATGGGACTGGCCTTCGGCATGCCGTACTGGCTGAAGATCGGCCACGTCGACCCGATCTTCTCGGCCGTGTTCGGCGGCACGATCATCGGCATGGGCATCCTGGCGCTAGCTCGTCACCGCTCCAGCGTCGGCGGGACCGGGGTGCTGGCGCTCTGGCTGCACGAGCGGCGCGGCATCAGCGCCGGCAAGGTCCAGATGAGCGCCGACTGCCTGGTCATCCTGGCGGCCTTCTTCACGATCCCCTTCGACAAGCTGCTGCTGTCGATCGCCAGCGCCGTGGCGCTGAGCGCGGTGATCATCGCCAACCACAAGCCGGGTCGGTACGCGGGCTACTAGTGCGGTAGCAGCGCCATCGCCGCGCTGGCCACGGTGCTGACCGGCAGGGCCTTGAGGTCGGGTGAGCGGATCACGGCCACGTGGCCGCGCGGGCCGCACAGCTCGGGGTCCGAGGCGTCCGAGAACAGGGCGATGGTCGGGGCGCCGGCGGCGGCCAGCAGGTGGGTCGGGCCGGTGTCGTTGCCGACGGCCAGGGCCGCCTTGGCGCCCAGCACGGCCAGCTGGGCGAAGTCGGTGCGGCCGGTCAGGTCGCGGGCCCCGCCGACGGCCTTCTGGATGTGGCGCGCCATGGCGCTCTCCTGAGGGCCGCCGATGATGACGATGTCCAGGCCGCGCGCTTTCAGCAGCGAACCCAGCTGGGCATAGTTCTCGACCGGCCAGCGCTTCTCGGGCCGGTGGGCCGAGCCGCCGGGCACGAACAGCACATAGGGGCGCGGCGCGGCGGCCCCGGCGACGGGGCGCGGCTCCTTGTGCTTGCGCAGGATCCAGGTGAGGTCCGGCGGCGGGGCGCTGCCATGCTCAGTCGGGGCGTCTGGCCAGATGCCGGCCGCGCGCAACTGGTCGGCCTGGCGCTCCAGGGTGTGCATGTGCAGCCGGGCCGAGCCCTTCTGCGGCAGCGCGGCGCCGAAGGCGATGCCGTTCCATTGCGGCGCGAACGGACGCAGCAGCTGGAAGTACCAGTTGGTCCGGCTGTTGGTCTGCAGGTCGTAGACCCGGTCGTAGCGCGCCTTGCGGATGCGGCCGATCATGGCCAGGGTTTCGCCCAGGTCGCTAGGACGGCCGTCGGTCTCGACGCTGTTGAAGTACGGGCTGAGCTTGGCCAGGGCCTCGAAGGGCGGGGTGGTCAGAAGCGTGATCTTGGCCTTGGGATGGGCCTCGCGGATCTTCTTCATCGCCGCCAGGGCCAGGACGAAATCGCCCAGAGCGCCCAGCTTGATCACCAGGACCTTCTTGATCTCCTTGCTCAAGGCTGCCGCTCCAGACTTCGGGCGCTCAATACGCGAGCGTAGACGTTGAGCGTCGCTTCGCACATCGCGTCCACTGAATACAACCGCCGTGCACGAAGACGTGCGGCCTGACCCAGGGTTTGTCGTCCGGCCGCGCCGATCTCGCAGGCTTCCAGCAGAGCGTCGGCCCAGGCCTCGGCGTCGCCGGGCGGGACCAGCCAGCCGGTTTCGCCGGGCAGGATGGTCTCGCGCGTGGCCCCATGGTCGGAGGCCATGGCCGGCCGGCCCATCACTTGCGGCTCGACCGCCGTGCGGCCGAAGGCTTCCGGCTCCAGCGAAGGCGCGATGGCCAGGTCGGCCAGCAGATAGGCGGCCGGCATGTCGTCGCAGTGGCCGACCAGCTTGACCGCGTCCTGCAGGCCGGCGGCGGCGATGGCGGCTTCCAGCCCGGCGCGATAGCCCTTGCGGCCCTGGTCGTCGCCGGCCAGCAGCAGCAGCGCCCGGTCCTCGCCGCGCGCCTTCAGCAGGGCCATGGCCTCGACCATCAGGGCCTGGCCCTTCCAGCGGGTCAGGCGGCCGGCCAGCAGCACCTTCAGCCGCCGCTCGCCGTCGGCGACGCCCCAGGCCTTGCGCAGGGCTGTGACGCGCTCGGCGCCGACCACGCCCGGCTCGAAGCGCGTGAGGTCGACGCCGCGCGGGATGGCCACGACCTTCTCTGGCGCGATGTTGTGCTCGCGGATGACATGGTCGCGCGTGTACTCGGAATTGGCGATGACCAGGTCGCCCTTGGTCATCACCGCATTGTACCAGCGCTTGAGATTGGACTTGGCGTTGTAGACGCCGTGGTAGGTGGCGATGAACGGCACCTTGGTGGCGTGCGCGGCCCACAGGGCGCTGAAGGCCGGGGCGCGCGAGCGGGCGTGGACCAGGCTGACCTTCTCTCGTCGGATCAGGTCGATCAGCCGCGCGGCGTTGCCCAGCATGATCAGCGGGTTCTTGGACTGGGCCGGCATCTGGGCCAGGCGGCCGCCGTCGGCCTCCAGGCGCGAGGCCATGCGGCCGCCCTTGGTGGCGACCAGGGCCTTGCCGCCTTGCGCCACGACGGCGTGGGCGACATCAATCGTCGTCTGTTCGGCCCCGCCTGTTTCCAGCTCGGGGGTGACTTGCAGCAAGGTGAAGTCGGTGGGTAGGTCGGACAACGCGACTCTCGGCAAAACAGCGCGATTTTAGTTAGCGAAAGGATCGAGGCGACGCCATGACCGAATCCCGGGGCGCCCTGGCGCGTGAAGACGGCTCGAAGATCGCTTTCCGCCGTGTCGAGGGCGAAGGGCCGACGGTCGTGTGGCTGGGCGGCTTCCATTCCGACATGACCGGCACCAAGGCCGAGGTCCTGGCCGAGCAGGCCCAGGCGAGCGGCGGCAACTATGTCCGCTTCGACTATTTCGGCCACGGCGAGTCGGATGGTCAGTTCAAGGACGGTACGATCAGCCGCTGGCGCGCGGACGCCCTGGCGGTGATCGACGAGCTGACGACCGGCCCGCTGGTGCTGGTCGGCTCGTCCATGGGCGGCTGGCTGTCCTGCCTGGCCGCCATCGCCCGGCCCGATCGCGTGAAGGCCATGGTGCTGATCGCGCCCGCGCCGGACTTCACCGAGAAGCTGATGGAGCCGGAGCTATCGGCCGAGGCCAAGGCGGCGATCGCCAAGGACGGGTTCTGGATCCGTCCCTCGGAGTACGACGACGGCGGCTACGCCATCACCCGCGAACTGCTGGAAGACGGCGCGCGGTGGTCGATCCTGCCCGGACCGGTGCCGATCGACGTCCCGGTGCGCGTGCTGCAAGGCGGCGCGGACCCGGACGTGCCGTGGACGCATGCGCTGGAACTGGCCAACGCGCTGAACTCCGATCAGGTCGTCTTCACCCTGATCAAGGACGGCGATCACCGGCTCTCGCGCCCGCAGGACTTGGAGCGCCTCGTGGCGGCCGTCTCGGAGATGAAGGGGCAGGCTGAGCCGGAAGAGGGCGACCTTGTCTCCCGCCGCCTGGCCCGCGCGGCGCGCCTGCGGAATGCGGCGGGGCTGGATGCTGTGGGCATCACGCCGAGAGCGCCGGCGATCGACGACGAGTAGGGCGCTAACCGCCCGCCTTCAGGATCGCCGCCAGCCCTTCGCGATACGTCGGATACGCCGGACGCCAGCCCAGCTCCGCCTTGGCCAGCGCGTTCGAGACGCGCTTGTTCTCGGCGTAGAAGCGGCGGGTCGCTGGCGACATGCCCAGTTCGTTGAAGGGCAGGTCCGGTGGGACCGGGACGCCGAGGAGCTTGGCGGCGTGTTCCATGACGTCCTGGGGCGGGGCGGGTTCGTCGTCGACCAGGTTGTAGATGCCGCCCGCCTTCGGCCGCTCCAGCGAGGCCAGGAGCCCCGAGACGATGTCGTCGAGGTGGATGCGGCTGAACACCTGGCCTGGCTTGACGATGCGGCGGCCTTCGCCGGCGCGCAGGCGGTCCAGGGCGCTGCGGCCGGGGCCGTAGATGCCGGGCAGGCGGAAGGCGGTGACGGTCAGGCCCATGCCGCGGCCGACCTGGCGCCAGTCGCGCTCGGCCCCGACGCGGCGGGCGCCTTCGACCGACTGGGCCTTCAGCGGCGCGGTCTCGAACACCCAGCGGCCCTCATAGTCGCCATAGACCCCGGTCGTGGAAAGGTAGCCGATCCAGTCGGGGAAGGCCTGCGCCTGGGCGAGGGCGGGGACCAGCGACTCCAGGGCCGGGCAGCCGTCGGGGCCGGGCGGGGCGGTGACCAGGATGGCGTTCACGCCCTGGAGCGCGGCGACCATGGCCTCGCGGTCGTCCGGATCGGCCGGCGTGATTCCCTGGGCGCGCAGCCGATCGGTCTGATCCGCGTCGCGCGCCGTGGCGGCGATCTCCCACCCACGCGCCTTCAGGGCGCGCGAAAACGCCGCGCCGACATAGCCCATACCGAACACAAACAGACGCAACGCCTAGAACTCCGCCCCCGGAAAACCTGCCTGGATCAAGCCTCCGAAAAAAGGCTGTTCGCAACCCCTCAAAGGGCGCTTGCCAAGCGCGAAGCCCTCTGCCATAAGCCGCCTCCTCGTCGCGGGGCGCTCTTCTGAGCCCCGCCGATGCG
>NZ_JBWKMV010000003.1:504671-965028 GCF_059415225.1 Caulobacter sp. GW821-FHT10E02
GGGCGTAGCTCAGTGGTAGAGCACAACCTTGCCAAGGTTGGGGTCGAGAGTTCGAATCTCTTCGCCCGCTCCATTCTTCCGGACTTTCGGGGGAATGGAGCGACTATATATCTCGCGAATGGGCGGGCGTAGCTCAGTGGTAGAGCACAACCTTGCCAAGGTTGGGGTCGAGAGTTCGAATCTCTTCGCCCGCTCCATTCTCGAACATCTTCCGAAAACTTAGACGTTTCCAACCGGTCCCCGCCAAGGGATCGCGGTGAACGATTCGCGTGTCGCCGGGCGATCCGCGTTCGCCTAAGCTGCGCCTCATGACTCGCATCGCACCCTGGCGCGCCGCCCTGGCCGGCGTCTGCCTCGCAGCCTTGGCCGTCTCGGCCGCCTGGGCCACGCCCTCCGGCAATCTCGTCAGCCTAGTCGCCCGCTACGAGGCGCTGGGTAATGCCGACGAGGACCCCGATTCCGGCGGTTCCAGCGAAGCCCGCTGGCGCCTGCCCGACGTCTCGCCCGCCGCCGACGCCGCGCGCCTGACCAAGCTGAACGCGATCTCGGCGGCCCTGTCGGCGATGGAGACCAAGGGCCTCTCCGACGAGGAGAAGCTGACCCGCGACCTGCTGCTGTGGACCGTCAAGGACCGCATCGAGGCGGCCGGCTACGACGAGTCGCGGATGCCGTTCAGCAGCGACGGCGGCTTCGACGTGATGATGCTGTACCGCGCCACTGGCATGAAGCTGAAGAGCGAGGCCGAGGCCCGACGCTGGATCGGCCTGCTGAACGGCATGCCCGGCTGGTACGCGGCCAATATCGACAACGCCCGGCGCGGGGTGAAGACCGGCTTCGTCCAGGCCATCCCGACCGCCCAGGCGGTGCAGGAGCGGGCCCAGCGCACCGCCGCCACGCCGCTGGCTGACGATCCGCTGATGACGCCGCTGCGCACCCTGCCGGCCAGCATCCCGGAAGCCACGCGCGCGGCCCTGGTCGCCGAGGGCGAGAAGGCCATGACCGACAAGGTCGCGCCGGCTCGGGCCACGTTCGTCAAGTTCATGACCGAGGAGTACGTCCCGCACGCGGCCAAGAGCCTGGCGGCCTCGGACCTGCCGGACGGCAAGCGCTACTACGCCTTCCTGGCCCGCCGGCACACGACCACCACCCTGACGCCGGACCAGATCCACGACATCGGCCAGTCCGAAGTGGCCCGCATCCGCGCCCGCATGCAGGAGACCATGAAGGCCGCCGGCTTCCAGGGCGACCTGCCGGCTTTCCTGGCCATGCTGCGCCAGGACCCGCGCTTCTACGCCACCAGCCGCCAGCAATTGCTGGAGAAGTCGTCCGAGATCGCCAAGCGCGCTGACGACCAACTGCCGGCCCACTTCGGCGTCCTGCCGCGCCTGACCTATGGCGTGCGCCCGGTGCCGGCCAGCATCGAGAAGGGCTACACCACCGGCCGCTACTTCGGCGGCGACGCCAAGGTCGGCCGGGCCGGCGGGCTGATGATCAACACCTCGGAGCTGGACCAGCGTCCGCTGTACGAGCTGCCGGCCCTGGTGCTGCACGAGGGCGCGCCCGGCCACCACATCCAGACCTCGCTGGCCGCCGAGCAGACGGGTGTCCCCGAGTTCCGCCGCAACCTCTATTTCACCGCCTTCGGCGAGGGCTGGGGCCTTTATTCGGAGTGGCTGGGCGAGGAGATGGGGATCTATCGCGACCCCTATGAGGTCTTCGGCCGGCTGTCGTACGAGATGTGGCGCGCCTGCCGCCTGGTGGCCGACACCGGCATGCACTGGAAGGGCTGGTCGATGGAACAGGCCCGCGCCTGCTTCACCGACAACACCGCCCTGTCGCCGACCAATATCGAGGTCGAGCTCAAGCGCTACGTCTCCTGGCCCGGCCAGGCCCTGGCCTACAAGATCGGCGAGCTGAAGCTCTTGGAGCTGCGCAAGCGGGCTGAGGTCAAGCTGAGCGACAAGTTCGATGAGCGCGGCTTCCACGACGCGGTCCTGCTGCACGGCTCGCTGCCGCTGGCGGTGCTGGAGACGCGGATCGACGCCTGGATCGCCCAGCAGGCCAAGGCCACCGCGCCAGCCAAGAAGAAGGGCTGACTGTGGCCAGGATCACCGTTCTCGGCGAATGCATGGTCGAGCTGTCGCCGGAAAGCGCCGACAGCCTCTACCGGATGGGTTTTGCCGGCGACACGTTCAACACGGCCATCTACATGGCGCGGCTGGGTGACGAGGTCGCCTACTGCACGGCGCTGGGGCAGGGCGACCCGTTCAGCGAGGGCGTGCTGTCGGCCATGCGCCGCGAGGGCATCGACACCCGCCTGGTCCGTCAGGTCGAGAACCGCCTGCCGGGTCTCTACGCCATCGTCCTGGACGAGCACGGCGAGCGGAAGTTCCACTACTGGCGCGAGCGGGCCCCGATCCGCGACCTGTTCTCGGCCCACACCGCCGACCAGCTGATCGAGGCGGCCAAGGCCAGCGGTCTCGTCTACCTGTCGGGCGTGACCCTGGCGGTGGTTGGCGACATCGGCCGGGCGCGGCTGAAGGACATTCTCGCCTATGTCCACTCGCTGGGTGTCGCCGTGGCCCTGGACTTCAACTACCGCCCGGCCCTGTGGCCCAGCCCCGAGGCCGCCCGCGCCGCCCTGGACGGCGTCGTGCCCTCCTGCCGCTACATCTCGCTGAGCAGCGAAGACAGCCGCCCTCTCTATGGTCGCGAAGCCGAGGACCTGGCCGCCGAATGGGCCGCCGCCGGCGCCGAGGTCGTGGCCCGCGACGAGAGCCACGCGGTCAATGTCCACCAGCCGGACGGCCGCACGGCCACGCCGCCGCCGGGGCGGGTCAAGGCGGTCGACACCACGGGGGCAGGGGACAGCTTCAACGCCGCCTACCTGTCGTCGCGACTGGCAGGGAAACCCATTCCGGAGGCGGTTGCGCGGGCGCATGCCCTGGCCGCGCTGGTGGTCTCGCACAGAGGCGCTATCCTGCCCCACGGCTTGGCGCTGGAGGCCTAGCCGCGTGTTCAGTCGTTTGTGTTGCGTATGGTTAAGCCTCCCGAGGGCCTCGTCCCCGACCGTCTGCAGACGGCGCTGACGAAACGATTTCTGATCCCTGTCTTGCCGGCGGTGGAGGCGGCGCTACTCGCGATCCGCGCCGAGACGGATGTGGCCCTGGCCGCGACCGCGGTGGCCAAGCGGGGAAAGTCCTATCCCTACGGATACTGCTACGAAATCACCGTCGATGTGCTGCAGCGGCTTCGGCAGGCGGCGGCCCGCCGGCGATCGCCGGGGGAGCGCGCGCTGGACGCCTTCTTTCGCGGCGGCGGCCGATGCACGCTGATCTGGGGCGCGCTACGCGGGCGGTATCTGCAGAACGCGATCCAGGTCGGGCCGCTCTATGTGGACGTCTCGAACGACACGGTGGACGTCAACAAGCCCAAGGTCGAGATCATGCCGATGGCGCAGTCCGGCTTCGAGCTGCTGCGCGACGCCGCGCATTTCGCGGAGATCGCCGCGCTCTATTGGGGCGTCCGCACCTATGCCAACACCGCCTTGCCGGCCCTGGCGCCGCTGTTCCCGATGCTGATCGTGGATCGCGAGGAGCGCGTGCTGCTGCAGTCCAACGCCGGCTACATGATGCGGCTGTTCGGCGCGGACGGCTTCCGGCGCGCCGAGCAGTGGCTGCGGGAAGGCCCTGCGCTACCGGTGGAGATCGTGCACGAACTGCGCCGCCATTGCCCAGAAGACATCCTTGCCGCCAGCCCCACGGTCGGCGTCGACGCGGCGATCGCGGCCTGCCGCGAATTGCGCGAAGGCCGCACGAAGCTCGACAATGCTTGGGTGGATCGCATGAAGGCTGACTTCGATCGCGTGCCGATGATCCAGATCATCCGCGCCGCGAATCGCTCGGGCGGCCAAGCTGAGTCCATGGACGCCAATCCCCGTCTGGGCGCGGGTGTTTCGGGCGCCTCGGCCTAGGAACATCAATGACTTGTGGTCCGGAAGCTTGAGTGAAATAGGAATATCTTCCTCTCATTAAGAATATATACCTATAGTGGTGTTCGCCCGCTATGCTCGCGGCTGGGAGGAGAGGACGCCATGTTGGTTCAAGCCCTTGAGGACATCTGGGCGATCACGCCCGATCCCCGTCGCGACCGCCTGACGGTCGGCTTCGTCACCCATCTCGTTTCCCTGGCCACCGGCGTGCCGGCGGCCGAGATCAGCGCGCCTCGGCGCGCCACCCACGCCGCCGTCCGCGCGCGGCAGCTGGCCATCTACCTGACCCACATCACCTTCCATTGGTCGCTGGCGCGGGTGGCCTTCGCGTTCGGCCGCGATCGCACGACCTGCGGCCACGCCTGCCGCAAGATCGAGGACATGCGCGAGGACGCCGTGTTCGATCGCCGGCTCTCGGACCTGGAGGCCTGCCTGCGTCAGGCCCCGGCCCATGCCGAGGAGATCCCGGCGTGAGCGTCGAGTTCGATACGGAGCTGGAGGCGCGCCGGCTGGCCGAACGCGCCATGCGGCTGCTCTCGCGCCCCGGAGCGGTGGTCGAGGCGCGGGGCCTGGGCTACGGCGTGCGCCTGGGCCCCAGCCGTCGGCGCAGCGTCATGCTGACCCTCGACGAGGCGGCGTTCCAGGCCCTGGCCCGTGAGGCGACGCTGAAGCCGCGCGCCCAGGGCGGTTGGACGATGACGGCGCGGCCAGAGCCTTCGCCGCTACCGCCGGGTCGCCCGGGCGTGATCGAGGAAGAGGTCGTGACGGCCGAGGGACCGGTCCGGCGTAATCTCGGCGAGTCGCCGATCGCCTGGCTGGCCCGCCGCCGTGACGGCAACGGCCAGCCCTGGTTGACGCCGACCGAGGCCGCCGCCGGCGAGCGGCTGCGCGAGGAGTTCGAGAGTCTGGGAACGCAAGGCCGGATGACCATGCGCTGGGACGCGACGCCTCGGGTGGACGGCGGCCGGCCGGGATTGGCCCCGGCCGAACGCGATCTCGCCGCTCGCGAGCGGATCGCCCATGCGCTGGCGGCGGTGGGGCCGGGCCTGCGCGAGATCCTGGAGCGGGTCTGCCTGATGGGCTCGGCGCTGGAGATGGCCGAGCGGTCGCTGAAGCTGCCGCGCCGAGCGGGCAAGACGGTCCTGAAACTCGCCCTGCAGCGCCTGGCGCGGCACTATCGGATGGCCTGAAGGCCTAGGCGTTAGCGGTTGCCGCCGGCCACGGCGATGATCTCGCCGGTGATCCAGAAGCTTTCCGGCGAGGCCAGGAAGCTCACCACCGGCGCGATGTCCGACGGCTGGCCGATGCGGCCGAGCGGGGTCTGGGCGACCAGCTGAGCTTCGAGTTCGCTGCCGATGATGCCCACGGTGTGGGTGCCTTCGGTCTCGACCGCGCCCGGCGAGACGGCGTTGACGCGGATCTTGCGCGAGCCCAGCTCCTTGGCCAGCACGCGGGTGATCGAGTCCACGGCCGCCTTGGTGCCGGTGTAGACCGAGGCGGTCGGGATATCGACCGTGGTCGCCGCCGAGCTGATGTTGATCACGCTGCCGCCGTCGGCGCCGAAGCGCTTGGCCGCTTCTTGCGTCGCCAACAGCAGGCCCAGGACGTTGATGTTGAACTGGCGGTGGAAGTGCTCTTCGGTGACGTCTTCCAGCGCGGCGAACTCGTAGACGCCGGCGTTGTTGACCAGGATGTCGACGCCGCCGAAGGCCTTGGCGGTCTCGTCGAACAGGCGGGTGACATCGGCGCTCTTGGCCACGTCGCCCTGGACCGCGATGGCCTTGCCACCGGCGGCGGTGATCTCGGCCACGACCTTGTCGGCGCCGTCACGGCTCGAAGCGTAGTTGACGGCGACGGCCGCGCCCTCGGCGGCCAGGGCCTTGGCGATAGCAGCGCCGATACCCTTCGAGGCGCCGGTCACGACGGCGGTCTTGCCAGTAAGCTTGCTCATTGTCTCTCTCCGGACGCCGTTGATCGGCGAACGCTTCGACATTTAGATAATCATCGAAGTGATTCAATGAGCGCGGGCGGAGAGATTTTCTGGGGGCTTATCGGCGCTGGCTGGAGGCGTCCCGGCGTTGCCATTGCGAACCTAGCCTCCGGGATCTGGACGCATGAAATTTTCTACCTAAAGGCGCATTGTTAAGCTTGACTCCTTGCGGCTGAGTGTATGCAAACTAAGATTGTATACGCGGTGGAGGCGAGTGCGTAGTGATGCATCCGATTGGTAATTTGTATCTGGACACCTACGACTTTCCTAAATGCGCAGAGGGGGCGAGGAAGACATACACTCTGGCCACTCTTCCGCGATCGGGCAGTACTCTAGCCGCAATCGAATTTTGGAAAACAGGCGCGCTTGGCGCGCCGATGGAATATTTGAATCTTCCAATAATGGGCAATCTGATTTCCCGGATGGGGGAGGAGGATATGTTGGATTATTGGAGAAAGGTGATTTCCAAACGCACTGGCCCCAATGGGGTGTTCGGTTCGAAACTTTTCATTCGAAACCTCCGGCATATCTCCGCGAACCATCCCGCTCTTCTTCCTCATATATTCGGAAAGAAGATCGTTTATCTCGAACGCGCTGACGAAGTTGCTCAGGCGATTTCATATCTGCGCGCCGCACAAACCCGGGCGTGGTTTGCCTCATCGCCGGAAAAGGCGCCGGCGCAGTACGATCGAGACCTGATCGATCGCTACGTGCAGCGGGTCAGGAAACAGAAGAGCGCTTGGGAGCGTGTCTTCGTGCGTCTGGACGTGACGCCGCTACGCATCAGCTATGAAGGCTTGCTGGCCGACACCCAGGCGGTGACCGATCGCGTGGCTGATTTCATCGGCGTGACGATCGACCGCGCCAATCCCTGGGACATTCCCGACATCGAAAAGCAAAGCGGCGGTGAAAGCCGCCAATGGATGGAGCGCTATCTTAGCGAGACCAGGGCGGCTTGACCGTGCGTTTCACCGAGCCGGATGATCTCCGTGAGGCCGAGCCGGCGGAGCGTGCGCCAACGCCGCTCCGCGTTGCGCCAGCGCAGGCCGCGTTAGGCCTTGGCGCGCCGTTCAAGGCTTCGCACCTGTCGGGCTGGCTTCTGACCGGGTTCCTTGCGTTCGTGCTTCTGGCGACCGCGACCTTTTTCGTCGTCGCGCAGTACGCGCGCAAGGAGACGGTTTCGGGCGTCATCGAGCCGGCCTACGGCGCGGTTCGCCTAACGTCGCTGCGAGCCGGGATCATCGGCGCGGCGTATGTCCGCGAAGGCGACTGGGTGAGGGCGGGGCAGCCGCTCTTTCTGACGAAGGGCGACCAGACCACCGAGGGCGGCGCTTCCCTCAGCAGCATCCTGGCCACAAGCGCGGCGGCGCAGGACGCGGCCTTGGCCGCCCAGATCCGTGAACGCGGCAGCTCCGCGGAAGCCTTCATGGCCGAGATCGACACCAAGCTCGCCAACAGCGGCAGGCAACTCGTCGTCCTCGACCAACAGATCGTCATGCAGCAGGATCGCATCGCGCTCGAGGAGAAGACGCTCGAAAGCTATGAGCGGCTCAACGCCCAGAAGTACGTCTCCGACATCCGGTTTCGCGAACAGCAGAAGGCGTTGATTTCGGCGAAGCAGTCGCTGGCCGGCCTCGAATCCCAGCGCGCCGACTACGTCGCGCAGCAGCGGCAATTGCGCCATCAGCGCACGCAGGCCGCCTCGGCCGCCGCGCAGGACGTCGCCGAGCTGGGGCAGAGCCGGGCGATGCTGCAGGAGCGCAGAGCCACTCAGGAGATCGAGCGGGCCGCCGTCGTCACCGCGCCCAGAGCGGGCAGGGTGGTGGCGGTGCAGGGCAAGCCCGGCTCGGTCGCTCGGCCCGACACATTGCTCGCCATCGTTCTTCCGGAAGGGGTTGGCCTGCAAGCCGACCTCTGGGTGCCCAGTCGCGCCGTCGGGCTCATCAAGCCAGGCGACGAGGTTCGCCTCATGTACGAGGCGTTTCCCTATCAAAAGTTCGGCGTGGGTCGGGGCCGGATCGCGACGATCGCGCGCGCGCCGACCATGCCCTCGGATCTCCCGATCGCGCTCAAGACCGAAGAAGCGCTCTACCGCGTCACCGCGAGCATCGACCGGCCCTACGTCGAGGCCTATGGGCAGCAATGGCGCCTCGCCGTCGGCAGCCGCCTCTCGGCCGACATCATCCTTGAGCGCCGGTCGTTCGCCGAATGGCTGCTCGAGCCGCTGCGCTCGGTCCAGCGCAGCGTTGGCGGAGCGGCCAGTTGACGATCGCCAATCTCCAATCGGAAATCGCCGAATGCGGTCACGCCTGTATCGCGGAGGCGGCCAAGCGCCTCGGTGCGGATATCGATCTGCCGCGGCTCAGGAGCGTCTACCCACCCTCGACGCGGGGGACCAGCGTCGGCGAGATCCTGGACATCGCCGGCAAGCTGGGCATGTCGGCGCGGGCGGTTCGATGCGAACCTTCCGAGGTCAAGGACCTCAAGCGGTTTTCGATCCTTTTCTGGCGCGGCGACCACTTCGTCATGCTGGAGCGCCCCACGGCGTCCGGCGTGCGCATCTTCGACCCGGCGGTCGGGTATCTGACGGTCTCGACGCGTAGCTTCGCCGAAGACTTCTCGGGCGTGGCGATCGAGCTCACCGGCGCGCCGGTCTTCACCAAGAAAGCCCAGCCCTCGCGGATGGCGCTCAGCGGGCTCTTTCGATGGAGCCCCGACCTGGCCGCTGGTCTGGCGCAGGTGCTGGTCCTGTCCATCATCCTGCAGGTGTGCCTGCTCGCCAGCCCGCTCTACATGCAGCTCGCGATCGATGCGGCGGCCATCAAGGGAGATCACGGCCTGCTGGTCTCCCTGGGCGTCGGCTTCGGGCTTCTGGCGATCTTCAACATGCTGGCCCAGGCGCTGCGCGGCTTTGCGCTGCAGCGAATTTCCGCCCTGCTGAACTGGGACATGACGCAGCGGCTCTTTCACCATCTGATCCGCCTTCCGCTGTCCTGGTTCCAGCGTCGCAAGCTCGCCGACGTCCTGTCGCGCTTCTCGTCGCTGGACCCCATTCGAGGTCTGGTCTCCAGCGGCCTGATCTCATCGGTGCTGGATGGCGTGCTCTCGGCCGCGTCGCTGGTGATGATGTTCGTCTTCTGTTGGCCGCTCGCCCTTCTGACGGTCGTGGGCGTGACGATCGCGGTCATCATCAAGGTGGCGACCGTGCCCATCACGATGCGTCTGCAGATGGAGCAGCTGCAGGCGACGATCGCCGAGCAGGGCAAGCGTCTGGAAACGCTGCGCGGCATCCAGACGATCAAGGCGATGGGCGCCGAGGCGCCGCGGGAGTCGGTTTGGCTCAACAAGCTTTCCGCCGCGATCAACGCCGAGCAGAAGAGCCGCTCGGCGTCCCTGGCGGTGACCATCGCGCAGGACGCGATCGAGGCGCTGGTGCTGGTCGCGACGATCTATCTTGGTGTTCGCCAGGTCATCAACGCCGAGCTCACCGTTGGCGCGCTCTACGCGTTCATGGCCTATGGCACGCAGTTCACCCAGCGGTGCGCGACCTTCTTCGACCAGTACATTCACTGGCGGCTGCTCGACATGCACGCGTTCCGCCTCTCCGATGTCGTTCTGACGCCGAAGGAGGATGGGATCGATCGCCCCTGCGCCGACCTTGCGACCGTCGCCGGCCGCGTCGAGCTTTCGAACATCGTCTATCGCTACAATCTCAATGAGGCGCCCACGCTCAAGGGCCTGAACCTGTTGGTGGAGCCGGGCGAATTCATCGCGATCGTGGGTCCTTCGGGGGCGGGGAAGTCCACGATCGTGAAGATCCTGGCTGGGCTCTACACGCCATTCAATGGCGAAGTTCGGCTCGACGATGTCCCCTATGCGGCCTGGGGGCCGCGCTCGGTCCGCGCCGCCATCGGCGTCGTGCTGCAGGAAGATCGTCTGATGTCCGGCACGATCGCCGAGAACGTGGCCTTCTTCTGCGAGCCGATCGACTACGCCAAGCTGTGGCGCTGCCTACGCCAGGCCGGCATCGACGAAGAGGTCCGATCGATGCCGATGCAAGAGCACACCCCCGTCGGCGACATGGGCAGTCAGCTGTCAGGCGGTCAGAGGCAAAGACTACTGTTGGCTAGAGCGCTCTACAAGGAGCCCAAAATACTTCTGCTCGATGAGGCCACGTCGCATCTGGATACGAAGCGCGAAAACATCATCAACAAGAATATCGCCGATCTCAATTTGACCCGGATCGTCATCGCTCATCGACGAGAGACGATCGCGCTTGCCGAGCGAGTACTTCGCATCAGCGACGGTAAGCTCTTTGACGTCACGGAGAAAAAGAGCCGAACCATGGCCTAAACCGGAAATTGCCTTGACTCAAATGATTACTCAAGGTTGATTTTCTGCGCCAATTGCGGCATTGCTCTCGTAAGGGGTTTCAGATGAGGCAGTTAACTGCGGAAGAAATTCGGGCGCTAACCGGCGGCAACAACGGCGGTGGCGACGACAACGAAGTGTCCGAGATCGTCGTCAACCCGTCGGAGGATCCGTCATCGTCGTCGTCGTCGTCGTCCCTGCCCTCGTCGTCGTCGGACGACAATGATCCTGGCGACAGCGGTGGCGAGGAAACGACGGTCGGCGCGATCGGGAGCAATGCGGACATCTGGACGAAGGCGGGCGTCACCACAGCCAACCTGTCCGAGAAGATGAAGGGCGCGCTCGACAAGGTCGTTCAGGTCTGGAAGGCCAACAGCGGGCCGCACCCCGTCGTGACGTCGGCCAACGATGGCTCGCACGGCAACAACTCGTTGCACTACCAGAACCAAGCCATCGACCTGCGGGCCAACAACGTCTCCACCGCCGAGGCCCAGGAACTGGCGAATGACCTGGACGAGGCGCTTGGTGAGGGCTTTGACGTCCTGCTCGAAGGCCAAGGCACGCCGAACCAGCATATCCACGTCGAGTACGACCCGCGCTGACGCGGGTCCCATCGGAGCATGACCATGAGCAGCACCCGATCGCTCCATCCGCCGATCATGGCCGGCATCCTGGCCCTGGCCGTCCTTGCCTCGAGCGCCTGCGCGGCCGGAGCGAGTAGCAACCAGGGCTGGACGACGGCGACGTCGGCGGAGGTATCAGGCGAGGACGACACCGCCCGCGCCACCTCTCCCGTTCGCTTCTTGTCCGCCCAGGGCGACTTCGATGGCGATGGGAAACGCGACCAGGCGCAGCTCGTCGTCAATCGCGGGACCGGCGTTTACGGGGTGAAGTTCACCTTCGGCGCCGACCGTCGCCAGCATGTCGAACCGATCGGACCGCTCGCGGCCATCAAGAGCGCGGGCCTTCGGGCGGCGCCCGCGGGTGGCTACGAGGGCTGCATCGAGTCGGGACCACGGTGCGAAAAGCAACGGGTCAGCACCAAGGCCGACGGCGTGGTCCTGTTCGCGTTCGAATCCAGCGAGCGGCTTATGTATTGGGACGCCAAGGTCCTGAAGGCCGCTTATCTGAGCGACTAGGCGACTCCAACCTCGGGGCGGGTGAAGCTTGCCAGCTTCGTCCGCCCCCAATTTATCCCGGCGTCGATGTTTTGCAGAACGTCCGATTGGCTTGCGCCGGTGGCCATGAAGGACCACGCGTTGTCGATCGCCGACAAGGCCGCCTCCATGTCCTGTCCGACGGGCACATGCAGCACCGGGTCGATCAGCCAAGGAAAGGGTGCCGACGCCGGCGCCTGCTCCACGCGACCCCGCCACTTGCGGATCGCTCCCCACCCCACGCTGGCGAGCTGAGGCCGAGGCGCGTTTTCGCGTTCGGGGCGCTCCTCGACGACAGCGGCGACGAGCTCGCGGTCCAGGTCCACGCCATAGCCCAGCCTGATCATCTCGCGGATACGGTTGCCCGCCGTGCGGCAAGCGGCTTCGCCCGCCAGGAATCCGCCTTGGCCGTCGGAGAATATGTCGATGTGGAATGTGGTGTGGTTGGGGAACGGCAACGATCGTTTCAGGCGTTTGAAGAACGCCAGAAGCTGGGCGTGGAGCGTCGAGTCGCTGTCGTTCAGGACGCTGCCGCCGTCGACGCCCTCCCGAAAATCCAGCGGCTTGTTCACATAGGTCGCCGACGAGAACACACGCAGGCGGCCATTGGTGATCAGGCCATCGACATGATGAAGCGCATGGGGAATGAACGCTTCGATCATGTAGAGATTGGCTAGGTTCTCCCACGCGAAATCGCTCAAGGGCGGGACCGGACTGTTGTCGTCGACATAGAAGATGTTTCGCGAGCCCGCGCCCCTGCGCACCTTCAGGAGGGCGGGGCCAAATCGCGTCACGAAGCGTCGCACATCGCTGATGTCGCCAACGGCCTCGAAGCGCGGCGTCGGGATTCCCGCGGCGTGCATGGCTGTCTTCATCACGAGCTTGTCCCTGAAAAGGGCGGCGGACGCCGGCTTCTGGCCTCGGATGCCAAGCTTGGCGCGAACCGCGGCGGCCCTTTCGATGTCGAACTCGCCAAGTGCGATGACCCTGTCGAAGGGATTGGCGGCATGAATCCGCGACGCGACAGCGATGATTTCGGCGAGTTCCCCGTAGCGCTCGACGGTGACGACGTCGCCCGCGCCACGCGCATCGGGCCCAACCATCGAGGCGGGCGTGAGGACGGTGACTTGGTGCGCGTAGAGCCAATCGTCGTAGGGGTCAACGCCGAGGGGGCGGCGGTTGAGGACCAGCACATGCATCGCGATTGACCAGTAAGCGAAATAATCGACAAATAAACCTATGCGCGAGATGGTGGCGAGTGAAGTGGAAATTTGGATCGAGAGGCCGGACCTCGTTGATCCGGCCTGCTTGCGCCGATACGTCGCCATGGTGGCGTCGAGCGGGCAGGTGCTGACGTCCGGGCTCGCTCAGCGGATCGGGTCCGCGCATTGCATCGCGCTTGCCAGGAAAGCCGAAAGGCTTGTCGGCGGCGCCGCCTTGAAACGGCCCGCGGCCTCCTACGTGGAGCATGTCTTCAAGAGCGCCGGACTGCAGGTTCCCGCCAGCGATCTCGCCGAGCTGGGCTATCTCTACGTAGACGAGCCCGGTCGAGGATGCGGCGTCGCCGGGCGCCTCTTGTCGGCGCTTGTCGCGCGGCTGGAGGGGCGTGAGGCGTTCGCCACCACGCGCGAGGACAATCTTGCCGCCAGGCGCGGTCTCGACCGTTGCGGTTTTCTTCGACGCGGCGCGCCCTACGCCTCGGCGGATGGGCTGGGCGCGATCGTTCTCTATGTGCGAGCGCCTTGATGTTTTTCGCGCGAAGATGGCACTGTTGAAAGCGCTACCCCTGCGTCAGTGCCCGAGGCTGCCATGATTACGCGTCGCTCAATTGGTTTGGCCGCCTCCAGCATTCCCTTCTGGTGGGGATCCGCGCGCGCCGCCCAGGGGGCCATGAGCGCGTCGATCAAGCTGACGGGGCAGCGCGTGCTGATCTCGGCCGAGCTCAATGGCAAGCCTGGCTATACGTTCGCGCTGGACACCGGGGCCGTGGTCAGTGGAATCCGGGATCAGGTCGCGCTGGACCTGAAACTACCGGTCACGGGCAGCGCCAAGCTCAACGAGGGACAGAAGTTCCCCCTCTACGCAGTCAATTCGCTGGTTCTGGGCGAGACTATCCGGCAGTCGAACCTCTCATTGTTCGGTTTGCCGGGAGAGCGGCTGGGCGCCGACGGCCTTCTCGCGGCGAACATGCTGACGCGCTTCGACAGCGAACTGGATTTCGACGCCTTGCAGTGGCGGATTTTCCCCGAAGGCCGCGCCGACCGCGACCGCAGCGGATACAGCCGGCTTCCGACCGAATTCATCGCCAACAAGTTCGCCGGCGGCTCGAGACGGATGTTCGGGGTCGCGCGAATTGACGGCCGAGTTGTCGATGTCCTGCTCGACACCGGCTCTCCCTGGTCGTTGAGCCTGGACAACAAGACGGGCGAAAAGCTGGGATTGTGGCGCGATGACGTGGCCTACGCGCCCGTCTCGCAGTTCACCATCAATGGACGGAAAAGTCCGGCGCGCCTCGTTCGCGCCGGGGCCCTGGAAGTGGGCGGAGTTCTCTATTCGAACCCCCTGGTTGTAGTGCGCGCGCCGGACGCGCCGCCGATGGCCAACATCCTGGGCCTTGGGACGCTGCGGACCCTGAACCTGATGGTCGACCGGGAGGACGACCGACTCTGGATCAAGCGGAATGCGCATCCGCAGACCCAGCACCGGTATCCTGGCTCAGGCCTGCTGCTTGAAACCGCTGGACCAGGCGTTCGCGCCGTCGACGTTGGATACGGCAGCCCCGCCTTCAAGGCTGGGATGAGGGCGGGGGATTTGGTTGTTGGCCCTGGTTCCGCGCAGGATCTAACCGCTTCGCTATCGCGACCGCCAGGCACTGATATTCGGCTCCACGTCGAACGAGATGGTCGTACGCGAGAGCTGGATTTCAAACTGCTCGCATACCTTTGAGGCCCCGCTACACCGGCGCCGTGGCCGCCCGACGCCACCATCGGATTGTTACAGTACGGCGGTAGCGCTGGTCATTCGCGCCGGGGGCCGCCATGCGTCACGTCTATCTCTACATCCACGACCTGCGATCCAGCGGCGTGGTGCGCAACGCCATCGACTTCGCCAAGCGGTTCGCCCAGGACCATCCGACCACCCTGGTGGTGGGCTATGGCGAGGGGTTCTTCGCCGAGGAGGCGGCGCGCGGGCCGTTCGCGCTGAAGGTGCTGGCGCCCAGGGAAGGCGCGCTGGGACGGGGCGTCGCGGCCTTGCGGCTTCGGTCCTGGCTGTCCCGCCAGCCTGCGGGCGCGCTGATGTCGGTGGGCAATATGGGCCATTGGACGCCGTTCCTGGCCTGCCAGGGTTTCAGCCACATCGCCCGCATCTATTGCATCAGCAACGAGGTGGCCCGCGACGACGGCCTCAAGAGCCGCACGCGCTTGGCCTGGATGAAGCTGCTGACCCTGGACGCCGCCCGGACCGTCGTGGTCGGCCGCGCGCTGCGCCGTCTGCCGCTGTTCGCCGAGGCCATCGCGTCGGGCCGCGCGGTCGAGCTGCCGAACGGCGTCGACAACGCCCTGGCCGCCCGGCTGGCCCAGGCGCCGGCGCCGCATCCCTGGCTCGAGGACCAGGTCCCTGTCGTGGTCGGCATCGGTCGGCTGCGGCCGCAGAAGAACTTCGACCTTTTGATCGAGGCCATGGGTCGCGCGCGCCAGACGCGACGCCTGCGGCTGGCGATCATCGGCGGCGGGGCCCAGGCCGAGCAGGCGCGGCTGACCGACTTGGCGAAGGCCGCCGGGCTGGGGGAGGATTTCCTGCTCGCGGGCGAGACCGACAATGTCTTCGCCTGGCTGCGCCGCGCGGCGGTGTTCGCCCTGCCGTCACGCTGGGAGACGTCGTCGCTGGCCTTGCTTGAAGCCCTCGCGGCGGGCGCGCCGGTGGTGGCGTCCAGGATCGCCGGCGACGCGGCCCAGGTGCTGGAGGAGGGTCGTTATGGCCTGCTGTTCGATGGCCAGGATCCCGACGCGCTGGCGGCAGCGCTGCTGGCCCAGGTCGCGGCGCCGGTCCGGCCGGGCGATCGGGCCTTGGCCTACGACCTGAGCCTGACCAACGACGCCTATGCCGCGCTCATCGCGGAGGTCCTGGCGTCCGGCTCGGCCCGCTGGAGGCCAGGCCCGAGTCAGATTTCGGCGAGCTGAGCCAGGTAGGCGTTCAGGACATCGCGCTGCAGGACCAGGAAGGCGAACTTGCCCTGGCGGCAGATCTTGATCAGGCCGGCCGTCTCCAGCTCCTTCATGTGGTGCGAGAAGGTGGCGGCGCTGACTTCCACGAACTGGGCGAGCGCACCACAGGCCGTGGGCTCGCTGCTGGCGCCGACTTCCTTGAGGATCTGGCGGCGGCGGGGCTCGGCCAGGGCCTTGGCGATCAGATTGACCTGGCGTTCATCCAGAACGATGCGCGGCGCGTCTTCCATGGCCTTCATATGCGGTGGAGTGGCGCTGGACGCAAACGGGCGGGACCTTTCGGCCCCGCCCTTCGCGGTTCTTAGTGCTTCAGCGACAGCTTCAGGTCGCGCATCTGGTCGTGGCCGGACTTCACCGAGGTCCAGGCCTTTTCGATCGCCGCGCGGGTCTGGGCGTCGACGTCGGTGTCCTGCAAAGCCTTTTCGTACTTGGCCTTGATGTGGTCCTCGCCGGCCTCGACCTCGTTGACGACGGCTTCGTCGCCCTTGGTGATCGAGTCCTTGAGGTTCAGGAACACGCGGTGGGCGGCGGCCAGGATGGTGCCGTCGTCCTTGGGCTCGCCACCCAGGCGGCGGACCTCGTCCTGCAGTTCCGAGGCGACCGAGCGGCGCTCCTGGGCGCGGCGCTCGAACAGGTCCTTGTAGCGCGAGGCGTCGGCGTCCTTGGCGGCTTCGGCATAGCCGTCGGCGCTGTCGATGGTGGTTTCGACCAGGCCGTTGACGAGCTTGATGTGGTCTTCGTTCGTGTGCATGGGCGGCTCCTAGAGAAGGGGAGCCGGGTCAACGCGGGGCGGCCGGCTTGGCTCCCACATGCTCGATGCCAAGGCTCTCACAATGTTGCGCCTGGCGGTGACGCTCGGCGGCTCGGGCCTTTTGATCTTCGCTACGCTGGTCGTGGCAGGCGGGGCACGAAACGCCCTCGACGTAGAGCGGTGAAGCTTGGTCCGACGGGCTGACCGGCATCCGGCAGCCTCGGCACAGGACGTGGGTCCCTTGCGACAGACCGTGGCCGACCGCGACGCGCTCGTCGAACACGAAGCACTCGCCGCGCCACAGGCTCTCGGGCTCGGGGACCTGCTCCAGATAGTCGAGGATGCCGCCCTTCAGGTGGAAGACGTCCTCGATCCCCTCGGCCTTGAGGAAGGCGGTCGACTTCTCGCAGCGGATGCCGCCGGTGCAGTACATGGCGATCTTTTTCGGCGGGGCCGGGAGGCTCTCCCGCCAGTCGCGGAACCAGGCCGGGAAGTCCGAGAAGCTGGCGGTCTTCGGGTCCAGCGCGCCTTCGAACTGGCCGACGGCGACCTCGTAGTCGTTGCGGGTGTCGATGACCACGACGTCGGGATCGGCGATCAGGGCGTTCCAGTCGGCGGGCTCGACATAGGTGCCGGCGTCGGTCGGATCGAGATCCGGCTCGCCCAGGGTGACGATCTCTTTCTTGAGGCGGACCTTCATCCGATAGAACGGCATGCGCTCGGCCCAGGCGGTCTTGGGGGCGAGGCCTTCGCAGCCGGGCAGGGCGCGGATGTGGTCCAGCACCGCCTCGATGGCGGCGTCCTCGCCGGCGATGGTGCCATTGATGCCTTCAGGAGCCAGCAGCAGGGTGCCCTTGACGCCGAGGCTACAGCACAGCGCCGCCAGCGGCCCTTGGATAGCCGCCGGGTCCTCGAACCGCGTGAAACGGTAGAGCGCGGCGACGCGGACGTCAGCCAAGGCGGACCTGCGCGTCGTGCTGGATGCGGGCGACCATCGACTTCAGGCCATTGGAGCGTTGCGAGGACAGGGCTTCGGAGAGGCCCAGCTTGTCCATGGCGCCCTTGGCGTCGAAGGCGGCGATGTCGGCGGGCGTGCGGCCCGAATAGAGCCGCAGCATGATGGCCACCAGGCCGCTGACGATGTGGGCGTCGCTGTCGCCCTTGAACACCAGGGTCCCGTCGGCCTGGGGCAGGGTGACCAGCCACACCTGGCTGGCGCAACCGCGCACCTTGTTGTCCTCCGAGCGCTCGGCGTCGGTCAGGGGCTCAAGCTCCTTGCCCAGCTCGATCACGTAGCGATAGCGCTCTTCCCAGTCGCCGAGGAGCTCGAACTCGTCGGCGAGGTCGTTGAGGGCGGTGTCGATCGGGCTGGTCATGGCGGCCAATTAGGGGGCGCGCCGGATCAAGGCAAGCTTCCCGCCTATGCGGCGGGAAGGATCAGTCGCGCCAGGAAGCCCGCGCCCAGGCTGGAGGACAGCCGCAGTTGGCCGCCCATGGCGCGCGACAGCAGGTCGACGATCGGCAGGCCCAGGCCCGCGCCCTCGTGGCTGCGGGTCAGGGTCGAGCCGCCCTGTTCGAACGGTTGCAGCAGGCGCGGCAGTTCCGAGCTTTCGACACCGGGACCCTGGTCGCGGATGGTGATCTCGATCTCGCCGCCGATGCGGCCGGCGGCGACATGCACGACTCCCCCGGCAGGCGAGTGCGTAACGGCGTTCTGCAACAGATTGGAGAGCATCGTTCTCAGGCCGCGGCTGTCGGCGATGACCGAGGGCAGGGCGCCCTGGCCGATGACGTGGACGATGACGTCGCGGCGCGCGATCTCGCCCTTCAGGATGTCGATGACGTCTTCCAGCGCCTCGTCGAGAGGCTCGGGCGTCATCTCGATATCGGTGACGTGACCTTCGAGCCGGGCGATCTCGACGATCTGGTTGACGAGCTTCAAGAGCTTCATGCCGCTCTCGTGCACGATGCCCGCATATTCCTTGTACTGCGGGCTGCCGAGCGGTCCGTAGAGCTCCTGCGACAGGATTTCGGAGAAGCCGATCACGGCGTTCAGCGGGGTGCGCAGCTCGTGGCTGACCATGCGCAGGAACGAGCGTTTGCGATCGTCGAGGGCCAGGCGCCGGCGCTCGATCGCGGCCGCCCGGCGGTCGGCCGGGGCGGTGTCCGCGAACGTGCGGTCGGACAATGCGTCCAGGGACGCCGGTTCTGGCATGATGGGCTCCCGGACCTTCTGTCCGTGATGATTCAGACCGGAAGGATGCCGGTTGGCGCTTACGATTCCGTTTCCGTCCACAACGCTTCCACGAGGAAAGGTCGCTTAACGATTGTGCGGCCTTGGAGGGAGGGGCTCTGGCGCGTTAAGGTTTGACGACGGCGCCTCCCCGCCGCGCTTGCAAGTCGAACGGCCCTTGGAATTCGAGACGCTTCCAGACCCGATCAGACGCTCCGCCCCTCCGGCGGGGTTCGATCCCGCGCACGCGTGGCGCCTGGGCTGGCTGGCGGCTATCTGTCTGGCGGGCGCTGCCGCGCTGTTCGCGCACAACACCGGCGGCTGGCCGATCTGGGCGGCGCTGGGCGCTGGCGCGGTCCCGGCCCTGGCGGCGCTCCTCTTCTCGCGTGACAACGAGCGGACCCAGTCGGTGCTGCTGGTCCTGTGGGCCGTGGGCGGCTCGCTGGCGGCGGTGCTGACCGGCGGCGTCTCCGGCGCCATGGCGGCCTGGTGCCTGGCCCCCGTCGCGGCCGCCTCGATCCTGGACCAGCCCAAGCGCTTGGCCGAGGGCGCGGCGCTGGCGCTGATCGGCGGCTGCGTGGCCGCCCTCAGCCAACTTTCGGGCCTGGCCCCGCCGGCGCCGACCGGCCCGCTGGCCTTTGTGCTGGGCTTCCTCGCCCTCGTCACCACGGGCCTGGGCCTGGCCGCCGGCCTGCTGATCGGCCGTCGCCATCAGGGCGCGCGCGACGATCGCTATGCTTCCGAGATCATCGGCCTGGAGACCCTGCTGGACGGCCTGCCGCATCTGGCGGTCGCCATTCGTGGCCAAGGCCAGGTGACCGCCGTGCGCGGCGCGCCGCCGCGTGGCGTCACCACGGTCGACCTGGTCAATCGCGGCCTGACCGGCGCGGCCGCCCCTGGCGACCGCCAGCGCCTGACCGCCGCCATCGCCGCCGCCCATCGCGAGGGCGCGGCCAGCCTGACCTTCAATCCCGCCTTGGGCGTCGAGCGCATCGTGGCTCTGGACCTAGCCCGTGTGGCGCCCAACCAGCTGGTCGGCGTGCTGCGCGACGTCACGGTCGAGCGCAACCGCGAGACCGCCCTCGACCAGGCCCGCGCCGACGCCGAGGCCCTGGCCTCCGGCCGCGCCCGCTTCCTGGCCAACATGTCCCACGAGCTGCGCACGCCGCTGAACGCCATCATGGGCTTCTCGGACATCATGCGCGCCCGCATGTTCGGCCCCTTGAGCGACCGCTACGCCGAATATGCCGAGCTGATCCACGAGAGCGGCGGTCACCTGCTGGACCTGATCAACGACGTGCTGGACATGTCGAAGATCGAGGCCGAGCGCTTCGAGCTGCAACGCGGGGTGTTCGACGCCCGCGAGGCGGTGCAGGCGGCCATGCGCCTGCTGCGCGTCCAGGCCGACGGTGCGGGCGTTCAGCTGCGCGGCGTGCTGCCGCCGGGCGAGCTGGAGGTCGACGCCGACCGCCGCGCCCTGAAGCAGATCGTGCTGAACCTGGTTTCCAACGCCCTGAAGTTCACGCCGCGCGGCGGTCAGGTCACGGTCACGGCCCACGGCTATGACGGCGTCTTGGAGCTGATCGTCGCCGACACCGGCGTCGGCATTTCCCCTGAGGACCTCGAGCGCCTGGGCCGTCCTTATGAACAGGCCGGCGGCGCCGAGCAGCGCGCGCGTGGTACGGGCCTGGGCCTGTCGCTGGTTCGCGCCTTCGCCAAGCTGCATGGCGGCGAGATGACGATCGAAAGCCGCCTGGGCGCGGGCACCAGCGTCTCGGTGCGCCTGCCAGTGCTGCTGGCGCCGCTGAAGTCGGTGACGCTGGAATCGCTGACCGAGCCGACGCCACAGACCGAAACGCCGGTCGTCGAGGGCGAACCCAAGCCGCCGACCGCCCTGGGCGACAACGTCATCGCCTTCGCGCCGCGCTAGCTAGCGTAGGAAAGCGCGGCCCGCCGCGAAATCACCGACCTCGACATAGGCCTTGCGGGTGACTTCGTCGCCGCGACCCGTGAAGGCGAACTCCACCGTCACCGCCTCGCGCGGATCCAGCTGCGAGATCGCGTCGGCCGCCGCCGGCGGGAAGCGGAAGGCCAGGCCCGTCTTGGCGCCGGTCGGCAGCAGGGTGAGGGGGGCTTCCTCGCGAGTCTCGGCGTTGAACACCAGGCTGGCGTTGCGCGGCGCGACCTTGGCGGCGAGGTTTCGGCCGGCGTTGGAGGCGATGTAGGGGCCCAGCGTGCGGTTGGTGTCGCGCACGATGATCCGGGCCGAGTAGGGGCGCTGGCCGTTGTCGAAGGTGGCCACGGCCGTCAGCGCCTTGGCGCGGCCGGCCAGGCCGAACATCAGGCGGTCGCCGCCGAAGCTGGACGGTTGCGACAGCCGCCAGACGGGGATGGTCGCCGACACCGAGCGCTCAGCCTTCCAGGAGGCGACGTCGCCCGGATAAATCTGGCTCAGCATCTGCGAGTAGCCTTCAAAGGCCTTCTTCACGCGGCCGGCCGCCAGGGTCAGGTCCTTGGAATCGCAGGCCGCGCCGGCGGCCTTGGCGCGCGCGCGCTGTTCCAGGGCGGTGACCTGAAGCTCGCTGGCGCCCGAGCGCAGCGTCGCGCCGCGCGCCTGGGCTCGGGAGGCGTCGAGGGCGGCCCCGACCGTGGGCGTGAACAGCCGGCAGCGGCCGTCGGCCGCCGTCATCAGCGTGCGTTCGTAGAGCTGGTCGGCGGCGTTGGCGTACAGCGCGGTGGGGACGGCGAACGTCGCCAGCCCGATCGCTGCCCCGATCCATCGCGCCACGCGACCTTTCTGGTCGGTATTTGGCGTCATATTCTCGTATGCTTCGAGACTTGAAGGGGCATCCATACGCCCCGTGGGGTTGCGGTTCGGTTAGCGATGCTTCTTTCGACGGATATCTGGGTCGGCGCCTTGATCCGGCGCGCCGAGCTGGGCGGCGCCTTCGCCATGGTGGCCCGCAAGGGCGACCAACGGGCCGGGGCGGTGCTGGTCAAGGTGGTCGATCGCCGGGCCGGGACCGCCAAGCTCTACAGCGAGGCCACGCGCGGCGACGGCGAGCGCTTCTGGATGCAGCCGGTCCGTTCGGAGTTCGAGCCCGACCTCGACGCCTATGCCGAACGCGCCGCCCGCATCGACCCGGACGTCTGGGTGGTCGAGATCGAGGATCGCGACGGCCGGCACTTCCTGACCGAGGCCGTAGAAGCTTAGAGCTGGGCCTGAATCTATAGGTGGAGCGTTTGTGGAGAACTCGACTCTAGGGACGCGTTAACCTTGCTCCTAAACCGGACCTAAAGCGTGTTTGCGGCATGCTGCGTGAGCTTTCGAACCCCAGCTCAGAGTTCAGCAGCCAAGTATCCGCCATGCTTTTCCTTATGAACGACGTCATCCTCAGCTTCGACGCGGCCGATCTCGCGCCGCCGATGACGCGCGACCGCTTCGCCGCGCTGTCGCTCAACTATGTCGGTGAGCTGGGCAAGGAACTGTTCGCGGAAGAGCCGCTGCTGCACCAGAAGGATCGCGAGCGGGCCGAGCGTCTGGCCGCCCTGATCGTGGCCAAGGCGCCGGACGTCAATGCGGCCCTGTTCATCGCGCCGGGCCGTGGCTGCCGCAAGGAAGACGTCCAGGTGCGCTATGCGCAGCTGAGCATCGAGGTCATGGCCGCGCTGTTGCAGCGCCAGAATTCGGGCGCGCTCACCAACCTGGAAGCCGATCGTCAGGTCTGGCGGCGTCTGGCCGCCTAGAGCCCTAGAACCGAACCAGGGTCATCAACCAGCTTATCGTCACCGCCAGGACAACCAGTCCGGCCACGGTGATGCCAAAGCACAGCGCGCTGTTGGCCGGGTGTTGCCGACCCGGGGCGCGATGATGGTCAAGCAGGGCCATCGTTCGATTTCCTCCATTCGCCCGGCGATCTGACGCCGCCGGTGCTGGATGAGGGAAGCATGACTCCAAACCCATTCTTCGAATAGGGCCTTTTTGACCCATTTCCGGGCGTATTGTCACAGCTGTGATGGAACCGCGGCCACGCTGGCCCCAGAAAGTGGGTTGAAGCCTGTCGCTCGGCGCGAATAGCCTCAATTTAAGATTGCGACCGTATCGCGATCAGGGGGAAGCGTCATGAGTGCGAAGCGTTGGGGCGCGGCGGCGATGTTGGCCGGCGTTCTGGTCAGTGGCGGCGCCCACGCAGAGTGGCTGAAGGCCGAGAGCAACCACTTCATCGTCTATGGCCGCAGCGAGAAGGCGGTCCGCACCTACGCCACCCAGCTGGAAGACTTCGACGGTCTGCTGCGCCGCCTGCACGGCCGGCCCAGGGACGAGGTCATCACCCGCAAGCTGCCGGTCTACCTGGTCGCCGATCTCCAGGAGCTGCAGCGTGTTCAGCCCAAGCAGGAGCGGGCGGCGGGCGTCTACTACCCGGCCCCGGACGAGACCTTCGTGGTGGCCATCCGCGAGGGCGTCACCGACGACAGCGACCAGAACCGCGGCGACGACGCGGTGCTGCACGAATACGTCCACCACTTCATGATGCGCTACTATCCCAGCGCCTATCCGGCCTGGCTGATCGAGGGCTATGCCGAATACTACATGACCGCCGATCTGGGTTCGAAGCGGCTGATCGTGGGCGGCGTCAACGAGGGGCGAGCCCGCAGCCTGACCCAGCCCGGCGCCTGGATCCCGATCGAGGACGTGCTGACCAAGAGCACCGGCGAGCTGGCGAAGGCCGACGGCGCATCGTTCTACGCCGAGGCGTGGCTGCTGACCCACTACATCGTCTCCGATCCGGCGCGCTACAAGCTGTTGAAGCCCTATCTGAACGACGCCAGAGACAGCCGCGACCCGATCGGCGCCTGGCAGCGCATCTATGGCGACACGCCCGACGGCCTGCGCCGCAAGCTGACGGACTATATGAGCCGCCCGATCCCCGGCGGCGCCCTGCCGCGTGGAACCGAGGGCGAGCCGGCCATGACCGTCACCAGCCTGCCGGCCGGGGCGGACTATCTGCTGCTGGAGAACCAGCGCATGAATCTCGGCGTATCGGACGCCGACCGCGCCGCGTTCATGGTCGACATCCACAAGCGGGCGGTCAAGGCGCCGAAGGACCGCTTCGCCCAGCTGGTGCTGGCTCGGGCCGAAACCCGCTACGGCGACCGTGCGGCCGGAGAGGCGGCGCTGAACAGCCTGCTGACCGCCGATCCCAACGACGAGGACGCCCTGATCGTGCTGGGCGAGAGCCGCATGTCCGCCGGCAAGGCCGACGCGGCCATCCGTCCGGCCGCCTATGCCGAGGCCGCCAAGCTGTTCACTCGGGCCTTCAAGCTGGACCCGAACAATCCTGGCCTGCTGCGCGACTACGCCAACAGCAAGCAGCTGGAGCCGCAGACCCAGGGGCTGGTCAATGTCCGCCTGAAGGCCGTCGAGCTGGCGCCGGAGGTCGGCCTGTTCCGGCTCGAGGCGGCCGAGGCGCTGGTCAAGACCAACGACCTGCCCATCGCCAAGGCCGTGCTGATGCCCTTGGCCCGCAGCCCGCACAGCAGCGCCACGACCGACGCGGCCCAGACCATGGTCAAGGCGATCGACGCGGCCATGGCCAAGGCGTCGGTCGGCAATGCTGGCCAGAACGGGGAAGGTGACAAAAAGGGCTGATGGGGCTAGTCCCCGCGCATGAGCTCTTCCCCCGCCGCTGAAGCCGCCCGTCGGCGCACCTTCGCCATCATCAGCCACCCCGACGCCGGCAAGACCACGCTGACGGAAAACCTGCTGCTGGCCGGCGGGGCGATCCGGGCCGCCGGCGCCGTGCGCGCGCGCGGCCAGACCCGCCGCACCCAGTCGGACTGGATGAAGATCGAGCGCGAGCGCGGGATCTCGGTCTCGGCCTCGGTCATGACGTTCGATCACGACGGCCTGATGTTCAACCTGCTGGACACCCCGGGCCACGAAGACTTCTCGGAAGACACCTACCGCACCCTGACGGCCGCCGACGCCGCGGTCATGGTGCTGGACGCCGCCAAGGGCATCGAGCCCCAGACCCTGAAGCTGTTCGAGGTGTGCCGCCTGCGCGACATCCCGATCATCACCTTCATCAACAAGATGGACCGCGAGGCCCAGGACCCGTTCGAGCTGCTGGACGAGGTCTCGTCCAAGCTGGCCCTGGATCCGGCGCCGCTCTACTGGCCGGCTGGCTCGGGCGGCCGCTTCAAGGGCATGCTGGACCTGCGCAACGACAAGTTCATCCCCTACGCCAAGAAGAGCTCGACCGACGACGAGGGCCACCCGGACCCGATCGCCTTCAAGGGCAATGCGGTGGTCCAGTACCTGGACCCCGAGGAGAAGGCCGAGCTGGAAGACAACGCCATGCTGGTCACCGAGGCCGGCAAGCCGTTCGACGTCCAGAGCTTCCTGGAAGGCCACATGACGCCGGTGTTCTTCGGCTCGGCTCTACGCCACTTCGGCGTTTCCGAGCTGCTGGCCGGCATCGGCGCCTACGCCCCGCCGCCGCATCCGGCCAAGGTGACCAAGGCCGGCGCCGAGACCCACGTCGCCCCGGGCGACAGCGAAGTCTCGGGCTTCGTCTTCAAGGTCCAGGCGAACATGGACCCCAACCACCGCGACCGGATTGCCTTCCTGCGCCTGACCAGCGGCCGCTTCACGCGTGGCATGAAGCTGAAGGCCCAGAACACCGGCAAGGCCATGAGCGTCAACGCGCCGATCATGTTCTTCGCCAGCGATCGCGAACTGGCCGAGGACGCCTTCGCCGGCGACGTGATCGGCATCCCCAACCACGGTGTCCTGCGGGTGGGCGACAGCCTGTCCGAGAGCGGGTCCATGCGCTTCGCGGGCCTGCCCAACTTCGCCCCGGAAATCCTGCGCCGCGTGCGCGTGAAGGACCCGCTGAAGGCCAAGCACCTGAAGAAGGCGCTGGAAGGCCTGGCCGAGGAAGGCGTCACCCAGCTCTTCCGTCCGATGATCGGCAGCGACTTCATCGTCGGCGCCGTCGGCCAGCTGCAGTTCGAGGTCATGGCCGACCGCCTGGCCAACGAGTACCAGCTGGACTGTATCTTCGAGGCCAGCCCCTATGCCGAGGCCCGCTGGCTGGGCGGCGACCGGGCTGATGTCGAGGACTTCGTCAGCAAGCACAAGTCGGCCATGGGCCAGGACATCGACGAGCAGCCGGTGTTCCTGGGCAAGTCGTCCTGGGAAATCGGCTATGTCGCCGAACGTTATCCGAAGGTGCGCTTCGAGCGGACCAAGGAACGCGCCTAGCGGCCCCGACGACTGTCGTCCGGGCCGTCCGCGATCGCCTGCAGGCGCTGGTAGACGGCCTTGATCTCCGGATCGGTGGTGTTGATGGCATAGGCCTTGGCCGCCGCGCGACGGGCCTCGACCAGGTCCGGGGCTGCGCCGCCCTTGCGCTCGAAGCGGTCGATCCACGACGCGGCCTCGACCGTGGCCAGCATGGCGATCTCGGTCTGGGACGCGACCGCCTTCGAGGCCCAGAAGTCGCGGGCCGTCTCGATCGCGCGGTTCGGGTGGCCGCCGTGGCGCTGGAACCAGGCCAGGTGCAGGGCGATGTCCGACCACGGCGCGCCCAGGCTGTGGGCCAGCTCACGCCATGACTGCGCCAGTTGCGCGCCCTGGCGATAGAGTTCGTTGCGCTTCAACGCTCTCACCCACGGCCCACGCAAGGCGCGTTCGGGCAGCTTGCCTTCGCGGCGCGCCATCTCGGCGGCGTGGACGGCTTCCAGATCGTCGACCGAGGCGAAGGGACGGGGATACTCATCGCCCAGCTCAGCCTTCAGGCGCTGGAGCCGCTGTTCTTCCGGCGAAACGCAGGCCTTGATCGCCGGGACCGCCGGATGGTCGGCCGGCGCGACCAGCAGACAGTCGACCAGGCGCGGGAACGGGATGCGGACGCGGCCGCAGACGATCGCTTGGCGGGCCATGTCGACCTGGGTGATCGGCAGCGGCTCGTCGCACTCGCCATCGTCGATCGCGCAGCCGACCAGCAGCGCCGGATCGGCCGCGTCCGTGCGTAGCCAGCGCTGCAGCAGGCGGCCATCGATCTCGGTCTCACTCATAGGGGGCAGATAGCCAGCGACTCGGCCGGCGTCGAGGGAGAGGGATTGGCGGTGTCGCTGCTTCACAAAATCACAGGTTGTGCCAATCTGGCGCCATTATCCTTGATGGAGTCCGATCATGACCCCTGGAAAGCTCAAGCGTTACGCCATGTTGGCGCTGTTGGCCGTCACCGCCGTGGCTGGCCCGGCCGCTTCGCAGGCCCTGAACCTGGAAATCTTCGTCCAGTTCTATGGCGACGAGGACAAGACCCACCTCGTCGGTGAGACCTACCGTGGCTGCGACGGCAACGGCTACACCTGGGGCGTGCGGACCTTGTATTCCAACCGTACCGTGACGCCTTGCCCGTAGGGTGACGCGCTGGTCTATGGGCGGCTTCGGATCGGAGTCGTCCCATGACCGTTCGCCCCCTCGCCATTGGCCTCGTGGCCCACGATGACAAGAAGGCCGCCCTGGTCGAATGGGCCGTGGCGCATGAGGCCTATCTCAAGGACAAGGCGCTGTTTGGCACCGGCACCACCGGCGGGCGGATTCTCGAAGCGCTGCCGAAGCTGAACCTGGTGCGGCTGAAGAGCGGCCCGCTGGGCGGCGACCAGCAGCTGGGCGCGATGATCGCCGAGGGGCGGCTGGACGTGCTGATCTTCTTCGTCGATCCGCTGTCGCCGCAGCCGCACGATGTCGACGTCAAGGCGCTGATCCGCATGGCGACCCTGGCCGACATCCCGTTCGCTTGCAATCCGGCGACGGCCGACCTGATCGTCGGCCGGCCCGGCTAGCCCGGGAACTTCAGTAGGTTCGGCTTGGGGATCGCGGCCTTGAAGCTGCCGCGCGACTTGGCCGTATCCAGGCCGAACTCCGCCCAGGCGTTGAGGAAGCCGTTCGCCGCGTCGGCGGGCGCGGCCGGGATCAGTTCCAGAGCGGGACGCGCGGCGACGGCGGCGCGGGCGGCGGCCCAGGCCTGCGGCTCGGCCGTGGCGTAGACGCCGTCCGAGGCCACCAGCTGTCCGGCCAGGTCCGGATCAGCGAAGCGCAGGGTCACCGACGTTTCCTTCGGCAGGTCCGACAGGCTGTCCAGCGCCTCGGTCAGGGCCGACAGGCTCATCTTCGCGGCGCTGGTGCGCCGCTCGCCGCCGGCCGCGCCCTTGAGGGCCGCGGCGCCGGTCTCGCCGTCCATCCGCCGCACGAAGGACCAGCCGCCATAGCCCGGATCGGGACGGCAGAGGCTGGCGATCCAGAGGGTGACGGCGGCCATGGAACGGGCTCCCGAAAGGTCGTTGCTGACCGCCTTCTAGACTGCTTCGCGGCCAGAAGGGGAGGGCGCCCGTGAACGAAAGGTAAACTGGGTCTTAAATCTTATAGTTAACGTCATTTTTAGTTCAGTGAACAAAGTTCTAAGAAATCACGACGTTCTGCGGCCGTGCTTGTATTCGGCAAAGCAAGAAGTGTGCCAATTCACTACATCCTCAACCAAAAAGGCTGAGATTCGGAACATGGTGTAAAAACATAGGAAATATTTATGGTTAACGCGCCGTAAACACCCATTAACCACTTGTTAAAGTCGTTGGCTCCGGTTTTGCTGATTGTGCGTTGAACCTCTGTCGGTCTGTGCCGACGTGGGACGATCCGTAGGCGGAGTGCGCATGTTCGAGTTCGGACGGGATCTGAAGCGGTTGTTTGGTGTGGACGCCGACTCCAAGGGAGCGTGGCGTGAGGGTCTGACCGGCGGCGACACCTCGCTGCTGGAGCTGCTCGACCTGCGACTGTTGAATAACGAGGCCCGCTCGGCCGACGTGGTGGCCGGGCGCATCGGCGCCAAGGACCGTGGTGCGCGCCTCTTGGAAGCCGCCGTCGTCTGGCGCGAACTGGCCCGCCGTAGCGGCGACGCCACCGCTCTTAGAAAGGGCGCGGCCCAGGCCGAGTCCGCCGTGAAGATCCTGGAGACCGAGCGTCGCCACGACGCCCTGGCCGCCGCCCGCTGCGAGCAGGCCGTGCTGGCCATCCTGGGCGCCGACCTGTTCGGCGACGAGGGGCTGATCGCCGCCGCCTCGGCCACTTTGGCCCGTACGCCGGCCAATCACCGCACGCCGCTGTGCGCAGCTCTGGCCGCCGGGCTGGAAGGCCGCGCCGCGCTGCAGGCCAACGATCTCGATCGCGCCCTGGCCGCCGTCCAGGCCTATGAAGCGCCGCTGCGCGCCCTGGCCGCCGCCAAGCGCGTCAAGGGCGGACCCGCCCGCCTGCTGCTGGCCGACCAGCGCGCCGCCCGTATCGAATTGATTCTGGCCTGCGGCGAGCGCCTGAAGGACCGCGCCCTGGCCGAGTTGGCCGTGTCGGAGGCCAAGACGGCCGCCGGACTGCTGGACTCCGATTTCGAACCGCTGGCCTGGGCCCGCCTGGAAGGCCTGCGCGGCCAGGCCCTGGTGCTGCTGGGCGAACTGGACGGCGAGCTGTCGCACATCACCAACGGCGTCGAGGCCCACTTCGCGGCCGTCGATGTGCTGTCGCCCGATCACAGCCCGATGGACTGGGCCCGTGGCGGCGCCGCGCTGGGCACGGGCCTGCAAGCCCTGGGCGAGGCCTCGACCAGCGAGCGCGCCTTCGAGCAAGCCGTCTCGGCCTATGACCGCGCCACCCAGGTGCTGAAGGCCCAGCCGGCCTTGGCCCTGCGCGCCGTGGTCGCCAACAACCGCGCCCTGTGCCTGGCCCGCTGCGCCGAACTGACCGCCGACCTGGCGGTGCTGGACGCCGCCGAGCTGGCCTTCAAGGCCGAGCTAGCCGCCGCTCCGGGCGGTCGCGATCCGGCTAGCTGGGCCGTGGCCCAGATGAACTTGGCCCGTCTCTACGAGGCCCGGGTCGAGATCACCGGCCGCGACGACGGCCGCCTGGCCCGCGCCGGCGCGGCCCTGGCCTGCGCCTTCGACGTTTTCTCGGAGCTGGGCCTGCGCTCGCTCACCGACCTGGCGGCACAAGGCCTGCAACGACTGAAGCAGGCCCAGGCCGCCTGATCCGAAATAGGACACACGGCGGCGGAAAGGCCGGCCGAACAAAATAAGTAAGGGATGAACTCGTGATCGCTCTGCTCGCTTTCGCCGCCGCCGTCGTCGCCACCCCGGTGCAAACCAAGGCTCCGTCGGACCTGCTGACCCCCGTGTCCGAGCCGCGCGTCGCCGTCGCCCTGCTGAACTGCATGGTCAAGCAGGACGGTCACCTGACCGCCTGCACCGTCCAGGAAGAAAGCCCCAACGATCTCGGCGTCGGCCAGGCCGCCCTGGCGATGATGTCGCAAACCCAGGTCGACCTGCTGGGCCCGGACGGCAAGAGCCGCGCCGGTTCCTACATCCAAGTCCCGGTCCGCATCCGCATCCGCTAAGCATCGGAGACAGCGCATCCTCCAGCTAGGAGGGTGCGCGTCCGAGGCTAGAAATCGCTGGGTGAGCCGGCCACGAGCCAGTGCAGGCCGACCACGATGGATGCCCAGGCGCCGCTGAGGAGGTAGGCGATTGCCCAACCTCCAGAGGCGATGATCGCGCCGCCCCAGCCCGCCAAGAAGAAATGCGCCGCGATACGGCGGCGCAGTCCCGATCCTGCCGCGTAGCCGCAGATGCTGGCGACCCGCATCGGCACGAAGATCGCGTTTTCCCAAAACGTCAGGACAAGCCCGACCACCGTCGCGGCATAGCCAAGGACGAGGCAGGTCCCGAGGGCGTAGTCTTGTCGCGTCCACGTTTCGATCGTGTCGAAGTCCGCTCCGCCGCTGCCTTCCATGTGCAGGCCGACGGGTAGAAGCACTGCGAAGCCAGCCAGCAGCAGGGCCTGGGCGCGAAGGCCGTAGGAGCCTTCGGTAATCAAGTATGCACGCCTGGCGAAGCGCCGCTCGGCCGGGGTCTGACCTCTGGCCCCGCCAGTTCCTTTCGCGAAAAGGAAAGCTAGGCAGAACGCAAGGGCTAGGACCGAGAAGGGGAGCACCCACCCTTGAAGAACGACGAGGCTGTTTTCCAAAACAGCCATGAAGCGTTCTTCAAGGTTCGCAGCGTGTTCATCGGGGCCTTCGATATTAAAGGCCGCCGATACGATCACGGCGAGGATCGCCGATGGAATTCCGGCCAGCAGGCTCTCGGTGACGTTGTATTTCCAGGCGTCAAAGCCGGCGTCCTCGACGAGTTCGCGCAGACGCGGAGCGCCGCCTCTGAGTACGGAAGCGCGCGTCTTGAGGAAGCTGAGAAAGTCCAGAAGTTCGAACATGGATCAATCGTGCCCAATCAACCCAGGGGAGCGCCCCCCCCCCCCGTATAGCGAAGCTTAGGCGTGCGAAAGGCTTCGCGTCTATCTCTATCCGTGCGGTGAAGGTGTGACAGTCCGGAGGCGCATCTTTGCCCGCGACCCACCGTCGCGCCCCGCGTTTCCTACCGTCCGGGTAACAACCCCTAACGCCCTGTTAACCATATTTCGCGCATCTTCGGGCCTCGAAACAACGCGGCCAGTACGGCCGATTCCCACGAGGCTTCGCATGACGGGCGCAGAGGTTCTTGATGTTGGCCGGGACGCGATCTGGCTGACCCTGCAGCTGTGCGCGCCCTGCCTGATCGTCGGCCTGGTGATCGGTGTCGCCATCGGCCTGTTCCAGGCCCTGACCCAGATCCAGGAACAGACCCTGGTCTATGCCCCCAAGATCGTCGCCATCTTCGTGTCGCTGCTGATCTTCCTGCCGATGATGGGCGCGCTGATGAGCGGCTTCATGCGCCAGATCGCTGCCCGCATCGCCGGCATGTAGCGGAAGGGCAGGGACCTCCCGGTGAACTCCTTCGCCACGGCATTCCAGGTCTATGTCGCCGCCCTCGTGTTCGCGCGGGTCGGGGCGATGGTCATGACCATGCCGGGCATCGGCGAGCAGTCGGTGCCGCCGCGCGTGCGCCTGGCGTTCGCCCTCTTGATGGCGCTGATCCTGGGACCGCTGATCCAGAACACCGTGCCGCCGATCCCGACCACCCTGGGCGGCCTGGTCGGCGGAGTGATCCACGAGATCCTGATCGGCCTGATGATCGGCTCGGTGCTGCGGCTGTTCATGAGCTCGCTGACCACGGCCGGTGAAATCATCTCGATGCAGACCACCCTGTCTTTCGCTCAGAGTGTGAACCCCTCGATGCAGGGGTCGAGCACGGCGGTGGCCAGCTTCCTGTCGATGCTGGGCCTGACCCTGGTGATGGCCACGGGGATGCATCACCTGTTCATCGGCGCGATCGTCAAGTCGTACACCATCTTCCCGTTCACCCGCGCCGTGCCGATCAACGACGCCGTCACCCTGGCGGTGCGGACGGTGGCGCAGTCGTTCTCGCTGGGCATCCAGCTGGCCGCGCCGGTGATCGTGTTCTCGCTGGTCTTCAACCTGGCCACGGGCCTGGTCGGCCGGGTCATGCCCGCCTTCCAGATCTTCTTCGTGACCTCGCCGCTCAGCGTGATCCTGGGCCTGTCCCTGCTGGCGCTGTCGCTGGGGGGCATCGCCATGGTCTGGACCGACCGCTATCGCGAACTTCTCGCTGTGTTCAACTAGGGGCGCGGCATGGCGGAAGATTCAGATCCCGAGTCGAAAACAGAAGAACCGTCAGCCAAGAAGCTTTCGGACGCCCGCGCCAAGGGCGACGTCGTCAAATCGGCGGACATCCCGCAGCTGGCTTCGCTGACGGGCGCGGTGTCGGTGATCCTGCTGGCCGGCGGCTGGCTGACCCGCGACCTGGTGGCCGCCCTCTATCCGTTCATCGCCCACGCCGGCACCATCGAGATCTCCAGCGGCGGCGCCGTGCTGCTGATGAAGCAGGCGGTGATGGCCGCCATGCCGCCGCTGCTGCTGGTCATGATCGTGACCTGCACCATGGGTGTGATCGCCAACGTCTCCCAGACCGGCTTCATGCTGACGACGGACAAGCTGAAGCCCGACTTCAGCAAGCTGGACCTGCTGAAGGGCGTCACCCGCATCCTGGGCCCGGACGGCCTGATGCAGTTCGCCAAGTCGGTCGTGAAGATCTTCGTCACCGGCTTCATCGCCTGGATGGTGCTGAAGCCCAATGTCGGCGAGGTGCGCAACCTGGTCGGCATGGACCCGTCGCTGCTGTTGCCCGAGGCGATCAAGCTGTCCAAGAAGATGCTGATCATGGTGATCATCTTCCTGGTCGCCACCGCCGCCTTTGACTACTTCTGGCAGCGCATCCGCTTCATGAACCGCATGCGCATGACCCTCCAGGAGGTCAAGGAAGAGTACAAGCAGTCGGACGGTGACCCGCACATCAAGGGCAAGCGTCGTCAGATCCAGATGCAGCGCTCGCGCCAGCGGATGATGCAGGCTGTCCCGAAGGCGACCGTCGTCGTCATGAACCCGACCCACTACGCCGTCGCGCTGCGCTACGAGCCGGGCGAGACGCCCGCGCCGATGTGCGTGGCCAAGGGCGTCGACGAGCTGGCCCTGAAAATCCGCGCCGTCGCCGAGGAGCACGGCGTCACGGTGCTGGAGGATCCGCCCCTGGCCCGCGCCCTCTACGCCAGCGTCGAGATCGACGAGGAAATCCCGATCGAACACTTCGAAGCCGTCGCCAAGGTCATCAGCTTCGTCATGAACGGGAAGAAGCCACAGCCCCGCGAAGGGCAGCGCGCGCGTCCTCTATAAGACTCAATTTCCAGAAAACTGACCTAGCTCTCGGGAAAGGCTATCCTTTCTCCGGTTGCGGGTGAGTCGCAGCCTCGCCTTAACAAAGGTAACAAACCTACCCATGGCCGATTTCCAGCTCCAGGACAAAGCTTCGACCGGCGCATCGCGCCGGCGCTTCGATCCGTGGCTGGTCGGCGCGGCGATATTCTTCGTGGCCGCGGCGGCCTTTTCCGCCGCTCCGGCGCTGAAGGCCGGCCCCGTCACCCTGGCTGGTCTGCTGCTGCTGCTGGGCGTGGCCGGCGTGGCGATCCTGGGCCTGGTGGCCATTCGCGGCTCGGCCGCCGGGGGCAATGACGTCGACCAGGCCGAGGGCTTCATCGACGCCCTGAGCGAGCCGGCGGCCCTGGCCGCCCCGGACGGACGCCTGCTGGCCGCCAACCTGGCCTGGCGCGAAGTCATGGGCGAGCAGCGCCGCCTGCCCAAGGGCGTGGCCGGCTCCAGCCTGTTCGCCGCCTTGGTCCAGGCCCGCAAGGGCGAGATGGCCCACGGCGTGCTGCGCGCCAGCGGCGTCGACCACACGGCCAAGGTCTCGCGCCTGGCCGGCGGCCGGCTGCTGATCCGCCTGACCCCGATCGTCGAGGTCGAGCGCGTCGTCGAAACCCTGGCCCCCGCGCCGGCGGCCGAGCGCGCCGCCCCGCCGCCGACCACGCTGGACGCCTTCGCTGGCGCCTCGCCGTTCGGCGCGGCCCTGCTGGAAGGGCTGGACCCCTTCAAGTCGAAGGTGCTGGAGGTCAATCCGGCTCTCACGACCATGACCGGCGGCAAGCCCGGCATGGTGTTCGGAGACCTGATCGACACCGCCTCGCGCGCCGAGGCCGAGACCCGCCTGAACGAAGGCAAGGCCGGCCCGTTCGAGGTGCGCCTGGCCCGTGACCAGACCCGCATCGCCCATCTGTATCTCTACCGCGCCGAAGGCCGCGTCGTGGCCTACATGATCGACGTGTCCGAGCAGAAGCAGATGGAGCTTCAGCTGGCCCAGTCGCAGAAGATGCAGGCCATCGGCCAGCTGGCCGGCGGCGTGGCGCACGACTTCAATAACCTGCTGACCGCCATCCAACTGCGCCTGGACGAGCTGCTGCACCGTCACCCGGTCGGCGACCCGTCGTACGAGGGCCTGAACGAGATCCGCCAGACGGGCGTGCGCGCCGCCGACCTGGTCCGCAAGCTGCTGGCCTTCTCGCGCAAGCAGACCGTCCAGCGCGAGGTGCTGGACCTGGGCGAGCTGATCTCGGAGTTCGAGGTCCTGCTGCGCCGCCTGCTGCGCGAAGACGTCAAGCTGATCACCGACTACGGTCGCGACCTGCCGCAGGTGCGGGCCGACAAGAGCCAGCTCGAGACGGCGGTCATGAACCTGGCCGTCAACGCCCGCGACGCCGTGCGCGCGGCCAAGGGCGGCGGCATCGTCCGCATCCGCACCGCTCGCCTGACCCGCGACGAGGCCATCCAGCTGGGCTTCCCGGCGGCCGAGAGCGACACCGCCTTCATCGAAGTGTCGGACGACGGCCCAGGCATCCCGCCCGACGTCATGGGCAAGATCTTCGACCCGTTCTTCACCACCAAGCCGGTGGGCGAGGGCACGGGCCTGGGCCTGGCCACGGTCTACGGCATCGTCAAGCAGAGCGACGGCTGGATCCACGTCCACAGCCGTCCGGGCGAGGGCGCGGCATTCCGTATCTTCCTGCCGATCTATGACGCCCCCGCCGGCGTGATCGCCGCCCAGGCCGCAGCCGCGGCCGAGCCGGTCAAGCCGCGCGCCGCCCGCGACCTGTCGGGCGCCGGCCGCATCCTGTTCGTCGAGGACGAGGACGCGGTCCGCAGCGTCGCCGCCCGCCTGCTGCGCGCCCGCGGCTACGAGGTGCTGGAAGCCGCCGACGGTGAGGAAGCCCTGATCATCGCCGAGGAGCACGCCGGCACGATCGACCTGCTGATCTCCGACGTGATCATGCCCGGCATCGACGGCCCGACCTTGCTGAAGAAGGCCCGCGTCTATCTGGGCGCCGCGCCGGTGATGTTCATCTCCGGCTATGCCGAAGCCGAGTTCAGCGACCTGCTGGAAGGCGAGACCGGCGTGACCTTCCTGCCCAAGCCGATCGACATCAAGACCCTGGCCGAGCGGGTCAAGCAGCAGCTGCAGGCGGCTTAAGGGGTTGCAGAATCCGGGCATGGCCCCGCTACTGCGGCCATGCCTCCGCTACCGCTGACCCGCCGGGCCGCCACGGGCCTGGGCCTTGCCTTCCTCGCCACGCCGGCGCTCGCTACTGGTCCAACCGTCCCGCGCTGGGGTGTGCACGAGATCACGCTGAAGGCGACCGTTCCGGGCAATCCGTTCGACGTCGACCTGCACGCGGCCTTCACCGACGGCAAGACCACGCTAAAGGTGCGTGGCTTCTACGACGGTGACGGGACTTGGCGCATCCGTTTCAGCCCGTCGACCGAAGGGGTCTGGCGCTGGCGGACGACAAGCCCCGTCAAGGCGCTGAACGGTCAGACCGGGACGCTCACCGCCGTCGCGCCGCGCGACCATGGGCCGGTGCATGTGACCGGCGGCTACCACTTCGCCCATGCCGACGGGACGCCCTATCGCCAGGTCGGCACCACGGCCTATGCCTGGGCCCAGCAGAGCGACGCGCTCTGCGACCAGACCCTGGCCACCTTGAAAGCCTCGCCGTTCAACAAGATGCGGATGTGCGTCTTCCCGAACGTGGCGAGCGAGCCGATCCATCCCTTCGAGGCAGCCGGCGAGAGCTGGGACTACGACCGCCTCAACCCCGCCTATTTCCGCCGTCTGGAAGACCGCGTCCGGCGGCTGGGCGAGCAGGGCGTCCAGGCCGATCTGATCCTGTTCCATCCCTACGACGAGAAGACCGGCTGGCACGCCATGAGCCCGGCGCGCGACGATCGCTACGTCCGCTACATGGTCGCGCGGTTCGCCAGCTTCTCGAACGTCTGGTGGTCGCTGGCCAACGAGTTCGACCTGGTGAAGGCCAAGTCGGCCGCCGACTTCGAGCGCATCGGCCAGCTGATCAAGGCCGAGGACCCGTACGGCCACCTGTGCTCGATCCACAACTGGCGCGACCTCTACGACAACGGCCGGCCGTGGATCAGCCACGCCAGCATCCAGCACGGCGCGGCGGTGATGGACGACAGCCGCGCCCAGATCTTCCGCGATGTCTGGAAGAAGCCGGTGATCTTCGACGAGGTCCGCTACGAGGGCGATCTCGACAAGCGCTGGGGTGACCTGACGGCGGAGCAGCTGGTCGAGCGCTTCTGGCATGGTTTGGTGGCCGGGACTTATGTCGGCCACGGCGAGGTCTTCAAGGACGGCGTGCGCTGGACGGCCAAGGGCGGCGCCTTCACGGGTCACAGCGTGCCGCGCCTGGCGTTCCTGAAGACGGTGATGGAGGCTGGGCCGACGCCGGGGCTGGATCCGATCGACCGGACCTGGGACCAGCACCTGGGCGGCAAGGCCGGCAGCTACTACCTGCGCTATTTCGGCGAGGCCGCGCCAACGCAATGGGCCGTGGCCCTGCCCAAGGATGAACTGAAGGGCGGCGAACGCTTCCAGGTCGACGTGCTCGACACCTGGAACATGACCGTGACGCCGATCGACGGCGCCTTCGTCATGGCCAAGAAGGACGCCTACTATCTGCACGACCCGAACCGGCCGACCGTGGCGCTGCCCGGCCGGCCGTGGATGGCGGTGCGGGTGACGAAGCTCTAGGCCTTGGCCGGCAGGAACTTCGAATTGCGCACCAGCGCCGCGCTGACCAGGGCGACCAGCAGGCCGACCGGGAAGATCTCGATGAAGGTCATCGGCATCCGGTACAGCGGGTTGGCGTAGTTCTTCTTCATCTCCGCCATCTCGCCGGCCAGCTTGGCATAGGCGGCGCCGGAGAGGCCCTCGGCCTTCTTCGAGGCCAGGATGCTGGCCGTATACTCGTCCATGAAGCGGTAGTGGGTGATGGCCAGATAGGCCTCCCAGATGGCGACATAGGCGATGCCGGCGACCACCGCGACACCGAGGCCGATCAGAAAGGCCGGCCAGAACTTGATGACCCCGCCCAGCACCTTGTCGCGATGCGACTTGATCGCCAGCAGGATCGCGGTGAGCCCGACCAGCATGATCAGATAGCCTAGCCACAGGCTATGCTGGGCCGAGAACACGATAGTGGCGATCATGCCCAGGATGATGATGACGCCCGAGATCAGGCCGTAGGTCACGATGGTGCGGGTCATGGAAGTCCTCCTCCGCGCCGCCCCCTGCGACGCGTCCCGAGGCTGCCGTCGTCGTGTCCGCGACGGTATCGCCCGAAAGGGTGAATTCGACCGTCTCGCCCTATCGGCGGGCGGTCAAGGGATCAGGGCGAGCTCCCGCGCCTTGCCGACCGCCTGGGTGCGGCGGCCGACCTCCAGCTTGGCGTAGAGGTTGGCCACGTGGGTCTTCACGGTGTTGGGCGAGAGGCCCAGATCGCGGGCGATCTCCTTGTTGGAGCGGCCGGCCGCCAGGCGTTCCAGCACCTTGACCTCCTGGCCCGTGAGGCCGAGCGCGGCGAGGGCGGCGTCGTTGCGCTGGAAGGTCTCGGGCCGGGCGCGGGCGGCCAGCTTCCAGCCGACCCAGACGCCGCCGGCCGCGAAGGCGACGCCGATCAGGCCGACATAGACCTGCCAGGAGAAGGCGCGGACGATGAACCGGTACTCCAGCCACTGCAGCGCGAACGCGCCCAGCGCCAGGACCAGCGCCCACAGGAGGATGGTGCGGATCATCTCCCCCCGCATCGTGGGATCAGCCCAGCCGGGCCTTGGCCTCGGGCGGGGCGACCTGGTCGAACAGGATCTGGATGTGCTGGTCCTTGGCGTGGTCGTTATGCAGCTCCCACGACAGCGAGACCGGCAGGCGCAGGCGGCCGCCATCGGGCAGGCGGGCGATCAGCACGCGCCACGAGAAGCCCTCGCCAGGATCGCCCAACGGGTCCTTGAACTCGACCGGGGCCGGATCGCGCAGGCGGAAGCGGCGCTCGGGATGGGCCTCGAACCAGGCGCGGTCGGCCTCGGCGGTGGGGTCTTTCACGACTTTGGCGGTGAGTTTGCGAACCATGGCGCCGTCCTACCACCGTTCCCATCTTCAGGTCATGAGCGAGAAGCCGATCAAGCGCGTGAAGGCCGACTGGAGCGAGGTGGTGCTGGTGTGCCGCAAGTGCTCGAAGAAGCTGGGCGGCGGCTTCGGCGACGACGGCGACCAGAAGCTGGCCAAGGCCCTGCGCAAGGCCATCGGCGCCAAGGGCAAGGGCCGCAAGGCGCGGGCCGCCGTCATCGAGGTCGATTGCCTGGACGTCTGCCCCAAGGGCGCGGTCGTCGCCGTACGCGCCTCGGCTCCGAAGGAATGGGCGGTAGTCCCGCGCGGCGCCTCGATGAAGACCGTGGTCGAGCGCCTGGGTCTGGAGCCGGTCTAGCGTTGCCTTAGGCGTCCGGCCCGGCGATGCTCGATCCATGGACAGCTTCGCTACACTCCGCCTGAACGCCACGCGGCTGGCGCGCGAGGACCTGTCCGATCTCGTCGCGCTGCATCTCGACGAGGAGGTGTCGCGGTTCCTGGGCGGTGTCCGCTCGGTCGAGAAGACCGCGACCTATCTCGACACCAACCTGCGCCACTGGGATGAGCACGGCCTGGGTCTCTGGACCCTCAGGTCGGCCGACGGCGCGTTCATGGGCCGCGCCGGTCTGCGCTATGTCGAGCTGGAAGGTGTCCGGGAGCTGGAGATCGCCTACGCCCTGGCCAAGCCCGCCTGGGGGCAGGGTCTGGCCACCGAGGTCGCCCAGGCGCTCGTGGAGATCTGGGAGACGCGCTGCGCCGATCCCAGCCTGGTCGGTATCGTCGTGAAGGGTAACCGGCCCTCGGAGAACGTGCTCCAGAAGGCCGGTCTGTCCTACGAACGCGACGCCGTGTTCCACGACGCCGATTGCGGCGTGTTCCGCCGCGTCCGCGCCTAGAAGCCGAAGCGCGCGCCGACCCGCAGGCCGCCGCCCGAGCGACCGCCGCCGTAGTCGCCGCCGGCTTCCACGAAGGTGATCGCGCCGTCGGCCACGCGATAGCTGACGCCGACGGTGAGTTGGCCAAAGGTGCGACCGCCATCCTTCGACAGGTGATCGCTCTGATCGCCGCTGACCAGGGTCACGCCGTTCTTGATCGTGAAGTCGTGGGCCACGAACGCCGCGCCATAGGTGGTGAACGCGCCGCCCAACAGGTCGCTCTGGGCCGAGCCGCGCACGCCGGCCTTGGCGACGAAGCCGGTGGCGTTGTCGAAGTCCAGGCGCTGGCCCAGGGTCTTCATGTCGTCCAGGCGCGTGCTGACATAGTTGACGCCCAGCAGGGTCTCATAGGTCAGGCCGTCCTCGCCGAAGCGATGGCCGGCCTCGACCTGGGCGCCGAAGGCCGTGCCGTCGAACTTGGCGTCGATGCCGTCGACGGTGTTGCTGACCTTGATCGACTGGCGATCGACCTTGGCCAGGCCGTTGACGAAGAAGCCGCCGTTGGTCAGGGCCATATAGGCGCCGAAGTTGATGACGCTGAACTTGGCTTCCTGGCCCGCGACGCCGCTGAAGCGCATCTTCGAGTCGGCATAGCCGCCCGTGACGCCCAGGGTGATGCGCCCGTCGTCCAGGCCGCCATTGATCAGGTCGAGACCCATCTGGCCGCCATAGGTGGTCTGCTGATAGTCGGTGGCGACCTGACGCTGCGGCGACAGCTTGATGGTGTCGTCGCGATCCTGGCGGCCGCCATAGGCCTGGCCCCACACGCCCGCGCCGTTGGCGTCGGAGCCGGCGTCGCGCAGGCTGGCCACGTGGGCGCTCCATGCGTCGGCCGACTGACGCCACACGCTGGCGGCGCCTTGCGAGAACTTCAGCGCCTCGTATGCGCGCTGACCGGCCACGCCCTTGAGGCGATAGCTGGTCGTGGCCGCATCGAAGACGAGATCGTAGTGGATGAGGCCGATCTCATAGTTCTCGATCTGGAAGGCGCCAGCCTTGGTCTCCGCGCCGCCCTGGATCAGGACCGGGCCCTTGTCGCCGGTCAGGACCGCCGTCTTGGCCGACAGACCGCCGAGCACGATGGTCGTGCTGCCGTTGGCCGTGGCGCCGACCACGAGCTTGTCGGCGCCATCCGGTCCGACATCAAGGCCCAGGCGCGACTTGCTGGTCCCGTTGTAGTTGCCCGAAATGGTCAGCACGTCGCCGACATGACCATTCCGCAGATCGATCATGCCGCTGTTCTTGAAGGCCTCGAGCGACAGCAGCGAGACCTGGACGGGCGTGGTCGAATTGGCGCCGATCGTGATGGTGCTGTTGTTGGTCAGACCGTCGTCGCCGCCACCGAAGTCGATGTCCTGCGTCAGGTCGATCGGGTTGTCGTTGGCGATATTGTCGACGTCGTCGGTCAGGGTCTTGTCGCCGAAGCTCTTGCTCGGCGTCTGCTGAGCGGCGGCTTCCTGCGCCATCAGCGGCGACAGCAGGATCATGGGGGCGAGGATGGCCGAGAGCGCGGTCGACGCGCAGAATCGGCCGGCGGCCGGCGTGAAGGCGCCAGCCCGGTGAGCAGAACTCAACACTTACTTGGACTCCGTAAGCGATCGCGCCCCCGCGACGCGGCGGAACCTATGGGGCGCGGCGACCCCGATCAAGGAAAAGTTTCGTAAAAACTGTACAAGCCTATTTGCGGCGTTCCAGCACCATGATCGGCGAGCCCTTGAAGGTCGTGTGGGTCTTCAGCGTGAAGCCGGTCTTGGCGGCCAGGGCCAGCGAGGCGGCGTTGTCGGGATCGATGATGCAGGGCACGACGGGCGGCGCGTGGGTCTCGTCGATCCAGTCCAGACCCGCGCGGACCGCCTCGGTGCCGAAGCCCTGGCCGTGCGACCAGGCCGACAGCACCCAGCCCATCTCCGGCAGGCCGTAGAGGCTGGGCTGGATGTCGCGGCGCAGGTCGGCGAAGCCCACCTCGCCGACATAGCGGCCGGTCGAGGTCTCGCGCACCGCCCAGTAGCCGAAGCCCAGAACCTCCCACAGGCCCCGGGCCCGCATCAGCCGGGTCCAGGTCTCCTCGTCAGTGAAGGGACGGGCGCCGACGTGGCGGACCACCACCGGATCGGCCCACATGTCGCGGCTGTCCTCGAAGTCCGTGATCGTCGGGGGCGCCAGGGTCAGGCGGGCGGTGGTCAGGGTCGGTGCGGGCATCGCGGCTCTGAAGTTTGCGTCGGGCGATGAGCAAGCTACACGGGCTGGCAGAGCAGGGAAGAGCATGACCACGCCGCAAGACGCCATCGCCGCCCGCCGCAAGCTGACCAACAAGCTGATCGCCGCCAAGGATGCCGCGCGCCTGCGGCCGTTCTTCGATCCGCGCGTCACCCTGATCGCCGGCGACGGCTCGCTGCTGCTGGGCGCCGAGGACGTGCTGGCCGCCTTCGCCAGCCAATTCGCCGACAAGGGCTTCGGGGCCTACATCCGCACCACCGAGGATATCGCGCTCAACGCCGAGGGGACCCGCGCCGCCGAACGCGGCCGCTGGGTCGGCCAGTGGAAGGACGCGCCCGAGCAGTCCGGGACCTATCTCGCCACCTGGAAGAAGGTCACCGGCCAGTGGGTGATCGAGAACGAGCTGTTCGTGACCTTGGCCTGAGCGAGCCTGTTGCTTTTCCCTCCATGACTCGAAATTAATTTCGCCAAAGCCGGGCAGGGCCTTACGCCTTCGCTCCACAAATTGGCTCCGGGAGGGAAAAGCCTTGCTCAATCGTCGTCACATGATGTTCGCCACTGCTGCCGCCGGCTTCGCCGCGACGGGCGGCGTTCCGTCGCTGGCCTTCGCGCGCGAGGGCGAAGTCGCCAAGCTGAACGCGCTGTTCGATGACATCATGGCCAAGCAGCTGCGCCAGTCGCCGGAGACGGCGACGGGCCTGGGCCTCGACTCGGGCGAGCTGGCCTGGACCAAGGACCTGCTGACGGATCGTTCGGCCACGGCGATCAAGGCGAGCGCCGTCCAGACCAGCGAACAGCTGGCCGCCCTGCGCGGCATCGACCGTCGCGCCCTGAAGGGCATGGACGCGGCCAACTACGACACCGTCGAGTTCGTGTTGGCGGTGCAGGACGAGGGCAACAAGAAGTTCAGCTACGGCGGCGGCGGTTCGGGCGCGCCCTACGTGCTCAGCCAGCTGACCGGCAGCTACCAGCAGATGCCGGACTTCCTGGACACCCAGCACAGCATCGAGACCAAGTCCGACGCCGACGCCTATCTGGCGCGGATGGAGGGCTTCGCCCGCCTGATGGACCAGGAAACCGCCCTGGCCAAGCAGGACATGGCCGACGGCGTGATCCCGCCGGACTTCGTCATCGACAAGACCCTGATCCAGATGAAGGCCTTCGCCGGCACGCCCACGGCCGACGCGCCGCTGGTCAAGTCGATCGCCCGCCGCACCAAGGACAAGAAGATCGACGGTGACTGGGCCGCCGAAGCCTCGAAGATCTATGAAGGCTCGGTCCTGCCGGCCCTGAAGCGCCAGATCGCCCTGCTGGAAAGCGTGCGCCCCAAGGCCACCCACGATGCCGGCGTGTGGCGCCTGAAGGACGGCGGCGACTACTACGCCGTGTCGCTGAAGAACTACACGACCTCGGACCTGAAGCCCGAAGAGATCCACCAGCTGGGCCTGGACCTGGTGAAGTCGATCTCGGCCGAGGCCGACAAGCTCTTCAAGACCATCGGCATGAAGACCGGCACGGTCGGCGAGCGCATGGCCAAGCTGGGCGAGGACTTCTACCCGAACACGGACGAGTCCAAGGAACAGCTGATCAAGGACCTGAACGAGAAGGCCGCCTGGATCCAGAAGCAGCTGCCGGCTTATTTCGGCGCCCTGCCGAAGGCTCCGCTGGAAATCCGCCGCGTGCCCAAGGCCATCGAGGCCGGCGCGCCGGGCGGCTACTACAACTCGCCCTCGCTCGACGGCAAGCGCCCGGGGATCTACTGGATCAACCTTCGCGACACCAAGGAGCAGGCCAAGTACACCCTGACCACCCTGACGGTGCACGAGGGCGTCCCGGGCCACCATCTGCAGCTGTCGATCTCGAACGAAGCCAAGGGCCTGCCCATGATCCGCAAGATCATCGGCTTCTCGGGCTACACCGAGGGCTGGGCGCTCTATTCCGAGCAGCTGGCCGTCGAGATGGGCATCTACAAGACCGACCCGCGCGGTCACATCGGCATGCTGCACGACGCCCTGTTCCGCGCCGTGCGCCTCGTGGTCGACACCGGCATGCACTACAAGAAGTGGAGCCGCGAGCAGGCCGTGAAGTACATGGCCGAGACCATGGGCGACGAGGAAAGCGGCTCGATCACCGAGATCGAACGCTACGTCGTGTGGCCGGGCCAGGCCTGCAGCTACATGATCGGCAAGATCGTCTGGCTCCGCGCCCGCGCCAAGGCCCAGAAGGCGCTCGGCAAGAAGTTCGACATCCGCGAATTCCACGACGCGGGCCTGCTCTCGGGCATGACCCCGCTGACCACGCTGGAGCGCGTGATCGACGACTACATCGTCAGCAAGGGCGGCAAGGCCTGAGGCTGAAACACCAGAGACTACGGAGACGGAGGGGCTTGCCCCTCCGTTTTTCGTTTAGCCCCAGCTCTCCGACGCCCCCGCCCGGCGCGCCACCGGCGTGACGGAAGGATTGGGGCGCAGGGCCGGGCCCGGCTTGTCGGCGGGCTTGCCGTAGAGCCAGCCCTGGGCGAAGTCGACGCCGGCGGCGCGGACGATGTCGGCTACCTCGATCGTCTCGACCATCTCGGCCACGGTGCGGATCTTCAGGTCCTGGCACAGCTCGACCAGGCGGCGCACCAGGGCGCCGTCGCGGCCGTTGTCGGCCAGCTCGCGGACATAGCGGCCGTCGATCTTGACGATGTCCAGCGACAGCTGCTGCAGGTAGGCGAACGACGACGAGCCCGCCCCGAAGTCGTCCAGGCAGACCATCGAGCCCATGCCGCGCAGGGCCTGGATATGGCGGTTGGCGCGCGGCAGGTCGTCGATCGCCGCCGTCTCGGTGACCTCGAAGATCAGCCGACCCTTGGCCTCGTCGTGCTTGGCCAGCAGGCGCTCGATATGGCCGACGAAGGTCTCGTTGACGATCGTGCGGCCCGAGACGTTCACGGCCAGCTTCAGCTTGCGCTCCTGGTCGTTGGCCAGCTTCTTCACCGCCTGCTCGACGATGGCGTGATCCAGCTCCTCGATCAGGTCGAATTCCTCGGCCATGCGGATCAGGGCGAACGGGCTGCCGCCGTCCTCGAAGCGCACCAGCACCTCGTGGTGGTGCGCCGCGCCGGACTTCAGGTCGACCACCGGCTGGAAGGCGAGGTTGAAGCGGCGTTGGCTGACGGCCACGCCCAGGGCGCCGGCGCGGGCCAGGGTGCGTTTCACCGACCGGTTCATCGCCTCCGACAGCGTCATCGGCGGCATGTCCTTCAGGCCCTCGCGCAGGAAGTCGTCGAGGGCGTAACGCAGCGCGCGCAGGGCGCGGGCCGAACCGCCGCCGGCTTCCAGGGGCACGACGTGGGCGCTGGCCTCGGTGCTGACCATGCGGGTCAGGCGCTTGACCATGTTCTCGGGACGGTCGTCGCGCGAGCGCAGCAGGGCGAAGCGGTCAGGCGACAGCTGGGTGGCGGCCGAGCCGCCGTGCGACTCGGCGCGGACGGCGCTGGCCACCCGCACGTCGAGGGCGGCCGCCTCATTGGGCGTCAGGCCGTCGCGCATGGCCTCCAGGCCGGCGAACTCGACCATGGCCAGCTCCAGCTCCAGGCCGGTGACGCGGGCGGCCTCGAACAGGCCCTTGGCGATGTCGTCGAACGACTCGCGCGGATGCAGGGTGCCGGCGGTCAGCGGCGGACCGGCCGACGCGGCGGCGGTGACGGCCAGCGAAACCCGGCCGTCGTTCTCGGGCAGGGCGCGCAGGATCACGCGGACGTGGCGGTCGTCGGGACCGATCAGGCGCAGCACGACGGGGCCGCGCCGCACGCCGTCGTCGGCGCAGCTCAGCATGGCGTCCATCAAGGGCTGGTCGTCGGCGTGGAACAGGTGCGGCCAGACCTTGCCGGTCAGGCTGGCCTCGTTCAGGCCCATGACCTTCTGCGCGGCGCCCAGCGCCAGGCGCACGCGGCCGTTCTGCAGTTCGACGAGAAGATCGGCGCTGGCGAACGCCAGGCCCAGAAGGCGGCGCGGGTCAATGGACAAGTCGGCGGTCCCCCAAGAAGCGGTGAAGCTGGCATGACGGGACTTAAGGACCGGTTTCGGAGGGACGGGGACAATCCCGTATCCGGGGATATCCCCTGCGGCATTCTGGCCTACGACAGAAACGGTCGTTTCTGTGTGCGAGAACGAATGAGAACATCTTGCGAACCGAGAACAAAGGGCGTACGCATTAAGGGTGTTCCACAGGTCGTTGGGGCGGGGCGCGGTAAGCGCCGATCGAGCGACCGGAATCATGGGATAGAGGGCGGATCAACATGACAAGTCAGGCGGCATTGAAACTCGTGGGCAAGGAAGAAGGCGACAAGCAGCGCGCTCTGGAAGCGGCGCTCACCCAGATCGACCGGGCATTCGGCAAGGGCTCGGTGATGAAGCTGGGCGAGAAGGGCAAGGTCGAGATGGAGTCCGTCTCCACCGGCTCGCTCGGTCTCGACATCGCCCTGGGCATCGGCGGCCTGCCCAAGGGGCGGATCATCGAGATCTATGGTCCGGAAAGCTCGGGCAAGACGACCCTGGCGCTGCACGTGGTGGCCGAGGTCCAGAAGGCCGGCGGCACCGCCGCCTTCGTCGACGCCGAGCACGCCCTGGATCCGGGCTATGCCTTCAAGCTGGGCGTCAATCTCGACAACCTGCTGGTGGCCCAGCCCGACAACGGCGAACAGGCCCTGGAGATCACCGACACCCTCGTGCGCTCGAACGCCGTGGACATCGTCGTGATCGACTCGGTCGCGGCCCTGACGCCGAAGGCCGAAATCGAAGGCGAGATGGGCGACAGCCTGCCGGGCCTGCAAGCCCGTCTGATGAGCCAGGCGCTGCGCAAGCTGACCGCCTCGATCAACAAGGCCAACACCATCGTCATCTTCATCAACCAGATCCGTCACAAGATCGGCGTGATGTACGGCAGCCCGGAAACCACCACGGGCGGCAACGCCCTGAAGTTCTATGCCTCGGTGCGCCTGGACATCCGCCGCACTGGTTCGGTGAAGGTCCGTGACGAGATCATCGGCAACAACGTCCGCGTGAAGGTCGTAAAGAACAAGGTGGCCCCGCCGTTCCGCGAGGTCGAGTTCGACATCATGTACGGCGAGGGCATCTCCAAGCTGGGCGAAGTCATCGACCTGGGCGTCAAGGCCGGGATCATCGACAAGGCCGGCTCGTGGTTCTCGTACGGCAGCCAGCGCATCGGCCAGGGCCGCGACAATGTCCGCGAGTTCCTGAAGACCAACCCCGACATCGCCGCCTCGATCGAAGCGGCCGTTCGCAAGTCGTCGCAGAAGATCGAGGAAGAGCTTCTCGTCGGCGGCCCGGAAGAGGGCGAAGAAGACTAGGCCTTAGGGCCTTACCGTTTCGCGGCCCTCGCCCGACCCCGGGCGTCCCCGCCTTCAACACGCCCGCGGCCGGACCGCCGCGAGGGCCGCGATCGCAGGCCGCCTGGACCCCATGCCAGGCGGCCTATTTTCGTTGATGAGCCGAAGATCCTCCCCCGCGTTGCGGGGGAGATGGCCCGGAGGGCCGGAGGGGGCAAGCTGGGCCTAAGCAGCACTGGCCCCCTCAGTCGCGGAGTTTATCCTCGGACCGGCGACGCCGGACCCGTGGGCGACAGCTCCCCCGCATCGCGGGGGAGCATCTGGCCTCCGAACCCGCCCTTTTCCGCCGCAACCCGCGCCCCCATCTCCGAGTCGGTTTCCCCTTCACCAAAATCCGCGCTATGCAGCGCCCGACTCCCGGCCGCCTGCCGGACCGGTACGCCAGACTTGAGACGCTCATGCCCAGCTTGAACGAGATCCGCAGCACCTTCCTCGACTACTTCGGCAAGGCCGATCACGCCGTGACGCCGTCGGCGCCGCTGGTGCCGCAGAACGATCCGACCCTGCTGTTCGTCAATGCCGGCATGGTGCCGTTCAAGAACGTGTTCACCGGCGCCGAGACGCCGGCGCATCCGCGCGCGGCCAGCTCGCAGAAGTGCGTCCGCGCCGGCGGCAAGCACAACGACCTGGACAATGTCGGCTACACCGCCCGCCACCACACCTTCTTCGAGATGCTGGGCAACTTCTCGTTCGGCGACTACTTCAAGGAACAGGCGATCCATCACGCCTGGACCCTGCTGACCCGCGACTTCGCCCTGCCGAAGGAAAAGCTGCTGGTCACGGTCTACCACACCGACGACGAGGCGGCCGACCTGTGGAAGAAGATCGCCGGCCTGTCGGACGATCGCATCATCCGCATCCCGACCAGCGACAACTTCTGGTCCATGGGCGACACCGGCCCCTGCGGTCCGTGCTCGGAAATCTTCTTCGACCACGGCGAAGGCATCCCCGGCGGCCCTCCCGGCAGCCCCGATGAGGACGGCGATCGTTTCATCGAGATCTGGAACCTCGTCTTCATGCAGTTCGAGCAGCTGGCCGGCGGCGAGCGCGTCTCGCTGCCCAAGCCCTCGATCGACACCGGCATGGGCTTGGAACGCGTCGCGGCCGTGCTGCAGGGCGTGCACAACAACTACGACGTCGACCTGTTCAAGGCCCTGATCGCCGCGTCGGTCGAGCTGACCGGCGTCAAGGCCGAGGGCGACCAGGCTCCGTCGCACCGCGTCATCGCCGACCACCTGCGCTCGTCGTCGTTTCTGCTGGCCGATGGCGTCACGCCGTCGAACGAAGGTCGCGGCTACGTCCTGCGCCGGATCATGCGCCGCGCCATGCGCCACGCCTATCTGCTGGGCGCCAACGAGCCCCTGATGCACCGCTTGGCCCCGACCCTGGTGGCCGAGATGGGCCAGGCCTATCCGGAACTGCGCCGCGCCGAGGCCTCGATCGTCGAGACCCTGCGCCAGGAAGAAGAGCGCTTCCGCGTCACCCTGGGCCGCGGCATGGGCCTGCTGGATGAAGCCACCGCCAACCTGACCAGCGGCGGCGTGCTGGACGGCGATACCGCCTTCAAGCTCTACGACACCTACGGCTTCCCGCTGGACCTGACCCAGGACGCCGTGCGCGCCAAGGGCCTGACCGTCGACACCGACGCCTTCGACGCCGCCATGGAAAAGCAGCGCCAGATGGCGCGCGCCAACTGGGCCGGTTCGGGCCAGCAAGCCGGCGCGGCCGCCTGGTTCGCGATCAAGGAAAAGGCCGGCGCGACCGACTTCGTCGGCTATGAGAACACCGAGACCACGGGCGTCGTGAAGGCGCTGCTGGTTGACGGCGTCGAAGTTGAATCCGCCACGGGCGGTGCGACCGTCGAGGTGCTGCTGGACCGCACCAGCTTCTACGCCGAGAGCGGCGGCCAGGCCGGCGACACCGGCGTGCTGGAGGCCAACGGCCGCGAGAACAAGGTGATCGACACCCAGAAGCAGGCCGGCGAACTGTTCGTCCACCGCGTCGAGCTGTCCGGCGACCTGAAGGTCGGCGACCAGGTCGTGGCCTCGGTCGACGCCGAGCGCCGCCACACCACCCGTTCCAACCACTCGGCCGCCCACCTGGTGCACGCCGCCCTGCACCATGTGCTGGGCCCGCACGTCGCCCAGAAGGGTCAGATGGTCGACGGGGAGCGCATGCGCTTCGACTTCAGCCACGGCGGCCCGCTGACCGCCGAGGAGCTCGACAAGATCGAGGCCGAGGTCAACGAGGTCATCCGCCAGAACGTCCCGGCCGAGACCAAGGAAATGGCCCCGCAGGAGGCCATCGAGGCCGGCGCCGTGGCGCTGTTCGGCGAGAAGTACGGCGACAGCGTCCGCGTCCTGACGCTCGGCAAGTCGCTGGCGGACGAAGCCAAGGCCTATTCGGTCGAACTGTGCGGCGGCACCCACGTGGCCCGCACCGGCGACATCGCCCTGTTCAAGATCGTCTCGGAGCAGGGCGTCGCCGCCGGCGTGCGCCGCATCGAGGCCCTGACCGGCGAGGCGGCTCGCCGCTTCCTGCTGGATCAGGCGGGCGTGGCCAAGTCGCTGGCCGACCAGTTCAAGACCCCGGTCCTGGAAGTCGGCGCCCGCGTCGACGCCCTGATCGCCGACCGCAAGCGCCTCGAGAAGGAGCTGGCCGACGCCAAGAAGCAGCTGGCCCTGGGTGGTGGCGGTGGCGCTGCGGCCGGTCCGGAAGACGTCAACGGCACCGCCCTGATCGCCCGCGTCCTGGACGGCGTCGGTGGCAAGGAACTGCGCGGCGTCGCCGAGGAGTTCAAGAAGCAACTGACCAATGGCGGCGTCGTGGCCCTGGTCGGCACCAGCGATGGCAAGGCCGCCGTCACCGTGGCCGTGACCGCCGACCTGACGGCCAAGTTCAGCGCCGCCGATCTGGCCAAGGCCGCCGTGATCGCCATGGGCGGCCAAGGCGCCGGCGGCAAGGCCGACTTCGCCCAGGGCGGCGCCCCGGACGACAGCAAGGCCAACGAAGGCCTGGCCGCCGTCAAGGCGATCCTGGCCGGCTGATCCAGCTGATCGGTTAAGACGACAGAGCCCGCCCTCCGATCGGAGCGGCGGGCTTTTCGTTGGGCTCGGCGCTTGAGCCGCTTGAGAATCGCGTGCGGACGTTCAAAGACTTCAACCTCCAGGGCAGCGCGCCGATCGCGCCCGGAGCTTGGGGGAATGCGCATGAACTTCGCGAAGATGGCCGTGATCGCGGCCCTTGCCCTGGCGACGTCCATGCCTGCCGTGCGGGCCAACGCCGACGAGATTCTGATCCAGGATGAGAAGTCGCAGCCAGAGAGCATGGCAGTGGCGCCGGACGGGACGTTGTATGTCGGCAGCGCCAGTTCGCCCTACGTCTACCGGGTCAAGAAGGGCGCGACGGCGGCCGAGCGCTTCATCGACGCCAGCGCCGAAGGGTCCGGCACGTTCTTCTTCGGACAACTGGTGGACGGGGGCACGTTGTGGACCTGCCAGCTGACGCCCATCCCCGACACGACGCCGGTGCGCCGCCGCAGCAGCCTGCGCGGTTTCGACCTCGCGACCGGTAAGGAGAAGCTGCGCTGGGACCTGCCGGGCGACACCACGACCTGCAACGACTTCGCCATCGGGCCCGACAAGGCGCTCTACATCTCCGACACCGCCAACGCCAAGATCTACCGCCTGGCGGCGGGGGCGACGGCGGCCGAGCTGTTCCTGGACAATCGCCTGTTGCTGGGCATCGACGGCGTCGCCTTCCTGGACGGCGTGCTCTACGTGAACAGCGTGTCCCTGAACAAGCTGTTCCGCATTCCCATCGACGCCCAGGGCAAGCCCGGCGCGCTGGTGGACATCTGGATGGATGCGCCGGTGAAGGGCCCCGACGGCATGCGCGCGGTGGGTGGAAAGCTGTTCGCCGCCGAGAACCGGGCGGGCAAGATCCACGCTTTGACCATCACGGGCGACATCGCCCATGTGACCGTCCTGAAGGAAGGCCTGAAGACGCCGACCGGCGTGGAGCCCGCTGGCGACGCCCTATGGTTCACCGAGCGCGGCGCGGGGAAGGTGTGGTCTATCCCCCTTCCGAAATAGGACCCCGCGCCGAGCTAGCCGGTAGGCCCCAAGCCCCGCCCGACCTCGCGGCGCTAAGAGCGGCGCTGGGAGGGCCGCTCTTAGCTCGGGCTTATTCCCTCAGGGTCTTGGCTCACGAACAGGCGCCGGCCTGCCGCGCACCGAAAGTCGCCTGGCTCTCGGTGTATTTGTCCCCGGCGGACGAAGACAGTTGCTCGATCAGGCCCTTGCACGAGAAGCCCGTCATGTTGAGATACTGCCTCGCCGACCTGACCGCATTCTCGTTCCAATCGACCTTGAGGCTATCCACGGCCGCGGTCGCGTCCGCCAGGTCATAGCCTTCGCCGGCGCTGGACGAGAGCTGTTGAATGAGGCCCTCCCGCGAGAACCCAGTCATCCTCAGATACTGCTGCGCGGACCTCGCGGCATTCTTCTGGGGGCGCGTCAATTTTGTCTCGGCCTCGGGTGCGGGTTCTTCCCGCGCCGCCACGGTCGCTGTCTTGGCGGTCGTTGTCTTCGCGGAAGTTTTGGCCGCGGTCGCCGCCGCTGGGGTCGTCGACTCTGACTTGGCGGTTGTCGTCGGATTCGAACCGCTTCCGCCGGCAATGGTGAGAAGGATAACCACCGCCATCCAGCCGAACGAAATCAGCCTCGCGGTGTTGCCGTACCCTCTCCGCAATAGGAACCAAGCGAAGATCCAGGGCAGTACGAATATTCCAATTCCAAGAGCTGCGCCAACCTTACGCGTAGCGTCGCTCTGCGAGCCATTGCTGATGATTGTTTCGGTCATTCAACATTCCCCCCTTGCTGGGACCAACGCTACGATCACGCGTGACGGACGACAAGGTGGGGGGCGACCATCTTCAGTTGTGCGACCTCGATTAGAAGTTGGGGAGCCGAGATCGGGGCGCCGGTCTTGACGACCCGCCCGCTTTCGGATTGATTTACGTTTGTAGTCTCAAGGGGCGGCGAGATGCGTATCTGGATCGGACTGGCGCTCCTGGTGGGCCTCACCGCCTGCGACCAGACCCAGACCCCGTCGACCGCCATCCCGCCGCCGTCGTTCTGGCGCGTCGAGATCGTCGAGGACAGCGGCGGCCAGACCGGCGCGGTCGAGGTCTGCGCCAATCCCGAACTGATCTCGTCCTTCACGCGCGTCGAGCCCAGCATCGGCGGCCAGCCCTGCGAGCCCTATGGCAAGCCGGCGACCGACACCGCCACGGAGCATGCCGGCCGCTGCCAGGCCAACGGCCAGCACTTTGGCCTCTACACCTCGGTGAAGGGTGATCCGGCCAGCGACTTCACGGTCCGCTTCGCCCTGCTGCCGCTGACGGCCGACGTCGGCAAGGTGGTCCAGGCCCGCCGCTATCACCGCCTCGGCGCATGCCCCGCCGGCTGGACGGCCGGTGAGCAGCGCAAGGTCGGCGCCGCGTCGGGCTCGAACCTGCTCACCCCTTGAGGAAGGCCGACAGCTTGTTGCCGTCCGGATCGCGGACATAGGCCAAGTAGTAGCCCTCGCCATAGGCTGGGCGCGGTCCGGGCGCGCCGGCGCAGGCCCCGCCTTGAGCCAGGGCGGCGGCGTGGAAGGCGTCGACCTGCTGCGCGGTCTCGGCCTTCAGTCCGACCATGATGCCGTTGCCCGCCTTGGCCGGCTGACCGTTCTCGGGCGCGCAGATCATGACCGTGGCGTGGTCCTCGTCGGGGCCGTAGCCGATCCAGTCGCCTTGCCGCCACAGGCGCTGATTGCCCAGCGCGCCCAGCACGGCGTCGTAGAAGGCGCCGGCCCGGTCGAGGTCGCTGGCGCCGATGGTGATGTAGCTGATCATGGTGGTCTCCTCCTATGCGGAAGACCCTACGCCCCTAGCTGCCGCCGGCTGTCAGCAGCAGCGCCACGACTGACAGGGTGATCGCCGAAGCCGCCGTGGTCAGGGCCACGATCCGCGCCGCCCCGCGCGGCCAGACGCCATAGGTGCGGGTCTGGATGAAGACATTGACCGCCGTCGGGGCCGCCGCCAGCAGGGTCGCACCGGCCCGGAACAGCGGCGGGGCAGGCGTCAGGCCGATGGCCAGCCAGACCAGCAACGGGAAGGCGGCCAGCTTGACGATCGCGGCCAGCAGCACCGGCGCGCCGGCCGGCGAGGCCTCGCCCTCGGTCTCGCGCAGGCCCAGGGCCGCGCCCAGCGCCACCAGGCCGACGGGACTGCCCGAGGCGGCGGCCATGCCGATGGCGCGGTCCAGGGGCTCGGGCAGGGCCAGGTCCAGCAGGGCCAGGGCGACGCCGGCCAGGGCCGCGGCCACGACCGGGTTGCGGAAGGCCTGCACGGTCGAGCGCCAGACCGACCGGCCCGCCGCCCAGCCCAGCAGGCCCACGCCCGCCGTCGCCAGCACCGCGAAGTCGATGGCCACCACGCCGGCGACCAGCCGCGCGGCCTCGGCCCCCAGTACAGCGGCGGTGACGGGTAGGGCCAGGAAGGCGCTGTTGCCGACCCCGGACGCCATGCCGGCTCCGGCGCGCTCGGTCTTGTTCCAGCCCAGCAGGCGGCCCGCCGTCACGGTCACGGCCATCAGCAGCAGACCGACAGAGGCGTAGGCGACGAGGCCCAGCACCAGATCATGGCCGGGCCGTCCGAGACGCGACAGCGAGTGAAGCAGCAGGGCAGGGAAGCCGACCCAGTAGACGTAGGCCGACAAGCCCCGCGTCATCGGCCCGTCCAGCAGCCGCAGCCGCGCCAGGGCCACGCCCGCGCCGACCAGCAGGAAGAACGGCCAGACCCGCGAGAGTACGTCGAGGACGAGGGCGATCACGAGCGGAAGATCAGCCCTGCCGCTCGTCGCCCGGCAGGCGGATGTGCACCAGCTTCCAGGTGAACAGCGCCTTGCGCTCGAAGGTGAAGATCGTGACCTTGCCGCTGCCGTCCGGCCGCTTGACGGCGATGCGCACGCGGTTGGGATCCCAATAGGCGATGCCGGGATAGGGGCCCTTGACCGTATCCTTGAGCTGGCCGGCCAGCGAGCCGTCGCGGCTGAAGGCCGGCGGGGCCTTGCCCGGGGCGTAGCCGCGCGTCAGGGCCGAGACGCCAGCCACGGTCAGGTAGCGGTCGACCTTGGGTTCGGGCGGGGCCAGGGGCTCGATGGCCTTCTTGAACACGCTCAGCGGGTCGCGCCAGATCGACGGCGCTTCCGGCTGGGCGGCCGGAGCCTCGGCCACCAGCTGGCCGGTCAGGCTGCGGCGCACGGCGGGGAAGTCGACCAGCTCGCCGATCGCCTGCACGTCCTCGTACTGGGCGGCGGCCTTCAGGGCGCGGAAGGCGAACCACGGCGCCGTGGCGAAAGCGGCGGCGAAGACGAAGATCGCCAGCACGATCAGGTCCCAGATCCGCTTCTGCAGGGTCATGCCGCCTCCGAAAGGTTAACGCCGGATATCCCAGCTATCGGCGTTCCCCGCAAGAGCGCTCGCGCGTGGCGGGCGCGCGCTCAACGCAACCTACTCGGCCCCGCCATCCAGCTCCTTCAGCCGTTGAGCCAGCTGCTCGGAAAATTGATAGATTTCGGTGAGGTCGCTGATCTGATGCCGCGTCTCTTCCTTGCCGGCGAAGGTCCCGAAGTACTTTGTCGTGATCCCATTGAAGTGCAGGCGCGCGATGCTCTTCCGATTGTTGTCGTCCAGAAGGATCGCGCAGTACGACTTCGCGTCGCGCATCACGATCCGTTTCGGGTGGACATGCTTGGCGGCGATCGCCTGGACGATGTGGAAGCCGGAAATCTCCTCCGCCGTCGTGACGATTTCGGCTTCTTCTTCGTGTGGTGAAGTGGAGGGTTGTTCCTCAGGTATGGTCGAGGCGTTTAAGGCCGATGACAGCCGTTCATTGACCAGGTCTCGGATCAGCGACGAGATGGAGTTGGTCAGCAGCTTCGAGAAGTTCTCCCGGACCTGTGACGTGATGCGCCCCTCGTGCACGCGGCTGGCCATCATGCGTACGAACTCCTCGGAGGGGTCCGAAAATTCCTTCTCCAGTTCCCGTCTCAGAAGGGACTGGAGTTTGAGGAAGCCGGCCTCCTGGACGATCTTCTCGATGTCGAAAGCGTGTTTGGAGAACTTCTCAATGGTTCGGACATCGGTCGGCTTCAGCGTATCCATGCTGAACGAGAAGAACGGCTTGTCGTCCATCTTGTTGGGCGCTTCGACGTCCGAATAGAACTGGAAGACGACGCCGTTGGTCAGGATGGCCAGTCTAGCGTCCGTGACGCTGAAGTAGCGGAACAGCTGACTGGCGTGATTGAGATTCAGGGCGGCCGAGGCAGGTTTGCACTCAATGAGGATCTTCACCTTGCCGGCGTCGCAGATCGCGTAATCGACTTTCTCACCCTTCTTGGTGCCGACATCGCAGGTATATTCTGGGATGACCTCTGACGGGTTGAAGACGTCGTAACCCAGCGCCTGAATGAAAGGCATGACGAGCGCCGTCTTCGCCGCTTCTTCCGTCAGAAGAACTTCCCGATGCTCGATCGTTCGCTTCTGAAGCTCCGCCAGCCGCGTTGCCAAATCCATGTCGCGCCCTCCCCAGTGCACGTTTTGAGGGCATGATGGCGTGACTTCTCGCTGACGTCTATGGCTTAAGCGCAAGCGAGGTTTGAGCGCGCGTCTGCGACAACGCACCGTGTGTTGACCATGAGCGCCGTGTGCTAGTCCGCGTCCTCGGGGACGTCAGTATCGAGAGTAACGACACATGTTGTGCCGTCCTGTGGCGCGTGTTCGCGCCGCCGTAGTCGCGCTCGCGGCTGTTTTCCTGGTTCCTGTCGCGGCCCACGCCGCCGATCTCGACGCGGCCGTGCTGGCCGAGCTCAACTACGTCCGCGCACATCCCGCCGACTACGCCCGCGAGCTGCGACGCGCGCCCGAGTGGGCGTTCGAGCAGGAGGAGCCGGGTGCGGTGGAGGAGGCGATCGACTTTCTCGAACGCCAGCCGGCCATGGCGCCGCTGAAGAGCGACAAGCGTCTCGGCGCGGCGGCTTTGCAGCATGTGCGGGTCCAGGGGGCGAGCGGGGAGATCGGCCACGGGCCGGCGGGGAACCTGGGTCTTCGCCTGCGCGCTGCCGGGGTCTATGCCGGCATGGCGGCCGAGAACATCTCGTACGGCCATGACGACGCCCAGGCGGTCGTACGGCAGCTGGTCATCGACAGCCGAGTGGCGGGGCGCGGGCATCGCCGCAACATCTTCGCGGCTGGCTACACCACGGCCGGGGTGGCCTGCGGTGGGCATCGGCAGTGGGGCGCGATGTGCGTCATCGACTTCGCCGGAGCGCTGATGGAGCGCGGCAAGGCCGAATAAGAAAACGCCCCGGAGGTTGGACCTCCGGGGCGCTCTTGTTTCAGGCGTGAGCCTGAAAGTCTTAGGCCATGGCCTTCTTCAGGTTCTCGTCGATCTTGTCGAGGAAGCCTTCAGTGGTCAGCCAGCCTTGCTTGTCGCCGACCAGCAGGGCCAGATCCTTGGTCATGAAGCCGCTTTCGACGGTGTCGACGCAGACCTTTTCCAGGGTCAGGGCGAAGTCGGCCAGTTCCTGGTTGTCGTCCAGCTTGGCGCGGTGGGCCAGGCCACGCGTCCAGGCGAAGATCGAGGCGATCGAGTTGGTCGAGGTGCTCTCGCCCTTCTGATGCTGGCGATAGTGGCGGGTGACGGTGCCGTGGGCGGCTTCGGCTTCCACCGTCTTGCCGTCCGGCGTCATCAGCACCGAGGTCATCAGGCCCAGCGAGCCGAAGCCCTGGGCGACGATGTCCGACTGCACGTCGCCGTCGTAGTTCTTGCAGGCCCAGACGTAGCCGCCCGACCACTTCAGCGCCGAGGCGACCATGTCGTCGATCAGGCGGTGCTCGTAGTGGATGCCCTTGGCCTTGAACTGGTCGGCGTATTCGGCGTCGAAGATCTCCTGGAAGATGTCCTTGAAGCGGCCGTCATAGGCTTTCAGGATCGTGTTCTTCGTGGAGAGGTAGACCGGATAGCCGCGGCCCAGGCCGTAGGCGAACGAGGCGCGGGCGAAGTCGCGGATCGAGTCGTCGAGGTTGTACATGCCCATGGCCACGCCGGCCGACGGGCTCTTGAACACTTCGTGCTCGATGGTTTCGCCGTCTTCGCCGACGAACTTGATCGACAGCGTGCCCTTGCCCGGGAACAGGAAGTCGGTGGCCTTGTACTGGTCGCCGAAGGCGTGACGGCCGACGATGATCGGCTGGGTCCAGCCCGGCACCAGGCGCGGCACGTTCTGGCAGATGATCGGCTCACGGAAGATCACGCCGCCCAGGATGTTGCGGATCGTGCCGTTCGGCGACTTCCACATCTTCTTGAGATTGAATTCGGTGACGCGTTGTTCGTCCGGGGTGATGGTGGCGCACTTGACGGCGACGCCGTGCTTCTTGGTCGCCTCGGCGGCGTCGATCGTCACCTGGTCGTTGGTGGCGTCGCGGTTCTCGACCGACAGGTCGTAGTAGTCGAGTTCCAGGTCCAGGTACGGGAAGATCAGCTTGTCCTTGATGAGCTTCCAGATGATGCGGGTCATTTCATCGCCGTCCATGTCGACGACGGGATTGGCGACTTTGATCTTGGCCATGTTCGGGGGTGTTCCTCTGGCGGTGGCGCGCCTGCGGCGTTCTGGCGCACAGGGCCAGCACGCGGCGCGGACCGGGAGGCTATAGACTGTTGCGTCGCGGGGGAAAAGCGGATCGGTTGGACCGCGTGATCAAGTTCAGTTTTCAAGCGTAAGGTTTTGGGGATAGCGGCCCAGGGGCGCGGGCCAGGGAGAACTTTTGAACAGCAGTTCTGGAACGGTCACGAGCGTGACGACGCCGCTGGCGCGTCGGCTCCTGACCATGGTGGCGATCCTGTCGATTGCGGTGACGGGCGTCGCGACCGCGGCGGCCTTCGTCTTCGTGCGCAAAAGCGCCGCCGACACCCAGACGCGCCACCTCGCCGAATATGTCGGCGAGCGGGTCAAGACCGAGGACCGGCTGTTTTCCGACCTGGTCAAGGTGCACGACGCGGCGGGCGAGGCCCTGACGCGCCGCCTGGCCATGGGCGACGATCCCGAGGTCCACGCCCAGTTCGATCGACTGTTCCCGGAGAAGGGCGACGGCACCCGGCGCTCGGTCGATGGCCTGTTCAACGGCGCGCGGATCGGCAACCGCTATGTCTATGGCATCGGCGGCTACCTGCCGGACGCCAATACGATGAGCCTGGCCGAGCGGCAGCTGTTCGTCGCCGCCACCGATGTCGTGGCCGCCACCGGCGAGACCGAGATCCGCCACTACGACAACTTCTACTTCTTCACGCCCAAGACGCGGCTGGTGATGTTCGGGCCCAATCGGCCCGACAAGCTGCTCTACTACCGCCACGACGCCCCGGCGCATCTGAGCATCGCCAAGGAGGAGATGACCCTCCTGACCCTGCCGGAGAACAATCCGGAGCGGGTGATGAAGTGCACCAAGCTGCGGCGACTGATCTCCGACCCCAGCGGTCGGGGTCTGAACGCGGCCTGCCTGACGCCCTTCTACTACAGGGGCCAGTTCATGGGCGCGTTCGGCACCAGCCTGTCGCTGGACAGCTACCTGCTGCGGGCCGTCGCCGACGCCCTGCCGGGCGGCCAGAACCTGATCGTGGCCGACGACGGCGAGATGGTCGGGGCCCAGGGCCTGTCGCGCAACGGCGCAGTCGACGCGGGCCTGCTGCGCAAGTTCGAGGCCGAGAACGACCTGAAGGGGCTGGTGGCGGCCGTCCGCGCCCAGAAGCGCGACGTCGGCACGATCCTGACGCCCAAGGGCGACCGCCTGGTAGCCTATGGCCGCCTGGTCGAGCCGGGCTGGTGGTTCCTGATGACCTTCCCGTCGGGCGACATCGTCTGGTCGTCGCTGAAGACCGCCTCGTGGGTGCTGCTGTTCGGCTTCATCGGCGTGGCCTTGCAGGTGCTGCTGCTCTACCGCCTGACCAACCAGATGGTGGCCGCGCCGCTGGAGGCCCTGGCCGAGGCTCAGCGCCGGGGGGACCCGGCCGCCGCCGAGCCGATCGAGCGCCGCACCGACGAGATCGGCTCCCTGGCCCGGGCGCTACGCCGCCAGCGCGAACGCAACGAGGAACTGCGCCGCTCGCTGGAGGACCGCGTGGCCGAGCGCACCGCCGAGCTGGAGCGCGCCAACCAGGCCAAGTCGGTGTTCCTGGCCAACATGTCCCACGAGCTGCGAACGCCGCTGAACGGGGTCATCGCCATCGGCGACCGCCTGGCAGACGAGGAGGATCCGGTCGCCCGTCGCGAACTGGCGGCGCTGGTCTCGTCGTCGGGACGTCTGCTGGAGCAGGTGCTGGGCGACATTCTGGACGTCTCCAAGATCGAGGCCGGCGAGTTCCAGCTGACCACCGGGCCGTTCGACCTGGCCCAGCTGGTGCGCGGCATGGCCGAACTGCACGCCGCCGCCGCCGAGGCCAAGCACCTGGTGTTCCGCTGGTCGGTCGCGCCGGATGCCGAAGGGACCTACGAGGGCGACTCCGGGCGGATCAGCCAGATCCTCTCCAACCTGCTGGCCAACGCGGTGAAGTTCACCGGCCAGGGCGGGGTGTCGCTGGAGGTCGATCGGATGGACGACAAGGTCCGCTTCGTGGTCAGCGACACCGGCGTCGGCTTCGACGAGGGCGTGCGCGACCGTCTGTTCAAGCGCTTCGTCCAGGCCGACCAGTCGATCACCCGCCAGTTTGGCGGCACCGGCCTGGGTCTTTCGATCTGCGCGGCCCTGGCCGAGATGATGGGCGGGCGCATCCGCGCCGACGCCACGCCAGGGCAGGGCGCGCGCTTCGAGGTGCTGCTGCCGCTGACCCGCTGCGCGGACCTGGCCCAGACCGCGATCGAGGAAGACCGCGAGATCTCGCTGGAGGGCATGCGGGTGCTGGTCGCCGAGGACCATCCGACCAACCGCAAGGTCGTGCAGATCGTGCTGGAGCCGTTCGGCGTCGACCTGACCATGGTCGGCGACGGCGAGGCGGCGCTGAAGGCGCTGGACGAGGCCAGCTTCGACGCCGTGCTGATGGACATGCAGATGCCGATCATGGACGGCCTGTCGGCCACCCGCGCCATCCGCGCTCGTGAGGCCGCCTCGGGCGCGCCGCCGATCCTGGTGGTCATGCTGACGGCCAACGCCATGGAAGAGCACGTCGCCGCCGCCGAGGCCGCTGGCGCCAACCTGCACCTGGCCAAGCCGCTGCACCCGGCCCAGCTGCTGGAAGCCTTGGCGCGGGCCCGAAAAGGCTAGAACTCCTTCAGCACCGCTCGGCCGACATCGGTGATAATCGCCTCGCGCTCTTTAGCGTCGGCGGTCGAGGCGGTCAGGAAGATGACGAAGCTGATCCGGCGGCCGTCCTTCAGCTCGACGAAGGCCACCGCGTGGTTGGTCGGCTGGACGCCGAGGTCCGGCTGGGCCGCGCCGGCCGATTGGATGATCTGGGCGCCGGCAGGCAAGGCGTTGGCGAGATAGCCCGGATCGCGGCCCAGCAGCCGGGCCGGGTCGGGCTTGTAGAACAGCTCTCGACTGGTGAAGGCTTCCAGCAGGCGGCTGAGGCCCACGGGCGTGGCGGTGTCGCGCGGGTCGGTCGCGCGTTCCCGGGCCGCCTTGGCGCGTTCATTGGCCGGCACGGCGTCGACCGCCTTGCGCCAGGCCGCTTCGCTCTTCCAGTCGGCGCGGAACGAGGCCAGGCCCCGGGCGTCGGTGGCGATCTGGCGGCGATAGCGGTCGACGCTGACGTGCTCGATCCGTTTGACGTCCAGCCAGCCATTGACCGCGCCTGGCCCGCCGACCCGGTCGATCAACAGATCCAGCGCGGTGTTGTCGCCGGCGCGGGCCAGGGTCTCCAGCTCGGCGATGCTCCAGGTCTGACGGCCGGGCCAGGCGTCGGCGACGGCGCTGGGCGGCGGCGACAGATCGACGTCGCGGACGGGCATGACCTCGCTGAGCGGCAGGCGTCCTTCCTCGGTTTCGGCCATCACCGCCGCCAGGATCGGGATGCGCGCGGCGCCGCCCAGCGGGAACGGCCGGTCGCCGTTGAAGGTCCACAGCTGGCGGGTGCCCAGGTCCTCGACCGCCACGCCCAGCACGGCCGGCGCGGCGCGCTCGGCGATGGCCGCGATGCGCTTCTGCACGGCCTTGGGCTTCATGGCCGGCTCTTCCTGGCCCAGCATCGGCTTCTCGTGGCACGCGGCCAGCACGGGCAAGGCGAGGAGGGCGGTCAGGAGGGCGCGGCGCGACATGCGGGCTAAACGCGGCCGTGGCGGTTCGGCTGCGCTAAGGCTTGCATACAGTGCTCAGTCGGCGGCAAAGGGTGCGGGATGACTGACGATTTCAAGCCCGTCCCGCCCTGCGTGATCCTCAACGAGCCCCAACTGGCCGAGAACATCGGCGCGGTGGCCCGGGTGATGGCCAATTTCGGGCTCTACGACCTGCGCCTGGTGCGGCCGCGCGACGGCTGGCCTCAGGAACGGGCCTGGGCCAGCGCCTCGGGCGCCAGCTGGCCGCTGGACGACGCCAAGGTGTTCGACACGCTGGAAGCCGCGATCGGCGACCTGAAGCTGGTCTACGCCACCACGGCCCGCCCGCGCGAGACGCGCCTGCCGGTCTACACGCCGCGTGAAAGCGCCAGCCACCTGGCCGACGAGGTCGCGCAAGGACGCGGCGTCGGCCTGCTGTTCGGCGGCGAGCGCGCGGGCCTGGAGACCCACGACATCGCCCTGTGCCAGGCCATCGTCTCGATCCCGATCGACGAGCGTTTCCGCTCGCTGAACCTGGCCCAGGCGGTGTCGATCAACGCCTACGAATGGAAGATGACCCAGGACGACCGGCCCTGGAAGAAGTTCGAGCAGAACGTCGAGGAGCCCGCCGACCAGGCGACGCTGCTGGGCCTGTACGAACATCTCGAGGACGAGCTGGACAAGGCCGGCTTCTACCATCCGCCCGAGAAGAAGCCGTCGATGGTCCGCAACCTGCGCGTCCCGCTGGCCCGCGCCCGCCTGACCGACCAGGAGGTCCGCACCTTCCGCGGCGTGATCACGGCGCTCAGCAAGGGTCGCGGCCGGGTGCTGGCCAAGCTGGCGGCGGCGAAGGCGGCCAAGGGCGAGTGAAGACGGCGCCGCGTACCGACCAGGCGCGGTGGTAACGTCCAAGCGGTAACCCAGTCCCGAGGCGATCCTGGCGGCATCAAACAGGAGATGCCCATGCGCCGCCTCGGAACCTTGATCGTCAGCCTGCTGCTGCTGGCCGGCCCGACCTTCACTCAAGCCGCCGATAGCCAGGGCGGACCGCTGCGCCTGACCCCGGCCGAGATCACGGCCCTGGCCACCACCAGCGCCAAGGCCGGCACGTCCGGGGTCACCGGCATCCAGACGCGCGTGCTGTCGGGCGATCCCAGCCAGCCCGGGCTCTACACGATCGAGATCCGCGTGCCGGCCAACACCCGCATCCAGGCCCACACCCACAAGGACCCGCGCACGGCGACGGTGATCTCCGGGACCTGGTTCTTCGGCTATGGCGAGGTCGCGGGCGACGCTCTGGTCAAGGCGCTGCCGCCGGGCAGCTTCTATCGCGAGCCCCAGGACGCGCCGCACTTCGCCCTGACCCGGCAGGAGCCCGCCGTGGTCCAGATCACCGGCTGGGGTCCGACGGACACGGTCTATGTCGACCCGGCCAAGGCCCCCAAGCCCTGATTGGCCCTTGCCGCCAGCAGGGATCGCGCGTTCACTCCGCTCAAACAAATGTTCGGGGAGGGCGTGATGAACCGTCGGGAACTGCTGGCCGTGGCTGGCGTGCTGGGCCTCGCGCCGACCTTGGCGCGGGCCGCGGACGGTGACGCCACCGCCGCGCGGGACGCCTGGCTCTACGCCCTGCCGCTGATCGAGATGGCCACCACCCGGGCGCGGCTGCTGAAGGCTCCCGGCGCGGCGATCAACAAGCTAGCCCACACGCGCACCCTGTCGGACGACAAGGCCCGCTGGGTGACCACGCCCAACAACGATACGCTCTATTCGTCGGCCTTCCTCGACCTCTCCAAGGGGCCGGTGATCTTGACCATCCCGCCGCTGGGTCAGCGCTACTTCTCGGTGGCGGTGATGGACATGTTCACCAACAACAACGTGGTGCTGGGCACGCGCACGATCGGCGGCGAGGGCGGGACCTTCACCCTGGTCGGGCCGGGTCAGGCCTCGAGCGGCCCCAACCCCGTCCGCATCGCCACGCCGCACGCCTGGATGCTGATCCGGACGCTCACCGACGGCGGCGACGACCTGGCGGCCACCCACAAGATCCAGGACGCCTTCGTGCTGAAGGGGCCGGCCGGTGGCCCCGTCGCCGCCTACGCCGCCCGCGACGCCAAGCCCGCCGACTATTTCGCCACCGCCCGCAGCCTGCTGGCCAGCGACCCGGCCCCGCCGACCGACCAGAAGATCCTGCGCCGCACCAAGGCCTTCCTCGGTGCAGGACCGTTTGACGACGCCACGGCCGCCGCCGGCGTCGAGCAGGCCCGGATGATCACCATCTTCGCCAAGGGGCGGCAGGTGTTCACCGGCGGCTGGTCCTATCCGCGTCCCAATCTCGGCGACTACGGCCAGGACTACATCTACCGCGCCATCGTCGCCCTGCAGGGCCTGGGCGCGCTGCCCGTGGCCGAGGCCATGTACCTGAAGGCGGCCGGCGATGACGGGGCGGGGACCTTCACCGGCGACGGCCCCTACCGCCTGAGCCTGCCGGCCCAGCTGCCGCTGGACGGATTCTGGTCGCTGTCGATGTACGAGGCCACGAGCGACGGCCAGTTCTTCTTCACCGACAACCCGATCAAGCGCTTCGCGATCGGTGACCGCACGCCGGGCCTGAAGCGCAACGCAGATGGCACGCTGGACCTCTGGATTGGCCGCAGCGATCCGGGCGGCGAACGCTCCGCCAACTGGCTGCCCGCGCCCAAGACTGGCCCGTTCGCCCTATACTTGCGCGCCTACCTGCCGCGCGCCGAACTGCTGGACGGCCGCTTCCGCCTGCCGGCGGTGGTCAAGGTCTGAGGTGGCTCAGGGGATCGTGTAGGCCTCGCAGTTCGGCAGGGGCGTGTCCGGTGCGTAGACGTCCGTCTTCGCATCCAGGGTCATGACCCGGCGATAGCTGCAGGTCGGGTCGCGCGCCGTCACCAGGTCGCTCTTGCGCAGGCGACCGTGCGTCGTGGAATCGCCGTCGCGCGAACTGCCGGCCGGAAACGCCGTCGCCTCGGTCTCGACCACCAGGCGCGGCGGTCCGCCGGCGGTCTTGGGATCGAGCGTCAACTCGGCGCCGAAGCTGTATTCGTCGTGGCAGGCGTCTCGGCGAAGGTACTGGTCCTTCTCGCCGAAACAGGCGCGGATCATCAGCGAGGCGGCGATCGGCAGGGTCAGCACCGTCTTGCTGGCCTCGGGATCGGCCAGGTTCACCCGGATCAACTCCAGGGTCGAGGCGCTGCCGCCGCCGCCCGAATAGCTGGTGGTGATCTGGTGCTCGACCCCGATCATCAGGCCGCCGTCGGCCAGGCGAATGATCTTCGGCCACAGGGCGAAGTCCTCGTCGTCGGTCTTGGTCAGGGCGTGGATGAGGGGCTGGTCGACCGGCGGCAGGCCCTGGAAGACGTGGAGCTCGGACTCGTTGCTGTCGACGTCGCGGCTGATCTCGGCGCACCACTTGGCGTCGGCGGTGCACAGCAGCGGCGGGCCGTCCTGCTTCATCAGGTCCGAGCGCTGCGCCAGGGCCTCGAGGCGATTGCCGGCCAGGTCGATCTGCGGCAGGGCGGGTGTCGTCGCAGCCAGGGCCAGGATCAGCGCGATCACTCGCACCACAGCGCCATGCGCACCAGATGCGGCTTCGGGCAGGCGCGAGCCGGGAGGGGCATCGGTGTGCCCGGCTTCCACAGGCCCAGACGCTGGGCCATGTTCGGCATCTCGGAGTCGATCACCGCCAGCGGATTGCCGTCGCCGTAGTGCGTGGCGCTGCGATAGCGCAGGACCTCCTTGAAGCCGCCGTTCGCGGGCGCATTGACCACGACCCAGAAGCCGAACGGTGCGTCCTGGGTCGGCTCGACCGAGACGATGTCGCTCTTCAACGGTCCCGCCGCGATGTAGCGGACGTCCTGGTTGTTGTTGTGGCCGGTCACGTGGTCGTAGACGCGCTCGAAGCGGTCACCCTCGGCGCGGTAGGCCAGCACCTGGGTGCGGACCAACTGGTCGCCATTGCCGCTGTGGACGCTGCCGGACTGGACGAACAGCAGGGCCTGGCCGGAGGGGCCGTGGACGATCTCGGCCTTGGCCAGGTCGTGCGGCACCAGGAAGACGTCGTTGTCCGACGGATTGGCGACCGTGGCCTTCAAGGCGGGATCGCACGGGGCCGAAGGGGCTTTGCGCAGGCACAGGTGAACGGGGCCGTCGACCTTGTCGTCCTGAAAGCCGGTCGGGTCCTGGACCGGCGGGTCCTGCGTGGCCGTGAACCGCCAGGCCGACCGCGTGGCGAAGGGCTTGGCCAGATCGAGGGTCTTGAGGACGGTCGTCGGTTCGGCGGCCAGCAGGGCGGCCACCAGGCCCACGACGATCATCACAGCGTCAGCTCGCGGCGTTCCTGTGCGCTGCGCATGGCCAGGTCCATGACGGTCATGGTCGCCAGGGCGTCCTCGGCGTTCGACGGGTTCGGACCCGCGCCATTCAGGGCGTCGCGCAGAGCAGCGTAGAAGGCCAGGTAGTCGCCGGGCAGGCTCGTGTAGTCCGAGCCGCCCTCGACGCGGGTCAGGGCGCCCGGACGCGGATCGACGCCCCAGCCTTCGCCGCCCGGTTTCGCGCCAGCGGCCAGAGCGGCCTCCTGCGGGTCCAGGCCGTGCTTGATGAAGCTGCCGCCAGTCCCGTGCACGACGAAGCGCAGGTCGTTGACCGGGGCCAGCTGGCAGGCGTGCAGGATCACTCGCAGGCGCGGATAGCGCAGAAGCACGTGGCAGTAGTCGACCGCCTGGCCGCCGTCCTTCTGGACCGCGAAGTCGGCATAGACGGCGGTGGGCAGGCCGAACAGCTGCAGGACCTGGTCGACGAGGTGCGGGCCCAGGCCGTACCAGGTGCCGGCGCCGGCCTTCTCCTTCCACTGGTCGACGACCACGGGGCGGAAGCGGTCGTAGCGGGACTCGAACTGCGTCACCTCGCCCAGGGCGCCGTCGGCGATCAGCTTCTGGATGGTCAGGAAGTCGCTGTCCCAGCGGCGGTTATGGAACACGCTGAGCAGTTGGCCGGCGTGAGCGGCCTGCTCGGCCAATGCCTTGGCGTCGGCCAGCGAGGTGGCGAACGGCTTGTCGATCAGCACCGCCTTGCCGGCCGCCAGGGCCGCGCGGCCGTGCTCGGCATGGACGGCGTCGGGCGTGGCGACGACGACGAGGTCGATCTCGGGATCGGCCAGGGCGGTGGCGATGTCAGGAACGACCGTCGCGCCCGGATGGTCGGCGGCCACCTGATCGGCGCGCGAGGTGACCACGGTCTTCAGCGCCAGGCCCGGCGTGGCGGCGATCAGCGGGGCGTGGAACACCTTGCCCGCCATGCCATAGCCCAGCAGGGCGACGTTCAACGGCTTGGTCATGGGCGGTCTCCGGTAAAACTGCGCCGGACCCTAGTTGTTCGCTGAACTTCGGTCACGACGCCGGACAAAAAATGGGTGTCCATCAAGGCTCGACCCAGCGCCGCTTCGACGGCAGATTGCGGCCGTTCGCCTTTCTGGAGACTCGACATGAAGACCCGCGCCGCCGTCGCTTTCGCCGCCAAGCAGCCGCTGGAGATCGTCGAGGTCGATCTCGAAGGGCCGAAGTACGGCGAGGTAATGGTCGAGATCAAGGCGACCGGCGTCTGCCACACCGACGCCTACACCCTGGATGGCCTGGACAGCGAAGGCATCTTCCCCTCGATCCTGGGCCACGAGGGCGCGGGCGTGGTGGTCGAGGTCGGCCCCGGCGTCACCTCGGTGGCCGTCGGCGACCACGTGATCCCGCTCTACACGCCCGAATGCCGCCAGTGCAAAAGCTGCCTCAGCGGCAAGACCAACCTCTGCACGGCGATCCGCGCCACCCAGGGCAAGGGCCTGATGCCGGACGGCACCAGCCGCTTCTCGTACAAGGGCCAGGCCATCGCCCACTACATGGGCTGCTCTACCTTCTCGAACTACACGGTGCTGCCCGAGATCGCGGTGGCCAAGATCCGCCGCGACGCGCCGTTCAAGACCGCCTGCTACTGCGGCTGCGGCGTGACCACGGGCGTGGGCGCGGTGACCAACACAGCCAAGGTCGAGCCGGGCGCCAACGCCATCGTCTTCGGCCTGGGCGGCATCGGCCTGAACGTCATCCAGGGCCTGAAGCTGGTCGGCGCAAACATGATCGTCGGCGTCGATCTCAACCCGGATCGCGAGGAGTGGGGTCGCAAGTTCGGCATGACCCACTTCGTCAACCCGAAGACCATCGACGGCGATCTGGTTCAGCACCTGGTGGCCCTGACCGACGGCGGCGCGGACTACACCTTCGACGCCACCGGCAACACCACGGTCATGCGCCAGGCGCTGGAAGCCTGCCATCGCGGCTGGGGCGAGAGCATCATCATCGGCGTGGCCGAGGCAGGGAAGGAGATCTCCACCCGTCCGTTCCAGCTGGTCACCGGCCGCGTCTGGAAAGGCACGGCCTTCGGCGGCGCGCGCGGCCGCACCGACACGCCCAAGATCGTCGACTGGTACATGGACGGGAAGATCCAGATCGACCCGATGATCACCCACGTCCTGCCGCTGGAAGACATCAACAAGGCCTTCGACCTGATGCACGCCGGCGAAAGCATCCGCACCGTCGTGACGTTCTAGGCCGATGACCGTCGAGATCCTGAACACCCACCGCGTTGCCGGCGGCACGCTGCGCTATTGCCGGCACGCCTCGACCAGCACCGGCACGCCGATGAAGTTCACGGTGTGGACGCCCGACGGGGAGGGGCCTTTCCCCTATCTCGTCTGGCTGTCGGGCCTGACCTGCACCGAGGACAATTTCACGGTGAAGTCGGGCGTCTATGCCCATGCCGCCAAGCACGGCGTGGCGATCGTCGCGCCCGACACCTCGCCGCGCGGCGAGGGTGTCGCGGACGATCCAGCCTACGATCTGGGGCAGGGCGCCGGCTTCTATGTCGACGCCACCCAGGCTCCGTGGGCGCCGCACTTCAAGATGTACGCCTATGTCACCGGCGACCTGCTGATGGCGGTCGACGGCGCCTTCCCGCTGGATCCGGCGCGCCGGGGCGTCTTCGGCCACTCGATGGGCGGCCACGGCGCGCTGACTGTCGCCCTGCGCAACCCGGACCTCTTCAAGTCGGTCAGCGCCTTCGCGCCGATCGTCTCGCCGCTGAACTGCCCGTGGGGCGACAAGGCGATGACCGCCTATCTCGGCCCGGATCGTGCGCTGTGGCGGGCCCACGACGCCTGCGCCCTGATCGAGGACGGGGCGGGGGAGAGCTTCGACGAGATCCTGATCGACCAGGGCCTGGCCGACAGCTTCCTGGAAAGCCAGCTGAAGCCCGAACTGATCGAAGCCGCCGCAGCCAATGCCGGCCGCAAGGTCACGATCCGCCGCCAGGACGGCTACGACCACAGCTTCTTCTTCATCACGACCTTCATCGGCGAGCACCTGGATTGGCACGCCGCAAGGCTCTGAACATTGACTCCGCTATGCCCCTTCGGCATAAGCCACCCCTTCACGCCGCCGGCTTGCCGGACGGCGCGGAAAACTTATGACGGATTGACCCGAAGCCGCCGTTGAGATCGCACCTCTTTTCAAGGGGAGCCGGCACGGATCGAATAGAAGAGTGACCTATGTCCAAGCGCCATAGCGCCAAGTACAAAATCGACCGCCGCATGGGTGAAAACCTGTGGGGCCGTCCGAAGTCCCCGGTCAACCAACGCTCGTACGGTCCTGGCCAGCACGGCCAACGCCGCAAGCAGAAGGTTTCGGACTTCGGCCTGCAGCTGCGCGCCAAGCAAAAGCTGAAGGGCTACTACGGCAACCTGACCGAGAAGCAATTCTCGCGCACCTACGAGGAAGCTGCTCGCCGCAAGGGCAACACCTCGGAGAACCTGATCTCGCTGCTCGAATCGCGCCTGGACGCCATCGTCTATCGCGCCAAGTTCGTGCCGACCGTGTTCGCCGCCCGCCAGTTCGTGAACCACGGCCACGTGACCGTGAACGGCAAGCGCGTGAACATCCCGTCGTACCGCTGCAAGCCGGGCGACGTGATCGCGGTCCGCGAAAAGTCGCGCAACATGGCTCTGGTCCTGGAAGCGGTCGCCTCGAACGAGCGTGACTTCGCCGAGTACGTCTCGGTCGACGCCAAGGGCCTGTCGGCTACCTTCGTCCGCGCTCCGGAACTCTCGGAAGTTCCGTATCCGGTGAAGATGGAACCGAACCTGGTCGTCGAATTCTACGCTTCGTAAGCGTCGGATCCGAACCAACGGAAAAGGCCTCGGAGCGATCCGGGGCCTTTTTTGTTGCCTCCTTAAGGGCCGGGCGGCCCTTGAAAGCGCCTTGAGACCATCCCAGGTTAGTTGGGCGGGACCGGGCCCCTCTGGCGAGTGATGCAAGCACTCGTGATGTCGGACCGCATCGGGTGTTCTCGATGTTCTGGGTCCGGCCGCCACCGCCCCTCCCCCAAAGGCGCCGCCTGTCATCGAGGACACCCGTTCCATCCTTTTGGACCGGAGGTTCCGTATGCCCCTTCTGATGTGCCCCAACTGCGACGGCTCCATGCAGGCCGTGCAGCGCGCCAGCGTCGAGTTCGACATGTGCCCGCGCTGCCGCGGCGTCTGGCTGGACCGGGGCGAGCTTGAAAAGCTGATGTCCCTGGAGCGCGAGGAGACCCAGGCCGTCTACGGCCAGCCGCGCCCCTATACGCGTCCCGACCATCACCACGACCATGGCCACAAGCGCTACGACGATGACGACGATGACCGTCGCCGCCACGGCGCCCACGGCCACAAGAAGAAACGCTTCGACCTCTTCGACATCTTCGACTGACGATCATGAACCACTTCAAGACCTACCTGCTGCTGGCCGGCCTGACGGCGCTGTTCATGGGCGCGGGCTATCTGATCGGCGGCCCCGCGGGGATGCTGATCGCCCTGGCCTTCGCCGTGGCGCTGAACGCCTTCTCGTACTGGAACGCCGACAAGATCGTGCTGCGGACCTATGGCGCGCAGGAGGTGGACGAGAGCCACCCTGAGCCGCTGATCCGAAGTTATGCGATCGACGTGGCCGAGATGGCCGCCAAGGCCGGCCTGCCGCGTCCGCGCGTGACGGTGATCCAGAGCGACCAGCCCAATGCCTTCGCCACCGGCCGCGACCCGGCCCATGCCGCCGTCGCCGCGACGACAGGGCTGCTCAGCCTGCTGACCCGCGACGAGATCCGGGGCGTCATGGCGCACGAGCTGGCCCATGTGAAGAACCGCGACACCCTGGTCATGACCGTGACGGCGACCATCGCCGGCGCGATCTCGGCCCTGGCCAATTTCGCGTTCTTCTTCGGCGGCTCGCGGGACGAGGACAATCGCGGCGGCCTGATCGGCGCGATCGCCATCGCCATCCTGGCCCCCATCGCAGCCATGCTGGTGCAGATGGCCATCAGCCGGGCCCGCGAATACGAGGCCGACCGCATCGGCGCCGAGATCGGCGGCGACCCGGCCGCTCTAGCCCGCGCGCTGGAGAAGATCGAGGCCTATGCCCGTGGCGGCTATGTGAACCACGAGGCCGAGCGCAATCCGGCCACGGCCCACATGTTCATCATCAACCCGCTGAACGGGAAGGGCGCCGACAACCTGTTCTCGACCCACCCCTCGACCCGCAACCGCGTCGAGGCGCTGATGAAGCTGGGTGTGGGGCAGGGGACGATCGCGAGACGTCCTGCGCCGACCCTGGTCCCGCCCAGTGAAGGGCGGAACGCGGGGCCCTGGGGCTAGGGCGCGATCGGCAGCTGCCGATTATATTCCCAGACCCACGGCGTCCCCAGGTCGCCGAGCACCATCTTGGCGATCGTCGGATAGAGCCGCTGGCCGACGCCGCTGTTGCTGAACAGCACGACGCAACGCTTGCCCCTCTCGACGCAGCCCAGGTGGTTGTCGGTGATGTCGTTGTGGCCGCCCTTGAAGAAGGCGTGGCCCTGCGGACCGTCATAGACCACCACGCCGATGCCTGCGGCCAGGCCGATCTTGGCGTTGGCGGGGTTGTCCTTGATCAGGAACGGCGGGAACTGGCTCTCGCTGACGATCGGGAAGCTTGGCTTGTCCAGTTCGGCGCGGGCCTTGGCCGAAAGGCCCCAGCCCGAGACCAGAGCCGCCGCCAGCTTGCTCATGTCGGTGATCGTGGTGTCCAGCGAGCCGGCCGCACGGACGCTGGAGCGGTCGTCATGCTCCTGCCACTTGCCGTCTTCCTGGATGCCGTCGGCCAGGTTGCCCTTGAAGTCGTCGCGCCAGATCATGCTGGAGCGGGTCATGCCTAGCGGCTGGAAGATCCGGCGGTTCATCTCGTCGCCGACCTTCAGGCCCAGGCTCTCCTCGATGACGAACTGGGCCAGGTTGATGCCTTCGTTGGAGTAAGCGTAGCGGGTCCCCGGCTCGAGGTTGAAGCGGAACTTGTTCTCCGGGTCATAGAACCGCTGGTCGGCCAGGCCCGAGCTGTGGGTCAGCAGGCGGCGGATGGTGATCGTCTTCCAGCGCTCGTCGACGCCGAGGTCGGCATATTTCGGATAGGCGGGCAGGGGTTTGGGCAGGTAGTCGGCGATCGACTTGTCGAGATCGATCTTGCCGTCGTCGACCAGCATCAGGACGTAGTAGGCGAAGGTCAGCTTGGTGATCGACGCCGCGTACATGATCGTGTCGGTCTGCAGCGGATCGCCCTTCGCGTTGCGCACGCCCTTGGCGACCACGTGGGCGACCTTGCCGTTGTCGATCACCGCGACAGCCAGGCCCGGGACCTTGCTGACGGCCAGCAGCCGGTCGATCTCGGCGTCGAGCTTCTTGTAGTCGGTGGCGGCGTGGGCGGGGGCGGCCCCAAGCGAGGCAAAGGCGCTGGCCAGCGACGCGGCCAGGACAACAGAACGAAGACGCACGATACTCTCCCCAAGGACTGGCCATGTCGCCAGCGGTGGGCGATCTTCACCGCAATTCGGGCGGCTCGTACAGAGGTCGATGAACGTCGTTTTCTCGCGCAGAGGTTTTGTGCTTACCGGAGCGGCTCTGACGCTGGCCGGTTGCGCGACGACGCCCGCTCTGCTGGTCGCAGCGCCGGGCGAGGCCTTCCCGGAACTGGAGCCGCTGCTGGCGGCGCACGCCGGCCCGGACGCCCTGACGATCCGGGTGACCTCGAAAGGCTGCGCGGCCAAGGCCGACTTCGTGTTCCGCGTCGATCGCAAGGGCGGCCACGCGGTGGTCGCCTTCGCGCGTAGGCGGGTGGAGCTGTGCAAGGGGCCGGCGGGTTCGGCCGAGCTGCGGTTCACCTATGACGAGCTGGGCCTGACGCATGCCGATCGCATCTTCATCGCCAACAGGGTGCTTAGCCCTTCGGCGTGAAGCGCTCGATCATCCAGGGCAGCACGCGGGCCGGACGTTTGGCGGCGACGTCGATCAGCACCCAGTCGGTGCGGCTCTGGGCGCACATCTCGCCGTCGGGACCGTCGATGCGGACATAGCGCTCGAAGCGCGGGCCCTTCAGTTCGCCGACCCAGGTGTAGCCGGTGGCGATTTCGCCCGGCAGCAGTTCGCGGCGATAGTCGATCTCGTGGCGGCGCGCGATCCAGCTCCAGGGCGCGCGCTGCTCTTCGCTGGCCCAGGCTTCCCAGTGGGCGATGGCCAGGTCCTGGGCCCAGCCCAAATAGACCACGTTGTTGACGTGGCCGTTGGCGTCGATGTCCGACGCCTTGGGCTCGAAGGTCAGGGAATAGGCGTCAGAGGGAGGCGTAAAGACCCGGCTCAAGCCGCGATGACGCCCTGCTCGGTGAAGAAGGTCTTCAGTTCGCCCGACTGGAACATCTCGCGGATGATGTCGCTGCCGCCGACGAACTCGCCCTTCACATAGAGCTGCGGGATGGTCGGCCAGTCGGTGAAGGTCTTGATGCCCTGGCGCAGGTCGTCGTCCTGCAGGACGTCGACGCCGATGAACTCGACGCCCAGGTGATCGAGGATCTGGACGACCACCGACGAGAAGCCGCAGCGCGGCTGGTCCGGCACGCCCTTCATGAACACCACGACCGGATTTTCGGCCACGGTCTTGGCGATGAAGTCGATGGCGGGGGAGGAGGCGACGTCGGTCATGGCGGTGGTCCTGGAACTCAAGCCTTTCAGCTAGGCGCCGTCAGCCCCCTGGTCAAGTGCGGCTGGCCGCCTTCTCGCGTTCCTGGGCCGAGAAGCGAGCCATCTCGATCTGCGCGCAGACGCCGTTGGGCAGGTCGCGCTCGACCACGGCGGCCAGGCGCTCGACGTCGGCGCGGGTGTCGGCGGTGATGCGGACGGTCGACAGCGACGGCTCGGTCAGGGCGTAGCCCAGGCAGATATCCTCGCCGGCCCATCCTTGGGTGGCGTGCAGGAACTCATAGCCGCCGATGTCGGCGAGGGGGTCGGACCGGCGCCGCCACAGGGAAGGCTTCGGGCCGGCGATCTCGCCGCCCTCGCGCAAGGCCTGGGGCCAGAAGTCCTCGCCGATCACCGCGAAGTCGTGGGTCGAGGCATGGCGGATGCGGTTGCGCTCGGCCCAGCCGGACGACAGGTTGAACGGCGAGGAGATGGCCGTGACCAGGCCGCTTTTCAGCAGGCGCGGATCGATGTCGCCGCGGCTGGCGATCCCCAGGCCGCGCAGGGCGTCGCCCTCGACCAGCGTACGCACGCCAGCCTCGAAGGCGGTCGGCAGGGCCGGGGCCAGCGGGTCGTTGATCAGGACGAGGTCCAGATAGTCCAGCGCCAGGCTGTCGAACGCCGACTGCAGCAGGCTGTCGACGGCCTGCTGGCCCAGGGCCGCCGCGTCGCCGCGTATGCGCCAGGTCAGGAACAGCAGGTGACGCTCGACGCTGGCGAACGCCTCGGCGGCGCCCTTCAGCAGCTCGGGCGAGTCGCCCTCGACCTGGAAGCTGTTGATGCCGTTTTCCAGCGCCGTGAAGATCAGGGCGCGCCATTCGTTGGCCCGGAGGCGCGAGCTTTCGGCCAGGCGCAAGGTCAGCGCCGAGACCGCCATGCCCGTGGTTCCGAAGGGACGATAGCGCACCGGGTCTCCCTATTCCGCCGGGGCGGCGGTTTCGAGGGCCAGGGCGTGCAGCGTGCCGCCCAGCACGTCGGCCAGGGCCTTGTTGACCAGCTGGTGCTGACGCACGCGGTTCAGGCCCTTGAAGGCCGGCGAGACGATGCGCGCCTTCCAGTGGTCGTTGTCGCCGGCCAGGTCGGTCAGCACGATCTCGGAATCGGGGAAGGCCGTGGTGAGGCGGGCCTCGAGCTCGGCGTGGGACATGGGCACTGGGAAGGCTCCGGTCTCTTAAGGGCTTATGTGGCCGGGATTCCTTAACAACGCGCCTAAGCTGACAGCGTTGGTCACGACGGTCCACGACGATATGCGCGAGATTTAATTGAATTCGCCGCTGGGCGCACGGCATGTAGGCGCCATGATCCGTCTTTCTGCGCTGATCGCCGCCGCGATCCTCTCCGCCGCCGCGCCGGCCCTCGCCGCTCCCGGCGACAAGGCCATCGACGATATCCGCATCCTGTCCGCCGACGACATGCAGGGCAGGGCGCCCGGCACGCCGGGTTCGGAGAAGGCGCGGGCCTATATCCTGGGCCGCTTCGCCGAGATCGGCCTGTCGCCGATCGGCGACAAGTTCGAGCAGTCGTTCGAGTTCGCCAAGCGCGACGGGACCAAACTGCAGGGCGTCAACCTGGTGGCCCGCATCAAGGGGACGCAAGGCGGCAAGGCCATGGTCGTCTCGGCCCACTACGACCACCTGGGCGTCCGCAACGGCGAGATCTACAATGGCGCCGACGACAACGCCTCGGGCGTGGCGGGCCTCTTGGCCGTGGCCGAGGCCTTCAAGGCCAAGCCGCCCAAGCACGACGTGATCCTGGCGGTGGTCGACGCCGAGGAGAGCGGCCTGCGTGGCGCCAAGGCCTTCGCCGCCGCCCCGCCGGTCCCGCTGGAGACCATCGCGCTGGACGTCAATTTCGACATGCTAAGCAAGAACCCCAAGAACGAGCTCTATGTCTCGGGGACTTCGCCGTTCCCTTATCTGAAGCCGATCCTGGTCAAGGTGGCCACGACCGCGCCGGTGACCCTGAAGCTGGGCCACGACACCGACGCCGACGGCAAGCAGAACAACTGGACCAACCAGTCCGACCACTACGCCTTCGGCGAAAAGGGCGTGCCGTGGGTCTATTTCGGCGTCGAGGACCATCCCGAATATCATAAGCCTACGGACGACTTCGCGACCGTGCCCCAGGACTTCTTCAAGCGCTCGGTGGCGACCGTGGTCCAGGCCAGCCTGGCGCTGGAGAAGGACCTCGACGACGTGGCCAAGGCGTCGGGACGCTAAACCTCGGGTTTTGTTTGGATTTCCGCGCGACCAATTGTCGCCGCGACTGGCGAAGCTAGGCAATCTTTCCTTATTCTGGCGAGGTCCATCGTGATTCAAACCAGCGTTAGGAGAACGCGATCAGCCCGGGCGTCCTGAGAGACCGGATCTTCAAAACCGCGCCGACGGTGGCCCTTATCGTGGGGGCGGCCATGGCGATGGACTATCTGGTCAACATCGTCTTGCTGAACGCGCCCGAGGCCTATACGCCGCTGGCGACCCTGGTGATCTCGCTGGTGGTGGCCACGCCCTTGGCCTACTGGCTGACCAGCCAGCGCCTGCGGGTCGAGCGGATGCGCGATGACCTGACCGCCAGCGTCGCGGCCAAGCAGAAGGCCATCGAGGAGGTCCAGGCGGCCCTGGCCAAGGCCAGCGAGGCCGAGCGCCTCTACCGCCTGCTGGGCGACAACCTGACCGACCACGTGGCCCTGTGGTCGCCGAAGGGCGAGCGGGTCTACAGCTCGCCCAGCATCGAGCGCATCACCGGCTACACCCACGACGAGTTCATGGCCCTGCCGCCCCAGGCCATGGTCAGCGAGGCCGACTTCAACCGCGTGCAGGGCGTGATCCGAGGCCTGATCCCCGGCGGGCCACCGGTCCACGCCGACTACGAGTCCATCCGCAAGGACGGCCGGATCATCTGGCTGGAGAGCTCTTATTCGCGGCTGGGCGACGGCTCGAACATCCTGCTGGTCACCTCGCGCGACATCACCGAGCGCAAGCTTCTCGAGATCGACCTCGCCAAGGCCCTGGAACTGGCCGAGCAGGCCTCGGCCGCCAAGTCCGACTTCCTGGCCAACATGACCCATGAGCTGCGCACGCCGCTCACCGCCATCATCGGCTTCGCCGAGGTGCTGCGCCGCTCGCGCGACCTCTCCAAGACCGCCGCCCGCCAGGTCGGCCACATCCTGGACGCCAGCAACACCCTGCTCAGCGTCGTCAACGACGTGCTGGACTTCTCACGGCTGGAGGCCGGCGGACTGGAGCTGGACCCCGCGCCGTTCGACCCGGCGGCCATGGCCTCGTCCTGCGCCGCCCTCGTGGAGGAGCGCGCCGTCGCCAAGGGCCTGGTCATCAAGGTCAAGACCAGCAAGGGCCTCCGGCCGATGAACCTGGACGGGCCGCGCCTGTCGCAGGTGCTGCTGAACTTCCTGTCCAACGCCGTGAAGTTCACGGCCCACGGCGCGATCACCGTGGCGCTCAGCCAGAAGGTCGAGGGCGACGCGGCGGTGCTGCGCGGCGAGGTGATCGACACCGGCATCGGCATCGCGCCCGAGCACTTGGACAACATCTTCGACCGTTTCTCGCAGGCCGACGCGGCGGTCTCGCGCCGGTTCGGCGGCACGGGTCTGGGCCTGGCCATCTCGCGCCGCATCGTCGAGCGCATGGACGGCAGGATCGGCGTCGACAGCGCCGAGGGGCGGGGCTCGACCTTCTGGTTCGAGGTCCGGGGTCCGCTGGCCGAGCTGACCGCGCCCGAGGAGCACGCCGCCCCGCTGCTGGACGGCGAGGCCGGGGTGCGCCTGCTGCTGGTCGAGGACAACGCGGTCAATCGCGAACTGATCAGGACCATGCTGGAGCCGTTCGGCGTCGACGTGGAGACCGCCAACGACGGCGTCGCCGGCGTCGAGGCCATGCGCCAGGGCCAGTTCGACCTCGTCCTGATGGACGTGCAGATGCCGGTCATGGACGGCCTGACCGCCACCCGCGAGATCCGGGCCATGGAAGGCGCGCGCGGCGCGGCCACCCCGATCGTGGCGATGACGGCCAACGTCCTGCCCGAACAGATCGCCACCTGCCTGGCGGCGGGCATGGACGATCATCTGGGCAAGCCGATCAATCCGACGAAGCTGCTGGAGACGGTGGCGCGGTGGTCCGGCCGGACGCACGCGGCCTAGTCGCGCGCCTCTCGCCAGTGCGGATAGGTGACATAGGCCGTCACCGCGCCGTTCTCGTGTGAGCGTATGGTCACCGCCTCGCCCTTGGGCATGTAGATGATCTCGCCGGGACCGGCGGTGACCGTGCCCGCCTCGGTCGAGACCGAGATACGGCCTTCCAGGACGACCATCACGTCGTCGACGGCCAAGGTCTCGCCGAGGCTCTGGTCGGGCCCGTACCGTCCGTAGCCGACGGTGATCGCCCCGCCGTCGCGCTCGTCGACCAGATTGCCAGCGAAGATGTCGGCGTCCTGGCCGGGCGAGCGCTCCATTGGCGCGTCGGCGATCGTGAAACCGCGAACCTTCATCGTCGTCTCCATCCCGTGCGCTAGGATAGAGACGCGGCGGCGAGAAGGTTCCGCGCTAGTCGACGCAGATCGCGCCGGTCGACTTGCCGTTCACGACCTTGGCGTAGCAGCCGAACTGGCGATTGGTCTTCTGGCACTGGCCGGTGACGTCGCCCGTGGCTTCGAGATTGCCTTCGAGGATGCAGTTACCCTCGCACTGGCTCTTGTCGGTGCAGGCCTTGCCGGCGTCGGCATAGGGCGTGACGCAGGTCGGGATCTGGGCCTTGCCGACCGGCTGGATCGAGCCGCCCTTGGCCGAGCACTGGGCCGCCAGGGTCTGGGCCGACGGAGCGGCCGGCTCGGCGGTCGGGGCGCAGGCCGCGAGCATGAGAGCGGCGACGGCGGTGAGGGCGAGGATACGCATCGTACTCGGTCTTTCTCTTAGGCCTTGGGGGCGTTCATGTAGCCCGGCAGCCAGGCCTCGTGGGCCGTGCGCAGGGTATCCAGCGGAACGCTGAAAAGGTCCTTCGACGCGAAGTCGTTCCCGCCCGCGACACCAGCCAGGTTGGCGTGGACGCCGGCTTCCTTGGCCGCTTCCAGCACCGCGTCCGGGTCCGGGGTGGCGATCAGGTAGCGGGCTTGGTCCTCGCCCAGCAGGTAGGGGTGGGCGTGGGCGGCGCTGGTGGCGTTCAGGGTGACGCCGACCTTGCTGGCCAGGGCGATGTCGGCCGCGGCGATCAGCAGGCCGCCGTCCGACAGGTCGTGGACGCCCGCGACGAGGCCCGAGCTGATCAGGCCGCGCACGAAGTCGCCGTTCTTGCGCTCCAGGGCCAGGTCGACCGGCGGCGGGGCGCCGTCCTCGCGGCCCAGGATCTCGCGCAGATAGATCGAGGCGCCCAGCTCACCGTGGGTCTCGCCGATCAGCACCAGGGTGTCGCCCTCGGTGACCGAGCCGAAGCCGGTGCGCAGGTCGTAGTCTTCGAGCAGGCCCACGGCGCCGACGGTCGGGGTCGGCGGAATGGCGACGCCGTTGGTCTCGTTGTAGAGGCTGACGTTGCCCGACACGACCGGGAAGTCCAGCGCGCGGCAGGCCTCGGCCATGCCGTCGGTGGCGCGGACGATCTGGCCCATGGTCTCGGGCTTTTCGGGGCTGCCGAAGTTCAGGTTATCGGTGATGGCGATCGGCAGGGCGCCGGCGGCCGTCAGGTTGCGCCAGGCTTCCGCCACGGCCTGCTTGCCGCCTTCATAGGGGTCGGCCTGGACGTAGCGCGGGGTGCAGTCGCTGGTGACGGCGATGGCCTTGCCCGTGCCGTGGATGCGCACGATGCCGGCGTCGCAGCCGGTGGCGCTGTCTTCCAGGGTGTCGGCCATAACGTGGCGGTCGTACTGCTCCCACAGCCAGCGCTTGGAGGCCATGTCGGGGCAGCCGACGATCTTCAGGACCGCTTCGTTCCAGTCGATCGGGGCGGGGATCTTGGCGGGGTCGAGGCGGGCGTCCAGCTTGGGCTGCACCCACGGACGGTCATACAGAGGCGCGTCGTCGAACAGCGGAGCCAGCGGCACGTCGCAGACCGTCTCGCCGTGATGCTTCAGCACCAGGCGGCCGGTGTCGGTGGTGTAGCCGATGACGGCGGCGTCCAGGCCCCACTTCTCGAAGATGGCGTGGCCGTCCTGCTCGCGGCCGGGCTTCAGGACCGCCAGCATGCGCTCCTGGCTTTCCGACAGCATCATCTCGTAGGCCGACATGCCTTCTTCGCGCTGCGGGACCATGTCCATGTTCAGCTCGATGCCGACGCCGCCCTTGCCGGCCATCTCGACCGACGACGAGGTTAGGCCCGCCGCGCCCATGTCCTGGATGGCGGCGACCGCGCCGGTGGCCATCAGTTCAAGCGTGGCTTCGATCAGCAGCTTCTCGGCGAAGGGGTCGCCGACCTGGACCGTGGGGCGCTTCTCCTCGGAGTCCGCGGTGAACTCGGTCGAGGACATGGTCGCGCCGTGGATGCCGTCGCGGCCGGTCTTTGAGCCGAAATAGACGACCGCCAGGTTCGGGCCCGGGGCGGCCGAGTAGAAGATGCTGTCGGCCTTGGCCAGGCCCACGCACATGGCGTTGACCAAGATGTTGCCGTTGTAGCCCTTGTGGAAGTTGGTCTCGCCGGCGACCGTGGGCACGCCCACGCAGTTGCCGTAGCCGGCGATGCCGGCGACCACGCCGTCCACCAGGCGCTTGGTCTTGGGGTGGTCGGGCTCGCCGAAGCGCAGGGCGTTCAGGAGAGCGATCGGCCGCGCGCCCATCGTGAAGACGTCGCGCATGATGCCGCCCACGCCCGTCGCCGCGCCCTGATAGGGCTCGATGTAGGACGGGTGGTTGTGGCTCTCCATCTTGAAGATGATCGCGTCGCCGTCGCCGATGTCGATAACGCCGGCGTTCTCGCCCGGTCCGCAGATGACGCGCGGCCCGTCGATCGGGAACTTCTTCAGCTGGTTCTTGGAGGACTTGTACGAGCAGTGCTCGGACCACATCACCGAGAAGACGCCCAGCTCCACCAGGTTGGGCTCTCGGCCCAGTCGGGCCAGGACGACGTCATATTCGGCGGGTTTCAGGCCGAACTCGGCGGCCAATTCGGCCATGGGCTTTTGGGGCGTGCTCATGGGCGCGCCTTCTAACCCGGTCGCTTAGATTCCGCTACAGGCTGTGACTTTTCTTGGCTGCTGAACACGGCCGCTACATCGACTTGATCAGCCGCTCCAGGTGGGCGCCGCCTTCGCCGAGCCAGTAGTCGATCACCACGCCGCCCTTTTCGACCGAGCCCATGCGCAGCGAGACGCCGATGACCACGGCGCCAAAGAGGGCCAGCAGGATCAGCAACAGGTTCAGAACGGGATTCACGCCCGAGCGCTTGCGGCGCTTGGCCCAGACGGGCACGCCGCTGACATAGGTTTCGGGGAACCGAACTTCGGGGTCGGCCATGGTGATATTAACTCTGTGTGTGATCGAAGGCTCCGCCGACGCCTTCGCATTTCCTTGTTCGGTAAGACTTGCGCGACCCGAAACGGGGATTCCAGTTCTCTCCCCCATACGGTGCGGCTTAACCTTAATTCTCTAGCTCTGGGCGAAAGCTTTGCCTTAAGCGCGACGAGGACGGGGCTGATCCTTGCGGAACCGCCGTGGCGCCTGGGTTTCTGGATGAATCTCTGAAAAATCCGCAGCTTAGCTGGAAATAAGGCGACTCCACCGTAGGAACGGCGCGAGTCCGGGCTCGTTCTATCTCCGTGCGTCACGAGCGCGCTGTGTAGAAGGAGTAAGCCCGATGGCTGACAACAACCGCAATCCGCAGCAGCAGAACGACCAACAGCGCCGAACGCTCGGCCAGCAGCAGCAGCAAGGGCAGCCCAGGCAAGACGAGCCCAGGCCGAACGAGCAGGGCCGCAACCCTGGCGGCCAGGCCAACCGGCAGGATGACAATGTCAGGCGCGGCGACCGCTGACCTGATCGACACCCTCTCCGTAGAAGGAAGGCCGGCGGCGACCCCGCCGGCCTTTCTCGTTTCTATTTCTCGACCACCGGCAGCGAGATGAAGCTGGCCGCGTCGCCGCTGTGGAACACCCGCTGCGTGGCCTTCACGTAGTCGGCCGGCTTGGCGAAGAAGATGTTCGGCACGAAGGTCTGCGGGTTGCGGTCATAGAGCGGGAACCAGCTGGACTGCACCTGCACCATGATCCGGTGGCCGGCCTTGAACACGTGGTTCGTGGTCGGCAGGCCGAAGCGGTAGGGCAGGGGCTTGTCCGGCGTGATCGCCTTGGGATCGCTGTAGCTCTCGCGATAGCGGCCGCGGAAGATGTCCATCGACACCGCCAGCTGGTAGCCGCCCATCTCGGGCTGGGCCGGGACCATGTCCGGATAGACGTCGATCAGCTTCACCACCCAGTCGCTGTCCGTGCCGCTGGTCGAGGCGATCAGGTTGACCAGAGGTTCGCCCGAGATCTGCACCGGGGCGGTCAGGACGTCGGTGGTGAAGGTCAGGACGTCGGTGCGGCCCGACGGTTCGCGTTGGTCGTCGACCAGCCACTGCGTCCAGGTGAACGGCGGGACGTAGCCGGTCGGCTGGCTGGGGCGCGACCGGTACGGCACGGGCTTGGCCGGATCCGAGACGTACTCGTCATAGGCCGCTCCAGCGGCGGGCGGGCTGAACGACAGCTTGCCGCCGGCCTGCAGGTAAAGCGCCTTGGGCTTGGCCGCGCAGGTCTCGCAAGAGACCGGCCACGACGGCAGCTTGCGCCAGGTGTTGGTCCCGGTCTCGAAGGCGTTGACCGTTGCGATGTCGGCGGCTGGGGCGTCGTCCTTCAGGTAGCGGGCCAGGAACGGGGCCAGGATTTCGTGGCGGAACTGCTTGGCGGTGTCGGCGTCCCACTTGATCGCGCCCAGCGACGAGCCCTCCTCGATCTGCTGGCCGTGGAACCAGGGCCCCATGGCCAGGAAGACCTTGTCGCCGTTGGTGTCGAGGGGCTTGAGCGCCTTGTAGACCGCCGGGGCGCCGTAGATGTCCTCCTGGTCCCACAGGCCGTGGACCAGCATGACCGGCACCTTCAGCGGCTGCTTGGCCAGGACCTTGTCCATGGCCTGCTCCTGCCAGAAGGCGTCATAGGCCGGGTGCTCGGTGATCTTCTTCCAGAAGCCGACCTGGTCCAGGCCCCGCTGGCGACCCAGTTCGCCGGCCGAGCCGGCGCGCATGTAGAGGTCGTAGTCGTCCTGGGTGTTGCTCCACCACTTGGCGCTGTTGTCGCGCGTGGCCTGCTGCTCCCAGACATAGGGCATGTTCTGCTGGCGGAAGGCGCCGTGGTGGAACCAGTCGTCGCCCATCCAGCCGTCGACCATCGGGTTCATCGGCACCGAGACCTTCAGGGCCGGGTGCGGATTCACGAGGGCCATCAGCGGCAGGAAGCCGTCGTACGAGATGCCCAGGATGCCGACCTTGCCATTGGTCTCGGCGATGTTCTTCACCAGCCAGTCGATGGTGTCATAGGTGTCGGTGGCGTGGTCGACCTTGGTCGGGTTCAGCGGCCCTTGCAGGGGCCGGTTCATCACGTAGTCGCCTTCCGAGCCGTACTTGCCGCGCACGTCCTGGACGACGCGGATATAGCCGCCCTCGACGATGACGTCGGCGGCGTTGTCGTAGCCCTGCAGCACGGCCGCGAGCGTGCCGCTGGCGGCGTGGCTGGTCAGCTCGGTAGCGTTGTAGGGCGTGCGGGTCAGCAGGATCGGCGCGCGCTTGGCGCCCTTGGGGACCAGGATGACGGTGTGCAGCTTCACCCCGTCGCGCATCGGGATCATCACGTCCCGCCGCTCGAAGTCGAAGCCCTCGGTCGACTCGACCAGCTTGGCGGGGGTCTCGTTGTAGGCGCCCGGCTTAGGGGCCTTCTGCGCGTGGACGGCGCTGGTCATCAGCAGCACCGCGAGGCTCGCGGCGCCGAAAGTCTTTCCGATGTGCATGTGTTGGTCCCTCTCCCGGCCGGACGTTGGCGCGTCCGGCCGGGGTTGGCAACCAGCGCGGCGGCTACTTGGCCTCCACCACCGGCAGTTCGATGAAGCTGGCGTCAGCACCGCTGTGGAACACCCGCTGGGTGGCTTTCACGTAGTCAGCGGGCTTGGCGAAGAAGATGTTCGGCACGAAGGTCTGCGGGTTGCGGTCGTAGAGCGGGAACCAGCTGGACTGGACCTGCACCATGATCCGGTGGCCTGGCTGGAAGGTGTAGTTCGCGGTCGGCAGGATGAACTGATACTTCAGCGGGGTGTTGGCCTTGATCGGCTTGCCCTCGGTGAAGCCCTCGCGATAGCGGCCGCGGAAGATGTCCATGCCCACGGCAAGCTGGTAGCCGCCCAGTTCGGGCTGGCTGGGGACCTCGTCCGGATAGACGTCGATCAGCTTCACGACCCAGTCGCTGTCGGTGCCGCTGGTCGAGGCCGTCAGGTTGACCTTCGGCACGCCGGCGATCTTCAGCGGCTCCTTCAGCGGCTCGGAGGTGTAGGTCAGCACGTCCGGACGGCCGTCGACGCCGCGCTGGTCGGTGACCAGCCACTGGGTCCAGCGGCTGCGGTCGCCGAACTGCATCGGACGCGGGATGTAGGGGACCGGCTTGGCCGGGTCGGAGACGTACTCGTCATACGCCGCCGCGCCCTTGGCCGCCGCCGGGGCGTCGAAGCCCAGGCCGCCCTTGGCTTCCAGGTACAGATTCTTGGTCTTGCCCTGTGGCCAGCTGGCGTAGCGGTTCCACTTGTTCTGGCCCGGGTCGTAGATCAGCACCGGCGGGGTGTCGGCCTTGGTCGCGCCCTTCAGGTGCTGGTCGAAGAAGGGCTTGAGCACATCGCGGCGGAACTGCAGGGCGGTGTCGCCGTCCCACTTGAACGGGCCGAGGTTGAAGGCGTCGTAGTTGACTTGGCTGTGCCGCCAAGGGCCCAGCACCAGGTAGTTCATGTCGTTGTTGGCGTCCTTGGACTCCAGCGCCGGGTACGAGTGCACCGCGCCCCACATGTCCTCCTGGTCCCACAGGCCCTGGATCCACATGGTCGGCACCTTCAGCGGCGTCTTCTCCATGGTCTTGTCGAGGGCCTGCTCGCTCCAGAAGCTGTCATAGGCCGGGTGCTCGCTGATCTTCTTCCAGAAGGGCAGGGCGTCCAGGCCGTGGTTCTTGGCGTAGTCGCCGGCCGAACCCTCGTTCAGGAAGTTGGCGTAGTCGTCATAGCCCTGGCGCTGCACGCCATCGCCCGCGCCGCGCACCGTGGTCTGGCCGGTGATGTAGTCGAAGTTCGGCTGGCGGAAGGCCCCGTGGTGGAACCAGTCGTCGCCCATCCAGCCGTCGACCATCGGGCTCATCGGCGCGGCGGCCTTCAGGGCCGGGTGCGGATTGACCAGCGCCATGACGACCGTGAAGCCCTCGTACGAGGACCCCAGCATGCCGACATTGCCGTTGGTCTCCGGCACGTTCTTCACCAGCCAGTCGATGGTGTCGTAGGCGTCGGTGGAGTGGTCGACCTCGGACGAGTTCAGCGGGCCCTTCAGTGGGCGCGTCATCACGTAGTCGCCTTCCGAGCCGTACTTGCCCCGGATGTCCTGGAAGACGCGGATATAGCCGCCGTCGGCCACGAACACCTCGTCGCCCTGGGCCAGGGTCGAGACCATCTTGGAGCTGTCGTTGCGGGCGGCGCGCTTGGCGGCGTTGTAGGGCGTGCGGGTCAGCAAGATGGGCAGGTTCTTGCCGCCCTTGGGGATCACGATGACCGTGTAGAGCTTGGTCCCGTCGCGCATCGGGATCATCACGACGCGCTTTTCGTAGTCGTAGTTGACCTTGGCGGCGACGTACTTGCCGGCGATGTCCGGCGCCATCGGCGAGGTCTGCGCATGGGCGACGGCTGCGCCGAAAGCGGCGACGGCCACGGCGGCCAGCAGGCCGGCGCGCAGGGTGGAGACGAGACTCATGGATTGGCCCTCCTCAAAGAGGCGGGCACCTTAGGCCTGGGATTTTGGAGCTGCTACACTGTAACAGCAGTCTTCAGCCCACTTTTTGATCCGTGGGCTGAGCCGCGTCAGGCGCTCTGGAAGATGCTGCGGAACAGCACCGCGCCGTCGTCCGAGCCCAGGTCCGGATCGAACGAGCGGTCGGGGTGGGGCATCAGGCCCAGGACGTTGCCGCCCTTGTTGACGATGCCGGCGATGCCGCGCGCCGAGCCGTTCGGGTTCTGCTTGTAGCGGAACACCACCTGGCCCTCGCCCTCGATCCGGTCGAGGGTCTCTTCGTCGGCGTAGTAGTTGCCCTCGCCGTTACCGACGGTCATGACCGCGTCGCGTTGCTCGCCATAGCCGGCGGTGAAGCGGGTCTGGCCGTTGACGATGTCGAGGTCGATGGCCTTGCAGACGTACTTGAGGCCGGCGTTGCGCAGCAGGGCGCCGGGCAGCAGGCCAACTTCCGTCAGGACCTGGAAGCCGTTGCAGATGCCGACCACAGCGACGCCCTTTTCGGCGGCCGCGACGACTTCCTTCATGACCGGGCTCTGGGCCGCCATGGCGCCGCAGCGCAGGTAGTCGCCGTACGAGAAGCCGCCGGGCAGGACGATCAGGTCCAGGTCGTCCGGCAGCGCCGTCTCCTGGTGCCAGACCATCTCGACACGGGCGCCCGCGGAGCGCTCGATGGCGACCTTGCAGTCGCGGTCACAGTTCGAACCGGGGAATACGACGACGGCGGCTTTCATGGCGCGGGCCTGTAGCACCGTTCGTATAGATTTGTCATCCCAGCGAAAGCCGGGATGACAGGTTCTTAGGCGCACTCATCCAGCTCGGGCGCCACCGGCTCGCCCGTCGGCGCGGGAAACGGCGTCCTGAACGTGAACGCCGCCGGCGTCGGCCCATGGGCCTTCAGCAGCGCCAGCTTCTCCAGCGCCTCTTCGACTGTCGGCTCATGACCTGCCGGGACCCACCACAGGGCCATGTAGGTCTCCATGTGCTCGAACCATTCCTTGCGGCGGCGCATGATCTCGATGTGGCCGCTGCGGTAGACGAACGCGCCCAGCGACGGGATGTCCTCCCATACCGACAGGTTCGGGATGAACAATGGATCGCCATCGATCGCCAGGTCGGTGGCGTTGTTGCCGTCGCCCTTCAGCCGCCAGACGAAGCCGGGAGAACCCTCGGCCAGCGCGTTGATGCGGTCGAGATTGTCGGCGAAGTCCTTGATCATCGGATGGTCGATCGCCGCCTTCAGGCGTCCGACATTGACCTGCGCCAGATGCCACATGTTCCGTGCTCCTCCCGTATCGACGACTAGGGAGCTGGGCTTGGCCGGCCCGATCCGCAAGGGTCGCCGATCATTGTTCGTTGGTCGAGGCTGGCTTTCCGTCATCCTTGACCTTGCGGCCCTTGCCCGAGCCGGGCGGCGCGGTGGCCGGCCAGCGGGCCTCCAGCAGCCGGTCGAACCGCAGCCAGGCGTAGCTGGCCTTGTCCGACTGGTTGCCGCCCAGGATCAGGTAGCCCTTGGCGGCGTTCTCGCCAGCATAGAAGCCGACGTGGCCTTGCCAGCCGGTCTTCGATCCTCGCCAGAAGACCATCACCGCGCCCGGCTGGGGCGTGCTCGGCGAGCCGAACTTCAACCAGCTGCGCGCGCCCAGCGGATTGGCCGGCAATGGCTCGTTGCCCAGGCTGGAGCCGATGCAATGGGCGGTGAACAGGCCGCACCAGGCGACGTCGTCGCCGTCATAGTCGATGTCGAGGTTCTCGGCCCATCGCATGATGTCCGGGTTGTCGGCCGCGCCGGGCGCTTCGCGCACGCCGATCAGGCGCTTGGCTTCGATCAGCCAGGGCAGGGCGGGATCGTCCAGGACGTTGTCGGGCGGGCTGTCGTCCAGGCCCAGCGCCTTCAGGGTCTTGGCGCCGACGACCCCATCGACCAGCAGGCCGCTGGCCTTCTGGAAGTCGCGAACCGCCGCGGCGGTCCTGCGGCCCCAAATCCCGTCTATATTGCCCGGATCGAAGCCGCGCGCGGCCAAGGCCGTCTGAATCTGAAAGATCGTCACGTCGCCACCCTCCCGCAACAGCGTTGCGAGAAGGTGCACGTTCAGATTGTTTTTGTCGACACTCGCCTTTTAGGCGATTTCGATGCGGTAACTTTCGATGACCGTGTTGGCCAGCAGCTTGTCGCACATGGTCTTGACCTCGGCCTTGGCGGCCTCCGCATCCGTGGCGTCGAGATCGAATTCGATGACGCGGCCGACGCGGGCGTCCTTGACCGACGGCCAGCCCAGGCCATGCAGGGCGTTCTCGACAGCCTTGCCCTGGACGTCGAGCACGCCGGGCTTCAGGAACACGTGGACGGTGGCTTTCACTGACAGGTTCTCCCCGCGCGGCCTTCGGGCTTCGCGCTGCTTCCAGATGAAGGGCTTAGTGCACGCCGCCTTGGATGACGGTCGGCATTTCCTTCATGATCCCCAGGCGGCGGGCCACCTCGGTATAGCTTTCGATGACGTTGCCCAGGTCGCGGCGGAAGCGGTCCTTGTCCAGCTTCTCGCTGGTGACCGAGTCCCACAGGCGGCAGCTGTCGGGGCTGATCTCGTCGGCCAGGATGATCCGCGAGAAGTCGCCTTCGTAGATGCGGCCGAACTCGACCTTGAAGTCCACCAGCGTGATGCCGACCGCGCTGAACAGGCCCGACAGGTAGTCGTTCACCCGCAGGGCCGTGGCCATCATGTCGTCGATCTCCTGGGTGGCGGCCCAGTTGAACGCGGTGATGTGTTCCTCGGAGACCATCGGGTCACCGAGCTTGTCGTCCTTGTAGTAGAACTCGATGATCGAGCGGGGCAGGGGCTGACCCTCGGTCAGGCCCAGGCGCGTGGCGATCGAGCCGGCGGCGATGTTGCGCACCACGACCTCGAGCGGGATGATCTCGACTTCCTTGATCAGCTGCTCGCGCAGGTTCAGGCGGCGGATGAAGTGGTTCTGGACGCCGATCGAGTTCAGGCGAGTCATGATGTACTCGCTGATCCGGTTGTTGATGACGCCCTTGCCTTCCAGGATGGCTTTCTTCTGAGCGTTGAAGGCGGTCGCGTCGTCCTTGAAGTACTGGATGAGGGTGCCGGGCTCGGGGCCCTCGTACAAGATCTTGGCCTTGCCTTCGTAGATCTTCTTGCGACGGGTCGTCATGGCTCTCGTCGAGGCCCTTCTGTAAGCGCGCGCCGCTCCTCGAGGCCGGAAAGTTCCGGAGAAACGAAAAGCGCGCGCGGCGGATAGCTGCGCGCGGCATTCGACTCAAGGCCGCTCACTGGAAATATCGTGCGGAACCTACCTGAATCAGCACGCCCGCGCAAACGAAGGACAGCTTTCGGTCCGGGTTTTGGTCTATGGTCGGAACTGGAAACGTCGCCTGCGGCTTATCCGCCGATTGCGGCGGAGAGCGCCACGATATATGCAGCCGGCTCAGACGACTTTGGGGCCTTCATGACCACCTTCGACGACCGCGAACAGGCTTTCGAAAACAAGTTCGCTCACGAGCAGGAGCTTGAATTCAAGGCGACCGCGCGCCGCAACCGCCTGCTGGGCGAATGGGCCGCCGGCCTCATGGGCCTGGCGACGGTCGAGGAGTACGCTCGCGCCGTGGTGAAGTCCGACTTCGAACAGCCGGGCGACGAGGACGTGCTGCGCAAGGTCTTCCAAGACCTGTCGGGCTCGGGCGTCTCCGCCTCGGAAGGCGAGGTCCGCATGAAGATGGACGAACTGCTGGCGGTGGCCCGCGAGCAGATCAAGGCCGGCGAGTAAGCTTCGCCGCGGTCGATCCCGCGGGATCGATTCGATTTATTCTAAAAGCCCGGCGCAGGTCCCCGACCTCGCCGGGCTTTGTCGTTCAAGGGCTTCCGCTAGGTCAGCCGAGCGTGCGCGGACCGTATACACTTTTTAGTTGTTAGAAATTCAAATTTTCGCCCAGGTTTTATCTGGCGCTCGAAAAGGGATGGATCAATGTGCCCGCCGGGCGGTCGTCGGGACCGCCAGAATGGGAGGACGTCCAATGAGCGCTGAAGCTGGAACTCTCCATACCCAGAAGACCGCCAGCGATGTGATCGGTCTGTATTTCGTCAAGGCCGTGGTCGGGAACACGGGCCTGCCGGGCGCGCCGGTCGTCAATCTGGCCCTGTCGGTTCAGGCCGCCTCGGGGCATGTCGCCGGCATCGCCGAGATCAGCCAGGCCATCCCGGGCGGCACCCACCGCTTCCCGGTGACCGGCCAGATCTATCAGACGGGCTTTGGTCCCAACCACCAGCTGGTCTCGCTGAACGGAGAGTTCGTCTACAGCGTGCCGCCGCCCGCCATCGGCTCGTTCATCGCCAAGTTCACGTCGGCCCTGACGGTTGACCAGGAGTGGAACGGTTCGGGCGGCTTCAACTACGTGACCACCCACGTCGAGAACGTGCCGGTGAAGAAGATCTCCTAAATCCGATCGTTTCGGATCCCCCACCCACCCCCTTCCGGGACTACTCGGAAACCCAACTGCCCGCGTCGTCTCTTGAGACGGCGCGGGCTTTCTCTTTGGGGCCTACCAGATGCGCGAGCGCTTCTCCGGCGGGAGGTAGAACTTGTCGCCCGGCTTGACGCCGAAGGCCGCGTACCAGGCGTCGACATTGCGCGTCGGGCCGATGACCCGGAAGTTCGACGGCGAGTGCGGGTCCGACGCCATCTGCTGCTTCAGGGAGTCCGGACGCGACTTGTCCTGCCAGGCCTGGGCGAAGGCCAGGAAGAAGCGCTGGTCGCCGGTCATGCCGGCCACGACCGGCGCGGGCTTGCCCTTCAGCGAGGCGTGGTAGGCGTCATAGGCCACCTGCAGGCCGGCCAGGTCGGCGATGTTCTCGCCCATGGTCAGCTTGCCGTTGATGAACATGCCGGGCACGGCCTCGTAAGCGTCGTACTGCTTGCCCAGCACGTCGGCCTGGGTCTCGAAGCGCTTGGCGTCCTCGGCGGTCCACCAGTCACGCAGCTTGCCGGTGTCGTCGATCTTGCGGCCCTGGTCGTCGAAGCCGTGGCTGATCTCGTGGCCGATCACCGCGCCGATCGCGCCGTAATTCACGGCCGGGTCGGCGGCCGGATCGAAATAGGGCGCCTGCAGGATGCCGGCCGGGAACACGATCTTGTTCTCCAGCCCGCCATTGTAGGCGTTCACGGTCTGCGGGGTCATGCCCCACTTGGCGTGGTCGACCGGCTGGCCCAGGTCTGACAGGGCGTAGGCCCACTCGAAGGCGCCGCTGCGGCGGACATTGCCGTAGAGGTCGCCGGCGTCGAGCTTCAGGGCCGAATAGTCGCGCCACTTGTCGGGATAGCCGACCATGACGGTCATCTTCTTCAGCTTGGTCAGGGCCGCCTGCTTGGTGACCGGGGCCATCCACGGCGCCTTCTCGATGCGCTCGGCCATGGCGACCTTCAGATTGGCGATCAGGTCGACCATCTGGGCCTTGGACGAGGGCGGGAAGTACTTGGCGACATAGGTCTGGCCGACCACCTCGCCCAGGCTGCCGTCCACCAGGGTCACGCCGCGCTTCCAGCGCGGGCGCAGGGTGGTCTGACCGCTCAGCACCTTCACATATTCGAAGCGGCTGTCGACGAAGCGCTTGGAGAGGTAGGGCGACATCTCCTGCACGCCCTGGACGGTCTGCCAGGCCTTGAGGGTCTCCAGCGGCGTGGCGGCGAACAGCTTGGCGATGTCGCGGACGGCGGTCTTCTCGCCCAGCACCACCTGGCTGCGGCCGGTGATGCCCGCGGCGGCCAGATAGTCCGCCCACGGAACCTCGGGGGCGTAGGTCTGCAGCTCGGTCAGCGAGACGGGGTTGTAGACCTTGTCGATGTCGCGGCGGTCGGCGACCGGCCAGCTGACCTTGGCGATGGCGGTCTCGAAGGCGATGACGTCGGCGGCCGTCTTAGCCGGGTCGGCATAGCCGGCCATCTTCAGCGCCCGCTCGGCGAAGACCTTGTAGGCGTCCAACTGCGGCTTGAAGCCGTCGGTCAGATAGTAGTCGCGGTCGGGCAAGCCCAGGCCCGACTGGCCGATATAGAGCGTGTTGATCTCGGGGGTCTTGGCGTCGGCGAAGATGTCCAGCGAGAACAGGTCGGGGCCGAAGCCGCCGTGGGCCGCGCCCAGGGCCTTGGCCATGTCGGCCTTCGACGAGATCGCCTGGATCTTCGCCAGGTCGGCCTTCAGCGGGGCGTCGTCGACCTGCTCGATCTTGGCCTCGTCGGTGAAGCTCTTGTACAGCGCGCCGATCTGGGTCGAGGCGTCGGCCGTCTCGATCAGGGTGCGCAGCTGGTCCTGCGAGCGGTTGAAGACGTCGTAGCCGACGCCGGCCGAGGGCTGGTCGGCGGGGATGGTCGTCTTCTTCTCCCAGCCGCCGTTGGCGTACTTGTTGAAGTCGTTGCCCGGCTTCACGGCCAGGTCGCGCGACGTCAGGTCGACGCCCCACGCGCCGTACATCGGCTTTTCGGCGGCGAAGGCCGCGCCGGAGATAGCGACCGCGGAAACGGCGGCCAGCAGGAAGATGCGCATGTGTTGGATTCCCCTCTAAGCGGCGGAGCCTGCCCCAATCGCGGCCGGCGTGCAGATGAATTTCCCGTAATGTGGCCGCCGGCTCGCCTTCCGGACGTCGATCGGCGCGCCTACGACCAAGAAGGTATTTCCTCGGTCGCGTTTTAGTGGTCTGATCTCTCCCCATAAGAGGTCAGGCAAGCTGGCGAACGGAGAGGAATAAAGACCATGGACGATCTCGCGAGCCGCCGAGCGTTTCTGTTGGCGGCTGGACTGGGTGGCATGGCCATCGCCAGCGACGCCCTTGCCCAGGAGGTCGCCGCGCCGGGACCGGCCCTGACCGCCAAGCACAAGATCAAGTTCGCGGTGATCGGCCTCGACCACTACCACATCATGAGCATGACCGCCGCGATCAAGCGGGGCGGGGGCGAGTGCGCCTGGGTCTACGCTTACGGCAATGACGCCAAGCAGCTGGCCGACTTCAAGGCCCAGCACGGCGACGTGCCGGTGGCCGCCAGCATCGACCAGGTGCTGAACGACAAATCGATCCAGCTGGTCGCCGCCGCCCCGATCCCCGACCAGCGCACGCCGCTGGGCCTGAAGGTGATGGCGGCGGGCAAGGACTACCTCTCCGACAAGCCGGGCATCATCACCCTGGCGCAACTGGCCCAGGTCCGCGCGGCGGTGAAGTCCACCGGCCGCAAGTACGCGATCATGTACTCCGAACGGTTGGAAGTGCCGTCGGCGATCAAGGCCGGCGAGCTGGTCCAGGCCGGCGCGATCGGCAAGGTCGTGCAGACCATCAACATCGCCCCGCACCGCATCGGCTCGCCCCGTCCGGACTGGTTCTTCGACAAGGCCCGTTACGGCGGCATCCTGACCGACATCGGCTCGCACCAGGCCGACCAGTTCCTGTTCTACACCGGCAGCAAGACCGCCAAGGTCGTCGCCAGCCAGACCGGAAATCTCAACAACGCCGCCCATCCGAAGTTCGAGGACTTCGGCGACATGACCGTCGTCGGCGACGGCGGCACGGGCTATGTGCGGGTCGACTGGTTCACGCCCGACGGCCTGGGCGTCTGGGGCGACGGGCGGCTCTTCATCCTCGGCACCGAGGGCTATATCGAGCTGCGCAAGTACGTCGACCCGACGGGGCGGCCCGGCGCCAACCACCTGCTGATCGTCGACAAGAAGTCGGCTCGCTACATCGACTGCAGTCAGGTGCAGCTGCCGTTCGGGCCGCAGTTCGTCGGCGACATCGTCGAGCGCACCTCGGTCGCCCAGGACCAGACGCAGGCCCTGCTGGCCGCCGAGCTGGTGCTGACCGCCCAGAAGAACGCCACCAAGCCGGTTCTGGGCTAGGGGAGAGATGACGATGAGCAACCTGACCCGTCGCGGAATCCTCGCTGCCGGCATCGCCTTCCCGACCATCGTGCCGGCCACGGTGTTCGGCCAGAACGCGCCGTCGAACCGCATCAATATCGGCGTCATCGGCGTGGGCCGCATCGCCCGCGGCCATGACATGGCCGAGACCTTCAAGTACGACCACGCCCAGATCCTGGCGGTCTGCGATCTGGACTCCAAGCGCGTGGAGTTGGGCAAGCAGCTGGTCAACGAGACCTACAGCAAGAAGTATGGCCGCACCTGGGACAGCGCCCGGGGCTATGCCGACTATCACGAGGTTCTGGCCGCCAAGGACCTGGACGCCGTCATCATCGCCACGCCCGACCACCAGCACGCCATCCTGGCCGTGCACGCGGTCAAGGCCGGCAAGGACGTCTACCTGCAGAAGCCGGCCTCGCTGACCATCGCCGAGGGCCGGACCATGGCCGACGCGGTCGCCAAGTCGGGCCGCATCCTGCAGATCGGCTCGCAGCAGCGGTCGGACAATCCCTGGCCGCAGTTCCGCCGCGCCTGTGAGCTGGTCCGCAACGGCCGCATCGGCCAGCTCAAGCACGTCGAGGTCGGGCTGCCGGGCGACCCGTCCGGTCCCGAGGCGCCGGAGCAGCCGATCCCGGCCAACCTGAACTACGACGCCTGGCTGGGCTCGACGCCGGAGGCCTACTACACCGAGATGCGCGTCCATCCGCAGGCCGACTTCGGCCGGCCGGGCTGGCTGCGCTGCGAGCAGTTCGGGGCGGGCATGATCACCGGCTGGGGCGCGCACCACATCGACACCGCCCACTGGGGCATGGACATGGAGCACTCCGGTCCCGTCGAGATCTGGGGCTCGGCCGAGTTCCCCAAGAGCGGCCTGTGGAACGTGCACGGCAAGTTCCTGACCCACGCCCGCTACGCCAACGGCGTGACCATGGACATCTCGGGCGACTTCCCCAACGGGGTGAAGTTCATCGGCACGGAAGGCTGGATCTTCGTCGCCCGCGACGCGGCCGTCACCTCCAGCGATCCCAGCTTCGGCCAGAAGCCGACGCCCGCCCTGTCGGCCAGCAATCCGAAGATCCTGGACAGCGTGATCGGCCCCAACGAGGTCCATCTGCGTAAGTCGGTGGAACAGCACGGCGACTGGCTGACCTCGATCAAGACCCGGGCGGCGCCTTCGGCCCCGGCGGAGATCGGCCACCGCGCCTGTTCGACCTGCCTGCTGCACCACGCGGCCATGAAGACCGGCCGCCGCCTGCACTGGGACCCCAAGGCCGAGCGCTTCATCAATGACGACGCGGCCAACGCCTTGCTGAGCCGTCCGCAGCGCAAGCCGTACACGTTCTAGGGAGATGGCGATGATCACGAAACGAGACCTCGCCATCGCCGCCGGCGCGGTGGTCCTGACCCTGGCCGGCGTCGCCGTCGCCCAGGCCCCCAAGCCCGCCCTGATCGGCCCCATGGTCTGGCGCTGGGACGAAATGAAGCCCCACGACACCGACGTCGGGACCTACGCCCAGCTGGCCAAGGGCCCGACCGCGACGCTGGACGAGCTGGAGATGCACGTCACGACCCTCAAACCCGGGACCAGCTCGCACCCGCCGCACACCCATCCGAACGAGGAGCTGGTCATCATCAAGGAAGGCCAGGTCGAGACCCTGTCGGGCGGCAAGTGGGAGAAGCTCGGCCCGGGCGGCGTGATCTTCAACGCCTCCAATAGCCCGCATGCCTTGAAGAACATCGGCACGACCAACGCGGTCTACCACGTGATCAACTTCAAGACCGACAAGACGCACTAGCTCCCTCAAACTTGTCATCCCGGCCGCAGCGAAGCGGAGAGCCGGGACCCAGGGGCAACCGCACTGCGCCGGCCCCTGGGTCCCGGACAGCCTCTGCGAGGCTTCCGGGATGACAAGAATTTGGATTTCTTACCGCCGCCGGGAATAACCGCGCGGCCGGTCCCGTCTTGCTCCCTGAGACCCCAAGTCCAAGGAGCCAAGATGGACGACCATGACCACCACGAAGACCGGCGCGGATTCCTCAAGTGCATGGCCTGGGCCGGCACGGGCGCGCTGTTCACGATGAGCGGCGGGCTGGCCAGCTCGATCAGCCTCGACCAGGCCGCGGCCGCGCCCTACGGGGCCGCCAAGGGCTTCTCGTTCCTCCAGATCAGCGACAGCCATATCGGCTTCAACAAGGCCGCGAACCCCGACACCAAGGCCACCTTCCGCGAGGCGGTGGGCAAGATCCTGGCCCTGCCGGTCAAGCCGGACTTCATCCTCCACACCGGCGACATCACCCAGCTGTCGCGCGACGAGGAGTTCGACGACGCCGACCAGATCCTGAAGGAAGCCGGCCTCACGGTGTTCCATGTGCCGGGCGAGCACGACATGCTGGACGAGGGCGCCGGCAAGGCCTTCTTCGACCGCTACGGCAAGGGGACCAAGGGCGCGGGCTGGTACAGCTTCGACCATCGCGGCGTACACTTCGTGGCCCTGGTGAATGTCGTGAACCTCAAGGCCGGCGGCATGGGCAGCCTGGGGCCTGAGCAGCTGGCCTGGCTGGAGAGGGACCTGGCCGGCCGGTCGTCCTCGACGCCGATCGTGGTCTTCGCCCACATCCCGCTGTGGACGGTCTATGCCGACTGGGGCTGGGGCACCGACGACGCGGCCCAGGCGCTGGGCTACCTCAAGCGCTTCGGCTCGGTGACCGTGCTGAACGGCCACATCCACCAGATCACCCAGAAGGTCGAAGGCAATATCGCCTTCCACACCGCCCGCTCGACCGCCTTCCCGCAACCGGTGGGCGGCGAGGGGCCGTCGCCGGGCCCGCTGAAGGTGCCCGCCGAGCAACTGCGGTCGATGCTGGGGATCACCAGCGCGACCTTCGTGCGCGGCCAGGAGCGCATCGCCCTGATCGACGGCGCGCTCGCTTAAACCCTCAAGTCAAAAGGCTTTTCATGACACGTCTTCCCGCTCTCGCCGGCGCCCTGGCGCTCGCCTTCTTCTCGGTCGGCCCGGCCGCCGTCACGCCGGTCGCCGCCGCCGTCGCGCCCGTCCCGCAGACCGTCCGTATCGGCAACTTCACCTTCGGTCCGACGGTGCTCAGCGTGCCGGTCGGGACCACCGTCACCTGGATCAACGAGGACGACATCCCCCACACGGTCGTGGCCGACAACAAGACGCTGTTCAGGTCCAAGGTGCTGGACACGGGCGACCGCTTCTCGTTCACCTTCACCAAGCCCGGCGAATTCGGCTATTTCTGCTCCCTGCACCCCCACATGGTGGGCAAGGTGGTGGTGAAGCCGAGCTAAGATGCAGACGCTGTCGATGACCGCTCCGGCGATCCGCCTGAGGCCCATGCCGGGTCAGCGCCTGCTCGTGCTGGTGCTGGGCCCGCTGCTGGCCGTCGCCCATGGCGGCGGGCGCGCCTGGTGGAGCCGTCGGGCGCGGTCGTCGACGGCCGCCGGGCCAGGCGACTTCGACGGCGTAATCCTCGTCCACATCGACGCGGCCTATAACCTGGCGCGCTACCTGACAGGCGATGTCGAACTGGCCGAGGACATCGTCCAGGAGGCGCTGCTGAAGGCCTATCGCGGGTTCGCGGCGTATCGCGGCGACAACGCCAAGGCCTGGCTGCTGACCATCGTCCGGCGCGGCTTCCTCGACTGGGCCAACGCCCGCCGCGCCAGCCGCTCGGTGTTCGCCGAGGACGAGGCCGCCGAGGATGTCGCCGATCCTTGCGAGAGCGCCGAGACGCTGCTGTCGCAGGCGGCGGACGTCGCCACGGTCCAGCGCGCCTTGCAGGCCTTGCCCGAGCCGTTCCGCGAGAGCCTGATCCTGCGCGAGATCGAGGGCCTGTCCTATCGCGAGGTGGCCGAGATGACCGGCGTGCCGCAGGGCACGGTGATGTCCCGTCTGGCGCGGGGCCGCGAATTGCTGGCGCGGGCGCTGCGAACGGAGGCCGCGCGATGAGCGATTGCGACACCTGCCGGCTGCTGTTGCAGGCGATGATGGACGGCGAGCTGGACGCCGCCGGCGTGCTGCGGGTCGAGGAGCACCTGAAGACCTGTTCCGCCTGCACCCAGGCGCTGGAGGACCTGAAGCTGGTGCGCGGGGCCATGGCCTCACCGGGCGTGGCCTATGCCGCGCCCGAGGCCCTGAAGCGCCGCGTGGCCATCGCGATTGACGCCGAGGCGACTGCTCGGAAGCGGACTGCGAAGCGGCCGCGCGTCAATGTCGGCTTGATCCCCAGCTTCGCGGCGCTCGCCCTGGCCGTGACCTTGGGCGTGACCGGCGTCGGCCACTGGCGGACCGGGCTGGCCGACGAGCTCGTCGCCGACCACGTGCGCTCGCTGCAGGCCAACCATCTGGTCGATGTCGAAACGTCCAGCCGGCACGTCGTGAAGCCGTGGTTCGACGGCAAGGTGGCCTTCGCCCCGACGGTGGTGGACTTCGCCGACAAGGGCTTCCCGTTGGCCGGGGGGCGGCTGGACTATGTGAAGAACCAACCCGCCGCGGCGCTGGTTTATCGACGCGGGTTGCACGTCATCAACGTGTTCGTCTGGCCGGGCGAGGGGGCCGATCGGCTCGGCACGCTCAGCCAGCGCAACGGCTACCGGCTGGAACACTGGCAGGCCGGCGGCCTGACCTACTGGGCGGTGTCGGACCTGGATCCGACCGAGCTGAAGCGGTTCCGGGACCTCTACGTCGCGGCGCTCAAATAGGGCTTCAGCGCGCTCCAGGCGTGCGCCTTCTCCGCGAAGGTCATCGCGGCGTGGGCCGGGCTGGAAGAGGGCAGAGCGATCGTCGCGACACGGTCGCCGACCAGCCGCACGCCGAGCTTGGCGGCCGTGCCGCCGTTGAAGGCGACGACGCGCAGCGCGGGCAGGGTCTCGATCAGCGCCAGCAGGTCATTGGCGGCTGGATCGCGGATGGCGGCGTCGAGGCTGCCTTCGCGACGGGCTTCGTTGATCACGTCCCACAGGCCGACGCCGTGGGCCCGCAACACGGCCAGCCGCTCCTCGTAGCCCAACGGCACGAGCGGCGCGTCGATGACGCCCTCGATCAGCCGCCAGAAGGCGTTTCTCGGATTGCCGTAGTACTGGCTGACCGCTAGCGAGGCCTCGCCGGGCAGGCTGCCCAGCACCAGCACCCGCGTGTTGGCGTCGACGACTGGCGGGAAGCCGCGCTTAGCCGCCGGCGCCATTGGGCGGATCGTTGCGCAGCCAGCCGGTGACGGTCAGGCGCAGCGCCCCGGCATAGGGCGCGACCGGGGCCACCGAGTGCTGCTGCGGCACCTTGAACAGGGTCAGGACATTGAACGCCGGCGCGAAGCCGCGCGCCACGTCACCGTGGGCGTCATGGAACAGCAGCTGGCCGCCCCAGTCGGGCCGCCACTGGCGCGTGAGGCCCAGGGTGTAGGCCGCCAGGCGCTCGCCAACGCCGGTGTCGTCGTGCTGGGTCAGGAAGTCGCCGGGGCGATAGCAAGTTGCCTGGCCATCGATCTTGGTGATCCCGGGCTCGCCGGTGACCGCCGCCCCGAAGGCGATGAACTCGGGGCTGTTGAGGAACGCCGTCAGGGCGTGGATCGGATGCCCCGGGTCGCGGCCTTCGACGAAGGCGTTGATCATCGGATAGCCGAGATAGGCATAGGCAAAGCCGCTGCGGGCCCGCACCGTCGCGGCGTGCAGTTTGTTCGCCACGACCTGATCGCCCAACTCGGCCCGCCGGGCGCGGGTGATGACCTCGGCCCCGCCGCGCTCGTTCGAGCAGATGATGTCCCAGTCGATGGTCTGTTCCAGGATACCGGCCAGGCGGTCGACGACCGCCGGCTCGAACACCTCGGGGATGCGCACGAGGCCATCGCGCGCATAGGCCTGCGCGAAGACCGCCGGATCCAGCGCCGGATTGAGGCGGAGAACCGGCGGTTCGCTCATACTCAGCCTTGCTCGCCGAAGACGCGCTTGAAGATCACGTCGACGTTCTTGGTGTGGTAGCCGTAGTCGAACAGCTCCTCGAGCACGCTGTCCGACAGCGCCTTGGAGACCACCGGGTCGGCCTTGAGGAAGTCGATGAACCGACCCTCGCCGCGCCACACCTTCATCGAGTTGCCCTGCACGGCGGCATAGGCGTCCTCGCGCGACACGCCTTCTTGCGTCAGGGCCAGCATGACCCGTTGCGAGAACACCAGGCCCCCCAGCTTGTCCAGGTTCTTGGCCATGTTGTCGGGATAGATGTTGAAGCGCTCGATCACCCCGGCCAGGCGGCGCAGGGCGAAGTCGAGGTGAATGGTGGCGTCGGGGCCGATGCCGCGCTCGACCGACGAGTGGCTGATGTCGCGCTCGTGCCAGAGGGCGACGTTCTCCATCGCCGGGATCACGGCCGAGCGGACCAGACGGGCCAAGCCGGTCAGGTTCTCGGTCAGGATCGGGTTGCGCTTGTGCGGCATGGCCGACGAGCCCTTCTGGCCCGGATCGAACGGCTCTTCGGCTTCCAGCACCTCGGTGCGCTGCAGGTGGCGGATCTCGGTGGCCAGACGCTCGACCGAAGAGGCCACGACGCCGAGGGCGGCGAAATAGGCCGCATGGCGGTCGCGCGGGATCACCTGGGTCGAGACCGGCTCGACGGCCAGGCCCATCTTGTCGGCCACGTGCTGTTCGACGCGCGGATCGACATTGGCAAAGGTGCCGACGGCGCCCGAGATCGCGCAGGTGGCGATCTCGAACTTGGCCATCGCCAGGCGTTCCTTGGCGCGCTGGAATTCGGCGTAGTAGCCGGCCAGCTTCAGGCCGAAGGTCAGGGGCTCGGCGTGGATGCCGTGGCTGCGGCCGACGCAGACCGTCATCTTGTGCTCGAGCGCGCGGCGCTTCAGGGCAGCGAGGACCAGGTCGACGTCTTCCAGCAGCAGGTCGGTGGCCTTGCTCAGCTGCACGGCGAAGCAGGTGTCCAGCACGTCGCTGCTGGTCATGCCCTGGTGCAGGAAGCGGGCTTCCGGACCGACGATCTCGGCCACGTGGGTCAGGAAGGCGATGACGTCATGCTTGGTGACGCGCTCGATCTCGTCGATGCGGTCGCTGTCCCAGACAGCGTCCTTGCCTTTTTCCCAGATCGTCTCGGCGGCGAGCTTCGGGATGGTCCCGATCTCGGCCATGGCGTCGGCGGCGTGGGCCTCGATCTCGAACCAGATCTTGTACTTGGTCTGGCTGGACCAGATGGCGGCGGCTTCGGGGCGGGCGTAGCGGCTGATCATGGGGCGGCCGTTTCGGCCCGACCGCCCCCGGAGTCAAGTGAAGAGGCTTATTACTTACGCCGCTTCGCGCGACTTCATGTGCTTGACCATGCCGATCGCGGCCAGGGCGTAGTGGACGCCGGCCCAGGCGTAGAAGCACAGCGAGACGATGATGCCCTGCTGGCTGGACAGGGCCAGGGTCGTGCGGCACTGGGCCGCCAGTTCGGCCGCCGAGCCTTTGGGCGCGATGCCGCCGGGGCAGGTCGCCGCGAAGCTCTGGCCGCCTTCGACGCCGAACGAGCCCAGCACGCTGTGGATCACGCCCGCCGCGTCCGGCGTGTTGAAGTGGTACTGGGCCAGGTGGTCGATCAGCCAGCCGGTGAAGACCGGGCCGCCGCCCAGGGCGATCAGGTTCAGGAAGAAGAACAGCAGGGCGGTGGCGGTGGCCCGGCGGCGCGGCTCCACCGAGTTCTGGACCACGGCGAAAGTCGGGGCCAGGTACACATAGTGGAAGATGCCGGGGACCAGCAGGATCAGCGCCGTCGCCTGCCACTCGCTCTGCATGTAGGCCAGGATGTAGATCGGCGTGCAGATGATCAGGCCGATGGCGGGCACCCAGGCGTACCACTTGACGCTGCGCTTGCCGGCCCAGTCGCTGAGGAAGCCGCCGACCAGGGTGCCGATGCCGGCCGAGAAGCCGCCGATCAGGCCGGTGATCAGACCGACCTGCGCCAGCCCCAGGCCAAAGGCGCGCACGAAGTAGGAGGGCACGAAGGCGCCCGAGCCGTAGGAGCCGAACGAGGCGATGGTCACGCCCAGCACCATGTTCAGCACCGGCCACTTGAAGAACAGGACCTTGAAGACCGCCCACAGCTCGGAGAACTCGGTGGCCAGGGAGAAGGCCGGCTTGGGCGCCGGTTCGACCACGAGGTTCTCGGCCTCGAGCGGACGCTCGACGATCTCGGAGTGGCCGCGCGGCGGTTCCTTGACCACCAGCTTGACGATCAGGGCCAGGATCACGCCGGGCAGGCCAACGATGACGAAGGCGACGCGCCAGCTGAACTCCTGGGCCAGCCAGCCGCCGGCCACGGCGCCGAACATGGTGCCTAGCGGGATGCCGAACGAATAGATCGACAGGGCCGAGGCGCGCTTCTTGGGCTCGTAATAGTCGCTGATCAGCGAGTGGCTGGGCGGCGAGCAACCGGCCTCGCCGACGCCGACGCCGAAGCGGAACAGGGCCAGCTGGGCGAAGCTGGTGGCCGCGCCGCACAGGGCGGTGAAGCCCGACCAGACGACCAGCGACACCGAGATGATGGTCACGCGGTTCCAGCGCTCGGCCAGGCGGGCGATCGGGATGCCCAGCAGCGTGTAGAGCAGGGCGAAGTAGAGGCCGCCCAGCAGACCCAGCTGCGTGTCGGTCAGCTTCAGGTCGACCTTGATGGCCTGGCCGATGGTGGCGATGATCGTCCGGTCGATGAAGTTGAAGGTGTAGGTGGCCAACAAAAGCCCCAGCACCGTCGCCTTGTAGCCATTCGAATAAAGCGGCCGATCGCCGCCGGACGCACGCGCGTCGGCCATACTGACTCTCTCCCTTCAAACATTTGTTCTAATTCTTTGAGGGGACTGTGACGGAGCGGAAGCCAAAGCGCCAGAGGCTAATTTCGCAAGCCTCCGGCGCCTGTAGACCTAGGCCACCATCTCTTCCCGGATGCTGCTCCGCGCCGCCCAGAACAGGCCGAAGGCGACCAGGCCCAGGGTGGCCGAGACGATCAGCGCCCAGCGCACGCCTTGCGCTTCGCCCAGCCCCATATGACCGGCCAGCACGTCGCTGAGCAGGCCCACGGCTACCGGGCCGAGGCCCAGGCCGATCAGGTTGATGATCAGCAGCAGCACGGCCGAGGCAGTCGCCCTCAGCGCCGGATCGACGATGCTCTGAGCGGTGGCGTAGACGGGGCCGTACCACAGCGTGCCGAGCAGGGCGTTGATGGCCAGCAGGCCGATGGCGGTCATCGGCGCGTCCATGCTGACGGCGGTGATGTAGATAGGGATGGTGATCAGCGAGGCGATGGCCGGCACGGTGACATAGGCCCGCAGGTCCTTGGCCCCCAGGCGGTCGGCGAACACCCCGCCCAGCCAGGCGCCGATGACGCCGGCCGTGCCGCCGATCAGGCCCAGGGCCAGGCCCAGAAACCCCGCCGACTTCAGGCCGAACATGGCGGCCAGCTCTGCGATCTCGGCGCCGTGGTTGCGGAAGAAGAACGAGGCGGTGAACGGCGCGTGGCCATAGCCGATGAAGGCCTTGATCGAGGCGGCCAGGGCCACCAGCCAGAAGGTCTTCTTGGTCGCCAGCACCGCCAGGGCGGCGGCGAAGCTGATCTGCGAGCTGGCGCGGGCGGCCATCTCGGCGGCCAACTGCTTGCGCGGCTCCACAAGGGTGAAGGCGGCGATCAGGGCGAAGATCACGCCCGGCGCACCAGCCACCATGAAGGCCGCCCGCCAGCCATAGGCGTCGGCGATCAGCCCGCCCATGGCCATGCCGGCCAGCGTGCCCAGCGGCGTGCCGATCGAATAGAAGGCGATGGCGCTGGCCCGCTTCTCCTTGGGCACATAGTCGGTGATCAGCGAGTGGGCGGGCGGCGTGCAGCCGGCCTCGCCGACCCCCACGCCGATCCGCATCAGGATCAGCTGCCAGAAGTTCTGGGTGAAGCCGCACAGCACCGTGAAGGCGCTCCAGGCGGCCACCGAGGCGCCGATGATGTAGGGGCGGTTCTTGGTCTCGGCGATGCGGGCGATCGGGATGCCCAGCACCGTGTAGAAGATGGCGAAGGCCAGGCCCGTCATCATGCCCAGCTGCCAGTCGGCGAGGTTGAGATCGCGTTTGATCGGCTCGGCCAGGATGTTGACCACCTGCCGGTCCAGGAAGTTCAGCGTGTAGATGATCAGCAGGACCCAGAGGGCGTATCGTCGGTAGGCCGTCGATACGGGCGCGACAACGGGCGACGGCGTGGCGGCTTCCGCCATGGACTCTCTCCCTCGAACATTTGTTCTAATCGTTGAGGCGACCTTAGACGCAAGGTAAGCCGGGCGGCAATCGCATCAGGGGAGAGCGGCATGGAACTCGTCATCGGCACCAAGGCCTGGTCCAGCTGGTCGTTGCGGCCGTGGCTGGCGCTCAAGCGCACCGGCGCGCCGTTCCAGGAGATCGAGATCCAGCTGCGCCAGGGCGAGGCCAGCGACGCGGCCATCGCGGCGCGCTCGCCCAGTCGCCAGGTGCCGGTGCTGAAGGACGGCGACCTGACCGTCTGGGACTCGCTGGCGATCTGCGAATACCTGGCCGAGAAGTTCCCGGACGCCAAGCTGTGGCCGGCCGACCCGATCTTGCGCGCTCTGGGCCGCTCGGCGGCGGCCGAGATGCACGGCGGCTTCCAGGCCCTGCGCGGCGAGTGCCCGATGGCGCTGGAGGAAGAGCCGCGCGCGGTCGACATCTCCGAAGCCGTCCAGAAGAACGTCCGCACGATCGTCGGGCGCTGGAACCAGCTGCTGGAGCGTTCGGGCGGGCCGTTCCTGGTCGGCGAGTGGTCGATCGCCGACGCCTTCTATGCGCCGGTGGCCACGCGCTTCCGCACCTACGGGATCAAGCTCGCCGACTACGGCGACGCCGGCGCGGCGCAGGCCTATGCCGACCGCCTGCTGGCGACGCCGGAGTTCCTGGAGTGGGAGCGCGCCGCGCTGGCCTAGCTTTCGCGCCGGCGGGCCAGTTCGGCCCGGATCAGCGCCTGGATGTCCATGCCGAAGATGGTCAGCCCGTCGATCTTGGCGTCGTCGATCGTGACGCCGCTGAGATTGACGTTGTTGAAGCGCGCCTTCGACAGGTCGATGTCCTCGAACGTCGCGCCGGACAGGCGGCAATCGACGAAGGTCGCGCCCGCCATGTCGCGGGTCTTGAAGCGCGGCGCCTCGGCTTCCAGCGGCTGGCCGACGTCGATGCGGTTGCCGTCCGGATCGGCGAAGACGAACGCCCGCAGGCCGTACTCCTTGTCGGCCAGCGACTTGATGATCCGCACGCCTGCCGCGACCAGGTGGTCGTGCAGGGCGTCGACCTTGTCGACGATCAGGTGGGCGATGTTGGTGGTCGAGGGCTTGTGGTCCTTGACCAGGCTCAGATGCAGCTCGGCCCCGTCCTTTTCCAGGATCATGAAGCCGACCGGCTGGCCGTTCTCGAAGGTTTTCGAAAAGCCCAGGACGTCGCGGTAGAAGGCTTGAGCGGCCTGGATGTCACGCGTGAAGACGGATGCGGCCAGACGGCCGAACCGGATGGTCGAGGTCGATGAGGTCATCGCTCGCGGTTTCCCTGTGGAAGAGGCAGGGGCGGCGGTGCGCGTGCCCGATGTGGAGCAGTGTCCGGCTCCGCTTCTGCCACAGGGAAATTGCGAGAACTAGAGCCCGGCGGGGACCCCGTTGTTGACCGGCGGCGGCTTGCAGCGGCCGGCGCGGGCCTGGACCACGTAGAACAGCGCGCGACCCTGGGCGAAGCTGCTGTGCTCGGCCAGCGGGTTGGTCGGCTGACCGGTAGTCAGGCTCAGCGCCTGCTCGCCGCTATTGGCGCTCTGGCCCAGCGAGGCCTGGTTCCAGCGGCTCAGCACCGGGGCGCAGGCGGCCACGACCGCGTCGGCCACGACCTCGCCCCCGTCCTTGGAGCCGGCCAGGCTGTAGGCCCAACGGCGCGTGCACTCGTCGACCGGGGTCGATGGGTCCGAGGCCGCCGTGGCGCCGGGGCCGGTGTTGTTGCGGAAGTCGGCGCAGATCTTCGGATTGCTCATGGCCTCGTGCCCGTTTTCGCAGGCGGCCAGGGCGAGGGTGGCGAGGGCCAGGGCGGCCATCACGGACTTGCGGATCATCGTTCTGATTTCCGTGTGTTCTTAGCGGGGGCAGATCTGGACGGGGCGCTGCGAGAGGCGGCCGCGCTCGTCGTAGTAGGAGATCGTGGCGTTGCGGCACGTCCCGCCGGTCGAGGTGTTGGCCGAGACCTGCTGGAAGGTGCCGTTGCGGACCTCGCCGGTGGCGACTGGATTGCCCATGTGGTCGTAGTAGACCTGACGGACCGGCGCGGGCTGGGCCGGCGCCGCGTAGGAAGCGCCGCGCGAACCGGAGCTGTAATAGGCCGTGCGGCTGCGGCAGCCGCTCTTGCCGATCTCGCGACCGACCAGGGCGCCGCCCAGGCCGCCGACGATCAGGCCGCCGCCGCCCTTGGAGATGGCGTTGCCGACCAGGGCCCCGCCCAGGCCGCCGATGACGGTGCCGGTGGCCTTGCGGCTGCGGCAGGTGGCGGCGTCGGCGTCCGTGGGCGCCAGCGTCGCGGGAAGGGCGATGGCGCCGATGGCCAGGCCGATGATGACGAGACGGGTCATTTTGATCTTCGCCTTGGTGAAGGTCCCTCGGGCTTCACAACGCGTCTCGTCGGCAGAAGGATGCGCGCAACGGCGGGATGTCGACTTAACGTCCCGCCGTCCGCGCGTCCGGGCTTAGGCCTTACGGGCCTCGCGGCCGGCCTTCACGGCGGCGGCCAGTTGGTCGAGCAGGGTCACCGAGGTGTCCCAGTCGACGCAGGCGTCGGTGACCGACTGGCCGTAGGTCAGGGGCTGGCCGGGGACGATGTCCTGGCGGCCGGCGACGAGGTTGCTTTCGATCATCACGCCCATGATCGGCGAGGTCCCGGTCGCCAGCTGGGCGGCGATGTCGGCGACGACGGCGGGCTGGTTCTCGTGGTTCTTGCCGCTGTTGGCGTGGCTGACATCGACCATGATCCGGGCGGGCATGCCGGCCTTGGCCACGGCTTGCGCGGCGGCTTCGACGCTGGCGGCGTCGTAGTTCGGCGTCTTGCCGCCGCGCAGCACGACGTGGCAGTCGCCGTTGCCGGTGGTGGTGGCGATAGCCGCGCGACCTTCCTTGGTCACGGCCAGGAAATGGTGCGGCTGGCTGGCGGCCATCACCGCGTCCACGGCCACCTTCACGTCGCCGTTGGTGCCGTTCTTGAAGCCCACCGGGCAGGAGAGGCCCGAGGCCATCTCGCGGTGGATCTGGCTCTCGGTCGTGCGGGCGCCTATCGCGCCCCAGGCCACCAGGTCGGCGATGTACTGCGGCGTGGTGACGTCCAGGAACTCGCAGGCGGTCGGCAGGCCCTGGGCGCTGACGTCCAGCAGCACCCGGCGCGCCAGGCGCAGGCCTTCATTGATACGGAAGCCGCCGTCCAGGTCCGGGTCGTTGATCAGGCCCTTCCAGCCCACCGTGGTGCGCGGCTTCTCGAAATAGACCCGCATGATCACTTCCAACTCGCCGGCGTGGCGCTCGCGCTCGGCGGCCAGGCGCTGGGCGTAGTCGAGGGCGGCCTTGGGGTCATGGATCGAGCAGGGGCCAATCACCACCACCAGGCGGTCGTCGCGGCCGTGCAGGATCTCGTGGACCGCCGCGCGGGCGTCGCCCACGACCTCGGCGACCGACGAGCTGGCCGGGGCCTCGCCGATTACCTGGGCGGGCGGGCTGAGGGTCTGCAGTTTCTCGATGCGCAGGTCGTCGGTGGGGACGGGCAGCGAGACGAGGTTGGCGGTGGAAGGCATGGCGTACTCCGGAAGATCCCTGAGAGAGACTTGGGGGTGAGGTCCGGCGGCCATTAAAAAAGCCGCCCGGGGGACCCCTGGCGGCTGGTGAAGGTGTTCTCTGTGGCCCTGATGTCAGGCCGAACGAAACCCTCCCGGCGCCAGAGGCGTCGGATAGCTAAAATACCAAAACAGCGTGTGGCTGGCGGCGAGGGTCATCACAGCAAACCTAGCGTCGCCTTTGCCGCCTGTCACCCCCGATAAGACGGTCCGCGACCGATCGTCCCGGATTCACGATTAATCTGGATTCACCAAGCCTCGCGACCCGGCCTTAACCATCCTACGCCAATCTGTACTGAAATGGGATCGGAGGGGCGGATGGCCCAGCACGTGGAAACCTTGGTGATCGGCGCCGGCCCGGCGGGCCTGACGACCGCCTACACCCTGGCCAAGGCCGGTCGCGGCGTGACCGTGCTGGAGATGGACCCGACCTATGTCGGCGGCATAAGCCGGACCGTGGACTACAAGGGCTTCAAGTTCGACATCGGCGGCCACCGCTTCTTCTCGAAGAGCAAGGAGATCGTCGACCTCTGGAACGAGATCCTGCCTGACGACCTCATCGACCGCCCGCGCCTGTCGCGCATCTATTACCGCGAGAAGTTCTACGCCTATCCGCTGAAGGCCTTCGAGGCCCTGGCGAACCTCGGCGTCTGGACGGCGACCAAGTGCATGGCCTCGTTCGGCTGGGCCAAGGTCAAGCCGATCGCCAACCCGACGACCTTCCACCAGTGGGTCCGCAACCAGTTCGGCGAGACGCTGTTCTCGATCTTCTTCAAGACCTACACCGAGAAGGTGTGGGGCATGAGCTGCGACGAGATCTCGGCCGACTGGGCCAGCCAGCGCATCAAGGGCCTGGACCTCGCCGCCGCCATCATCGACGGCGTCAAGCGCTCGCTCGGCGTCAAGGCCAGGGGCGGTGAAGGCTCGCCCAAGACCCTGATCGAGAGCTTCCGCTATCCCCGCAAGGGCCCCGGCATGATGTGGGAAGCCTGCCGCGACAAGATCGCCGCCCTGGGCGGCCAGGTCCGCATGGGCCGCAAGGTCGACGGGCTGCACTACGACAAGCTGGCCAAGATCTGGACCGTCTCGGTCACCTGCGCCGACGGCAAGAAGGAGATCTACACGGCCGACGACGTGGTCTCCTCGGCCCCGATCCGCGAGCTGATGCAGGCGGTGTCGCCCACCCCGATCAGCGTCTTCCACGCCGGCGAGCTGATGTACCGCGACTTCATCACCGTCGTGCTGATCGGCAAGCCGCAGAAGGAGCTGCCGGACAACTGGATCTATATCCACGATCCGTCGGTGAAGGTCGGCCGCGTGCAGAACTTCCGCTCGTGGTCGCCGGAGATGATCCCGGACGGTGTCTCGACCTGCCTCGGTTTGGAATATTTCTGCTTCGAGGGCGACGGCCTGTGGACCTCGTCGGACGAGGACCTGGTCGCCCAGGCCAAGCGCGAGATCGGCAAGATCGGCCTGATGGACCCGGCGGACGTCTACGACGCCTGCGTAGTGCGCCAGCACAAGGCCTATCCGGTCTATGACGACGCCTATGCCGAGCACATCAAGATGATCCGCCTGGACCTGAAGATGCACTTCCCGGGCCTGCACCTGGTGGGCCGCAACGGCATGCACAAGTACAACAACCAGGACCACGCCATGATGACCGGCCTGCTGACGGCCGAGAACATCATCGCCGGCGAGACCCTCCACGATGTGTGGGAGGTCAACGAGGACGCCGAGTACGGCGAAGCCGGCGTCTCCGGCGCCCGCGAGGCCCTGCGCAGCGAACGCGCCGTGCCGACCAAGGTCGCCGCCTGATCATGAGGCTCGCTCTGCAGCTCTGGCGGCGTTTGCCTGAAGGGCTGCGGGAGCTGATGCTCTACGGCTTCGCCAGCGCCCTGGCTCTGGGTCTCGACTGGGGCCTACTGCTGGCGCTGACGACGCTGGGCGTGAACTACCTGATCGCCTCGGCGACGGGCTTCGTCAGCGGCATTGCTGTCACCTACCTGCTGTCGATCTGCGTGGTGTTTCGCCACCGCCCGGTCGTCGATCGCCGGCGCGAGTTCTTCGGCTTCATCGGCGTCGGCCTGGCGGGCTTGGTCTTGACCCAGGGCCTGATGGCGTTGTGGGTCGAGGTGCTGCACGTGCATCCGGGCGTGGCCAAGATTCCGACCGCCGGGATCGTCTTCGTGTTCAACTTCACCGTCCGCCGGGCGCTGCTGTTCAAGGCTCCCCGCATCACCGCCCAGCCGTGAGCCGGCGGGACCAGATTGTCGGCTGGCTGGCGGCCTTCGGGCTGTTCCTGCTGAGCCGACCCTATATGGGCATCCATCACGACGGGCGGCTCTATGTAGCCGACGCCTTGGCCAAGCTCGATCCGGGCGGGGTAGGGCGCGACCTGATGTTCGTCCACGACGGGCAGTTCGGGTTCAGCCTCTACACGCCGATGCTGTCGCGGCTGATCGCGGTGCTGGGACCGTCGGGCGCGACCATGGCCATCGTGGCCTTGACGTTGGTGCTGTGGTTCGCCGCCGCCGCGCTGATGGTCGAACGCTTCCTGGCCGATCGGCCGCCAGCCGTGCGCTGGGCGGCGCTGGTTTTCGTCGCCGCGCTGCCGGCGCTGTACGGCCCCCTGAACATCATCGGCTTCGGCGAGCCCTACGCCACGCCGCGCGGCTTGGTCGAGGCCGCGGGCCTGGCTGGCATGGCCGCCTATCTCTCCGGACGCCGCTGGCTGGGCCTCGCGCTCTGCGTCGTCGGCATGCTGTTCCATCCGATCATGGGCCTGTGCTCGGCCGCCGCGATCGGCGTCGCGCTGTGCTTCGAGGATCGCCGCTGGCTGTGGGCGGCCCTGGCCGGTGTCGCCGTCGTCGCCGTGGCGGGTCTGGCGCACCTGCCGGTCGCCGACCGCCTGGTCACCGTCATGGACCCCGCCTGGCGGGCGGTGGTCGAGACGCGCAGCCCGATCCTGTTCCCGTCGCTCTGGCCCGTGGAGACTTGGAGCCGCCTGGCCGCGCAGGCCTGCACGGTGGCGGCCGCGACTTTCCTGCTGCGAGGCGCGCCGCGCCGTCTGGCCCTGGGCGTGCTGATCGCCGGCCTAGTCGGCGTGGCCATCGCCGCCGTCCTGGGCGAGCGGCTATCCCTGATCCTGTTCCTGCAGATCCAGAGCTGGCGCACCCTGCAGCCGGTCGCCGTGCTGTCGCTGGCTTGCCTGGCGCTGCTGGTCGTCGAGATGCCACGGCGCGGACCGACGGGCCTGCTGGGCCTGGTCCTGATCGGCGTGGCCTGGCTGTTCCGCGATGTCGGCGGGCTGAGCCTGCTGGCGGCCCCCTTGGGTCTGCTGTTCGTCGCCGTGGGCGACAGGACGGACCTCGCGAGGCCGAAGCTCTTCACGGCGGTGGCGCTGGGCCTGCTGGCCGTGGCGGTGGTTGGCTATGTCGGTCTCGCCGGGACGGGCCTAGCGCACAAGCTGGCGCGGGCGGGGCGCTACAGCGAGGCGATCGTCTGGTTTAGCGACCTGCCGGCCTTGGCGATCGTATTGACGCTCGGCGTCTGGTTCGCGCGAGGCTGGCCGGCGCCGTCGGGCGCGGTGCGCGTCATCGGTCTGGCGGCCATCGCTCTTCTGGCGATCATCCTGTGGGACGATCGATCCGCCTACGTCCGCGCCCGCGACCAGGGCAGGGACCCGACGCTGGTCGCCATGACCGCCGCGCGGCCAGGACCGGTGCTGTGGCTGGTCGGGGATGTGGAGCCCTGGCTGCTGCTGGGCCGGCCCAGCTGGTCCGCGCGCGTGCAGGGCGCCGGCGTGGTGTTCTCCGAACCGCTGGCCCTGCAGATCCGCGACCGAGCCGATCGCCTGACAAAATTGGGTCTGGTTGGCGAGGACTTCATCCGGCCGCTGACCGCGCCTGAACGGCGCTTGCCACCGCCGGGCGTGGCGCAGGTCCGGACCTTCTGCGCGGCGCCGGATGCGCCCGCCTGGATCGTCTGGCCGCGCTGGGAGGACGCACCGCCGCTATCCGCCGAGCTGGCGGCGCGGGACTGGACGCCCAAGGCGCCGTACGTCCACGATCAGGAAGACGGGGGCGAACTACGCGCCCTGAAGGCCAGCCGCTACGCGGTGATTCCCTGCGCCGGCGGCTGAACCGCCTCGCGCGGCGTCCTTAGCCGGCCGATGCTCCAGGCGATGAAATGCACCAGCGCGTCGGCCAGCCCGACCATCGCCGCCAGCACGAAGAAGCTGGACATCAGAAGCACCATCAGAGCCGACATGAAGAAACTCCCGTTCGTGAAACCAAGCGACGAGAGGGGCGAGCGGTTCCTGTGGTAGCGCTATCGGGCGCCTAAAAAATCCACGGTGTGGTTGACAACGTTGTCACGCTTCCTGTGAATGGCGCGTCCGCGCAAAGACGGATTCCACAAATATCGTCACTAGGGAGTGGTGCAGTGATTGCGGTGAAATACAGCCTCGAGGGCGCCGTCCGATGACCGACGCCGCGATCGCGAAATCCACGACCAAGGGCAGCGGCGTCAAGCTCGCCGTCGTCTATGTGACCTGCCTGTTCTTCATCTGGGCGCTGGTCACCAACCTGCTCGACCCGCTGCTGAAGACCTTCAAGACGGTCTTCACGTTGAGCCCTGTCGAGGCCAGCCTGACCGGCTTCGCCTTCTTCATCGCCTACGGGATCATGTCGCTGCCGTCGGCCGCGTTCCTGTCCAAGCTGGGCTACGCCAAGTCGGTCATGGTCGGCCTGGGCGGCATCGTCGTCGGCTGCTTCATCGCCATCGCCGCGGCCAAGCTGCACACCTTCGGCATCTTCCTGGTCGGTCTGTTCGTCATGGCCTCGGGCGTGACCCTGCTGCAGGTGGCGGCCAATCCGCTGATCGCCTCGATGGGCAAGCCCGAAGAGTCCTCGTTCCGCCTGAACCTGTCGCAGGCGTTCAACTCGCTGGGCGCGGCCTGCGGCCTGTGGTTCGGCGCCAACTTCCTGCTCAAGGGCGAGATCTTCACCAAGGACGTGGTGATCACCCAGGCCATGCGCGAGCAGGCCCTGGGCTTCGTCTCGAACGTCTATCTCGCCATCGGCGTGGGCCTGGCCCTGTTCATCCTGCTGATCTTCCTGGTCCGCCAGAAGATCACCGACGCGGCGCCGAAGACCGGCCAGCTGGTCAATCCGTTCACCGCCCTGACGTCCAAGTGGGCGAACCTCGGCGCGATCGGCATCTTCCTCTATGTCGGCGCCGAGGTGGCGATCTCGCTGCACCTGCTGCTGTTCCTGGAGCAGTCGCGCATCCTGGACATCCCGTCCGAGCAGGCCGGCAAGATGACCACCTTCTACATGGTGTTCGCCATGATCGGCCGCTTCGCCGGCTCGGCCCTGCTGAAGACGATCAAGGACTACGCCCTGCTGACCGGCGTGGCCGTCGGCGCCATCGTGCTGTGCCTGGTCGTCATCCTGACCAAGGACATGACCCCCAGCGCCCATACGGGCACGCTAAACCTGCTGCTGGCCTCGGCCCCGCTGACCAGCGGCCTGATCCCGGCCTTCGCGGCGCTGCTGATCGGCCTGTTCAACTCGATCATGTTCCCGACGATCTTCACCCTGACCCTGCAACGGTCCTCGGCGCCGACCTCGGCGACCTCGGGCCTGCTGTGCATGGCCATCGTGGGCGGCGCCTTCCTGCCGCTGGCCTTCGCCAAGATCGAGGAGCTGACCGGCTCGATCTCGATGGGCTTCATCGCTCCGCTGGTCTGCTACGTCTACGTCCTGTGGTTCGCCATCGTGGCCAAGAAGGCCCCGACCCACGAGATCCAGGAAGGCGTGGCCGGCGGCCACTAGGCCGTCCCCCCTTCCGATACCCAACTACCTGCAAGCGCACCCCGGGAGGCTCGTCCTCCCGGGGATTTTTTATGCTCAGTGCGCGTCTTGGGGCGGCTTGTTGGCGAGCGGCGGGGGCTTGCAGAACGGGGCCATGACCAGGGCCAGCACGAACAGGCCCGCCATCACCCGGAAGACGTCGTTGAAGGCCAGGGTCAGGGCCTCGCGGCCGACCACCTTGGCCAGTTCGCCCTGCAGGATCAGCGCGGCCTGGGCGGCGTCGGGCGTGCGTTCGGCGATGCGGGCGGCCAGGGCCTCCAGCGCCGCATTGCCCGAGCGGCCAGCCTCGCCCAGCGCCTCGCCGAAGCGGGCCACGTGGATGCGGGCGTTGTCGCCCAGCCAGGTGTTGACGACGGCGATGCCGATGGCCCCGCCCAGGTTGCGCATCAGGTTGAACAGGCCGGACGCGTAGCGCAGCTCGGCCATCTCGAACCCGCCCAACGCCATGTTCACGCTGGGCACGATGCACAGCATGATCGCGAAGCCCCGCAGGGCCTGGGGCGCCAGCAGGGCCATGAAGCCCCACTCGCTGGTCATGTGCGAGGTCAGCCACAGGGCGGTGGCGAACAGCGACAGGCCCACCGTGACCACGATCCGCTGGTCGACGCGGGTGGAGAGCCGCGCGGCGATCACGGTCGACAGGATCTGGGCGATGCCGGTGACGACGACCGTGGTGCCGATCTCCAGGCTGTCATAGCCGCGCACCCGGCCCAGGAAGACAGGGATCAGATAGGTCGAGGAATAGAGTCCGAAGCCGATCACCAGGTTGAACACGCAGGCGAACACGAAGGTCGGCTTGCGGAAGGGTGAGAGCTTGACGACCGGCCCGCCGGACCGGAACGAGCGCTCGATGAACAGGGCGAAGGCCACCAGCGTCACCCAGCCGGCGATGGCGATGGTCGGGTCCTCGAACCACTGCTGGCGGGGGCCTTCCTCCAGCACATATTCCAGGCCGCCCAGGAACACGGCCATGGCGGCCAGGTGCGAATAGTCGATGGTCTTCAGCATCTCGGGCTTGGCGCGGTCGACCTTGATCACCGTGATCGCCAGGATGGTCACCAGGGCCCCGGGCACGATGTTGATGTAGAAGATCGAACGCCAGCCGACCGCCTCGGTCAGCCAGCCGCCGACCGTGGGGCCCAGGGTCGGGGCCAGCACCGAGACCATGCCCAGGATCGCCGGGATCATCGCCCGCTGTGGTCCGGAGAACATGGCGAAGCCCGTGGCGAACACCGTCGGCACCATGGCCCCGCCCGTGAAGCCCTGCAGCACGCGGAACAGGATCATCGAGTCGATGTCCCAGGCCATGCCGCACAGGGCCGACGAGATCGTGAACAGCCCGGCCGACAGGGCGAACAGCCATCGTGTCGACAGGCTCTGCGCCAGGAACGCCGCGAACGGGATCATCACCAGCTCGGCCATCAGGTAGCCGGTCTGCACCCAGCTGATCTCGTCCGGCCCGGCCGAGAGCCCCGCCTGCACGTCGTTCAGTGAGGCGGCGACGATCTGGATGTCGATCAGCGCCATGAACTGACCGAACGCCATCACGCCGAAGATCAGGAACTTCGTCCGGGTAGGCAGGGCGCCTGGATCGATCGGCGGCTTGGCGACGGCTGAGCTCACGGGAGCGCCCCTTGAAAGTATGATGATCATAATATTATATGGATCATGCAATCGAGGACGCAAGCATGCGCTACGACGCAGAGCACAAGCAGAAGACCCGCCTGCGGGTCCTGGACGAGGCCGCCAAGGCCATCCGCGAGGAAGGCCCGCACCGTCTGGGCGTGGCCGGAGTCATGGCCCGCGCCGGGCTGACGCACGGCGGCTTCTACGCCCACTTTCCGTCGAAGGAGGCGTTCGTCGCCGAGGCCATCGCCCACATGTTCGAGGGCGGGCCGATCTCGACGCTGAAGAAGGTGAAGGACCTGCCGCCGCGCGAGGCGCTGACGGGGTTCATTGACTTCTATCTTTCCGCCCGCCACCGCGACAGCCGCAACGGCGGCTGCCCGTTGCCCTATCTGGCCGGCGATGCGCCGCGCCTGGCCGACGCTTCCCGTGAGCGCTACGCGCAAGGCACGGCCAGCCTGACGCAGGTCATCGCCGACCGCCTGGTCGAGCTGGGCCGGCCCCATCCCGAGGATGAGGCGAGCTCCATGCTGTCCGAACTGGTCGGGGCCGTGACCCTGGCCCGGGCCGAAGCCGATCCCGACCGCTCCGACGCCATTCTCGAACGCTCGCGCGCGCACCTGAAGCGCCGCCTTGGCCTGGAGGCCGCCCAATGACCGACGCCACCTTTAAAGACGGGCTCGTCGAAGCCCCCACTGTCGCCGCCAAGGCCAAGAAGGCTCCGTTCTCGCGCAAGACCGTGCTGGCGGTCGGCACGGCGCTGGTCGTCGCGGTCGGCGGCGGCCTGCTGATCGCCGCGCCGAAGAGCTCGGTCTCGACCGACGCGGCCTATATCCAGGCCGACAGCTCGGCCATCGCGCCGAAGGTCAGAGGCCTGGTGTCCCAAGTGCTGGTCGGCCACAACCAGACGGTCCATCGCGGCGACGCCTTGCTGCGCATCGATCCGGAAGAATTCGACGCCCGCGTCGCCTCGGCCGACGCCGATGTCGGCAACGCCGAGGCCGCCGCCGCCAGCGCCCGCGCCGCCCTGATCTCGCTGGACGCCGAGCAGCGCCTGGCCGGCTCCAACATCCGCGCCGCCCAGACCTCCATCGCCGCCGCCGACGCCGAGAACGTCCGCGCCCAGGCCGACCGCAAGCGCTACGAAGACCTCGCTGACAGCGGCGCGGTGGCTCGCCGCGACGTCGAACGCTTCCGCGCCGCGGCCGTTGGGGCCCAGTCGGACGCGGATCGCAGCCGCGCCCAGCTGTCCGTCAGCCAGGACCAGGCCGCCGTCACCGCCGCCAAGCGCGCCACCCTGACCGCCAACCTGGCCCAGGCCGAGGCCGCCGTGGCCCGCGCCAAGGCCGCCCTGATTCTGGCCCGCCAGGACCAGAGCCACACGGTCATCGTCTCGCCGATCGATGGCGTCGTGGGCGACCGCCAGGCTGAGCCCGGCGACTACGTCCAGCCCGGCACCCGGCTGATGACCATCGTGCCGATCAAGGCGCTGTACGTGGTCGCCAACTTCAAGGAGACCCAGGTCGAGCGGATGCTTCCCGGCCAGGAGGCGACGATCAAGGTCGACGCCCTGGGCGGCAAGGCGCTGAAGGGCCACGTCGAGAGCTTCGCCCCGGGCTCGGGCTCGCAGTTCTCGCTGCTGCCGTTCGAGCCGGGCACGGGCAACTTCACCAAGATCGTCCAGCGCGTGCCGGTCCGCATTCGCCTCGACCCGAACCAGGCCGAGGTCGCGCGTCTGCGGCCGGGCCTGTCGACGACGGTGAAGGTGCGGCTGAAGAGCTAGCCTTTCCGGCTGCGCGGACTGGCGCCGGTCCAGCGCTTGAAGGCCCGTGAGAAGGCGCTCGTCTCCGAAAAGCCGACCAGGTAGGCGGTCTCGTTGACCGACAGCTTTTCCAGATAAGTCTCGGCCATCCGGCGGCGCAGGTCGTCCAACACCTGGTCGAAGCTGACGCCTTCGGCCTTCAGGCGGCGGTAGAGGGTCTGGCGGCTGAGGCCCAGCGCCTGGGCGACGGTGTCCATGGCCAGTTCGCCGGTGTGCAGCAGCGGGATCAGCAGGGCTTCGACTCGACCGCGTGTGGTCTTGGACTCCTCCAGGCTCTTCAGCAGCGCGTCGGCGTGGCCGTTGAACATGCCGAAGGCGTAGCGGTTGGGCCGGTGGATCGCGAGGTTCAGCCACGAGGGCTCGATCTTGAGCGCGTTCCAGGCCGCGCCGAAGGTGACCGGCGCGCGCAGGATCGGCTCGTACTCGGCGACATGGGCCGGGCGCGGCCGGGTCAGGTGCACGGCCAGCACGAACGTGAAGTCCGGATAGTGCCGGGCCATCTCGCAGGTGAAGCGGGCCAGGGCCGCTTCGACCAGCTCGGGGAAATCCTCGACGGCGCAGCGATCCTGCAGCCAAAGCCCGTCCTCGCGCGGCGTCAGCTGGAAGCGCGGGCCGTCCGAGACGCCCTCGACCTCGACCACCAGCCGCGAGAAGCGGTTCAGCTGCTTTAGCGCCCCGCCCATGGTGTCGGCCGCCTGGCAGATCAGGCCGACGATCGAGATCTGCTCGAAGCGGGTGGCTTCCGGGAACTTCAGGGGCAGGGCGGGCTCGCCGGTCATCGCCTCGCCGGCGCGGTAGAGGGCCTTGTAGCGCTCCAGCGGGATGCGGGCGTCCTGGTCGGCGAAGTCGGCCTCGGCCACGCCGGTGGCGGCCAGCAGCGCCGCGCGGTCCGCGCCCAGCGACACGGCGAACTCCAGCAGGCCCTGGAAGAACCCGCCCGAAACCGTTGCCTGGACCACGCTGACCATGGCCCGAGCGGTAGCAGGGTGATCGCCAGGGTCAAGTTCGTGGCGCCCCGCGTCATGGCTCCGGTTCGCCGTGCTTCGTAAGCCTGCCAGCGAGGGATGCGTTGATGAGTTCGCACACATGGAGAAGTTGGCTGGCCGGGCGCTGAGCGCCTCGGCGACCGCGTGGTTCGTGGCCCTGGTCGCGGGGCTGTGGGCGTTCGGTATCTATATCGTCGGGCTCTACGGCCTCGGCGCCGTGACCGGGAACTGGGAGCGCTGGAATGCGGTGCTGCCGGCCGGGCACGGCTATAATCGCGGCGACACGGCTGGGAACCTGGCGCTGGGCGTGCACCTCTTGATGGCGGTGTTCGTGACCTTCGCCGGATCGCTGCAACTGGTCCCTGCGATCCGGGCGAAAGCGCCGAGGTTCCACCGCTGGAACGGTCGGGCGTTCATCGCCGTGGCCTTCGCCATCGCGCTGTCGGGCCTGTTCATCGCCTTCACCCGCGGCGCGGTGGCGGGGACTTACATGGCGTTCGGCAACACCCTGAACGCGGTGCTCCTGATGCTGTGCGCCGGCCAGGCGTTGCGGTTCGCGATCCAGCGGCGGTTCGACGTCCACCGGCGCTGGGCGTTGCGGGCCTTCGTGCTGATGCTGGGGGTGTTCTTCTATCGCCTGGGCATGATGCTGTGGTTCGTGGCCCACCAGACGCCGGTCGGCCACACCGACGCCTTCGACGGACCGTTCGACATCTTCCTGGCCTTCGCCCACGTGCTGCTGCCGCTGGCGATCCTGGAGCTCTATCTTCTGGCGCGGGACCGGGGTGGGGCAGGGGCCAAGCTGGCCATGGCCGGCGGCATGGCCCTCGTGACCCTGGCGACGGCGGCCGGCGGGCTTTTCGCCATCCTGGGGATGTGGCTGCCGCGTCTTTAGGCACAGAGGCCGTTTCAGTTTTCCTGGGGGCGCCTCCCGGAAAACCTCGCTCGTAAATCCCACCGCTCGGCACGACATTAAAGGCCTTAGTCGTCCGAGGATCGCGCATGGCCGTCGCCCAGCCGAAGAGCAGCCGTTTCATCAGCGGGTTCGGAGTCCAGGTCCTGGTCGCCATGACCCTGGGCCTGGGCCTGGGCCTGCTGGCGCGCAACCTGGGTCCGGCCGAAGGGCAGGCGGGCTACGCCCTGGCCGAGACGCTGCATCAGGTCGGCGCGATCTTCATCCAGCTGCTGCGCGTGCTGGTGCCGCCGTTGGTGTTCACGGCCATCGTCGCCTCGATCGCCAATATCGCCCAGCTGCAGAACGCCGCCCGCCTGGTCTGGCGGACCCTGTTCTGGTTCGCGGTCACCGCCCTGATCGCGGTGCTGATCGGCATCGCGCTGGGTCTGATCCTGCAGCCCGGCCTGCACACCAGTGTCGCCGCCGCTGCCGCCAAGGCCCCCAAGACCCACGGCTCGTGGCTGGACTTCCTGACCGGCCTGGTGCCCAGCAACATCCTGGGCCTGGCCGCCTCGACCAAGATCACCGACGGCGCGGCCACCACCGGCCTGTCGTTCAACGTGCTGCAGATCGTGGTCATCTCGCTGGTCACCGGCATCGCGGCCCTGAAGGTCGGCGAGGCGGGCGAGGCCTTCCTGAAGTTCAACGCCTCGGCCCTGGCGATCGTACGCAAGGTGCTGTGGTGGGTGATCCGCCTGACGCCGATCGGCACCGTCGGCCTGTTCGGCAACGCCGTGGCCCAGTACGGCTGGACCACGCTAGGTCAGCTCGGGGCCTTCACCGGCGCGATCTATATCGGCCTCGCTTTGGTGCTGCTGGTCGTCTACCCGACCATCCTGGCGCTGAACGGCCTCAACCCCATCAAGTTCTTCCAGGGCGCCTGGCCGGCGATCCAGCTGGGCTTCGTGTCGCGCTCGTCGATCGGCACCCTGCCGGTGACCGAGGCCGTGACCGAGACCAGCCTGGGCGTGCCGCGCGCCTACGCCGCCTTCGCCGTGCCGTTCGGCGCGACCACCAAGATGGACGGCTGCGCGGCCATCTATCCGGCGATCGCGGCGATCTTCGTGGCCCAGTTCTTCGGCGTGCACCTGGCCTGGTCGGACTATTTCCTGATCGTCTTCGTCTCGGTGATCGGCTCGGCCGCCACGGCGGGCCTGACCGGCGCGACGGTGATGCTGACCCTGACGCTCTCGACCCTGGGCCTGCCGTTGGAAGGCGCGGGCCTGCTGCTGGCCATCGACCCGATCCTGGACATGGGCCGAACCGCCGTGAACGTCGCCGGCCAGGCCCTCATTCCCACCATCGTGGCCAAGCGCGAGGGAATCCTGGACCTGGAGACCTACAACGCCGCTCGCCTTCCGGCCGACGTCGCGGTGATCGCGGCGGAGTAGGGCGCTAGGCGGCGACCTTGTTGTCCGCCAGCGCGCACAGCGCCTCGACGATCTGGCGAGGATGGTAGGGCTTGCCGATGAAGATCGAGCCCTCCACGCCTTCGGCCGCATGGCGCGAGGCCGCCGCCCCGGAAACGAAGACGACCGGCAGGCCCGGATAGGCGACCCGCGCCCGGCGAGCGACGTCGAAGCCGTTCTCGCCTTCGCCCAGATCGATGTCGCTGACCAGGGCCGAGAGATAGGCGCGCTTGTCGATGACGTTCGCGGCCAATAATGCGCTAGAGGCGTCTATGACCCGCATGCCACGATCTCGAATAAATTCGCACGATGAAAAGCTTAATATAAAATCATCTTCAACAAAAAGAATTTGATGAGCGTGCATTTACTGCAATCCTCTTGAGTAGGTAAAACTCTCAGAAGTTGAATTGTTTCCTCTGTCAGGTTTTCGGCCGCTATTTTGACTTTCGCGGGCGAGCATTTCGTCGCGCTAACCCAAGGGGCGAGGGCGGTTGCGCGCTGACGCTTTAGCGGCGAGTTTGCGCGCCTCGTAAGCGTCCGGGGGATTCCCATGATGTCGAAGACGGCGGCCCGCGTGTCGGACGGGCCGAACCGCCGTGGTTTCCTTTCGGGCTTGGCCGCCCTGGCGGGACTGGCCGTCGCGACTCCCCGCGCCTTCGCCCGAGCTTCCGATCGCATCGAAGGCCTGCTGGCCCAGATGACGATCGAGGAGAAGGCCGGCCAGCTGTCGTGTTTCGCCGACATGATCCGGCCGCCGATCGGCGACATGAATCCGCTGGTCAATATCCGCAACGCCCAGACCCTGCTGGCCGAGGTCAAGGCCGGGCGGATCGGCGCGCTGTTCAACGGCGTCGGGGCCCAGGCCGCGCGCGACACCCAGAAGGCCGCGATCGAGGGCTCACGCCTGAAGATCCCGCTGCTGTTCGCCGCCGACGTGATCCACGGCTTCCGCACGGTGTTCCCGATCCCGCTGGGCGAGACCGCCAGCTTCGACCCGCACCTGGCCGAGCGCACCGCCCGCGCCACCGCCCTGGAGGCCACGGCCTCGGGCCTGCACTGGACCTTCGCGCCGATGGTCGATGTGGCCCGCGACCAGCGCTGGGGCCGGGTGGCCGAGGGCTCGGGCGAGGACGTCTTCCTGGGCGAGATGATGGCCGCCGCCCGCGTGCGCGGCTTCCAGGGCAAGGACCTGAAGGCCGACGACAGCATGCTGGCCACGCCCAAGCACTTTGCGGCTTACGGCGCCGTTACGGCGGGGCTGGAATACAATTCGGTCGAACTCTCCCAAGCGACCCTGCGCGAGGTGCATCTGCCGCCGTTCCAGGCCGCCTTCGCGGCCGGCGCCCTGACCACCATGTCGGCCTTCAACGACGTCAACGGCGTGCCGGCCACCGCCAACAAGATGCTGCTGACCGACATCCTGCGCGGGGAGTGGGGCTTCAAGGGCGTGGTGGTCTCGGACTACACGGCCGACCAAGAGCTGGTGGCGCACGGCTTCGCCGCCGACGACCGCGACGCCGCCCGCCTGGCCATCCTGGCCGGGGTCGACATGAGCATGCAGAGCGGCCTCTACAACCGCTACCTGCCGGAGCTGGTCGCCTCGGGCGCGGTGCCGATGGCCACGGTCGACGCGGCCGTGCGCCGGGTGCTGGCCCTGAAGGAGGCGATCGGCCTCTTCGACAATCCCTACCGCTCGCTGGACCCGCGCGACGAGGCCGAGCGCACCGCCACCCCGGCCATGCGCGCCTTGAGCCGCGAGGCCGGCGCGCGCTCGATCGTGCTGCTGAAGAACGACCGCGCCCTGCTGCCGCTGCCCAAGGCCGGCAAGCGGTTCGCCCTGATCGGCCCGTTCGCCGACGACCGCGAGAACGTGCTGGGCGCCTGGGGCGGGTTCTTCGCCGACCGCCGCCTGAACGTCGATCTCGCCACCGGCCTGCGCGCCCAGCTGGCCGATCCGGGCGGCCTGATCGTCGAGCGCGGCTGCGAGGTCGAGACCACCATCGCCGGCGGCTTCGAGCGCGCCGTGGCGGCGGCCCAAGCGGCCGACATCGTCCTGCTGGCCATCGGCGAGAGCCAGGACATGACGGGCGAGGCCAAGTCGCGCACCGATATCCGCATCCCACCCGTCCAGCAGCGCCTGGCCGAGGCGATCGCCGCCACGGGCAAGCCGGTCATCGTCCTGCTGCGCCACGGCCGCGCCATCCAGCTGGAAGGCGTGGTCCGCGACGCCCCGGCGATCCTGGCGACCTGGTTCCTGGGCAGCGAGATGGGCAACGCCGTGGCCGATGTGCTGTTCGGCGTGGTGAACCCCTCGGGCAAGCTGCCGGTCAGCTTCCCGATCGACAGCGGTCAGGAGCCGTTCTTCTACAACGGCCGCACCACGGGGCGTCCCGCGCCGGCCGATCCGAACGGCCAGGAGTACAAGGCCCGCTGGCGCTCGATCCGCAACGACGCGCTCTATCCGTTCGGGTTCGGCCTCAGCTACACGCGCTTCGACGTTACCGACATGAAGCTCAGCACCGCGCGCCTGGCGTGGAACGACACGCTGCACGTCAGCGCCAAGGTCAAGAACAGCGGCAACCTGCACGGCGACCACGTCCTCCAGCTCTACATCCGCGACCGCGTGGCCAGCCGCACCCGGCCGGTGCGCGAGCTGAAGGGCTTCCAGCGTGTCTCCCTGGCTCCCGGCGCCGAGCGCGAGGTCCGGTTCGAGCTGAAACGCGAGAACCTGATGTTCGTCGGCGACAACGACTACTGGATCGCCGAGCCGGGGATGTTCGACGTCTGGTTGGCCAATTCGTCCGTGGACGGCCTGGTTTCCAGCTTCGAGCTGCTGGCCGCCGGGCAGGGGTGACCCGAATCGGGGTGTTAGGAATTGGGGCTCGAATGTGTCTCCCGAGCCGCTCCGGACCGCCTGGATTAATCCCGCGCTAAGCATGTCCGCATCTTTCGAGATGACGCATGCAGATGATCCAGGTCCAGGCTAGGGCCTTGTCTTGCAAGGCTTTACGCCGTTTCTGACAGAGCGTGGAGCAGGGCCGCGAACGCAACCTGACCGCAAGTCAAGCGCTGCGTCCGCATGTCTCGTTGAAAGGACTTGGAAAGGAAATATGGTTACCGCGAATTAGCCATAGTCGGGCTAGTTGCGGGGCGCTTGAGTTTGGGGGGCGTCTCCATGTCTGCTTAGGGACGTCCGCAGGGGCGGCGTCCACCCAGCAAGGATGGATGTATGTCGATCTCGAGCCTTTCCGCCGCGCAGATCACGAACCTCTCGATCACCGCGATCCAGGGGCTAACGACGACTGACATCCAATCGCTCAGCGGTGTGCAGGTCGCCGCGATCAGCGCGACGGGCATCGGCGCGCTCGCCACGACCCAGGTCGCCGCGCTCAGCACCACCCAGGTCAAGGCGCTCGCCACCACTCAAATCCCGAAGTTCGCGACTTCGGTGGTCTTCGACGTCACCCAGCTGGCGCAGCTGTCGACCAACCAGGTCGCGGTCCTGACCTCGACCCAGCTGGCCGCGCTCGACACCTCGCACATCGCCGTCCTGACCTCGGCCCAGCTGGGCGCGCTGTCGTCGACCAGCTTCTCGGGCCTGGTCGGCACCCAGATCGCCCAACTCAGCCAGGACCAGATGAAGGGCGTCAGCGTCCTTCAGGCCAAGAACCTCAGCCTGGCCGACATGGCCGAGTTCGCCACGACCCAGATCAGCGCCCTGGGCGCGGACCGCGTCGCGGCGCTGACGGCTACCAACCTGTCGGCGCTCGACGCCAGCCAGATGGGCGCGCTGACGACCGCCCAGGTCTCGGCCCTGACCGCCGCCCAGATCAAGGGCCTCAGCGTCACCGACATCGGCGAGATGGCGACCAGCCAGCTTCAGGTCATGTCCGCCGCCCAGGTGGGCGCGCTGGCCCCCGCCAGCTTCTCGGCCCTGAGCGACACCCAGATGGCGGTGCTGTCGCAGGCCCAGATGAAGGGCGTCACGGTCGACCAGATCAAGGGGATGACCACCGGCGACATCGGCGAGTTGGCCACCACCCAGCTCCAGGCGCTGAGCACCGTGCAACTGGGGGCCCTGGCCACGACCCAGGCCGCCCAGCTGTCGACCGACCAGATCTCCGCCATGGCCTCGACTCAGGTCGGCGCCCTGAGCGCCAGCGCCTTCTCGGCCCTGAACGCCACCCAGGTCGGCGTCCTGACCACCGACCAGGTGAAGGGTCTGAGCAGCGCCCAGGTCGGCGCCCTGACCGCCGCCGACGTCGGCGAACTGGCCACCACCCAGATCAGCGCCCTGAGCACGCTCCAGCTCGGCGCCCTGAGCACGACCGCGGTCTCGGCGCTCAACGCCACCCAGATGGCGGCGATCACGACCGTCCAGATCAAGGGTCTGACGGCCAACCAGCTGAAGAACCTGACGACGGCCGACATCGGCGAGCTGACCACCGACCAGATCTCGAACCTGGCCAACACCCAGCTGGCGTCGATCACCTCGACCAACATCTCGAACCTGAACGCCACCCAGATGGCGGCGATCACGACCACTCAGATCAAGGCCCTGACGGTCGATCAGATGAAGGGGCTGAGCGCCACCGACGTCGCCGACCTGTCCACCGACCAGATCACCGCCCTGCTGCCGAGCCAGGTGGGCGCCCTGTCGGCGGCGGCCTTCTCGGCGCTGGTCGACACCCAGGTCGCCGCGCTGACCAGCAGCCAGATCGCCGGCATCTCCGCGACCCAGGTCAAGGGCATGACGACCGGCGACATCGCCGAACTGTCGGCGAGCCAGATCGGGGCCTTGACCACGGCTCAGGTCAACGTCATGGCGTCGACCCAGGTCCTGCAGCTGTCGACCACGCAGATCGGCGGCCTGACCTCGGGCCTGCTGGGCGCGATCACCCCGACCAACCTGACCCTGATGGACGCCACGCAGCTGGGCGCCCTGACCACCGTGCAAGTCAAGGGCCTGACCGCCGCGCAGGTGACGGCCCTGACCGTCACCAACGTCGCCAACCTGGCGGACACGCAGATCGGGGCCCTGTCCTCGACCCAGCTGGGCGCGATGGCGTCGGCCAGCTTCTCGTCGCTGAACGCCACCCAGATCTCGCTGATCAACGAGACCCAGATCAAGGGCCTCACGGTCAACCAGATCAAGGGCTTGACGACTAGCGACGTCGCCGAGTTCTCGACCGCTCAGATCAAGTCCCTGACGCCGGCCCAGCTGGCGTCGATGTCGACGACCAACCTGTCGTCCATGAACGCCACCCAGATGGCCTCGCTGACGGAGGTCCAGATCAAGGGCCTGACGGCCGATCAGCTGAAGAACCTGACCACCACCGACATCGGCGAGCTGACCACCGACCAGGTCAAGGCGCTGAATCCGGCCCAGGTCGGCTCCCTGTCGGCCGGCGCCTTCTCGGCCCTGGCCGGCACGCAGGTCGCCGTCTTGACGACCAGCCAGATGAAGGGCCTGACCGCGGCCCAGCTGCAGGCCCTGACGGCCTCGGACATGGCCGAACTGGCCGACACCCAGATCGGCGCCCTGACGAACGCGCAGATCACCTCGCTCAACCTGACCAACGTCAAGAGCCTCTCGACCACCCAGCTCGGCCAGCTCACGTCCGCGCAGCTCGGCGCCCTGACGACGACGAACTTCGCGGCCCTGGACGCCACCCAGGTCGGCGCCCTGACCACCGACCAGGTGAAGGGCCTGACCGTCGCGCAGATGGGGGCCCTGACGGCCACCGACGTCGCCGAGTTCGCCACGACCCAGATCGGCGCCTTGAGCGCGACCCAGCTCGGCGGCCTGTCGGCGTCGGCCTTCGTCGCGCTGGACGCCGACCAGACGGCTGTGCTGTCGACCAGTCAGATGAAGGGCCTGACCAGCGCCCAACTGAAGGCACTGTCGATCACCGACATCGCCGACTTCGCCGACACCCAGATCGGCGCCCTGACGCCGGCCCAGCTGGGCATGATGACCTCGACGGGCTTCTCGTCGCTGAACAGCACCCAGATGGCGCAGATCAGCGCGGCGCAGATCAAGGGCCTGACCGCCGACCAGATGAAGAACCTGACGGCGACCGACATCGCCGAGTTCTCCACGGACCAGATCAAGGCCCTGACGGCCGACCAGATCAAGAGCATCTCGGCCGCCAACATCTCGGCCCTGGTCGACACCCAGATCGCCGTCCTGGTCACCACCCAGATCCAGGCGCTGAACACGACCCAGCTGAAGGGCCTGACGGTCTCCGACATCGACGAGCTGTCGGCCGCCCAGGTCGGCGCGCTGTCGGCCGGCCAACTGACCGCCCTGGCCTCGACGCAGCTGCAGGAACTGACGACCACGCAGCTGGGTACGCTGACCGCCGCCCAGGTGGGCGCGATCACGGCGACCAACCTCAGCCTGATGGCCGACACCCAGCTGGCCGCCCTGACCTCGGCGCAGCTCAAGGGCCTGACCACCCAGCAGGTGGCGGCGCTGACGGTCACCAACGTGGCCGCCCTGGCCGACACCCAGATCGGCGCCCTGACGTCGGCCCAGCTGGGCGCCCTGTCGTCGGCCAGCTTCTCGTCGCTCGACGCGACCAAGATGGCGGCGATCACCACCGACCAGATCAAGGGTCTGACGGCCACGCAGCTGAAGGGCCTGACGACCGGCGACGTCGGTGAACTGTCCACGGACCAGATCAAGGCCCTGTCGGCCGCCCAGCTGGGCGCGCTCTCGGCGGGCAATTTCTCGGCCCTGGCCAACACCCAGGTCGCGGTCCTGACGACCAGCCAGATGAAGGGCCTGACGTCGACCCAGATCTCCGGCCTGACGGCCAGCGACGTGGCGGAGCTGTCGGCGGACCAGATCGGCGCCCTGGACGCCAACCAGATCAAGTTCCTGTCGCCCGCCAACCTCTCGGCCCTGGACTCGACCCAGACCGCGGCGCTGACGACCAGCCAGATGAAGGGTCTGACCAACACCCAGATCGCCGGCCTTAGCGGCACCGACATCGGCGAGCTGTCCGCGAACCAGCTGGGCGCGCTGTCCAGCGGCCAGATCGCGGCTCTGGACGTCTCCGACCTGACCACGACCCAGATCTCGGGCCTCAGCGGCGCGGTGATCGGCGCGCTGGGCGCGACCAAGTTCGCCGCCTGGGACGCCACCCAGGTCAGCGTGCTGAACGATAGCCAGATCAAGGGCTTGACGGCCGCGCAGCTAGGGGCGCTGAACGCCACCGACATCGCCGAGTTCTCGACCTCCCAGGTCAAGGCCCTGACGCCGACCCAGCTGGGCCAGCTGTCGACCACGGGCTTCTCGGCCCTGGACGCCGATCAGATGACGGCCCTGACGACGACCCAGATCAAGGGCGCGTCGACCGCTCAGCTGAAGGCGCTGTCGCTCACCGACGTCAGCGAGCTGGCCACCACCCAGATCAACGCCCTCTCGGCGGCCCAGGTCGGCGCGCTGACGGCGACGAACTTCTCGGCCCTGGACGCCGACCAGATGGCCGCCCTGACGGACGTCCAGATCAAGGGTCTGACGGCCGATCAGCTGAAGAACCTGACGGCGACCGACATCGCCGAGTTCTCCACGGCCCAGATCAAGGCCCTGACGGCCGCCCAGATCGGCCAGCTGTCGGCCACCGGCGTTTCGGCCCTGGCCGACACCCAGGTCGCCGTCCTGGCCAACACCCAGATCGCGGCCCTGAACACGACCCAACTGAAGGGGCTTTCGGTCTCCGACATCGACGAGCTGTCGGCGGCCCAGATCGGCCAGTTGACGGCCTTGCAGGTCGGCGCCCTGGCCGACACCCAGGTCCATGAGCTGTCGACGACGCAACTGGGAGGCCTCACCCCCGCCCAGATGGGCGCGCTCAGCACCACCGCCTTCCTGGCGATGGACTCGACCCAGGTCGCCGCGCTGAACGCCAACCAGATCAAGGGTCTGACGGCGACCCAGCTGAAGTCGCTGGACGGCCTCAACGCCGCCGAGCTGTCGACGCAGGTCGCCAACCTGACGGCCGCCCAGGTGAGCGCGCTGACCACCACAGCCCTGAACAGCCTCAGCCCGACCCAGATCGCGTCCCTGACCACCACGCAACTGGGCGGCCTCGTCGCGACCCAGGCCAAGGATCTGTCGGGCGGCTTCCTGGCCAATATGGACGAGAGCCAGGCGGCGGCCCTTTCGACGAGCCTGCTGTCGGCCCTCTCGCCCAACCTGCTGGAGAGCCTTTCGGAGACCAAGACCCAGGCCCTGACCGCGACCCAGCTGAAGTCGCTGACGGTGAGCCAGCTGGGCGCGGTCAGCGGCATGCTGAACGAGCTGACGGGCGCGCAGCTGCAGAACCTGACGACGGCGCAGATCGGCGCGCTCAACGCGACCAACATCGCCGCGCTCGACGCGACGGCGATGAAGTCGCTGACCACCAGCCAGATCGGCGCGATCAAGAAGGAAGCCGTCTACAACTTCGCCAGCGCCTTCTACGACGACCTGGAAGCCACCCAGGTCGTGGGCCTGACCGCGGTCCAGATGGGCGCGCTGCCCCCGGGCATCCTGACCGTTTTCGCCGACACCAACCTGGCCGCCCTGACCGCGACCCAGATCGGCGGCTTGACGACGACCAACCTGAAGTCGCTGAACGACACCCAGACCGCCGCGCTGACGACCGGCCAGGTCAAGGGCCTGACGGCGGCGCAACTGGGCGGCATGGGCATGGACGCCATCGCGCTGAGCGAGACGGCGCTGTCTTCGCTGACCACGACCCAGCTCGGCGGCTTCGATCCCGGGGCGCTGAACAGCCTGGATGACACCCACTTCGCCGCGATCGGCTCGTCCCAGATCAAGGGCCTGACCGCCACCCAGCTGAAGGCCTTCGCCGCGGGCGGGGCCCTGACCCGGCTCGCCGACACCCAGATCGTGGGGCTGACGGCGCTGCAGGTCGGCGCGCTGAGCACCACCGGCTTCTCGGCTCTGAACCAGACCCAGATCGGGGCCCTGAACGCCTCCCAGATCAAGGGCATCGCGGCCAGCCAGCTGCAGAACCTGACGACGACCGACATCGCCGAGTTCTCGACGGACCAGATCAAGGCCCTGACCGCCGACCAGATCAAGCAGCTGTCGGTGGCCAACATCTCGGCCCTGGCCGACACCCAGGTCGCCGTGCTGGCCAACACCCAGATCGCGGCCCTGACCACGTCCCAGCTGAAGGGCCTGACGGTCGGCGACATCGACGAGCTGTCGGCGGACCAGATTGGCCAGCTCGCGGCCGCCCAGGTCAGCGCCCTGGCCTCGACCCAGCTGCAGGAGCTGACCACCACCCAGATCGGCGGCCTGACGCGGGCCCAGCTGGGCGCGCTCTCGTCGACCAACGTCTCCCTGCTGGCCACGACCCAGCTGGCCGCGCTGACGACCGACCAGATCAAGGGCCTGACGGCCGGGCAGATGGGCGGTCTGAACACCACCAACATCGCCGCCCTGGCCGATACGCAGGTGGAAGCCCTCAGCTCGACCCAGCTGAGCGGCCTGACGGCCACCGGTTTCTCGAACCTGAACGCCACCCAGATGGCCAAGCTGACGGACGTGCAGCTGAAGGGTCTGACGGCGGTCCAGATGAAGGGCCTGACGATCACCGACGTCGGCGAGTTCAACGAGACCCAGATCCGTGCGCTGTCGCCGGCCCAGATCGGCTCCATGAGCGCCACGGCCTTCTCGGCCCTGGCCTCGACCCAGGTCGCCGCGCTGAACGCCAGCCAGATCAAGGGCCTGGTGGCCGAGCAACTGAAGGGCCTGACGACCACCGACATCGGCGAGCTGTCGACGAGCCAGATCTCGAACCTGGCTCCGACCCAGCTGGCCCTGATCTCGGCGGCCAACATCTCGGCCTTCAGCGACACTCAGATGGCGGCCCTGACGACGAGCCAGATCAAGGGCCTGACCCTCGACCAGGTGAAGGGCCTCTCGGTCACCGACATCGGCGAGCTGGTCGACACCCAGGTCCAGGCCATGACCCCGCAGCAGCTGGGCGCCCTGGCCTCGACCCAGGCGGCCAGGCTGTCGACGGCCCAGATCGCCCTGATGGCCTCGACCCAGGTCGGCGCCCTGTCGGCCACGGCCTTCTCGGCCCTGGACGGCACGCAGATGGGCGCGCTGACGACCGCCCAGGTGAAGGGCATCGTCGCCAGCCAGATGGCGGGGCTGAACGTGACGGACATCGGCCAGTTCGCCGACACCCAGATCACGGCCCTGAGCATCTTGCAGCTGGCGGCCCTGTCGGCGACCAACGTCTCGGCCCTGGACGCCACCCAGACCGCGGCGCTGTCGACCAGCCAGATCAAGGGCCTGACGGCGACGCAGCTGAAGGCGCTCACCGTGGCCGACGTGGGCGACCTGGCGGACACCCAGCTGGCCGCCCTGACCAGCACCCAGCTGGGCGCGTTGGGCACGACGGTGATCGACGCGATGACCACGACCCAGATCGGTCAGCTGCAGACCACGCAGATGTCCGGCCTGACCGTCACGCAGCTGAACTTCCTGTCGACCACCAACATCGCCGCGCTGACCACCGGCCAGGCCAACGCCCTGACGCCGGCCCAGGTGCAGAGCCTGGACGACGCCCAGATCGCGGCCTACCTGACGGTGAGCTGATCCCGGCCGTCGGCCGCGTCTCCTGGAGGCGCGGTCGACGGACCCCTTCTCGGCCTTGGTCGAGTTCCCAACCCCATGCCATGATCACGCCGCGCTGACTCGCGCGCCGCCTTCGTGCGCGCCTGTCCCCCGCTCATCGGTTTCAGGAAGACAATGGCCGACGTCGACACGCTGAACCTGCTCAGCACGCTGACCGCCGAAGGTTGCTCGCTCGGCGACCTGATCACGCTCACGGCGAACCTGGGGGCAGAGGGGCAACCGGCCCTGGCCGACCAGGCGTACAAGGTCTGGATCAAGTTCAACGACCAGCATCCGCAGCTGTGCGTGGCGTTGTTCAACCGCTCGATCCTGCAATCGGCCCTGGGCGACAACGCCGGCGCGGCGGCCTCGCTGGAACACGCCATCAGGATCAATCCCGACTTCATGCCGGCCTATGTGAACCTGGGCGGCATCCAGGAGCGGGCAGGGCTGAACGAGCTGGCCATCGCCACCTGGGAAACGGGCGCCAACCGCGTGGTCATCGCGACGGGCGCCGGCGTCAACTACGCCTTCACCTGCCTCAAGCAGATCGCCCGCCTGCTGGGCGACATGCACCAGTCGGCCCGCGCCGAGCTGGCCCTGCAACGCGCCGCCGAGCTCGATCCCTCCGCCATGGACGTGATCGGCCAGCTGGTCGCCACCCGCCTGTCGCAATGCAAGTGGCCGGCCCTGCAGCCGACCGACCGCCTCAGCCGCGCGACCCTGCTGGAAGGCGTCAACCCGCTGTCCGTCGGCGCCTATACCGACGACCCGCTGTTGCTGCTGGCGGCCGGCAACAAGTTCATCGAGCGCGAGGCCAAGGTCACGCCCGAGCAGGTCCGCGCCGACCGCCGCGACGCGCCCATCGACATCACGGGCCGCCGCCCGCGTATCGGCTACATCTCGTCGGACCTGCGCGACCACGCCGTCGGCTACCTGATGGCCGAGCTGTTCGAGGTGCACGACAAGGAGAAGGTCGAGGTCTTCGCCTACTATTGCGGGCCGGAGTCCAGCGACGGGCTCAACACCCGCATCCGCGCGTCGGTCGAGCACTTCACCGACATCCGTCCGATGACCGACGACGAGGCCGCCCAGCGCATCGCCGACGACGGCATCGACATCCTGGTCGACGTCAACGGCCACACCCGCGACGCCCGCACCTCGGTCTTCGCCCACCGTCCGGCCCCGATCATCGTCAACTGGCTGGGCTACCCGGGCACGATGGGCAGCGACTACCACCACTACATCGTCGCCGATCCGTGGATTATCCCGGAGGAGATGGAGCTCTACTACTCCGAGGCCGTGCGCCGGATCCCCTGCTACCAGCCCAACGACCGCCGCCGGAAGGTGCACGACGTCGCGCCGACGCGGGCCGAGGTCGGCCTGCCCGACGACGCCTTCGTCTTCTGCTGTTTCAACGGCCCGCAGAAGATCACCCCGCACGTGTTCGATCGCTGGATGGAGATTCTCAAGCGCACCTCCGGCAGCGTGCTGTGGCTGCTGGACAGCAACCCGGAGACCAACGCCCGTCTGCGCGACGCGGCCGAGGCGCGGGGCGTCGACCGCACCCGCCTGGTCTTCGCCCAGAAGCTCCAGAACGCCCACCACCTGGCGCGTTATCCGCTGGCGGACCTGTTCCTCGACACCACGCCCTACGGCGCCCACACGACGGCCTCGGACGCGTTGTGGATGGCCGTGCCGGTGCTGACCTGGTCGGGCCGCTGCTTCGCCTCGCGGGTCTGCGGCAGCCTGGTGCGCAGCGCCGGCCTGCCTGAACTGGTCGTCGACAGCGCCGAGGCCTATGTCGAGAAGGCCGTCGAGATTGGCTCCGACCGTGAGAAGGCCCAGGCCCTGCGCATCACGCTGGAAGCCAACCGCGACACCTGCGTGCTGTTCGACATGGACCTGCTAGCCGGCAAGTTGGAAGACCTCTACGGCGAGATGATCGCCGAGTATCAGGCCGGCCAGCGGCCGCGCCCGAACCTGGCCAACCTCCCGACCTATCTCGCCATCGGCCTGTCCCTGGACCGCGACGACCGCGAGATGCAGGCCGAGCCCGACCTGCTCGGCCTGTACCGCCACGAGCTGGCGCGGCGGAACCAGGTCAAGACCATGCCCGCCGACGGCCGGCTCTGGGAAGGCCAGCCCGCGTGAACGACCTGACGCCGGAGGGCCTGTTCACGCGACGCGCCACGCGGCCGTATCAGGTCGCGGAATTCGCGCGGCTGAACGACCTCTCCGGCCTGGTCGGCCAGCTCCAGCGCTGCAAGGCGCAGGATCCGGACTTCCGCATCCTGCTGGTCGGCGGCATCCCGCCCAACTGGCCGCGGGAGCTGCGCGACAAGACGCTGGGCGGGGCGGGAGCCGACTTCCCGTGTGATCTCTGCGACCCCGAAAGCTATCGCTCCGTGCTGGCCCATGTGGCGCGGGCGGGACGCTTCGACTGCGTGGTGGTCACCCACGTGATCCAGACCCTGGCGCGGCCGTCGGTGCTGCTGGAGCGTTTGCCATTGATCGCCGAGGCCGGCTGGATCACCACGCCGTCGCGCTATCTGGAAGCCCTCAAGCCCGAGGGCGCCTATCGCGGCTTCGCCCATCACCGCTGGGCCGCCGACCATGTCGACGGCGCCCTGATCCTGGCCCCCAAGACCCCGCTGCTGGAGCACCTGACCTTCCCCGGTGAAGCCGTCTGGGCTCAGGCCACGGAGCGCTTCGAGCTGCAGGTCGGCTGGCGCGGGGGCCTGCACTTTGAGGTGCTGATGGGCGAGGGGACCCTGCCGGTTGGCGAGCAGGCCCTGGACCTGCTGGGCCGCTTCTTCGAGGGCGTGCCGACCGAGGCGCCGCCCGCCGTCGCCCCGCCGGTCGAGCTGGCGCTGGACGTGCCCGGCGAGCTGGCCAAGGCCATCGCCACCGCGCGCGATCTGCAGTCGGGCCTGCACCCGCTGGGGCGGATGAAATACTACCACGACGCCGTCAGCCTGATCCTGTGCGAGCCCCTGACCCGCGAGCGCATCGATCTGTTCGAGCTGCTACTGGCCGAGGGCGCGGCCATGGGCATGGAGTCGCCGGGGCCGGAGTGGGGCGACTGGGTCAACCACTACCGCGTGGTGATGGAGGCCCTGACCGGCGCGCGCCTGGAAGACCCGACCCCCGCCGCGCCGGACGACGGCCCGCAGACCTTCCTGACCGGCGACGGCCACACGCTGGACGGCGAGGGGCTCAAGGCCCATGCCGACGCCCTGGGCGCGCAGGTGGTGTTCTTCGCCGCCGCCGACGCCCGCTATGTCGAGCTCTACGGCCGCTGGCTGGCCCTGTCGGTGCTCAAGCACAGCGACGTGCCGTTCCTGGTGGTGATCCACGTGATCGGCGGCGCGGACAAGCTAGCCGAAGCCGCAGCGACGGTGCGGATCGACGACCCGCGCGTGGTGTTCGTCGGCGACGACTTCGACGCTTCGGCGGTGACCACCCAGTGCTTCGAGGCTCCACCCAAGGGTCTGGTCGAGATCCCGGTCGCCCACTACCAGTCGGTGCGCTTCCAGCGCCTGGGCGGGCTGCTGGATCTGCTGGATCGGCCGGTGTTCGTGTCGGACATCGACCTGCTGCTGCAGCGCGGCGTCGCCGACCTGCTGGAGCAGTGGGCCGACGCCGATCTGGTGCTGAACCTGAACGACAAGAACTACCAGGCCGGCTCGCGGATCACCGCCAACCTGGTGCTGGCCCGGCCGACGGCGGAGACGGCGATCCTGTTGCGCTGGCTGCGGGCCTATCTGGATGAGCGGCTAAGCCGCCCGACCGTCACCCGCTGGATCGACCAGATCGCCCTGAACCTGGCCCGCCATCACCTGGCGCTGCAGGCTCCCGGCGCCCGGATCGGCGGCTTCGACACGGAGAGCGACATCAACAACGTGATGTTCAAGGAATACATCCCGGGCCACCCGTTCCGGTTCCTGTCGCTGTACCACGGGTTCGATACGTCGACCTTGGAGGAGTAGGGCGCGCTAGAAAGCCGCCTTGGCCTTCATCAGCACCGCGCCGCCGGCTTCGGCCCACAGCTCAGCGCCGCCGTCGGTGAGGCGTCCCTTGGCGGTGATCGTCTCGCCGGCGAAGGCGGGTTTCAGCGCCCGGAACGAGAAGCGCGTCAGCGGCCGGGCGGGCATGGCTTCCAGCAGCAGCAAGGCGATCAGCGGGCCGTGGACGACGAGGCCGGGATAGCCCTCGACCTGCGTCGCGTAAGGCAGGTCGTAGTGGATGCGGTGGGTGTTGCTTGTCGCCGCCGAGAAGGCCGCCAGCAGGACGGGATCGGTGGAGGTCTCAACGTTCCATTCGGCGGTTGTCGGGAGTGCGTCCGGCGTGCGCGGGGCAGGCGGGGCGGCGGTGTAGACGATGGTCTGGCGCTCGCTGATCCGGACTTCGCCGGCTTGGCTGAAGGTGCGGTCCAGGATGACGAAGGTGAGCGGGCCGCTGGTCCCGGCCTTTTCCTCGACGGCGGCGATGGTCTCGACGCGCTCGGTTTCCACGCCCGGCAGCAGCGGCCCTGCGAAGGTCATGTCCGACGCCGCGAACATCCGCCGGGGCGGCAAGGACGGATCGCGTTTCGGATGACCGTCGGGGCCGAGGTTGGCGCGCCGGACGGGCTCGGCCAGGCAGGCCCAGTGCCAGGCCGGCGGGACCTCCGCCGGCGCTTCGGGCCGGTCGAGCACCGCCGCCAGCCGCGCCAGGTCCGAGGCGGCCAGGATCATCAGTATGACCGCGGCAGGCCGAGCACATGCTCGGCGACATAGGCCAGGATCAGGTTCGTCGAGATCGGGGCCACCTGGTAGAGGCGCGTCTCGCGGAACTTGCGCTCGATGTCGTACTCCTCGGCGAAGCCGAAGCCGCCGTGGGTCTGCAGGCACATGTCGGCGGCCGCCCACGAGGCCTCCGAGGCCAGCATCTTGCCGATGTTCGCCTGTTCGCCGCACGGCTGGCCCGCGTCATAGCGGGCGGCGGCGTCGTAGATGGTCAGGCGCGCGGCGTGGGCCTGGGCGTAGGCGCGGGCGATCGGGAACTGCACGCCCTGGTTCTGGCCGATCGGCCGGCCGAACACGACGCGGCTGTTGGCGTAGTCCCGCGCCTTGCCGATCAGCCAGGCGGCGTCGCCCAGGCACTCGGCGCCGATCAGGATGCGCTCAGCGTTCATGCCGTCCAGGATGTAGCGGAAGCCCTTGCCCTCTTCGCCGACCAGGCTGTCGGCCGGGATCACGAGGTTGTCGAAGAACACCTCGGTGGTGGCGTGGTTCAGCATGGTGGCGATCGGCTTGATCGTCAGGCCGGCGCCCCTGGCCGCGCGCATGTCGACCAGGAATACCGACAGGCCCTCAGCTTTGCGGGCGACCTGATCCTTGGGCGTGGTGCGGGCCAGGAGGACCATCAGGTCGGAGTGCTCGGCGCGGCTGGTCCAGACCTTCTGGCCGTTGATGACGTAGGTGTCGCCCTCGCGCCGGGCGAAGGTCGAGATCGAGGTGGTGTCGGTGCCGGCCGTGGGCTCGGTGACGCCGAAGGCCTGGAGCCGGATCGAGCCGTCGGCGATCCTCGGCAGCCAGGTCTCCTTCTGCGCCGTCGAGCCGTGCCGCAGGACCGTGCCCATGGTGTACATCTGGGCGTGCAGGGCTGCAGCATTGCCGCCGCTGGCGTGGACCTCCTCCAGGATCGCTGAAGCGGCCATCAGGCCCAGCCCGCCGCCGCCGTATTCTTCGGGGATCAGCACGCCCAGCAAGCCGGCCTTGGTCATGGCGGCCACGAAGTCGGTCGGATAGGCCTTCTCGCGATCCAGGGCGCGCCAGTAGGGCGGCGGGAAGTCGCGGCACAGGGCCCGCACCGTCTGGCGCAGGGCCTCGATGAGTTCGGCGTCGGCCACTAGACGCGCTCGAAGGACATCGCCGCGCCCTGGCCGACGCCGATGCACAGGGTGGCCAGACCGCGCTTGCCGCCGGTGGCTTCCAGCTGCCGCAGCGCCGTCAGCACCAGCCGCGCACCGGATGCGCCGAGCGGGTGGCCCAGGGCGATCGCGCCGCCGTTGGCGTTCACATGAGCGCCGTCGTCGGGCAGGCCGAGCTGACGCAGGACGGCGAGGCCCTGAGCGGCGAAGGCCTCGTTTAGCTCGACGGCGTCGAAGTCGCCGATGGAAAGGCCGGTCTTGGCCATCAGCTTCTGGACTGCCGGCACCGGACCGATGCCCATGACACGCGGCGCGACGCCGGCGGTGGCATAGCCGGTGATGCGGGCGCGGGGCGTCAGGCCGTGGCGCTTCACGGCGTCCTCGGAGGCGATGATCAAGGCCACCGCGCCGTCATTGACGCCCGAGGCGTTGCCGGCCGTCACCGTGCCGCCCTCGCGGACGACGGGCTTCAGCTTGGCGAGGGCCTCGATCGTGGTCTCGCGCGGATGCTCGTCGCGGTCGACGATCGTGGGGCCGGCCTTGCCGGGGATCTCGACCGGCGTGATCTCGCCGGCCAGGAAGCCGTTGGCCTGGGCCACCGCCGCCCGCTGCTGGCTGCGCAGGGCGAAGGCGTCCTGGTCCTCGCGGTTGACGCCATAGTCGGCGGCGACGTTCTCGGCGGTCTCGGGCATGGAGTCGACGCCATAGGCCTTGCGCATGGCGGGGTTCACGAAGCGCCAGCCGATCGTGGTGTCGAAGATCTCGGCGTTGCGGGAGAAGGCGCTGTCGGCCTTGCCCATCACGAACGGCGCGCGGCTCATGCTCTCGACGCCGCCGGCGATGACGAGGTCGTTGTGGCCCGACAGGATGGCGCGGGCGGCGTAGCCGATGGCCTCCAGGCCCGAGGCGCAGAGGCGATTGACGGTCACGCCCGGCACGCCGACGGGGTAGCCGGCCAGCAGCAGGCCCATCCGCGCGACGTTGCGGTTGTCCTCGCCGGCCTGGTTGGCGCAGCCCAGCACCACCTCGTCTAGGGCTTCCAGATCGAGGCCGGCGTTGCGCGCGGCCAGGGCCTTCAGCGGGATGGCCGCCAGGTCGTCGGCCCGCACCTTGGACAGCGCCCCGCCGTAGCGACCGATCGGGGTGCGGATGCCGTCACAGAGATAGGCGGTGGTCATGCGAAGGCTCCCGGATCGACGCGCTCAAACAAGTGTTAGAGTCGCGCGGCGGGAGCCTCAACAAGTTTTCAGCGCCAGCCGCCGCCCAGGGCCTGGACCAGCGCTACCGCGGTGGTCTGGCGCGACACTGCCGTGGTCACCAGAGTGCGCCGCGCCGACAGGGCCGAGGCCTGGGCCGTGACCACGTCGGTATAGGCGACCTGGCCGGCCTTGTACTGGTTCAGCAGCATCTGCTCGGTCTGGTCGGCGGCCTGCGAGGCGGTCAGTTGCAGGGCGTACTGCCGCTCCAGGGTGCGGGCGGCGGCCAGCTGGTTCTCGACGTCCTCGAAGGCCGTCAGCGCCGTCTGGCGGTAGTCGGCGGCGGTGGCGTCATAGGCGGCGCGCGACTGCTCGACGCGGGCCTTGCGGGCCCCGGCGTCGAACAGGGTCTGGGCGGCGGTCAGGCCCAGCGACCAGGTGTTGGCCGTGGTCGTGAACAGGTCGCCCAGCACGCTGGACGTCGAGTTGCCGTTGGCTGACAGGTTGAAGGTCGGGAAGAAGGCGGCGCGAGCCACGCCGATGTCGGTATTGGCTGCGGCCACGCGGCGCTCGGCGGCGGCGACGTCGGGGCGGCGCTCGAGTAGGGTCGAGGGCACGCCGATCGGGATTTCCGGCACCACCGGCTTCCAGTCGCTGACGGGCGCGATACGGAAGCCGCTGGCTGGCTCGCCGACCAGCACGGCGATGGCGTTCTCGAAGGTCGCGCGATCCTGGACCAGGCCTTCCAGCGTCGACTGGGCGTTGGCCAGTTGGGCCTGGGCCTGCAGCACGTCGGACTTCGGCGCGATGGCGGCGTTGTAGCGGTTGGTGGTGATCTGCAGGGACCGTTGGTAGCCCTCGACCGTGGCCTGGACCATGGCGATCTCGACGTCGGCGCGGCGCAGGCCGAGGTAGCTGGTGGCCAGCTCGCCTTGCGCCGAGAGCTGGGCGGCGGCGAGGTCGGCGGCGCTGGCCTCGGCGCTGAACTTGGCCCCACTGATCCCGGCGCGGATGCGGCCCCAGACGTCCGGCTCCCAGCTGGCGCCGATGCCGACCTGGTAGCGTTGGGTGTCGCCGGCGCGGGTGGCCCCGCCGACGGAGGTCGTGGTCTTGGTGCCGCCGCCGCCCGACTTGGTGGCCGAGCCACTGAGGTCGACGGACGGGAACAGGCTGGCGCGCTGCTCGCGGACAAGCGCTCTTGCTTGGCGATAGGCGGCCTCGGCGCGGGCGATGGTCTGGTTGTCCACCTTCACCCGCTCGGCCAGGGCGTTCAGCTGAGCGTCGCCCAGCAGGGTCCACCAGTCGCCACGGTCGAGGTGGTCGGAGGGCGTCGCGGTCTTCCAGCCGTCCAGGGCCTTGTAGGCGGCCGGAGCGGGGGTCTTGAGCGCGGGCGTCTCGTAGGCCGGCGTCATCGAGCAGGCGGCCAGCAGGACGAGCAGCGAGGCGGAGCCGGCGAGGCGGAGAGGGGTCATCATGCGGGTTCCGGCGCGTGGTGGGTCAGATGCCGCTCGTCCTTGCGCGTCTTCCCGCGCAGACGGTCGAGATAGACATAGACCACGGGGGTGGTGATCAGGGTCAGCAGCTGGCTGGCGATCAGGCCGCCGATGATGGCCACGCCCAGCGGCCGGCGCAGCTCGGCGCCTTCGCCGAAGCCGATGGCCAGGGGCAGGGCGCCCAACGCAGCCGCAAGAGTGGTCATCAGGATTGGCCGGAAGCGCAGCAGGCTGGCCTCGCGCACGGCTTCTTGCGCTGTCAGGCCCCGGCTGCGCTGGGCGTCGAGGGCGAAGTCGATGATCAGGATGGCGTTCTTCTTGACGATGCCCAGCAGCAGGAAGACCCCGATCAGGGCGATGATCGAGAACTCCATCTTGAAGATCAGCAGGGCGATGACCGCCCCGACGCCGGCGGCGGGCAGGGTGCTGAGCACCGTGATCGGGTGGACGTAGCTCTCATAGAGGATGCCCAGCACGATGTAGATCGCCACGATGGCGGCCAGGATCAGCAGCGGCTGCTGCTTCATCTGGTCGTTGGCTTGGCGGGCCTGGCCCTGGAAGCTGCCGCGCACGGTGGTCGGCATGCCGATCTCCGCCTCGGCCTGGGCCACGGCGATCTGGGCGTCGCTCAGTGACTTGCCGTCCGCCAGGTTGAACGAGACGGTGGTGGCCAGCTCGCCGTTCTGGTGGTTGACCGAGGTCGGGGTGGCGTTCTGGGCGACGCTGGCGATAGCCGACAGCGGCGTCATGGCCGTGGCCGAGGTGTTCAGGGCCGAGCCGGTCGACTGGTCGCGCAGGGCCGGATTGACGCTGGGACCGGTCTTCGCGGCCGTGCCCGAGGGCCGGGTCGGCACGTGGACGTCGTTCAGCGCCTCGGGGCCTTGGGCGAACTTCTGCTGCCACTCCAGGATCACGGCGTACTGGTTGACGTCCTCGTAGATGGTCGCGACCTGGCGCTGGCCGAAGGCGTTGTAGAGCGCGTTGTCGACGGCGCGGGGCGTGATCCCCATGCGCGAGGCGCTGTCGCGGTCGATGGTCACCAGGGTCTCGACGCCGTTCTCCTGCTGGTCGGAATCGACGTCGGTCAGCACGTCGTCGTGGCCCTTCATCGCCTCGGCCAGTTTGCCGGCCCATTCCTTGAGGGCGGCGCTGTTGTCGCTGGTCAGGGTGTATTGATAGGTCGAATTGCTCTGCCGGCCACCCATCCGCAGATCCTGCACGGGGTTCAGGAACACGCTGAGGCCGGTCACGCGCTGCAGCTTCGGACGCAGGCGGGCGATGACCTCCGAACCCTTCTCCTTGCGCTCGCCGACGGGCTTGAGGTTGACGAACAGGAAGCCGCCGCCGGCCCGCCCGCCGCCGGTGAAGCCGACCACGGTGTCGACGGCGGGGTCCTTGTGGATGATGCCGACCACCTGGCGCAGCTTCTTCTGCATCGCTTGGGACGAGACCGACTGATCGGCGCGGATGCCGGCGTTCAGCTGGCCGCTGTCCTGCTGCGGGAAGAAGCCCTTGGGCACGGCGATATAGAGCCAGGCGGTCATGGCGATGACCGAGACCAGGATCAGGATGACCAGCGGCTTGGCGGCCAGCGCCCAGTCGAGGCTGTGCTCGTAGGTCTTGTGCACGCGGTTGAAGGCCGCCTCGAAGAAGCGGGCCAGGCGGCCTTCCTTCTCTTTCTTCTCGGGGCGCAGCAGATAGGCGCACATCATCGGCGTGGTCGTCAGGCTGATGACCAGCGAGATCAGCACCGCCGCCGACAGGGTGACGGCGAACTCGCGGAACAGCCGCCCGACCTGGCCGCCCATGAACAGCAGGGGAATGAACACGGCGACCAGCGAGATGCTGATCGACAGCACCGTGAAGCCGACCTCGCGCGCGCCCAGCAGAGCGGCCTCGAAGCGGTCCATGCCCTTCTCGATATGGCGGGCGGTGTTCTCCAGCACGACGATGGCGTCGTCGACCACGAAGCCGGTCGCCACCGTGATGGCCATCAGGCTGAGGTTGTTGAGGCTGAAGCCCAGCAGGTACATCACGCCGAACGTGCCCAGCAGAGAGACGATGGTCGCCGCTGCCGGGATGAAGGTGGCGCGGGCGCTGCGCAGGAAGACGCTGACCACCGCAACCACCAAAAGGATCGAGATCAGCAGGGTGACCTCGATCTCGTGCAGCGAGGCGCGGATCGAGTTGGTGCGGTCGCTGGCCACGTCGACGGTGATGTCGCTGGGCAGCTGGGCGCGCAGCTCGGGCAGGGTGGCGCGGACGCTGTCGACCGTCTGGATGATGTTGGCGCCGGGCTGGGCGGTGATCAGGACGATGATCGACGGCTTGCCGTTGAAGAGGCCCAGGGTGCGGGTGTCGGCGACGCTGTCGGTGACCTCGGCCACGTCGGACAGCCGGATCGGCGCGCCGTTGCGCCAGGCGACCACGAGGCCGGCATAGTCGGCGGCCTTGCGGCCCGCGCCGGTGGTGTAGATCTGATAGCGCTGGCCGTTGCCCTCCAGCGCGCCCTTGGGACGGTTGGCGTTGGCCGACTGGATCGCCGCGCGGACGTCCTCCATGGCCACGCCGTACTGGTTGAGCAGGAACGGATTGGCCGAGATGCGCACGGCCGGCAGCGAGCCGCCGCCGATCTCGACGTCGCCGACGCCGGTCACCTGGGCCAGGCGCTGGGCGACGACGTTGGAGACCGCGTCATAGATCTGGCCAGGGGTCTTGGAGTCCGAGGTCAGGGCCAGGATGATCACCGGCGCGTCGGACGGGTTGGCCTTGCGATAGGTCGGATTGCTGCGCAGCGTCGCGGGCAGGTCGGCGCGGGCGGCGTTGATGGCGGCCTGGACCTCGCGCGCGGCGCCGTCGATCTGGCGGTTGAGGTCGAACTGCAGGGTGATCCGCGTCGAGCCCGTCGAGCTCTGCGAGGTCATCTCGTTGACGCCGGAGATCGTGCCCAGCCGGCGCTCCAGCGGCGTGGCGACGCTGGAGGCCATGGTCTGGGGGCTGGCCCCCGACAGGTTGGCCGACACCGAGACGGTCGGGAAATCCACCTGCGGCAGGGGCGAGACCGGCAGCACGAAGAAGGCCGCGATCCCGGCCATGGCCAGGCCGATGGTCAGCAGGATGGTGGCGACCGGCCGCCGGATGAAGGGCCCGGACAGGTTCACGAGGGCGCCCCCGGGATCGGTTCGGGATCGATGCGGTCGGGGTGCGGGCCGTCATCGCGACGCTCGCGCTTGGCCGTGGGGGCCAGGCGGTCGAAGGCCAGATAGACGACCGGGGTCGTGAAGATGGTCAGGAGCTGTGAGAGCAACAGGCCGCCGAAGATGGCGATGCCCAGCGGACGGCGCAGCTCGGCGCCTTCGCCAAAGCCCAGCATCAGCGGGATGGCCGCGAACAGGGCCGCCAGGGTGGTCATCAGGATGGGACGGAAGCGCAGCACGGCGGCCTGGAAGATGGCGTCGTGCGGGCTCTTGCCCTCCTCGCGCTCGGCGTCGATGGCGAAGTCGATCATCATGATCGCGTTCTTCTTGACGATGCCGATCAGCAGGATGATGCCGATGATCCCGATGACGCCCAGGTCGTTGCCGGTGATCCACAGGGCCAGCAGCGCGCCGACGCCCGCCGAGGGCAGGGTCGACAGGATGGTCAGCGGGTGGATGTAGCTCTCATAGAGCACGCCCAGCACGATGTAGACGCAGACCACGGCCGCCAGGATCAGCCACAACTGGTTGGACAGCGAGTTCTGATAGGCCCCCGCCGCGCCCAGGAAGGTGTGGGTGACGGCGACCGGCATGTCGATCCGCTTCATGGCCTTGCGGATCTCGTCGACCGCGTGGCCCAGCGAGACGCCGGGGGCGGTGTCGAAGCCGATGGTGGTGGCCGGGAATTGGGCGACGTGGGTGACCTGCAGAGGCGACTGCTGGGTCTTGATCGTCGAGAAGGCCGCCAGCGGGGCAGGGGACCCGCCGCCGGTCTTGAGGTTCAGGTTTCCGAGCGTGGTCGGGTCGGTCAGGACGCCGGGCTTGGCTTCCAGGATCACCCGGTACTGGTTGGTCTCGGTGAAGATGGTCGAGACGATCCGCTGGCCGAAAGCGCTGTAGAGGGCGTCGTCGACGTCCGAGGCGGTGATCGACAGACGCGCAGCGGTGTCGCGGTCGATGTCGACATAGGCGGCCTGGCCGGTCGCCGAGGCGTCGCTGTAGACGTTGCGGACGGCCTTCACCTTCGCCAGTTCGGCGGTCAGCTTGCCGGCCCATTCCTTGATGGTGGCGGTGTCGGCGCCTTCCAGTGACAGGCGGTACTGGGTGGGCCCCGTCTCGGCGTCGATAGTCAGGTCCTGGGTGGGCTGCAGGTAAAGCGTCACGCCGGCGACATTGGCCACGCGTTCGCGCAGCCGCTGCATGATCTTCTCCTGCGAGCCCGAGCGGTCGGGCTTGAGGTTGATCTGCATCTGGCCGGTGTGGAGCATGGCGTTGTTGGCGCCGTCGACGCCGATGAACGAGGCGACGTTCTCGACCGCCGGGTCGTCCAGGATCGCCTCGGCCGCCTGCTGCTGCAGGGCCGCCATGCGGTCGTAGCTGACCGACTGGGCCATCTCGGTGCGGGCTTGCAGCTGGCCGGTGTCCTGGGTCGGGAACAGGCCCTTGGGGATGACCATGTAGAGCAGGCCGGTCAGCACCAGCGTGCCGACCGCCACGAACAGGGTCAGGGGCTGGTGGCGCAGCACCCACTCCAGGGCCTTCTCGTAGCGCGCCTCGACCTTCTCGAAGAGCTCCTGGGTCTTCTTGCTGATGCCCTTGGCGTCCTGGCCTTCGTGCGGCTTCAGCCAGCGGGCCGAGAGCATGGGCGTCAGGGTAAGCGAGACCACGGCCGAGATCAGGATGGTGATGGCCAGGCTGATGGCGAACTCGCGGAACAGGCGGCCCACGACGTCGCCCATGAACAGCAGCGGGATCAGCACCGCGATCAGCGAGATGGTCAGCGAGATGATCGTGAAGCCGATCTCGCGCGCGCCCTTCAGCGCCGCCGCCATGGGCTTTTCGCCCTTCTCGAGGTGGCGGGTGATGTTCTCGATCATGACGATGGCGTCGTCGACGACGAAGCCGGTCGCGATGGTCAGGGCCATCAGGCTGAGGTTGTTGAGCGAGAAGCCCATCAGGTACATCACCCCGCACGAGCCGATCAGCGAGATCGGCACGGCCAGGCTGGCGATCACCGTCGCGCGCAGGCTGTGCAGGAAGAAGAAGATCACCAGCACCACCAGCGCCACGGCCAGCAGCAGCTCCATCTCGACGTGGTGCACCGAGGCGCGGATGCCGGTGGTGCGGTCGGCCAGCACCTGGACGTCCAGGGTGGCGGGCAGGCCGGCTTGCAGCTCGGGCAGCTTGGCCTTGATGGCGTCGACCGTCTTGATGACGTTGGCGCCGGGCTGGCGCTGGACGTTGACGATGATGGCCGGGGTCTTGTCGGCCCAGGCGCCCAGGCGGGTGTTCTCGGCGCTCTCGACGACTTGCGCGATGTCGCTCAGGCGGATCGGCGCGCCATCCTTGTAGCTGACGATCAGCGAGCGGTAGTCCTCGACGCTGAGCAACTGGTCGTTGGCGTTGATCGTGTAGCTACGCGTGGGGCCGTCGAAGCTGCCCTTGGCGCTGTTGGCGTTGCTGGCGCTGATCGCGGTCTGCACGTCCGACAGGGTCAGGCCATAGCTGGCCATGGCTTGCGTGTCGGCCTGGATGCGCATGGCGGGGCGCTGGCCGCCCGACAGCGACACGAGACCCACGCCCGAGACCTGGCTGATCTTCTGGGCCAGGCGGGTATTCACGAGGTTCTGCACCTCGGTCAGCGGCAGGGTGTCCGACGTGATGGCCAGGGTCAGGACCGGCGCGTCGGCCGGATTGACCTTGGCGTACACCGGCGGGGCGGGCAGGTCGGCCGGCAGCAGCGAGCCGCTGGCGTTGATGGCGGCCTGCACCTCCTGCTCGGCGACGTCCAGCGTCTCGCCGAGATTGAACTGCAGGGTGATGACCGACGCGCCGGCCGTGCTGACCGAGCTCATCCGGGCCAGGCCCGACATCTCGCCCAATTGCCGTTCGAGCGGGGCGGTGACCGTCTGGCTCATCACCTCGGGGCTGGCTCCGGGGTACAGGGTCTGGACTTGGATGGTGGGGTAGTCGACCTGGGGCAGGGCCGACAGCGGCAGCAGCCGGAAGCCGACCAGGCCGGCCAGGACGATGGCCGCCATGAACAGGGCCGTGGCGACCGGCCGCTGGATGAAGGGACGCGAGGGGTTCATCGCCAGCTTTCCGGGCTATTCCGGACGCTGACGACGGCCTTCGCCACCGCCTTGACCCTGGGCGCCAGCTTGGGCGCCGTCACGCTTGTGGCGCTGGCCCTTGCCCTTGCCTTCACCCTTGCCCTGGCCTTGCGGACGGGCGCCCGGCAGCTGGACCTTGCCGCCGTCGCGCAGGCGGTCGCCGCCTTCGGTGATGACCTTGTCGCCGGCCTTCAGGCCCTCGGTGATCTGCACCTGGACGCCGGTCGCCTGGCCGGTCTTCACGGCGGTCTTGGTGACGGTGTGGTCGTCGTTCAGCAGCCAGACGAACGAGCCGTCGCTGCCCTGGCGCACGGCCGTGGCGGGGACGACGATCGCGCCCTTGATGGTGTCCAGCTCCATGCGGACATTGACGAACTGGCTGGGGAACAGGGTGTTGCCGCTGTTCGGGAAGCGGGCCTTGGCCTTCACCGTGCCGGTGCCGGTGTCGACCAGGTTGTCCAGGGTCGAGAAGCTGCCGCGATCCAGGGTCTGGCTACGGGTGCGGTCCAAGGCGGTGACGGGGACGTTGGCGCGGCCCTGGCGGGCGGCGATGCGCGGCACGTCGTCTTGCGGGACGGTGAACTCGACGTCGATCGGCGAGACGGTGGTGATCACGGCCACGCCGTTGGCGTCTCCCGCGCCGATATAGTTGCCGACGTCGGTGACGCGCAGGCCCACACGACCCGAGACGGGCGCGACGATGCGGGCGAAGCCGAGGTTCAGGCGGGCGGTGCCGACGGCGGCCTGGTCGGACATGACGGTGCCTTCCAGCTGCTTGACCGTGGCGGCCTGGTTGTCGACCTCCTGGCGGGCGATCGAGTCCTGGGCCAGCAGGGTCTGGTAGCGGGTCAGGGTCAGCTTGGCGGTGGTCAGCTGGGCCTGGTCGCGGGTCAGGTTGCCCTGCGCCTGCAGCAGCGACATCTGGTAGGGGCGGGGATCGATCTGGACGAGGGCCTGTCCGCGCTGGACGTTCTGGCCTTCGCGGAACATCACCTGGGTGATCGTGCCGCCGACCTGCGGGCGCACCGTGACGGTCGCGGCGGGCTTCACCGTGCCCAGGGCCTCGATGACGATCGGCAGGTCCGTGGCGCTGGCCGTGGCCACCGCCACCGTGCTGGCCGGACCACGCCGACCGCCGCCACCGCCGAAGCCGCCGCCGGGACCGCCGCCCGCGCCGCCTTCACCCTTGTCGCCGTGCAGCAGGGTCCAGGCCAGCCAGACCACGCCGGCCAGGGCCAGGATCGCGATCAGTCCGCCAAGGATCAGCGTCCGGCGGCGCGGGGGCGTACGCGGGGCGTGAAAGTCAGTCATCGTCAGCCTTCGAACGGCCGCGCGCGGCGCGGCGTGAGCGGGCGGCGCGACTGGCCGCCCATAGGGAACGCGCCGTCATGAGCAGACGGACCTGGAGTCCCCTAGAGGCCGAACATGTGCGCCGGTTTGCAGGTCTGAAATGATCGAGCCTCGATATGGCTCCGCTTTGGATGTCGGAAAGTCGCCATAATTTTCGAGGTCGAGCGCTCAGATCAGCCTATCGGCTTGTCGAGCGAGGTCGGGGGCTTGCTGAACCACTGCGGCCCTTGCGGCGTCATGTGGATGCAGTCCTCCAGCCGCACGCCGAACTCGCCGGGGATGTAGATGCCCGGCTCGTCCGAGAAGCACATGCCGGCCGCCAGCTTGGTGGTCTCCGACATCACGAAGTTCACGGGCTCGTGGCCGTCCATGCCGATGCCGTGGCCGGTGCGGTGCGACAGGCCGGGCAGCTTGTAGCGCGGGCCCCAGCCCAGGGTCTCGTAGTAGGCGCGGACGGCGCGGTCGACCGAGCCGGCCTCGACGCCGATCTGGGCGGCCTCGAACGCCACCTGCTGGCCCTTGGCGACGTCGTTCCAGACCTTGCGCTGGCGGGCGGTGGGCTCGCCGAACACGAAGGTGCGCGAGATGTCCGACTCGTAGCCGCCGACATTGCAGCCGCAGTCCATCAGCACGACCTGGCCTTCGCCCAGCACCTGGGGCTGGCGCGAGCCGTGCGGATAGGCCGAGGCCTCGCCGATCAGGATCAGGTTGAAGCTGACGCGCGCGCCTTGCTTGCCCGTGAATTCGGCCATCAGGGCGCCGATGTCCTTGGGCCCCATGCCGGCTTTGACGTTGGCGTGGGTGTGGCGCAGGGCCGCCACCGTGATGTCGGCGGCGACCTGCATCAAAGCGAGCTCGGCCGGCGTCTTGATCATCCGGCAACCGCGGAACACTGCCGCGCCCGACACGACCTGGGCCGAGGGCAGGGCGGCGCTCAGGCCCTCGACGATGAAGGTGCGGATCGTCTCTTCGGTGCCGATCTTGCCCGAGGCCAGCTTGCGGTCGGCCAGCAGGCCGGCGGCGATGGCGTAGGGGCTCTCGTCCTCTTCCCACGGGCGGACCTCGGCCGGGACGCCCAGGCTCTGGCGGATCGAGGGCTCCTCGAACTTCGGCACGACCATGCCGATCTGGCCCTCGCGCGGGATGATCGCCAGGCACGGCCGCTCGCTGCGGCTCCACTGCACGCCGGTGAAGTAGTCCAGCGACGAGCCCGGCTCGGTGACGATCGCCGACAGGCCGAGCTTCACCATCAGGGCTTGAGCCCGCTCCAGCCGCGACTGGCGCTCGGCCGGACCGATCAAGGCGACGCCGTCGGTCATCTTCTTGGCCGGCTGCGCCCAGGCCGGAGCACCCAGGGCGGCCGCGCCGGCAGCAGCGCCGGCCAGGAAGCCGCGTCGGCCGAGGTTCTGAAATGCGGTCATGTCGTTCCTCGAAGCCCTGTAAGCTGGAAAGCCCCTACTTGGGCCAGCCAAGCTTGACCTGGCAAGGTCTGGATCAGAGCGCGATGATGCCCCGGCGCAGCGCGGTGGTCACGGCCTGGGTCCGGTCGTTGACGTCCAGCTTGGAGAAGATGCTGCGGATATGCGCCTTCACCGTTTCCTCGGAGAGGGACAGCCGGTGGGCTATGATCTTGTTGGCGCCGCCGGCGGCGATGCATTCCAGCACGGCGATCTCGCGGGCGCTGAGCGGCTCCTCGGCGGCGTGCACCGCGATCTCCTGCGCCACCTCGGGCAGGACGAAGCGACGGCCGGCGTGGACCAGGCGGATGGTCTCGAGCAGCTCGTGACGCAGGGACGACTTCAGTAGGTAGCCGCTGGCCCCGGCCTTGAGGGCGCGCACGGCCTGGACGTCGCCCTGGTAGGTGGTCAGGACGACGATGCGGGCCTCGGGGGCGATCTCGCGGATGGCGACGATGGCGTCCAGCCCGCTCATCACCGGCATCTGCAGGTCCATCAGGGTCACGTCCGGCCGCAGCCGCTGGAAGGCCTCGACGGCCTGCTGGCCGTCCTCGCATTCGCCGACGATGACCATGTCGTCCCGCGGTCCGACCAGGGCCGCGATCCCCTCGCGCAGGACGGCGTGGTCGTCCACGGACAGCACGCGGATAGGGCGGTCGCTCATCGTGGCCTCGAACTCCAGACGCCGAGATCGCGCAGCCAGCCCCACGCCCGCGCGCCGTCGACATAGGCGGCGCTGGCCGGTGTCTGGACCTCGATCTCGGTGCCGCCCTTAGGGCGAGTCGCGATGGTCAGTCGCCCGCCCGCGCGCTCGGCCCGTTCGCGCATGCCCTTGAGGCCGAAATGGCCCTCGCGTTCGCCCGCCTCCCGCACGCTCGCCGGCAGGCCGACGCCGTCGTCGGCGATGGACAGCGCCAGGCGTCCGCGACCGAAGGTCAGCCGGACGGAGATCCGCGAGGCCTCGGCATGGGCGACGGCGTTGCGGAGCGCCTCCTCGGCGATCCGCAGCATCTCCTCGCTGACCAGCGGCACGGTGGCCCGCGCGGCGCCTTCGATAACCAGCTCGATGGGCGGCCCGTCGCCGAAGTCGCCGACGAGATCGACCAGCGCTTCGGCGAGGTCGGCGCGCGCCGCCTCGCTGCGCAGGTCGCGGACGCGGGAGCGCCCTTCGGCCAGGACGCCGTCCGCGCGATCGAGGGCCTGGTCGATGTCCTGGCGCAGCGGGTCGTCGCCGGCCAGCCGGTTCGATACGGCCTGGAACCGCAGCATCAGGCCCTGGAAGCCCTGCAGCAGGGTGTCGTGCAGTTCCCGCGCGATACGCTCGCGTTCGGCGGTGCGAACCTGGAAGCGGGTCTCCAGCGCGGCCGCGACCTGGCGCAGGCGCAGGCTGTAGAGCGCCCAGGCCAGCAGGGCCAAGGCCACCACGATCAGCAGCTTGAACCACAGCGATTGCAGGAAGGTCGGCGGGATCGTCACCTCGAGGTCGGCGCCCGTCTTGTTCCAGACCCCGTCCTCATTGGCCGCGATGACGTGGAAGCGATACGTTCCCGGCGCTAGGTTCGTGTAGAACGCCTGCCGGCGCGCCCCGGGATCGACCCACTGCGCATCGTGGCCCTCCAGCCGGTACTGCACCTTGACCCGCCGGGGCATGGTCAGGTTGATCGCCGAGAAGCCGATGGTGATGTCCGAGGACCCGGCCTTCAGCCTGATCTTCGTGGGGTCCTTGATCGTGGTCTCGCCGCTGGTCAGCGAGGTGATCGCCACGCCAGGCGGGTCGCGATTGGTCGGCAGGTGGGCGGGATCGAGCCAGGCGATCGCGTCGATCGTGGCCAACCACAGGCGACCGTCGCCGCCCCGGGTCATGGTCCGGTAGTTCTGGGCGTTGGGACCGTTCGGCAGCCCATCCTCATAGCTGAAGGCCCGCCCCTTGAGCCCGAAGGCGGGGTCGGCGAAGGCCTTGTCCAGATCGGTGGTCCTGACCCGCGAAAGGCCGCCCGAGCCGAACAGCCAGGTGTCGCCCTCGGGCGTCTGGGCCAGCCCGCTTACATAGCGCAGCACCTTGGCCTGGGTCTTGGCCATGCCGCTCGTGGAGACCAGCGCCGCGCCGTCCCGACCCGAGAGGAAGATGCCCCGGGCGGTGGCGAGCATCGCGGTTATCCCGTCAGTCGTCTTCAGGATCGGGTCCAGCGACCGCGTCTCGGCCAGCCGGCCTTCAAGCCGGGTCAGGGTCGAGGGATCGGTCATCGTCCACAGCTGACCCCGGGGATCCCTCACCAGCAGGGCCGGATCGGCGTCCGCTGAAAGATCCTTGGCCGGGATCGAGCGCCAGCTCGCGCCCTCGCGCCAATACAGGCCGTTGGTGGAGGCGGGCAGCCAGAACCGTCCCGTGGAGTCGGGGCCGCAATCGTAGAAGCTGGTCTCGCTGGGCGGGGCCGGGAACTCGGTCCGCTTGTCGCCTTGGACCCGGATGATCTTGTCCAGGGAGGCGACCCAGATCGACTGGTCACGATCCTCGCAGATCGCCTTCGGGTCGGTGATGTCGAAGAGGCGCACCGGGGGCTTGCCCGGATCGACCCGGTAGAGGGCGTCGCTCTGGGCGATGTAGACGGCCCCGGAGGAGGCGGTGAGCAACTGGTCGCCGTACCGCGCGGTCGCGGTCATCTCCGGCTCGACGACGATGCTGGGCGTGCTGAAGTGGTCGATGCTGCGGGGGCCGCCGTACCACAGGGTCCCGCGGCGATCGACATAGATCAGCGACGGTCGCGGCGAGGACATCAGCGATCGCTCGCCCCGTTCATAGACGGGGTCAGCCTTGCCGGCTTGTTCGGCCTGGACGAGGCCCGGGACCCGCCCGAAATCCCGGCCCTTGGTCCAGAGGTTGCCGTTCCTGTCGAACGCAACGCCGATCCAGGCCGGGTCGTCGCTCTTCCAGTGGAACGCCCTGGAGGGCTGCGCGGGCCAGCGTCCGCCCGGGCCGCTGAGCCGGGCCCCGCTGTCCGGGCGCACGACCCAGACGCTGCCGGCCGGATCGATGGCCAGCGCCCCGCCGACGCCCGTGGGCGTATCGACGCGCTCGAACTTCGCGCTGTTCGGCGCCCGGCGCAGCACCGACTTGTTGTAGGCGATCCAGAAGGCCCCGTCGGCGGACTCCAGGGTGTAGAACAGCATCTGCCGTTCGGGGTTCGGCGAGACCTTGTCCCAGCGCCCGTTCTGGTACCGCATGAACGGCTGGCCGATCTGGGCGATGCCGACCCACAGCGCGCCGTCGCGGGTCAGGGTGAAGGTGATGACCTCGCCCGAATAGTCCGGCGCCTCGATGAAGGTGAGGCGGCCCTGGCGGAACTGGCCGACCCAGCCCTTCGAGTACCAGACCCAGACCGCGCCATCGCGTCCGACCTGGAGCTTGCGGGGTTGGCCGTACTTCTCGCGATCGACATCCGCGTCCATGGCCTCGAACGACAGGCCATCGAAGCGGAACAGTCCTTCGCGGCTGGCGATCCACAGCATGCCGTTGGCGGTTTCCGCCATGGCGTGCGGCACCGAGGGGGCGCCGTCGTCGCGCGTCCAGCTCTCGTGCTTCAGTTGGCCCATGGACAGCGGATAGGGCTGGGCGGCGACCTCGCAGGCGCCGGCCAGGCACAGCAGCGCCGCCAGCAGGCCTCGCCACAATCGAATAAGTCCTGACGCCATACCCACCCCCGTGGTCGTTCCGCTCATGAAACACTGTTCTGCGAGGGGGCGAAAGGCATCCCCAGATTGGGGGAGCTTAGACTACCTCGATCGGGCGTTCCCTAGGGAGAAGCCAGGGTCCAAGACCGTCCGATGAAAATGACGGCTCCGGCTTACCCTGACGGACTGCTCGGCGCGGGGCTGGCGGTGCTGCGCCTTTCCATGGCTGGAGCGACCCTGGCGCTCTGTCGCCTTCCGGACCTCGGCGGTCACGCTCAGTGGCTGCTGGCGGCGCTCTGCGTATCGCTGGTCCTGGGCGTCGGGATGCGATGGAGCGCGCTGGCCGGCGCCTTGGCGCTGGTCGTGCTCGGACCGCAGACGATCGCGATCATCGGCGGCCTGGCCGCCCTGATCCTGACGGGACCGGGGGCCTTCTCCATCGATGCGCGCGTGTGGGGGCGGGTCCGGGTCCGCTCGCGATCCTCGCGATGACCGAGGGGCGGCGCTCGATCGAGGGATGGCGGGGCGCCCCATCCGAACTTTCCACTGTGGCGCGGGGCGACATCATGGTGCGACGACAAGGAGGGGTGCGATGAACCGCGTGAAGTCATGACCGGCGTCTCGGCCCTCAGCGCGCCGTCCAGCGCGCGTCGGAACCTGGAGGCGACGCCCGCGAGCCGGCCCGAGAAGGCCTATCGCTTTGGCGACTTCCGGCTGGCGCCAGGCCGTCAGCTGCTGCTGCGGGGCTCCGAGCCGGTTCGTCTTGGATCGCGGGCGCTGGACCTGCTGCTGATCCTGGTCGAGCACGCCGGCGAGGTGGTCAGCAAGGAAGAGATGATCCGCTTCGCCTGGCCCAACACCTTCGTCGACGAGAGCAATCTGAAGGTCAATATCAGCGCGCTGCGCAGCGCCCTGGGCTGCGACCAGGCCGCGACCGCCTACATCGCCACCATCCCGGGGCGCGGCTATCGCTTCGTCGCCAAGGTCCGTGGCGAGACGGACATCGATGCGCTGAGCGGCGAGACGGCCCCGGCGCGCAAGACGCAAGGTCTGCCGCCGCCCAAGCGATTGTTCGGCCGGGCCACGGAGGTCGCCGGGCTGACCCAGGATCTCGTCACGACGGGTTCCATGACCCTCACTGGGCCCGCAGGCGTGGGCAAGACCGCCGTGGCCGTCGAGGTCGCGCGGACCTTGGCTTGGCGCTACGAGCACGGCGCGGCCTTCATCGACTTCACCGCGACGGCGGACCCGCGCCTGGTCGCGCCCCTGATCGCCGCCGCCCTGGGCTTGGGCGCAAGCGCATCCGATCCGCTGTCGGCGATCCTGGACGGCCTGAGCCGGGGCAGCCGGCTACTGGTCCTCGATAACTGCGAGCATCTCTCCAGCGCGATCGGTCTTGTCGTCGACCAGATCCGGACGCGCCTGCCGGACGTCGCGGTCCTGTGCACGGCGCGCGAGCCCCTGGGCTACCGCTCGGAAAATCTTCGCCGTCTGGCGACCTTGGCCTATCCCGAGGACAACCTGATCGACCTGGACGCGGCCATGGCCAATCCGTCGATCGCGCTGTTCGTCGACCGGGCGCGGACCGCCTCGGGCTACGACCTGGAGGAGGCCGACATCCCGTTCATCGCGGGCATCTGCCGGCGCCTGGACGGCGTCGCCTTGGCCATCGAGCTGGCGGCGCTGCACGTGGCCCAGCATTCGCCGGCCGTCATCCTGGCCCGCCTGGCGCAGGACTTCGACATCCTGGCCTATGGCCCGCGCGCCGCGCCGCTGCGGCAGCAGGGGCTGATGACCGCCATCGAATGGAGCTATCGCCTGCTTTCGGACTCCGAGGCGGCCGTGTTCCGGCTGGCCTCGGTGTTCACCCGCGCCTTCACCTGCGAGGAGGCGATCGCGGCGGCGGGTGGCGCGGGCTTGGCTCCGGAAGACGTCGCCCGCTGCGTCGGCAACCTGGCCAGCAAGTCGTTGCTCCAGCCGCGCTTCGTGGCGGGCCGGCTGGCCTACGTCATGCTGAACGCCGAACGGCACTACGCCTCCAAACGCCTGCGCCAGGCCGGCGAGGCGCCGGCAGCGTCCCGGTAAAGCGCGGTAAGGACCGGTCTTTACCTCGCTTAACTCGTCAGCTTCCCGCGCCGGACGCAGGCTCATCACATGGCGCTGGCCCCTCCAGCGACCGGGACAGAGGAGCCGAGGATGAGCGATCAACAAGACCCTGCCGGCCTGGAGCGCCGGGACGTCCTTCGCGTCGCGGGCGCCGTAGCCCTTGGCGCCGCCGCCACGCCGGCCGCGGCCCAGGACGGGACCCGCGTCCACGCCAAGCGGATCGTCGACGGCGCCCTGGGCGCGCGTCTGCAGGGCGTCCAGCACTTCGGGCTGACGGTCCAGAACATGGAGCGCGCCTTCGCCTTCTACACCGAGGTGCTGGGCGGCACGGAGGTGCTGCGCGACGGCGACTTCCAGGGCGAGCGGATCCACAACACGCTGTTGACCGCCGAGGAGATCGACGCCCGCGACCGGCACGTGAACCCGCGCGCCCGGGGCGTGCCCGACCTGCGCGGCGGGGCTCAGCGCCTGGACGTGCGCTTCGTCCAGTTCGACAACGTCGTGATCGAGCTGCTGCAATATCGCGACGCCGACCAGCCGATGGGCGGGCCCAACGCCTTCGCCGAGCCGCTGGACCATATGAGCCCGGCCTTCCCGCGGATGATGCACATCTGCTTCCACATCCGCGACGACGCCGACTTCAACATCTTCATCCGCGACCTGGAGGCCGAGGCCGCGCGTCGGGGCATGACCCAGGTCCGCGCCAACCGCGTGGTCACCGTGTCGTCGGAAGCCGACCGCAAGGCCGCCCCGCTGGACGCCAACTCCAACCCGATCACCGAGGGCAAGTCCAACGGCTGGCGGCTGATCTACTGCCGGGGTCCGGAGGGCGAGCAGCTGGAGTTCGTCCAGGCCCTGGGACCGGTCAAGAAGACCTTCGACGACGCCTTGGCCGCCCGCCGCGCCGCCACGAAGTAACCGCCAATCTCAGGGAGATTTGTGATGCGCCTGCTTTCAGCCACGGGGTTGATGTTCGCCATGCTGCTTTCCGCCACCGCCGTTCCGGCCGCCGCGTCGGACTCCACCGGCGTCCACTACGCCCAGATCCCCGCCGAGGCCTATGCGGTGGTCGCCCGCGTCCAGGCCAAGCCCGGCAAGGAGCAGGCGCTGCGCGAAGCCACCTTGCCCCTGATCGCCAAGGTCCGCGCCGAGCCCCACAACCTCGTCTACTTCCTGCAGGAAGACCGCGAGAAGCCGGGTCACTTCATCTTCTACGAGATCTTCGCCACCCAGGCCGATTTCGAGGCCCACAACGCCACGCCCCACGTCCAGGCCTGGTTCGCCAAACTGCCGGAGCTGGCTGATGGCGGCGTGCAGGTGACCCGCATGGAAATCCTCGGAACCCGTCGCTGAGGCCGGCCTCCCGGGGCGCTTCCAAATCGGAGCGACCCGGACAATTCAGATGCTTTTTACAGCGGCGGCCATCGGTCGCCGCTGTGCTGTTTTCAGCGCGCGCGAAGCCGTGGGTCCCCGGAGGGGAAGCTTCTAAGCCGTTCAAATTTTAGGAGAATGGTGGGTGTAGTAGGATTCGAACCTACGACCCGCTGATTAAGAGTCAGCTGCTCTACCAACTGAGCTATACACCCATTCGACGGTCCGAAGCACTTGCGAGCCCTGGCGGCGAGGCGCGGAACATACGCAATGATTTTGGGAGCGCAAGCGCTTTTTTCATGGCCAGACGAGATATTAGCGGAGCCGTTGATTTCGCTTACCTGGAAGGGTTCGCGGCCGGGGATTCCGGGGTCGTCGACGAGGTGCTGGCGCTGTTCCGCGAGCAGGCCGCGCTGTGGACTCCGATGCTGGATCCGACCCATCCCGGCTGGCAGGACGCCGTCCACACCGTCAAGGGCGCGGCCCGCGGTGTAGGGGCCTTCCAGCTGGGCGAGGTCTGCGAACGCTGCGAGGCGGGCCAGGACAGCCTGGAAGCCGTCAGGACGGCCCTGGACGTCGCCCTGATGGACATCGCCGCCTACGCCCACGAACAGGCCCTGCGGTCGCTGAAGGGCTGACAAAGAAAAAGGGGCCGAAGCAGTGCTTCGGCCCCACGCAGGAGAGAGGGTCGTTCGTAGCGCTTAGAACTTGGCGCGCATGGTCACCTGGTAGGTGCGGCCGTCGTAGTCGATGCGGCGGGGCAGCATCGGGTCGTTCTCGTATTCCGAACGGGTCGCGTCGGTCAGGTTGAACGCATCGACCGAGACCGTCAGGGATTCAGTCAGGTTGTACGAGGCCGAGGCGTCCAGCTGGCTGCGCGCCTTGACGGTGCGGGCGTCGCCGACGAACGAGTTGCCGGCGGCCAGGTCGTACTTGTCGCGCCAGTTGTAGACCAGGCGGACGCCGAACTTGGTCGACTCGTAGTAGCCGATCAGGTTCAGGTTGTTCTTCGACACGCTGGGCAGGGTGATCTTGTTGCCCGCCGTGTCGGTGCCGTCGATCTTGGTGTACGAGTAGTTGAACGCGCCACCGAAGTTCTTCCAGAAGCCCGGCAGGAAGTCGAGGTTCTGCTGGATGTTGAACTCGAAGCCCGTGACCGTCATCGGCGACTGGTTGGTCTTGCCGCTGACATTGACCTGGGCGAACTTGGTCGCGCCGTTGATGTTGAACGCCAGCGAGCTCATGCACTTGGGCGTGCCGCTGCTGCGGTCGACCGTCAGCGTGCCGAGGTTGACGTCCAGGTTAGGGAAGCCGTTGGCCGGGCAGAGCACCGACTGGTCGGTGATCGGGCCGATATAGCCCTTGATCTCCTTGCGGTAGGCCGCGATCGAGATCAGGCCGCCCGGACGATTGTACCACTCCAGCGACATGTCATACGAGTCGGAGGTGTAGGGCTTGATGTCCGTGGCGCCGAGCGTGACCGTGAACACCGGGTCGATGTTCGGGTCGACCGGAGCCTGCAGGAAGGTGGTCGGCACGTTGTCGCGCGGTTGCGGACGGACATAGGTGCGGTAGGCGGCGGCGCGGAAGATCAGGTCGTCGCGCAGGTCGGCGACCAAGATGGCCGAGGGCAGCCAGTAGTCGTAGTTGTTCTTGGTCGTCTGGGTCGACAGCGAGTGGTTGATCGCGCCCGGCAGGGCGGCGGGGCCGGCCGCGCAGTTCTTGCAGTTCAGGGCGACGATTTCCTGCTCGGTATATTCGTAGCGCATGCCGACCGTGCCGCGCACCGGGATGCTGAACAGGTCGGTCTTGAACTTGGCCGCCGCGTACGCCGAGAAGACGTCGTTCTGGTTGCTGAAGTTGTTATTCCAGTAGTTGCCGTCGGTGTAGTTGTTGACCACGCCGTAGGGCGTCAGGAACACGCCCGGCGCGCCCAGGGTGAACTGGTCGGGCAGGCCGTTCGGGTTGGTCGTCGTGTTGCGGACGCCCGTGTTGACCGGGGTGATCGCCTTCAGGATGCGGTTGACGTCGACGTTCATCCAGTTGGTCGTCGGGCCGCCGGCCTTACCGCCGAAGAAGTCGTTGGCGTAGGACAGCTGCGAGGCCATGTCGGCCGTGATGTTCTGGGTCTGGGCGCCCAGGGCGGTGTTGCGCGAACCGACGGACGTGAACTTGTTGTGCTCGGCGCGACCGCCGAACTGCAGGTTCGTGAAGAACGAGCTGTCCAGCGAGCGGTCGAAGTCCAGCTGGGCCGCGTTCAGGACGTTGTCCGCTTCGCCATTGGTGCCGGTGACGCCGAACTTGTCGCCGGCGGTGCCCGCGGCTTGGCCGGGCATCTGGGCGCTGGCCTGGGTCGTCGCGGCCGGGGTGGCCGGGATCACGAAGGGGCTGGTCGGCAGGTGGGTGGCGTGCGGCGTGACCAGGGTCGCGGCGTAGTTCGCCAGGTCCGTGCCGCCCAGGTTCACCGTGGTGACGATGCCGTTCAAGCCCGCCGAACCGAGGTTGCGATAGGGGTTCTGGACGACGTCGAACTCGATCTGGTTGGCCAGGGCCTTGGCCTTCGACACGGTCACGTTGGCCGTGGCCTTCCACTGGTCGTTCTTGAATTCCAGGGTCGGGTTGAAGGCCCAGGTCTGGTTGGTGGCCGGCTCGGAACGGACCGAGTCGAACGTGTTGATGTTCTCGGCCTTGAACTTGTTGATGTAGGCGCGCGGACCGTTCGGCGTCTGCACGACGTAGGGCGTGCCGATGTCGGTGATCTTGGCGACCGCCGAGGTGGCGGTCAGGCCAGTGTTGGTGCCGTTGCCCGGACCCGCGTCGATATAGAGCAGGTTGTTGGTGGCCTCATCCAGCTTGCGGCGGGTGATGAAGGCGTTGGCGCCGAGCTTCCACTGGTCGTTGATGCGCCATTCGAAGCCGCCGGCCGACGACAGGGTCGTGCCGCGGTTGAACTTCACCAGCTGACGGGTCTGGCTGGGATAATAGACGCCGCCCGGATTGGCCGCGAGCAGGGCGTCATAGACCGGGTTGGCGCCGGCGGCGGCCTGGTTGCCGACCTGGATGGCGCCCAGCTTGTTGCCCCACGAGTTCACGGTGATCGAGTCGCGGCGGAACTTCTCGGCCTTCCAGGCCACCACGCCGAACACGGCGAAGTCGTCGCTCAGGTGCTTGTTGTAACCCAGCGAGGCCAGCGGGCTGCCGAGGTTGCCCAGGTCGTTGTACTCGTACGAGACCTTGGCGAAGCCGCCGTCCTTGCGCGACAGGGCCGGGTTGATGCGCAGGTCGACATTGCCCGACAGGCCGCCGGCCAGGTTGGACGCCGACGGCGACTTGATGACGTTGATGGCGGTGAAGATGTCCGAGTTGAAGGCGCCCAGCGGGGTCGAGCCGTTCAGGATCGGATCGGCGAACGCGCCGCCGTTCAGGGTGGTGCGGGCGAAGGTGCCGGGCAGGCCGCGCAGGCTGATCGTGGCGTTGCGGCTGTCGGCCTCGCGGTTGATCTGGACGCCCGGAATGCGCTGGATGGCTTCACCGACGTTCAGGTCCGGGAAGCGGCCCAGGCCGTCCGACGAGATACCGTCCGAGATTTCCAGGGTCTCGCGCTTGGTCGAGATGGCGTTGGCGTAGGCCTGACGGAAACCGGTGACAACGACGGCTTCAATGGTGTCCGTATCGGCCTTCTTGTCGCCGGCCGCGTCCTGGGCCTGGGCGGCCGAGCCGACGGCCAGAGCGGCGCACGACGCCAGCAGCGCGGCGCGGAAAACGAACGTGTTGCGAGCATGGTTCATGAGATTGCCTCCCCCGGCGCACTGATATGGCGCCCTTGTGACGACTTATCCGACCAGTTCGGGGGGATGTCAATAATTGGTAATGCCACTTACGCAAAGGTGGCGACCACTTGGTCAGGCCAAACCTGAGGCTGCGGATAGGTCGGTCTGCGCCGATCTTGCGATCAGGGGTTGAGGTGGTCTGTGCTTTGAATTGTCAGGGAAAACAGTCGAATAAACCCAATATGGGCATCACTTCGGCCGATTTGGTCGCCAATTATCAGATGGATGGTAAGGCCAACTGGCGACCTCTGACTTGACCGAACGTCAACGAAGGCGCGCAGGTGCGGCTAAAAGGCAACGCTACCGTCTGGCCAATTCCCGCCGACGGGCGCCACCTGTGGTTTCCATGTGAAGGATGCTTCATTGGCGCGGCGGCGAGAGGCTGGCTAGAACGGTGTTCCCCAAGATGAGGAGTCCCTTTCCATGCCCCCCAGCCCCTGGAGCCACACCCGCAGCGCCAGCGTCGCCGACGACATCGACTTCGAGATCAAGGGCGAGGACCTGCAGTTCGTCGAGATCGAGCTGGATCCCGGCGAGAGCGCCGTGGCCGAGGCCGGCGCCTTCGTCTGGAAGGACGCCAGCGTCCAGATGACCACCGTGTTCGGCGACGGCTCGGCCGACCAGGGCGGCGGCTTCATGGGCAAGCTGCTGGGCGCGGGCAAGCGCCTGGTGACCGGCGAAAGCCTGTTCACCACCGTCTTCACCCACACGGGCCAGGGCAAGGCGCGCGTGGCCTTCGCCTCGCCGACGCCGGGCACCATCCTGCCGCTGAACCTGGGTCAGCTAGGCGGGACGCTGATCTGCCAGAAGGACAGCTTCCTGGCCGCCGCGCGCGGCGTGTCGATCGGCATACACTTCCAGAAGCGGATGATGACCGGCCTGTTCGGCGGCGAAGGCTTCATCATGCAGCGCCTGGAAGGCGACGGCTGGGTGTTCGTCCAGATGGGCGGCACGCTGGTCGAGCGCGAGCTGGCGCCGGGCGAGGAGCTCCACGTCGATACGGGCTGTCTGGCGGCCTACACGCCGGGCGTCGACTTCGACTTGGTGATGGCCGGCGGCGTCAAGAGCGTGCTGTTCGGCGGCGAGGGCCTGTTCTTCGCCCGCCTGCGCGGTCCGGGGAAGGTCTGGATCCAGTCCCTGCCGTTCTCACGCCTGGCCGGCCGCATGATGCAAGCCGCGCAGCACCAGGGCGGCAACCAGGGCGAGGGCTCGATCCTCGGCGGCCTGGGCCGGATGATCGACGGGAACTAAGAGCGGGAGCGCCCTCGCGAGGGGGCGCTTCCCGTCAGCCCTTGGCCTTGTCCCAGCTGTCGTATTCGTACGCGATGCAGCGGTCGATCAGCGTGCGCCAGACGGGTTCGGCGATGGCTTCCGACAGGCCGGTCTCGCGGGCGGCGGCCTTGACCTTGTCCACCACGTCCTCGATCCGCGCGCGGTCGAACACCTTGCTGCGGTCGGCCTTGATGCGGGCCGCGGCGTCCATGAAACCCTGACGTTCGGTCAGGAGCTGGACCAGGGCCCGGTCCAGGGCGTCCACGCCCTGGCGCACATCGGCCATGGTCTGGCAGTCGGCGGGAGCGAGGTGCTCGTCGACGTTAAGAGTCGTGATTTTCATGCGCCCCTTTAAGCCGTTTCCGCTGCCGGAAACCAGTACCGTAAGGGCTTAAATCCCCGAGCCGTTGTCCATGGTTTGCAGCGCGGCCTCGTGCGCCTCGGCCTCGGTCTTCAGCCAGGTCACGAAGGCCTTCACCTGCGGCAGGCGGCCCTTGGCCTTGGGGTGGACGACGTAATAGGCGAAGTCGACCGCCGTGGAGGCCTCGAACGGGATGACCAGTCGGCCGGAGTCGAGGTCGGCCTGGGCCAGGGTGCGCTTGGCCAGGGCCACGCCACGACCGTTGGCGGCCGCTTCGATGACCATGCTGGACTGGTTGAAGCGCGGGCCGCGCGCGCCGTCGACGCCCCGGATGCCGCGCGCCGCCAGCCACATGGCCCAGTCGGGGCAGCTGTCGTCGGCGTCGGGCGAGCCGTCGTGCAGCAGGATGTGGTGGGCCAGGTCCTCGGGACGCTCCAGGGCGTTGGCTTCCAGCAATTCTGGGCTGGCGACCGGCACCACGGTCTCGTGCATCAGGCGGATGACTTCCAGGCCCGGATAGCGGCCCGAGCCGTAGCGGATGGCCATGTCGACCTCGCCGGTGGCGAAGTCCACGACCTCCATGCCGGCCGACAGCCAGACATCGACCTGCGGATGGGCCAGCTCGAACTTGCCCAAGCGCGGCACCAGCCACTTGGCGGCGAACGAGGGGGCGGCGGTCAGGGTCAGGCGGCGGCCATCGACGGCGGCGGTCAGCAGGGAGGCGGCCTCGGCCAGGCGGTCGAAGGCCTCACGCAGGGCGGGCAGGGCGGTCTGGGCCGCGTCGGTCAGCAGCAGGCCCTTGGGCGTGCGCTTGAACAGGGCCGCGCCGACATAGTCTTCCAGGTTCTGGATCTGCTGGCTGACGGCGCCGGGCGTCACCGACAGCTCGTCGGCGGCGCGGCTGAAGTTCAGGTGACGGGCGGCGGCCTCGAAGGCGCGCAGCGCGTTCAGCGGCGGCAGGCGGCGACGCTCGTTGGGTCTTTCCATAGTTTTACTGAACGCCCCGGCAGAAGTCCTTGTTTGCGAATTGAGCCCTTCGCGACGAGTTTGCAAGCGTTCGCTGCCGGATTGGCCCTTTTCGACAGCGTACGCGAGCGGGGTCGTCTCTAGGGGCGACCCCGCCTTGCGTTCCAGAGTTTTATTCCAAGCGCGTTGATAGAGGTTCTAAACAGCATGGCCCGCTCGCCGGTCCGAAACGCTAAACCCGGCCTCGTCGTTGTCGGTGGTACAAGAGCCAACCGTGCGCTCGGCGCGGTGTGGCTGGTCGGCGCCGGTCCCGGCGATCCGGACCTCCTGACCTTCCGCGCCTTCAACGCCCTGCGCGCCGCCGATGTGGTGGTGCATGATGGCCTGGTCTCCGACGAGATCCTGGACCTGGCGCCGCGCCGCGCCCGCCGGATCAATGTCGCCAAGCGCAAGTCGCGCCACACCCTGCCGCAGGACGACATCAATCAACTGATCGTGGCCCTGGCCCTGGACGGCCTGAACGTCGTGCGCCTGAAGGGCGGCGATCCGTTCCTGTTCGGCCGCGGCGGCGAGGAGCTGCTGGCCTGCCGCGAGGCCGGCGTCGACTGCCATGTCGTGCCTGGCGTCACCGCCGCCCTGGCCGCCTCGGCCGGCGCCGGCGCGCCCTTGACCCATCGCGGCGCGGCCCAGGCCGTGACCTTCGTCACCGGTCACGCGGCCCATGGCGAGCCGGACCTGGACTGGGCCTCGCTGGCCCGACCCAACCAGACCGTCGTCGTCTATATGGGCGTCTCGACCGCCGGCCTGATCGCCGAGCGCCTGACCGCCGCCGGCCGCGAAGGCTCGACCCCGGCCCTGATCGTCGAGAACGCCAGCCGCGCCGACGAGCGCCGTGTGCTCACCACGCTGTCGGGTCTGGCCGAAGCCGCCCAGGGCGTGAAGGGCCCGGCGCTGCTGATGGTCGGCGAGTCGATGGCCATGGCCGACGTCGCGCCGATGATCGATCCGATTTCCCAACCCGCCCTGTTCGAGCGGAGCTCGCGTCCATGAAAGCCATCACCGCCAACCGCCTGCTCGACGGCGAGGTCGTGTTCTGGAAGGCCGGCCAGTGGGTCGACCACCTCTGGGACGCCGAACTGTTCGACAGCGACGAACCGGTCGAGACCGCCGTCGCCACGGGCAAGGGCCAGCCGAAGGTGGTGGTCGACGTCTATCCGATCGACCTGGTCGAGAGCGAAGGCCACTGGGCCCCGGTCAGCTACCGCGAACGCATCCGGGCCCTGGGGCCCACCAACGAACCCACGCATGGCAAGCAGGCTGAAGGCGGCGACGTTGTCGAGGCCCTGCGTCACGCCTCGGGCGCGGCGCGCTCGACCGGCCGCGTCGACCTGATCCGCAGGAAGTAGGGCATGTACCAGTACGACCTCATCGATAAGGAATTCCTGGCCGACCGCTCGGCCGAGTTCCGGGGCCAGGTCGCCCGCCGCCTGTCCGGCGAGCTGACCGAGGACCAGTTCAAGCCGCTGCGGCTGATGAACGGCCTCTATCTGCAACTGCACGCCTACATGCTGCGCGTCGCCATCCCGTACGGCTCGCTGAACCCGACCCAGGCCCGTCGCCTGGCCGAGATCGCCCGCGACTACGACAAGGGCTATGGCCACTTCACCACGCGCCAGAACATCCAGTTCAACTGGATCAAGCTGAAGGACGCGCCGGAGATCCTGGACAAGTTGGCCGAGGTGGACCTGCACGCCATCCAGACCAGCGGCAACTGCATCCGCAACACCACGTCCGACCCCTATGCCGGCGCCACGGCCGAGGAGATCGACGATCCGCGCGTCTGGGCCGAGGTGATCCGCCAGTGGTCGACCCTGCACCCGGAATTCTCGTACCTGCCGCGTAAGTTCAAGATCGCCATCACCGCCGCCGCCAAGGACCGCACGGCGGCCAAGGTGCACGACATCGGCCTGCTGATGCGCCAGGGCCGTGACGGCCAGCTGGGCTTCGAGGTGATCGTCGGCGGCGGCCAGGGGCGCACGCCCTATGTCGGCCCGACCATCAAGCAGTTCCTGCCGACGGACCGTCTGCTGAGCTATCTGGAAGCGGTGCTGCGCGTCTACAACCGCCACGGCCGCCGCGACAATATCTACAAGGCCCGCATCAAGATCCTGGTCGCCGCCCTCGGCGCCGAGGAGTTCGCGCGCCAAGTGGAAGAGGAGTGGGAGAAGATCGACGCCGAGCGCGCCGACCTGCCCGCCGCCGAATACGCCCGCATCCGCGCCGCCTTCGCCACCACCACGTTCGAGGCCCTGCCGGCCCGCTCGGAAGCGTTCGAGGTCGCCAAGGCCAAGGACAGCGCCTTCGCCCGCTTCGTGCGCAACAATGTCCGCGCCCACAAGCAGCCGGGCTATGCGATCGTCGAGGTCTCGCTGAAGGCCGCCGACCAGACGCCGGGCGACGCCTCGGCCCACCAGCTGGAGGTCGTCGCCGACCTGGCCGAGCGCTATGGCCAGAACGACCTGCGCGTCACCCACGTGCAGAACCTGGTCCTGCCGCACATCAAGCAGGACGACCTGCCGACCGTGTTCGCGGTGCTGGAAGCAGCGGGCCTGGCCACGCCGAACATCGACCTGATCAGCGACATCATCGCCTGCCCGGGCCTGGACTATTGCGCGCTGGCCAATGCCCGCGCCATCCCGATCGCCCAGGACATCGCCCGCCAGTTCGCCGATCCCGATCGCGCCGAGAACGTCGGCGAGCTGAAGATCAAGATCAGCGGCTGCATCAACGCCTGCGGTCACCACCACGTGGCCCACATCGGCATCCTGGGCGTCGATAAGAAGGGCGAGGAATTCTATCAGCTGTCGCTGGGCGGTTCGGGCGCGGAAGACGCCTCGATCGGCAAGATCCTCGGCCCGGCGCTGCCCGCCGACAAGGTCGCCACGGCCGTCGACCAGCTGGTCGGCGCCTATCTGAACACCCGCGCCGACGGCGAGCGCTTCCTCGACACCTATCGCCGCGTCGGCCTCGAGCCCTTCAAGGAGGCGGTCTATGCCCAAGCTGATTGAGCTGGCCAACGGTGAAGCCCGCTGGGCCGACGACGCCTTCGTCAACGTCACCGACGAGGACGCCATCCCGGACTCGGGCGACGTGATCCTGTCCCTGGCCCGCTTCGAGGCCGAGGGCGACGCCTTGCTCTCCTCGAACAGCCGCCGGGTCGGCGTGCGCATCGAGTCGGATCAGGAGATCGAGGTCCTGGCCTATGACCTGCCGCGCATCGCGGTGGTGGCCCTGGCCTTCCCGAAGTTCCGCGACGGCCGCGCCTACACCTCGGCCCGCCTGCTGCGCGAGCGCTTCAAGTATGACGGCCAGATCCGCGCTGTGGGCGACGTGCTGCAGGAGCAGGTCGGCTTCATGGTCCGCTGCGGCTTCGACGCGTTCGAGCCGTCGGACGGCGCGACGCCCGAGGTGCTGACCAAGGCCGCCAACCGCTTCCGCCATGTCTATCAGCGCGCCGCCGACGCCAGAGCGATCGCGCTGGACGAAAGGGCGGTCTAGTGGCCTACGACCAGACCAGTGCTCACACCGGCGTCGCCGCTCGCCTCGACGCCGAACTGCGGGATGCCCATCCGGCGACGATCCTGCGCGCGGCTTACGAGCAGCTCGGCGACAAGCTGGCCCTGGTCTCGTCGTTCGGCGCGGAATCGGCGGTGCTGCTGCACCTGGTCTCGCAGGTCTCGCCGAACATCCCGGTGCTGTTCCTCGACACCGGCATGCTGTTTGGCCAGACCCTGGACTACCGCAAGACCCTGGCCGCGCGCTTTGGCCTGACCGACGTGCGCGACCTGCGCCCGGCCTTCGCCGACCTCGCCACTCAGGACCCGAAGTCGGACCTGTGGCGCACCAGCGTCGACGGCTGCTGCAACATCCGCAAGGTGCTGCCGCTGGACCGGGCCCTGGGCGGTTTCGACGGCTGGATCACCGGCCGCAAGCGCTTCCACGGCGGCGATCGCCTGAGCCTGCCGGTGGTCGAGGAGGCCGACGGCAAGCTGAAGTTCAACCCGCTGGCCAACTGGGGCAAGGCCGAGCTCGAAGCCTATGTCGCCGAGCACAACCTGCCGAGCCACCCGCTGGTCGCCCAGGGCTATGCCTCGATCGGCTGCTGGCCCTGCACCCAGCCGTCGGAAGACGGTCGCTCGGGTCGCTGGCAGGGCCAGGAAAAGACCGAGTGCGGCATCCACGTCGCCCGCGCGCCGGGGCTCGCGCCCAACGTCGGCGGCGACATCTAGGGTTTGGCCGACAGGCGCGCGATAGCAGCCCTGGAGTCCTGATTGTCCGAATTGAGCGCCACGGCCTTGCGATGCATCGCCAGGGCGTCGTCGCGCCGGCCCGCCTTCTCCAGCGCCTCGGCATAGCTGTTGTAGACATTGTCGCTGGCCGGGAAGAGGGCGGCGTTGACCTTGAAGGTCTCCAGGGCCTGGGGCAGGCGACCGTCCTCCAGCATTTCGTAGGCCAGGTTGTTCAGGTCGTTCTCGCGCAGCACGTAGTGGGCGGTGTCGTCGCGCAGGGCGGCCAGCTTGGCGAAGGCGGCGTCGGGACCCTGGGCCGTCAGGGTGCGGGCGTAGAGGCGGGCCAGGTTCAACGGCGCGTCCAGCGGTGGCTCGCCGTTCAGGATGCGCAGGGCCGAGAGGCCGGCCTTGTAGAGGCCTTCGCTGTTGGTGTTGTCCAGCACGATGACGGTGCGCTTCTCGTCCAGGGCGCGCAGGAAGATGGTGGCGCAGCCGGGCATGCCGCCGGTGTGCCAGACGACCTTGCCGTGGCTGCGGTCCTTGAAGATGAACCAGCCCAGGCCGTCCTCGGCCGGACCCATGCCGCCGATGTCGAGCCAGACCGAGACCGGCTGGCCGTCGGCGAGACGATCGGGCGTGTAGGCCAGTTCCTGGGTCTTGGCGCTCAGCAATTTGTTGGCCCGCAAAGCCTGGTCGAACTTCAGCAGGTCGCCGACGGTGGTCACTACGCCCGCCGCGCCCATGACGTTGGAGGCGTCGCCCTTCAGCCGGGTGCGGGTCGCGGCGTAGCGGGGCGCGTAGTCGTAGAGCCCGGCCGCGGTCTTCGAGGGATGGGCGGCGTTGGTGACATAGGTGTGGTTGAGGCGGGCGGGCCGGGCGATGTGGTCGCGGACATAGGCGTCAAAGCTTTGGCCCGAGACCGTCTCCACCAGGCGCGCCAGCAGATGGTAGCCGATATTGGCGTACCACCAGCGTTGGCCGGGCTGGAGCGGGAATGTGACCTTGTCGGCCTTGAGCGCCGGGACCAGGTCGGCCTGGCCCATCGGGCGCGGGGCGATGGTCTTCGCGTAGGCGGCCATGGTCGCTTCCAGGTCCTTGTCCGCGAGGCCGGACGTATGGCTGAGCAGCCGGCGGACCGTGACGGCGGGGTAGGGGAAGTCCTTCAGGTAGCGCGCGACCGGCGCGTCGAGGTCGACCTTCCCGCGCTCGACCAACTGCAGCACCGCCGTGGCGGTGAAGGTCTTGGCGACCGAGGCGACCTCGAACTCGGTGTCGAGGGTGTTGGGCTCGCGGGCCTCGAAGTTCGCGAAGCCGAAGCCCTTGGCGTAGACGACCTTGCCGTCCTGGGCGACCAGCACCGCGCCGTTCAGCCGGCCCTGCGCGGCCAGGCCGCTGTAATAGGCGTCGAGAGTCTGGGTGGGGGTCTCCGCCTGGGCTCGCCCCGTCATCAGGAGCACCGCAGCCAGTAGCGCCAGCATGGACCGCATCGAGGACTCCACTTATGATCCGTTTCGTATGGTCCGAATAGGACTATTTAAGGCGAGATGCAATGCTGACCGAACTCGAGGGCGCTGTGCTGTCCGAAATCCGCGATCGCGGCCGCAAGACCGCGTTCCAGGTGCGCAGCGCCTTCAAGAGCTCGCCGTCGGTGGAATGGAGCGGCAGCGCCGGCTCGGTCTATCCGGCCATCAAGCGGCTGGAGACAGCGGGCCTGATCGCGTCCGAGCCGCTGCCGGGCGGGCGTCAGGCCATGGCGCTGAAGGTGACGGAGGCGGGGGAGGCGGCGCTGGACGCGTGGGCCTCCGACCCGCAGCGCGCGGCGGGCGTGGGCCTCGACCCTTTCCGCCTGCGGTCGGGGATCTGGCTGCGGCTGGAGCCAGAAGCCCGGCGCAAGGCGCTGGACGGCGTCGCCGAGGCGATCCGGGCCAGCATCGCCGCGCACGAGCGCGAGATCGCGGCCGCCGATCCGATCGAGCGGCCGCGCATGATGCTGGCCTTGCGGCTCCAGCGTCTGCGGCTCGACTGGATCGAGGAGACGCTGAAGGCTTAGGCTTACTGTCCCGGCGTGTAGGTCTTCACCGCGTGGGCCTTCACGTCTTCCGGATAGAAGTAGACGTCGCGCAGGTTGCCCAGGCTGTAGCGCAGGGCCTGGTCGTTGAAGTGCGGGGAGGCCGGATCGCCGCTCTCGCCGCCGGCCGAGACGGCGCGGGCGCGGACCTTGTCGCCGAACTCGACGACCGCCACGAAGCTGTTGCCCAGGGTGCCGTAGTACCGCTTGGTTCCCGGATAACGCTTAGCTCCGAACGAGGCCAGCGAGCCCCACTGGGCGGAGGTGAAGGCCACCGGGATGCTGGGCTTGCTATCGTCGAAGGTCTGGACGATCGAGCCGTCGTTGCGCTGGAAGCGGTTGATCTCGCCCCACGGCGTCTTCCACGAGCCGAAGTCGGCGGTCAGGCGGTCCGACGCTTCCGCCAGCGCGGCCAGCTTGTCGGCGCCGCTCATCTTGTCGGCCATGTAGTCGTAGGGGCTGATCCCCGCCGCCTTGGCCGCCGGCGCGGCCTTGGCCCACATCGCCTCGCCCCAGAACACGGCCAGTGAGGTCTCGTTGGAGCGGGCCGACCACTTGCAGTCCCAGGCCTTCAAGGCCGCGACCTGCTCGGCGACCTTGGGGTCGGGCGCGGCGTCGTAGGCGGCGACCAGAGTCGGGACGAGGCGCGCGAAGGCGGTCAGATACGGGTCGTAGGCCGCCGCGATCAGACCGCCCAGGGTGAAGTCCTTGCGGTCCTTCAGCACCAGCGGCGCGTGGAGCCCGCGCGGGTTCTCGCCGGCCTGGTCCATGTATTTTGGAAAGTCGGCCTTCTTCGGGCTGTAGTCGCCGGCCGCGCCATAGGGCCAGTTGTTGCTGTTGAAGACCCAGCCATTCTTCGGGTTCAGCACGTGCGGGGCCTTGTCCAGCGGGGTGAGGCCCTTCCAGTCGGTGGCGGGGTCGGCGCCGTCGACCGGCTTGGTGTAGTCGAAGCGGTCGTCGCGCACCGGGATGAACTGCGGGTGCAGATAGGCGATCTGACCCTTGCTGTCGGCGAACAGGGTGTTGTTCGAGGAATTGGCCTTCAACTCGGCCACCTTCATGAACGACGCGTAGTCCGTGGCCTTGGTGCGCAGGAACGACTGCTCCAGCGCCGCCATCGGCTTGTTCATCAGGGCGATGCTGATCCACTTGCCGTCGGCCTCCCGGACGATCGGGCCATGGTGGGTCTTGAAGACGGTGAAGCGCTTGGTCGCCATCGCGCCGTCTGCGGTTCGGTAGGGGACGGCGATGACCTCGCTCTTCAGCGGCCGCAGCTCTTTCCCGTACTTGTAGAAGCGCTGGCCGTCCTTCTCGACGATCGTCTCGGCGAACTCGTCGACCACATCGACGCCGCTGGAAGTGTGCATCCAGCCGGCCTTGGCGTTGAAGCCCTGGTAGATGAAGAACTGGCCCCAGGTGGTGGCGCCATAGGCGTTGAGGCCCTCGTCGCTGGCCACTTGCATCTCCGAGCGGAAGAAGAAGCTGGTGTGGGGGTTGATCAGCAGCAGGGCGTGGCCGGCCAGGGTGTTCTGCGGGGCGATGGCGATGCCGTTCGAGCCCTTGGGCTCCTTGAACAGCAGGCCCTTCTCGTCGGCGGTCATGGCCAGCTGCCGCTGGCCGTAGAAGGCCTCCAGCTGGGTCAGGGCCACGCGCTCGATGTCGCCGCCGATGCTGCCTTCCGAGAAGCTCAGCGCCATCCACGGCTCGAACTTGGTGATGACCCTCGGCTTCACGTCCGGATGGGTGGCCAGATAGAAGTTCAGGCCGTCGGCCCAGCCGTTCATCAGCGCCTTCAGCCAGGTTGGGCTCTTGGCGTAGTCGGCCTTCAGCACGACCGGATCGATGAACAGCTTCTGGCGCAGGTCGGCCCAGATCGCCTTCTCGCCCTCGGCCTCGGCGGTGCGGCCCAGGGCGGTGATGAAGTTGGTCTCGACGCGGTTGAAGTCGTCCTCGGCCTGGGCGTAGGCCATGCCGAACACCGCGTCGGCGTCGGTCTTGCCGTGGATGTGGGCGATGCCCCAGTCGTCGCGGATGATCTGGACCTTGGCGGCCCGGGTCTTCAGGCGGGAGAGGTCGTCAGCGGCGTGGGCGGGGGCCGCGCACAGAAAGGTGGCCGCCAACAGGGCCATCGACAATTTGCGCATACTTTCCCCCAACACCGCTCATCCCCGCCCCCGGGTCGCGCGTAGCGCGCGCCCGAGGATAAACTCCAGCGGGGATCCAAGCCGAGTTTGGAGGTGATTTCCAGTCCGCGCCACAAGCAGAGAGTCAGCTTGGGTCCCCGCTTTCGCGGGGATGAGCGGATGGGAGCCGCTTATTGCGGCGGGCAGCCCTTGAATTCGCCGACCTTGCTGACCGACAGGCTGGAGAGGTCGACGCCGCCCAGGGCGCGCATCGAGCTGGCGCCGAAGCCGCTGAAGAGGTCCAGCTTCAGGCCCTTGATCGCGCCGCCGATGTCGGAGGCGTACCAGTAGCCGTCGTGGGTGGTGCCGTCGGGCATGGGCAGGCCGACGGTTTCCTTGATGAAGAGGACGGTACGGCGCGGGATCACCTTGGGATCGACGGCGACGGTGCGCATGGCCGCGACCTTGCAGCCCAGCGAGTCGAACGCGCGGATGCCCTTGGCGCCGGCGTGGTACATGGTCGCCCGCATGGTGAACTCGACCGAGCCGGGCAGGCCGCCGCCCAGGGCGGTGGTGATCAGGTCGCCCAGCGGGTCGATACGCGCGGCCGAAGCGGGCGCGGACTCCACGGGAGCGGCAAAGGCGAGGGCGGGAATGGCGAGTGCGGAGATGACCGCGGTGGCCAAAATTCCGGCGAGTTGGCGTCGCATCGAGGGGGACCTCTTATCGGCGTTGTCTGTCGGTTGGCGGCTTGGATATTCCGATCACGGACCCGTGACAACCCTGGGAGTCGATACGGCGCTGGCCGTGTTCCCTCGCCAGGCGAGAAAGCGACGTGGATTCAGGCGCTTGAAACGTGGCTGTAAGGGCGCACTTTTTTCGCTGAACGGAGCTTCACAGGAGGAACCCAAGCGATTGTGGCGACTCGCTTTTCGGTTCCCTGACCCGAAATACGGCCGCAACACTGGGCCGCTCTAGGTCCGCTGGCGCGCGACGCTGGCGGACATCGCCTCGGCGCCTTAAACCGCTTAGCCTGATCCTCGGAGCCTCTCCCTTGCGCCTGTCGTCCAGCCTGAAAGTCCTCCTCATCGCCGCCGCCGTGTCGACGCCGGCCGCACAGGCCTTCGCCTGGGGCTCGTCGGGCCACCGCGTCGTGGGCGTCGTCGGCGCCGAGAGCCTGCCGGCCGACGTGCCGGCCTTCCTGCGCACCCCGACGGCCATCGCCGCGATCGGCGAATACGCCCGCGAGCCGGACCGCTGGAAGGGCTCGGGCAAGATCCATGACACCGACCGCGACGCCGCCCACTTCCTGGACATCGACGACCAGGGCCGGATGTACGGTGGGCCGATGTTCACGGTGGCGACCCTGCCGCCGACCCGCGCCGACTACGAGAAGGCCCTGCAGGCTGCCGGCGTCGACAGCTGGAAGGCCGGCTACCTGCCGTACGCGATCATCGACGGCTACCAGCAGCTGGTGAAGGACTTCACCTACTGGCGCGTGCTGACCGCCGCGCTGAAGGTCGAGAAGGACAAGACCCGCCTGGCCTACTACAAGGCCGACCTGGTCCGCCGCGAGGCGCTGCTGGTCCGCGACCTGGGCGTCTGGGCCCACTATGTCGGCGACGGCAGCCAGCCGCTGCACCTGTCGGTGCACTACAACGGCTGGGGCGACTATCCGAACCCCAACGGCTACACCAACTCGCGTAGCACTCACGGCGCGTTCGAAGGCCCGCTGGCCAAGGCCGTCGGCGACGAGAAGTCTGTCAAGGCGCTGGTCCCGGCCTACAAGGCTTGCGACTGCTCGATCGAGACCCGCGTGGTCGGCTACCTGACCGACACCTGGAAGCAGACCGAGCCGCTGTACCAGCTGGAAAAAGCCGGCGGCATGGTCGAGACCGACCAACGCGCCAAGGACTTCGTGCGGGCCCGCATCGCGGCCGGCGCGGCGGCCCTGCGCGACCTGGTGACCGACGCCTGGCGCGAGAGCGCCAACGGCAAGATCGGCTATCGTCCTGAGATCAGCGTGGCCGACGTCGCGGCCGGCAAGGCCGATCCGTGGAACGACCTGTACGGCAAGGACTAAGGATGCTGGCGTTCGGCGCGCCCGTCGCGGGCAAGAGCTATAAGGACCGCGCCGCCGCCTTCGGCATCGCCGAGAACAGCCTGGGCCAGATCGCGCTGGCCCAGGTCACCAAGCCCGGCAAGGCTCCGTATTTCGACCTGCCGGGCGGGGCGGTGGACGGCGACGAGACTGAAGCAGAGGCGGTGGTGCGCGAGTTCGGCGAGGAGACCGGCCTGGTGGTCGAGGCCGGGGCCTTGGTCGAGACGGTCTCGCAGTTGTTCCTGAAGTCCGACGGCCAGCCGGTGCGGAACTTCGGCGGTATCTATGTCGTCCAGGTCACCGGCGAGAAGCCGGGCCTGAAGGTCGAGGACGACCACAAGCTGGTCTGGCTAGACCCGCGTGACGCGGTGGTCGCCCTCCGCCACGACGCCCATTCGTGGGCGGTCGCGGCGTGGCTGCGTAGAGGCTAGCTTAAGCGCCGCGACGGGCGATCCGCAGTTGAGCGGCTTGCTGCTTGGTCAGGGCGTGCTGCACGTCCTGGCGGAAGTCCATCTGGCAGGCCCGGGCCGACATGCCGGTCAGGCCCTGGGCGTCGCAGGCGCGGGCGCCGGCCATGTGGGCGCGACGAGCGAATTCCTGAGCATCGGTCGGGTTCGACAGGGTCAGGTCGCCGACCTGGATGCGGGCGATCGGCACGGCGCGCTCGCCGGCGTGGGCGGCGGTCAGGCCGATGATCGGGGTGGCGGCCAGGGCCAGGGTGGCGACGGCGGCGATGCGGCTGACGAGCTTGCTCATGATCTTTGTCCCTCTATTCGTGTGGCCGCCCGCGGCGGTCCGTTGAATGAAGGTGTAGTCGCCGGCCTCGCCGAATACCCGTTACGACTGCTTCATGACCTCGATTTAAGTCTATGAAACGAAAGTAATAATCATCGCCGACGGACGGCCAGGGCCCAGACCGTGGCCGCGACCGACGAGGCCAGGGTCACGGCCCCGACCACGTCCCAGACCCCATCGCCCAACAGGGCGGCGACCAGGCCGAACAGGCTGAGCGCGGCGATGACGATCGGCGCGCGGAACACCTGCCACAGGGTGAAGTGATGGCCGTTCTTCTTCATCGGGCCGGTTTCCGCTTGGCCAGCCACAGATAGAGGCCCGAGCCCAGGATCACGATCGTGGCCATATCGAGCAGCCCCCAGAGAATCTTCAGCGCGATGCCGCCGTAGTCGCCGAAGTGCAGCGGCTGCGACAGCGACAGGGTCTTCACGTACCAGGGCGTGGGTGCGACGGCGGCCAGCTGGCCGGTGCGGGCGTCGATCAGGGCCGGGGTGGTCAGGTGGGCGGTCACCGGCGTGTCGCCGTGGAAGAACACCGCGTAGTGGTGGTCGGTCGAATAGGTCGAGCCGGGGAAGGCCACGAACTGCAGCTGCATGCCGGGCAGGGCGACCTTGGCGCGGTCGACGGCGGCCTGCAGCGAGCTGCGCTGGCCGGCCGGAACGGGCTTATCGTAGGCCCGCGTCAGCTCCTTCAGCGCCGTGTTCTTCCAATAGTCGATGATCGGCGTGGCCAGGGTGTTGACGACGCCCGTGGTCCCGACCACCAGCACCCAGGCCAGGGTCACCGCGCCCAGCAGGTTGTGGTAGTCGAGCCAGCGCGTGCGGGCCTGCTTGGTCGCTCGCACCGTGCCGAACGGCAGACGGCGCATGAACGGCGCGTAGAGCACCACGCCCGAGACCACGGCCACGATCAGCAGCAGGCCCATCGCGCCCAGGAACAGCATCCCCGGCAATCCTAAGAACATGTCGGTGTGCAGCTGGAGCAGGAACTCCATGACCGGATGGCCAGCCACGGACGGGGCGGCGTCACCGCTGGTCTGGTCGATGGGCTGGAAGCTGTAGGAGCCTGCCTTGTCGCCCGGCTTGATGCTGGTGACGTTCACCACCGGCCGGTCCTCGTCGAAGCTCATGAAGGCCGGAACCTCGCCCGGCTTGCGGGCGAGGGCGGCGTCCAGCACCTGGTCGAGGTTCAGCTTCGGACCGTTCGGATGGGCGGGCTGCCAGGCCTCCTGCATCAGCACGTGCTCGATCTCGTGCTTGAACACCAGCGGCAGGCCCGTGACGCACAGCATCAGCAGGAAGGCGGTCGAGACCAGGCTCGACCACTTGTGCGCCCACGACCAGGCCCGGAGCGTGGACGCCTTCATCCGCCTTAGAAGTCCGTGGTGAGCGAGACGCGCAGGGTGCGCGGGGCGCCCAGCGTCAGGTAGTTGGCGTTCGGATAGCCGCCGACGGCCACCCACTGGTCCTTGTTGCCCAGGTTCTCGACGCGGGCGCGGATGGTCATGGCCTTGCCGCCGGCCTCGAAGGCGTAGCGGACGCCGGCGTCGAAGCGGGTGAAGGAGGCCAGATCGACGGTGTTGGTCCCGTTGGCCGGCTGCGCGCCCGTGTGGGTCATGCGGCCCTCGACGGTCAGGCCGGCGACGGCCTTCACGTCCCACTCGACGTTCACATTGGCCTGGAAGTCCGGCACGCCGATCGGCGACTTGCCTTCCAGCGTGGCGTCCAGGGCCTTGTTGACCTTGGCGTCCAGCCAGGTGGCGCCGCCCAGGACGCGGAGGCCCTCGGCCGGCTGGCCGTAGACGGTCAGCTCGACGCCCTTGTTCTCCTGCTCGCCGCCCGAGGTGTAGGTGCGGCTGCTGGCCACGAAGAACTCGTTGGGCTGCTTGACGCGGAACAGCGAGACCGAGCCGCCGAACGTGCCGGCGTCGTATTTGGCGCCGACCTCGGCCTGCTTGCCGCGGAACGGCGCGAGGATGTCGCCGGCATTGGCCACGGCGACACCGTTGACCTGGGCCGGGGCGACCTTTCCGGGCACCAGGCTCTCGGCGTAGTTGGCGTACAGCGAGACCTGGGTGCTGGGCTTGAACACCGCGGCGAGGGCCGGGGTGGTGGCGTCGCCGTCATAGGCGGCGTTGCGGGCGCCGGTGTTGTAGTCGTACGAGCGCGTCGAGACGTCCTGGTAGCGCAGGCCGGCGGTCAGCAGCAGCTTGTCGTCCAGCAGCGACACGGTGTCGGCGACAGCGACGCTGCGGTTCTTGGCGCGTTCGGTGACGTTCGGGTCCGACTTGCTGCCGCCGACGAAGAAGTTCGGGTTCGGGGCGGCGACATCGACCGGGTTGTAGAGGTCGCTGGCGAAACCGGCGAAGTTGGAGAAGGCGTAGGCGTTCTTCGACTTCAGGCTGACCGAGGCGACCGAGGCCACCAGGCTGTGGCCGATCGAGCCGGTGGTGAACTTGCCGCGCAGGCCCGCGTCGGCCGAGACGACCTCGTCCTTGCGGACATTGTCGAAACGGTAGGCGCTGATGGCGCCATTCGGCTGGGCCGTCGGGTTGGCCAGGACGTTGTCTTCCTTGCCCTTGCGGCCGCCGATGGCCGCCCAGGCGCTGACATTGTCGGTCAGGTCGAACTCGCCGCGCGCCGCGCCGAACAGCTGGCGCTCGTCGGTATAGGTCCAGGGCTGGGCGAAGTTGCCGCCCGCGTCCGGAGCCTTGGGGATCGCGCCGGTCGGGGTGACGGTCGGGCGCGGGGCGTCGATCTGGTGGTCCTGGAAGCCGATGTCGGCCGAGAAGCGGGCGCGGTCGCCGCGACGGTCCAGGCCCAGACCCACGACCTTCAGATTGCGCTTCTCGTTGTCGACGGCGGTTTCGCCATCACGCAAGGAGAGGTTCAGGCGCGCGCCATAGGCGTTGTCCTCGCCGAAGCGGCGCGAGACGTCGGCCGAGCCGTAGAACTGCGAGCCGCCGTCCCAGCCGGCGGTCAGGCGGGTGAGGGGATTGGTCCCGGCGCGCTTGGGCATCAGGTTGAAGGCGCCGCCGACGCCGCTGCCGCCTGGGGCCGCGCCGTTCAGGAAGGCGTTGGCGCCGCGGAACACGTCCACGCGCTCGACCAGCTCGGCGGCCACGAACTGCCGGGGCAGCACGCCGTAGAGGCCGTTATAGGTCATGTCGTCGGAGTACACGGGGAAGCCGCGCACGACGTACAGTTCCTGGAAATTGCCGAAGCCCTTTGAGACCCGCACGGTCGGATCGTTCTGCAGGACGTCGGCGATGCTGCGGGCCTGCTGGTTGCGGACCAGCTCTTCCGTGTAGCTTGTGATCGCGAACGGCGTGTCCATGGTGTCCAGCGCGCCCAGCAGGCCGACGCGGGCGCCGGCCGCCACCTGGCCGCCGGAATAGACGGGCGGCAGGCGCACCTGCGAGCCGGTGATCACCACCTCGTCGACCTTGGTCTCGTCCGCCTGCCGCGCGAAGGCGGGAGCCGCCAGGACCGAGCCCAGCAGGGCGGACGACAGCAGAAGGGCGAGGCGGAGGGACATGGTGAATCCTGATATTGCGAGTGCGTCGCAATATCCGCTATCCCTCACGCTTACAATAGTCTGATCCTCGTCCCGAGGATTCAGCGGCGATTTCAACTACGTAAGGGGAAAGCCTAGGCCGCCACGAAGTCGCGGACGGCTTTGTGTTCGCTCTGGCGGACGGGCAGGGTGAAGCTGACCGTGGTGCCTTCGCCGGGCTGGGAGTGCATCTCCAGCAGGCCGTCGTGCATGGTGATCAGCGACTTGGTCAGGGCCAGGCCCAGGCCCGTGCCTTGCGTGGTCTTGGAGAACTGGCTCTCGACCTGTTCGAACGGCTTGGCCAGGCGCGCGAGGTCTTCCTTGGCGATGCCGATGCCGGTGTCGGTCACCGACACCTTGACCATGTCGCCGAATGGATCGCGGCGCAGCTCGGCGCTGACCGTGACGCTGCCGGCGCGCGGGGTGAACTTGATGGCGTTGGACAGCAGGTTCAGCAGCACCTGCTTGACCGCCCGGTAGTCGGCCTCGATCTCGGGCAGGTGCGGGAACTCGACGTTCAGCTTCAGGCCGGCGGCCTCGGCGCGGTTGCGGACCAGGCGCACGGCGTCCTCGGCCACGTCCTCCAGGTGCATCGGCTCGAACTTGAGGTTCATCTTGCCGGCCTCGATCTTCGACATGTCGAGGATGTCGTTGATCAGCGCCAGCAGGTGCTGGCCCGACGAGTGGATGTCCTGGCTGTAGCCCTTGTAGCGCGCATCGCCGAGCTGGCCGAACATCTCGTTCATCATGATCTCGGAGAAGCCGTTGATGGCGTTCAACGGCGTGCGCAGCTCATGGGACATGTTGGCCAGGAACTCGGACTTGGCCTTGTTGGCGCTCTCGGCCTTGACCTTCTCGGTCTCGTACTTGCGGGCCAGCTCGGCCAGCTGCTCCTGAGAGCGCTCCAGGCCGGTGATGGCGCTCTGCAGCTGCTCCTCGTTGAGGCGGCGGGCTTCTTCCTGGGTCTTGATGGCCGTGATGTCGGCGGCGGTCATCACCAGGCCGCCTTCGGCTGTGCGGCGCTCGCTGATCTGGATCCAGCGGCCGTCCATCAGTTCGGCCTCGCGCACGCCCTTGGCGCCGTCTGGCGCGGGCTGGTCGTGCTTGATGGCCAGGGCGGCGAAGCGGTTGACCTCGGCGCGGGCGGCGCCGGGCTTGAGCAGTTTCGGTTCGAGCGAGAAGACGCTGCGGTAGTTGCGGTTGCACATCAGCAGCCGGCCCTGGCGATCCCAGAGGACGAAGGCTTCCGACACGCTCTCGATGGCGTCGCGCAGGCGGTTCTCGGCGGCCTGGGCGCGGGCCTGGGCCAGGCGCTCCTCGGTGACGTCCAGGGCCACGCCGATGATCCGGACATAGCCGTCGGCGCCGGGCTTGCCGAAGCCCTGGCCGCGGGCGTCGATCCACAGCGAGCGCGCGCCGTGCTCGGTGGCCGGCACGCGGAACGAGACGTCGAAGGCGCCGTACATGGCGGCGTTGGCCAGGGCCTGGCGCACCCGCTCGCGGTGGTCGATGGAAATCCGCTCCAGCAGGTCCTGGCCCGAAACGACGCCGCCGCCGCCCCAGCCGAACATCGCGCCGGTGACGTCGGACAGATAGACTTGGTCGGCGTTGAGGTCCCACTCCCAGATGCCGCAGCGGGCGGCCTCGACGGCGAGGCGGAAGCGCTGCTCGCTGTCGATGAATTCGCGGTGGGCCAGCTCGGCCTTGCGGCTCTGGATCATCAGCAGCAGCGCGAGCGCGATGCCGACGGCCAATGGAGCCAGCAGGTTGATGGCGCCTTCCATGACCTGGCGGTCGACATTGGCGACGCTGCGGGTCGGGGCCGCGGCCAGGACCAGCAAGGCGCCTTCGGCCACCGGGCGCACGGCGACGTCCAAGGTCGCGCCGTCGGCGGCCTGGCCGCGCAGGGCGACGGGACCGCCGGCGACATCCTCGGGGGCCAGGGCGAAGGCTTCGCGGAAGGTGGCGGCGCCTTGCGCGCCGCGACCGCGGGCGGCGATCAGCGCGCCGTTGGGCAGGGCCAGGGCCCCACTGTCGCCCTTGTCGGGCTCGTCGATCAGGCGCGTGGCGTCGCCGCTGGCGATGACGAAGGCGCGGGTCTTGTCCAGGGTGGCGGTGGTGGCGACGTAGAGCCGGCCGGTGTCGCCGACCGAACCGGTCCAGGTGGTGCGGCCCGAGGCGGCGGCGGCCTGGGCGGCGGCCTTCCAATCGGCGCCGTCGTCGCGGCCGGCGACGGAGACGACGCCGGTCGGGCTGACCACGGCGACGGCCGCGGCCTCGCCGCCGGCGGCGCGCAAGGCGGTCTCGGCGGCGTCCATGGTGGCGGCCGGATCGCGCTTGATCATGTCGGCGGCGGCCGAGAGACCGGCGCGCTGGGCGGCGAGATTGGCCTCGACGCGGCCGGCGATCAGCCCGGCCTTGGCCGACAGCGGCGCGCCGCCCGGCTGGGCCGAGGCGTCGTCCTGCAGGCGCTTGACGCCGAAGGCGGTGTAGACGGCCAGCAGCAGCAGGGCGGCCAGGATGGCAATGCGGATGAACGCCTGTGACGGCGCCTGGACGGACTTGGCGCGCACGGCCGCGGGCGCGGCCGGTCCGGCAGACGCCGGTCCCCCGTGTCTCGCTAAGCCCCTGTCCAAACCCGTAAAGCTCCTGCCATCGCGGCGAGTCACTTCGCCGAGATGGTGAATCTAACTTACCGGCCGGGACCGCGTCACGGTCGGAAAGGCGGATTCGGTGTGTGTGAGCCTATTGGTCGCAATCCCAGGCTGACTCGACTCGTGAAATCCTCACCCGTTCAGGGCCTTGGTCGCCAGCTCCAGCACGTTCTTGGACAGGTCCGGATGGGCCGCGACCCGCTCCAGCTGCTCGCGCATGCGCTGACCCAGTTCGGGCTTGTAGCGCCGCCAGTTGCACAGCGGCTCGGCCAGGCGCGCCGCCGTCATCGGGTTGAAGCCGTCCACCGCCAGGATCTGGTCGGCCAGGAAGCGGTAGCCCGCGCCGCTGGGATCGTGGAACCGCGATGGGTTGAAGCTGGCGAAGGTCGAGACCAGGGCCCGCAGGCGGTTGGGATTGGTCGGCTCGAAGTCCGGGTGCTGGGTGAGAGCGATGACCCGCTCCAGGGCGTCTTCGTTCGGGTCGCGGCCCTGGACCGAGAACCACTTGTCCAGCACCAGCGGCTCGACCTGCCAGGCGCGATGGAACTTGCTCAGGGCCAGGTCGCGGGACGCGCCGCCGACCACGACCAGCGGATAAAGGCCGCCCATCGCGTCGGTCATGTTGCGGCCGGTGTCGAAGTGGGCGGTCAGGCGGGCCACGTTGTCCGCATGCGGATCGGCCGCCAGCACGTCGGCGCAGCCGTTGCGCAGGGCGCGGCGGCCGGCGGCCTCGGCGCTGGCCGAGAACTCGCCCTCGCTCTGCATCTCGCCATGCAGGCGACGCAGCAGGTCGCCCAGATGGACGGCGATGCGGGTGCGCAGGGTGTTGCGGGCCGCGTGCAGGGCCGGCGGATCGGCCGGCTCTGACATCAGGGCCAGGTCCGGCTCTGACGGCAGGGCCAGCAGCAGGGCCTTGAAGGCCGGCTCGGAGGCGCCATCGACCAGGGCGCGGCCCAGGGCGTCGGCATAGCGCTCCTCGCCCAGCTCGTCGGGCGTCCCGGCGGCGCGGGCCAGGATCAGATCGCGGGCCAGGGTCTGGCCGGCTTCCCAACGGTTGAAGAGGTCCGGGTCGGCGGCGAACAGCACGTAGCGATCGGCCGGCCGCGCGTCGGTCGACAGGTTCACCGGCGCCGAGAAGCCGCGCAGGGCCGACAGGACGGGCGCGCTGGCGACATTGTCCCAACGGACGGTCAGGGTCTCGGTGTCCAGCAGCACCACCTCGGTGTCGCGCAGCACCGCGCCGGTTTCCGACAGCAGGCCGATGGCGATCGGGATCGGCAGGGCCTTCTTGTCCGGCTGGCCCGGCGTCGGGGCGGTCGCCTGCGTGAAGTGCAGGGTCACGGCCTTGGCGGCGGCGTCATAGTCGGTCTCGATGGTCACCGCCGGGGTGCCGGCCTGCTCGTACCAGCCGAAGAAGTTCGTCAGGTCGCGGCCCGAGGCCTCGGAGAAGCAGGCGATGAAGGCCTCGACCGTGGTCGCCTGGCCGTCGTGGCGTTCGAAATAGAGGTCGCTGCCCTTCCGGAACGCCGCCGCGCCCAGGATGGTCTTGAGCATGCGGATGATCTCCGAGCCCTTCTCGTAGATCGTCGCGGTGTAGAAGTTGTCGATCTTCAGATAGCTGGACGGCCGCACGGGGTGGGCGAGGGGACCGGCGTCCTCGGCGAACTGCCGTGCGCGCAGGGCCCGAACGTCCTTGATCCGCTGCACGGTCGCCCCGCGCTGGTCGGCGCTGAAGCTCTGGTCGCGGAAGACCGTGAAGCCCTCCTTCAGGCACAGCTGGAACCAGTCGCGGCAGGTGATGCGGTTGCCGGTCCAGTTGTGGAAGTACTCGTGGGCCACGACCGCCTCGATGCGCTCGTAGTCCAGGTCGGTGGCCGTCTGCGGATCGGCCAGCAGCAGGGAGCTGTTGAAGATGTTCAGCCCCTTGTTCTCCATGGCCCCGAAGTTGAAGTCGCGCACGGCGACGATCATGAACAGATCGAGGTCGTATTCGCGGCCGAAGGTGTCCTCGTCCCACTTCATCGCCCGCTTGAGGCTGTCCAGCGCATAGGCCGCGCGCGAGGCCTGGCCGGGGTCGACGAAGATCTTAAGCACCACCTCGCGGCCGCTCATCGTCGTGAAGCGGTCGGCCAACACGTCCAGGTCGCCGGCCACCAGGGCGAACAGGTAGCTGGGCTTGGGGAAGGGATCGACCCATTCGGCGAAGTGGCGCAGGTCGCCCAGCGAGCCCTGGTCGACCAGGTTGCCGTTGCTGAGCAGGTGCGGGAACTTGCTGTCGGCCTCGATCCGCACGCTGTAGCGGCTGAGCACGTCGGGCCGGTCGGGGAAGTAGGTGATGGTGCGGAAGCCCTCGGCCTCGCACTGGGTGCAGAAGCGGCCGCCGGACATGTAGAGGCCCATCAGCGCCTTGTTGGCCGACGGATCGATCTCGACCTCGGTGGTCAGGACGAACTGGTCGGGGACCTCGTGGATCGTCAGGTGCTCGGGATCGACAGCGTACTGGTCGGCGCTCAACGCCTGGCCGTCGATGGCGACCGACAGCAGCTTCAGCCGCTCGCCGTTCAGCACCAGGGCCTCGCCCTTGGCGCCGGTCCGCCGCACTGAAAGCTCGGCCTTCACCCGCGTCTGGGAGGGCTGCAGGTCGAAGACCAACCGCGTCGTCTCGATGGCGAACGGGAACGGGCGGTAGTCCGCCAGACGGACGGCTTGGGGCGTATCGGTGCGCATCCCTCTAACCTAGTCGTCCGGGGCGACCTCCGCGAGAGGACCTTGACGGCCAAGCCCGAATTATTGGTCAGTGACCGTTCGAGTTTGGGGGAGGGGCTTTGCCATGGCGAACGAGATGACGGGCCTGGAAGTCGGCCACAAGCGGTTCCTGCATCCCGGGCCGCTGCGCTGGCTGCGGGCGACGGGCTGGATGCTGCTGCTCTTCGTGCTGTTCAGCCTCGTCTATGCGGGCGCCCAGGGCGTGGCCAATCCGATGTTCAAGAAGGGCGGCCATGTTCTCGAGGTCGTCGAGGTGCTGGCGATCTGCTGCGCGGGCTTTGGCCTCTATGCCGGCGCGGTCAGGCTGGCCGAGGGGCGCTGGCCCGAGGAGCTCGACCTGCGCCGGATGCCGGCCGAGCTTGGCATCGGCCTCGTCATTGGAGCGGCGATGCTGAGCGTGGCCGTGGGCGGGCTCTACGTCCTGGGCGTCTACGACATCAGCGGTCCGCGCGCGGCCTCGGCCTGGGCCACGGTCGCCATGGCCATCGAGTCTGGCTTCATGGAAGAGCTGATCATGCGCGCCATCCTGCTGCGTCTCTTGATGCGGGCCTTCGGGATCTGGCCGGCGCTGGTCGTGCAGGCGGCGCTGTTCGGCGCGGCCCATCTGGCCAATCCCAACGCCACCCCGGTCGCCGCCGCGGCCATCGCCGTCGAGGCGGGCCTGATGCTGGCCGGCTTCTACCTGCTGACCGGACGCCTGTGGATGTCGGTCGGCGTCCACGCGGCCTGGAACTTCACGCAAGGCTGGGTCTGGGGCGCGTCGGTGTCGGGCATCCCGGTCACCGAGAGCTGGCTGGTCAGCAAGCCCAAGCCCGGCGCGTCTGAACTGCTGAGCGGCGGCGCCTTCGGTCCCGAGGCCTCGCTGCCGGCCATGGTGGTCGGCACGCTGGTGGCGATCGTCGTGCTGCGCATGGCCTGGAAGAAGGGCAACTTCGAAGCCCGCTCCGACGTGGCTACGTAATAACCGCAAACTTTTTATGGTCTTTTCTTGAGCCGGGTCAACGAAGCCGGCCGGACGCGGGCGCACACCCCTTTTCGACGCAACGAACGTCGAGAAGGGGATACCGATGACCACCAAGCTCTTCCTGGCCCTGACCGTAGCCGCCGGCCTCGGCGCGACCTCGGCGATGGCCGCCGAACCCGTCACGCCCAAGGCCAAGGGCGACATCGTCCTGAACGTCCGCGTGACCGACGTCGCGCCGGACGCGGGAAATCCGATCCTGACCGCCGCCGGCGCGGCCACCGGCCTGAAGGCCGACGTCAAGGACGACATCAAGCCGACGATCGGCCTCAGCTACTTCCTGACAGACAAGCTGGCCGTCGAGGTGATCGCCGGCACCACCCAGCACACGGTCAAGGCCGTGGGCGCGGGCACGGACGTGGCGGTGCACAAGACCTGGGTCCTGCCGCCGGTCGTGTCGCTGCAGTACCACCCGCTGCCCGGCGCGCGCTTCAGTCCCTATGTCGGGGCGGGCCTGAACTACATGCTGTTCTACAGCGGCAAGGACAAGAACGGCTTCACCGTCGATCTGGACAACGGCTTCGGCTACGCCCTGCAAGCCGGCGCGGACATCCCGATCAACGCCGCCTACAGCCTGAACCTGGACGTCAAGAAAGTGTGGTTCGACACCGACGCCAAGATCAACGGCGGCGCGCTGAAGTCCAAGGTCAAGCTGGACCCGCTGGTGGTCTCGGTCGGCTTCGGCCGACGGTTCTAGCCAGCAGACTACCCAGGCATCGCCTCGAACTGGGGAAGGTCCAGCGCCTTTACCCAGGGCAGGCGGCGCTTGGTGAACATCTCCAGCTTGGGCGCGAAGCCCTTCGGGTCGTCCAGGGCGCCCAACTGGACGAAGACCGCGCCTGGGAAGGTGTCGAGATTGCTAGTGAACAGCCGCGCGCCGCAGGCCGTGCAGACATTGCGGTCCAGATGGCCGCCGGAGTCGGCGACATAGTGGAACGGCCTGACCTCGCCTCGGGTCAGGGTGAAGTCGTGGGCGGGGACGCCAAAGAACACGGCTGCCTCGCCACCCGACGCCTTCTTGCAGTCCAGGCAATGGCACATGGCGATGAAGTCGGGATCGGCGTCGAACTCGAACGTGACGGCGCCGCAGGCGCAACGCGCGGTATGCTTCTTCACCATCCTGATCGTCCTCCTGCTCGCCCGGCGAAGGCGCCGAGCGTGGTCAAGATAACGAAGTTCTTTGACGGTGTTGAATCTACTCCGACGCTGGCGCGGCGGCGGGCGCTTCCTGGAGGTAGCGCTCGATCGCCACGATCTTTTGGGCGAGGCCCGTGAGGGCCGGCGGGGCGTCCTCGGGATTGTCGGAGACCAGGGTCAGCAGTTCGCGGGCGATGGCGTGCAGGCGCGGGGCGCTGGCGATCAGCCGGGCCTGGTATTCCATCTTGTGCGGGTCGCGGTCGTATTCCGCGCCCGGCGTGCGCCAGCCGCCCCAGTCCTGGGCGTCGGTCACCACCACCGGATAGGTGCCGGGATAGGGGTGATGGGCGCAGTCGCCCTCCTGCTGCCACTTGTTGCGGGCCCGCAGCACGCGCCAGTTGGAGGCGACGCCGCCGTCCTGAGCGTCGGTCTTGTCCTCGGCCTTCAGCTCGTGGGCCTGGAATTCGCGGTTCAGGCCGACGTCGTAGGTGACGCGCACGGGCTCGTCGAAGCCCTTGGCCCAGATGGGCACGATCTTGTCGACCGTGGCCCAGCAGCCGACGCTCTCGACCCACACCCTCTGGTTCTTCTGGAAGACGGTCTTGGCCATGCCTTGGGGTAACGTCCGACTGGATACGAAAGGTGGCCATAAGAAGCTGAAATTCTTGACGCCGGGTCAATCTTTCCCTTCGCGTGAACGTCGTTCAGTGTGATCCCCGAGATCGGCCGCTAGAGCCCGGTCCAGGGAGGCTGCAGTGGATTTCGACTATTCCGACGACCAGAAGTTCCTGAAGGACGAGGCGCGCAAGTTCCTCGCCGCCCATTGCGACGTCGCCGTCGTGCGCGGCGTGCTGGACAATGCCGACCGCTCCTTCGACGAGAAGCTCTGGAAGGGCGTGGCCGAGCAGGGCTGGCTGGGCGCCTCGATCCCCGAGGAACACGGTGGTCTGGGCCTAGGTCGCGTCGAGCTGTGCGCCATCGCCGAGGAGCTCGGCCGCGTCGTCGCGCCGATCCCGTTCGCCTCCACCGTTTATTGCCTGGCCGAGGGGATCCTGGCCCACGGGACCGACGGCCAGAAGGCCGCGATCTTGCCGCGCATCGCCGCCGGCGAGCTGATCGGCTGTCTGGCGACTTCCGAAGGGCCTGGCGTCGTCGGCCCCAACACGCTGCAGTGCCGGGTCGAGGGCGGCAAGCTCTCGGGGACCAAGATCCCGGTCACCGACGGCGACATCGCGGGCGCAGCCTTGGTGCTGGCGAGCGAGGGCGGTCGCCCGGGCCTGTTCCTGGTCGACCTGACCCAGGCCGGCGTGAAGCGCGAGACGCTGAAGAGCCTCGACCCCACGCGCGGCGTGGCCAAGATCGTCTTCGACGGCGCGGTCGCCGAGCGGGTGGGGGAGGCCGGGGCCGGCTTCGACATCGTCCAGGCGATCCTGGACCGCGCCGCCGTGCTGCTGGCCTTCGAACAGCTGGGCGGCGCCGATCGCTGCCTGGAGATGGCCAAGGAGTACGCCCTGGGTCGCTACGCCTTCGGCCGCGTCATCGCCGGCTATCAGGCGATCAAGCACAAGCTGGCCGACATGTACGTCAAGAACGAGGTCGCCCGCTCCAACGCCTACTATGGCGCCTGGGCCCTGAACGACGACGCGCCGGAGCTGCCGATCGCGGCCTCGGCCGCCCGCATCGCCGCCTCGGAAGCCTTCTGGTTCGCCAGCAAGGAGAACATTCAGGTGCACGGCGGCATGGGCTTCACCTGGGACGTCGACTGCCACCTCTACTATCGCCGCTCGCGGCAGCTCAGCCTGGTCGCCGGCGCGCCCAAGGTCTGGAAGGAACGGCTGGTCAGCCAGCTCGAACAGAAGAACGCGGCGTAAGGGACGGACAGATCATGGATTTCAACGATTCCCCCGAAGAAGCCGCCTACCGCGAAAAGGCCCGCGCCTGGCTCGCCGACAACGCCGCCGCGCACCGCGCCAAGTTCGGTGAGCTGAAGCCCAACGCGCCCGAGCACATGGCCGCCGCCAAGGACTGGCAGGCCACCAAGGCCGCCGCCGGCTATGCCTGCATCACCTGGCCCGCGGCCATCGGCGGGGGCGGCGGCACGCCGATCCAGTCGGTGATCTTCGGTCAGGAAGAGGGCAAGGCCGGCCTGGGCTACGGCTACTTCACGATCGGCCTCGGCATGTGCGTGCCCACCGTCATGGCCTTCGCCGACGGCGAGACCAAGAAACGCTTCGTCTCCCCCGCCGTGAAGGGCGAGGAGATCTGGTGCCAGCTGTTCTCCGAACCGGCCGGCGGCTCTGATGTGGCCGCGCTGCGCACCCGCGCCGTCAAGGACGGCGACGAGTGGGTGATCAACGGCCAGAAGGTCTGGACCACCGGCGCCCACTATTGCGACTACGGCATCCTGCTGACCCGGACCGACCCTGATGTGCCCAAGCACAAGGGCCTGACGATGTTCTGGATCGACATGCGCGACGCCGCCGTCGAGTGCCGGCCGATCCACCAGATGTCGGGAGGCCGCGAGTTCAACGAGGTCTATTTCACCGACCTGCGGGTCAAGGACAGCCAGCGCCTGGGCGAGGTCGGCGAGGGCTGGAAGGTGGCCCTGGTCACCCTGATGAACGAGCGCCTGGCGGTCGGCGGCTCGGCCGGTCCGAACTATCGCGAGGTCATGAAGCTGGCTCGTGAACTGGCTGGCCCGACCGGTCCGGCGATCAAGGACCAGGCGTTCCGCGAGAGGATCGCCGACTGGTACGTCCAGTCCGAGGGGCTGAAATTCACCCGCTTCCGCACCATGACCGCCCTGTCGCGCGGCCAGACGCCGGGGCCGGAAAGCTCGATCGGCAAGATCATCTCGGCCAACCAGCTGCAGGAGATGGCCAACACCGCCGTCGAGATGGAGGACCAGTACGGCATCCTCGTCGATCCCGACCAGGCTCCGGCCGAGGCGGCGTTCCAGCAGAGCCTGATGTGGGCCCCGGGCCTGCGGATCGCCGGCGGCACGGACGAGATCCTCAAGAACATCATCGCCGAGCGCGTGCTGGGCCTGCCCGGCGACGTGCGGGTCGACAAGGACGTGGCCTTCAAGGACATGCCGACCGGACGCTGACTTTCGTCGAATCTTCGTCTTGCGTCGCTAAACCCAAGTCGACGGCTAACTAGCTTAGCTGTCGGCTTCTCGACGTTCTCCAAGATGTTCCGTGTCCGGTGAAGTGCCGCGAATTTCGGGAAATTCGCCTAGCGGGCGAACCCTGACTGTCGTGACAAAGTCTTCATTGGCGGATGGGTTGAGCTGACCTTGACAGTGGTCACGCCCGGGCACATGAGAGATCGTTGTTTTATGGTTAACGGGCTGGGCTGAAGGGGGATTCATGCGCGAGGCCGGCGACGCATTTGCGCGCCTTCGGATGCTCCGCGAGGCGGCTGGGCGCATGCTCGCCAGCCGCGCCGTCCTGCTGCGCCGCGCCCCGGTGGGCGCGCTGGTGGCGGCGGTGGTGATCCCTCTGGTTGGTTGCGACACGGGCCCCAGCTTCTGGTTCCACAAGCGCGCCTCTGCCTGCCCCCGGCCCCAGGCGGCCCAGGGTGTTTCGGGCCAGTTCAATCAGCAGCAGCAAGAGATTCGCGCCCTGCGCCAGGGCGGTTTCCGCGGCGACTTCTTCGCCCAGCTGGAGCTGGCTCGCCGCTATGAAGGCCAGCGCGCGGTCGACAAGAATCTCGAGGATCCGGTCGAGGCGGCCGTCTGGTACGCCATGGCCCTGTCCAACGCTGGCGGCTACGCGCCGATCGCGGCCTATGAGCGTCGGGGTAGCGAATCGAAGGCCGTGTCGCGCTTCGACGATTGCCGCGCCTTCGAGCGCCGCAGCGCCTATTTCGCCCTCGACCGCCAGCTGTCGCGCATGTCGACCGAAGAGCGCGAGAAGGTCCGCAACCGGGTGATCTACGTGCTGTCGGCCCAGGGCGCCGACGGCTTCCGCACCCTGGCGCGCATTCACGACGCCTATTTCGGCCCGTTCGGCGAGCCGTCCGACAACCTCCAGGCCATCCAGGCCTATGGCAAGCCCAGCCAGCCGGGCGCGCCGGCCGCGCTGGACCTGTTCCGTCGCAACGACGTCGACGCCTATCTCTACAACTACCTGGCGGTGCAGACCGGCGACGTGTCGGCCTATGTCATGCTCAAGGACTTCGAGCGCAGCTCGCCGCAGCGGGCCTCGTACGGCTCGTTCGTCGAGACCAAGGCCAAGCGCTGGATCCCGCCCTACGAGTTCTATCCGCCGGAATCGCCCGACTCGGGCGTGCCGCACTCCGACGAATCCGACCTGTCGGGCGAGGCGCGCGAGGCGGCCCTGTCGCGCATCAACGAGCTACCCTTCGTCCACGTGGCCGAGGCGCTGGCCTATCTGCGGGTGATCCCGCAGCCGGTGCTCGACGAGAAGCTGCTCACCGTCAACGACGCCCAGACCCTGGAATCGATGCTGGGCCGGCCCGCCACGGGCCGCCTGTCGTCGGTCGAGAAGGTGCGGGCGATCCAGTACGCGGCGGTCAACGGCTCGTCCAAGGCCCAGCTGGTGCTGGCGGTGATGTACTCCGAAGGCGTCGGCGTCCCGCGCGACTACGCCCGCGCCTACCACTGGTACGAAGAGGCTGAACGCCAAGGCTCGGCCGAGGCCAAATACGCCATGTCGACCTTCTTCTCCCTGGGCTTGCAGGGCGTGGCCGACCAGGATCGCGCCAAGGCGGTGGTCTACCAGATCGACGGGGCCCTCTCGGGCTTCAAGCCGTCGGCCTATCGCCTGCAGCAACTGCTGGCTCAAGTATCGCGTCCGCCCCGGCCCGCGTCCGATCGTGGGCGTCCGTACAGCGAAAGGGACTTCTAGATGCGACGCCTCAGCCGCCTGCTGGCGCTTTGGGCCGCCCTGATCCTCGGCGTCGCGGCCGCCGCGCCCGAGGCCATCGCCTCGCCGGACGCCCGGATCGACCAGCAGATCCGCCCCTGTTTCGGCCTGCTGATCCAGCCGAACCTCTCGAACGGCTGCAAGGTGCGCTACGCCAAGCCGCGCCCCTGCGCCCGCGGCTACTACCGCTCGCGCGGGCGCTGCCTGCCGGCCAACGGCGGCGGCTATGGTCCGGGCTATGGCGGCGGCTATTCGCGCGAGATCAACTGCGACTACGCCTATCCGGGCCAGGTCTCGCAGACCCTGGCGCGGCTCTATGACGGCGACACCCTGACCCTGACCTCGACCAATGGCGGGGCCTGCGTCGACTCACTGAACATCACCCAGTCGGTCACCATCGTCGTCCGCAACTACTCGCCCAGCCTGGACCGTCCGATCCTGGTGGCCCCCACCGGCCAGCCCTGCATCCGCATCCAACCGGGCGTGCAGTACGTCGTGCTGGAGGGCCTCGGCATCGAGGCCTCGCGCGCCGGCTCGTCCTCGTGCATCACCGGCCGCGCCACCGAGATCGCGTTGAAGAACGTCACGGTCCGCTATGACGGCGACGCCTCGGCCTTCGACGTCGGCGACAGCCGGATCGAACTGGCCGGCGTGGCCTTTATCGGCCGCACCCGCTCGGCGGTGGTCAAGGCCAGCGGCACGATCATGGCCCAGGACGTCGAGATCGCCGCCGCCGCCATCGGCGGGGCCTTCGAGACCTCGGGCGACAGCCGCCTGCGCGACATCCGCATCGTCCGCCTGGGCGACTGGACCGGCTCCTCGCGCACCCGCAACTCGGCCGGCTTCGTGCTCAGCGGCATGAACCGCCAGCAGCTGGTGACGATCGACGGCCTCTACGTCGATGGCTTCTCTCGCGGCGTCTATATCGGCGGCGGCGACGAGACGACCCTGCTGCGTCCCGTGGTCCGCGACAGCGACTGGGCCGTGACGGTCGAGAACGCCAACCTGCGGATCAGCGAGGCCGAGTTGGAGGCTACGGACGTCGGCCTCTATGTCGCCTCGGGCATCGTCTTCGCGGCCAACAACAAGATCGTCGGGGTCATGCGCTCGGGCATCTATGCCGACGCCGGCGGCCAGATCCGCGCCGTCGATAACCGCATCTACGCCCGTCCCGAAGGCTGCAAGGCCCTGGTCAGCGGCTTCTTCGACGGCGAGCTGACCTGCCGTCCGTGGTTCGAGGCGCCGGAGCTCTATCGCACCCAGCGCGACCGCGCCCGCCTGGACTACGAGACCTATTGGCCGGCCCAGGCGATTGGCCCCGCGCCGCGGGCCCTGGGCGCCGGTCCCGCCGAGCTGTCCGACGACGCCGCCGCCACGGGTCTGGCTGGCGCACCGCAAAAAGGGGGAGCCCCCAAATGAGCAAGCTGGTCCACGGTCTGGTCGCCGCCGCCATCGCGGCCACGACCCTGATCTCCACGGAAGCCTTCGCCCAGCAGGGCTACCAGCCGACCTTCGCCGCGCCGCAAGGGGCGCCGCAGGGCTATGCCCCGAAGCGCCGCGACATCTGCGGCGCGCCGATCACCGGCCAGGCGCCGGACATCATGACCTATGACAGCAGCACCGGCACCCAGGTGTTCGTCGGCGGGACGCGCGGCGGCGGCACGGACGTGGCGGCCTACAACGCCCAGACCGGCTCGGCCGCGGCCCTGAACGGCGACCTCAGCCGTCCGGGCCTGGTGTCGTCCTGCGCGGTCGACGGCCTGACCCGCGAGTCGTACGGCGTGACCTCGGACCGTCCGGGCCAGGTGACCCTGAGTGGTCGCGACGATCGCGGCGAGCGCTACCAGTTCACCCGCGCCGACGGCCGGACCGACATCTGGGACCCGCGCTACGAGAACTACTGCTTCCGCTCGGGCACTGGCCTGTTCGGCCCGCCCAGCGCCGGCGGCCGCCGATGCTGAGACCGGCCCTCCTGCTGGTCCTGGCAGCCCTGACCGTGGCGGCCTGCGCGCCGCAACGTCCGTATCAGCCGTACTACCCGCCGTCGGGCCCGCCGCCGCCCTCGGCCCCGAGCCGCTACAAGGTCACCCCGCCGCCGCCACCGATCGAGGTGGTGCGGCCGAAGGTGCCGTAGCCCTTACGGCGCGATCGTCTTGATGAACGTCGGCGTCTTCCTGTGGTGCGTGGCCTGCTCGTACGCATAGCCCAGGTTCAGCAGCAGCTTCTCGCTCCAGGCCGGGCCGATGAAGGACAGGCCGACCGGCAGGCCGGTGACGGCGCCCATCGGCACGGTCAGGTGCGGATAGCCGGCCACGGCGGGCAGGGTGGTCGAGGAGCCGCCATAGTTGTCGCCGTTCAGCGGATCGATGGTCCAGGCCGGACCAGTGGTCGGGGCGATGATGGCGACCGCGCCGGTGTCCTTGAGGATCTTGTCGATGCCTTCCGGACCGGCCAGGCGCTTGGAGTCCGCCAGCGCCTTCAGGTAGTCGGGGTCTGACAGCCCCTTGGTCTTCTCCGCCCGCTCGAAGCTCTCCTGACCGAACCACTCCAGCTCCTTGGGCGTGGCCTTGTTGAAGGCGATCAGGTCGGCCAGCGTGCGGCTGGGGACCTTCTTGGGATCGGTCAAGCCGAGATAGGCGGCCATGTCGGCCTTCAGCTCGGTGTAGAGCACCACGCCCTCGGCCTTGCCGATCGGGCCTTCGTCGAACTCCTTGACGTCGACCAGGATCGCGCCCTGGGCCTGAAGCTCTTTCAGCGCCGCCTCGAACACCGCGTCGGTCTTGGGCGAGTAGCCGGTGTAGAACCGCGCCACGGCCAGCTTGACGCCCTTCAGCGCATCCTTGGAAAGGCCGGCGGCGTAGTCGGTCTTGCGGGCGTCGGCCTCCTTGGTGGCCGGGTCGGCGGGGTCGCTGCCGGCGATGATGGTCAGCACCTTGGCGGCGTCCTCGACCGTGGTGGTCATCGGGCCGGCGGTGTCCTGGCTGTGGCTGATCGGCACGATGTAGGTGCGCGAGACCAGGCCCACGGTCGGCTTCAGGCCCACCAGGCCGTTTATGGCGGCGGGACAGGTGATCGAGCCGTCGGTCTCGGTGCCGATGGCCAAGGGCGCCAGGCCCGCCGCCACCGCCGCGCCCGAGCCGCTGGATGAGCCGCAGGCGCTGCGATCGAGCACATAGGGGTTGCGCACCGTGCCGCCGACCGCGCTCCAGCCGCTGATCGACTTGCCCGAGCGGATATTGGCCCATTCCGACAGGTTGGCCTTGCCCAGCATGACCAGGCCTGCGTCGCGCAGCCGCTTGGCTACGGGTGCGTCACGGCCGGTGACGTTGTCCTTCAGCGCCAGCGAGCCAGCGGTGGTGGGCAGCGGCTCGGCGCTCTCGATATTGTCCTTCAGCAGGATCGGCGCGCCGTGCAGGGCGGAGCGGACCTTGCCGGCCTTGCGTTCGGCGTCCAGGGCCTTGGCGTCGGAGAGGGCGTTGGGGTTGGTCGCGATGACCGCGTGCAGAGTTGGGTTCTTGTCCTTGATGACCGCCAGGTAGGCCTTGGTGGCTTGTTCGGCGTTCTGCGCCGAAGCGCTCCCGGCGAGCAGGGCGATGGCGGCGGCGCCGGCCAGGCAGGCGAACTTGGTCATGAAGCGTTTCCCCGTGCGCCCTTCGAGCGTGAGTGCGCGGCGGGGAGGATGAGGTCAAAATTCCGCGTTCGCCAAGGGCTGGCGAGCAGGTTCGTGCGCGATCAGGCGAAGACCGCCACGTTCTGGCGCGCCAGGATCAGCGGACGACCGTTCCGATCCCACAGATGCATCTCCTGGGTGGAGTAGCCTTCGCCGACGGTCTCGGCCCGCGTCTTCAGCAGACGCCAGCCGTCGTCGTCCTCGGTGGGAAGGTTCGTCACGTCCAGCGCCCAGGTCATGGTCGAGATCGGGGCGAATTGGGTGAACAAGGCCATGGCCGGGGGCGGGGGCATGTCGCCCAGCGCGATCAGGGCCGATAGCGAGCGGGCCGCCGGGTCGCGATGGCGGATCCACAGCAGATATTCCGGATCACCGCCGGCCAGGGGACGCGTGCCGCCGGCCTTGCGCACCTCGAACTGGGCCGAGAAGTGCGGCGCGCCCTGGCGGTTCTCCGGGAAGAAGGATTCGCAGTCCTCGGGCGCGGCGACGGCGGGTGGCGGGACCTCGCTGTAGGACAGGGCCGAAGTCCGCGCCGCGCCGAAGGTCAGCACCCCGTGGGTGGCCACGCCCTGCTCACCGACCAGGTCGACGGCGACGAACAGGGTCGACTTGCCCTGGCGCAGCACCTTGACCGAGATCGCCAGTTCCCCCGACGCCGGGCCGACGAAGGCGAACTGGGCCGAGCGCAGGGGCGGGGCTTCCGGGAAGGTCCGCAAGGCGGCCTCGACACAGAGCGCCGCCGACAGTCCGCCATAGGTGGTGCGGCCCTGCTTCCAATCGTCGGTGACGAAGGCGGAGAAGCCGGACTCGGTGGCGGTGACGGCGGCGATCAGGTCGGTGTAGGCGGTCATGCGAAAGAGGTTCGTTTTCTTTCGCTACGGAAGTCAAGCGCCGTTAGGACGGCTTACGCGAACGAGCCTCCAGTTCGTCGGCGCGGCGCTCCAGGTCGGTGGCCTTTTCCGGCAGCTTGTCGGCCAGGTCGCGCAGCTCGGCGTCGGTGACGGTGCTGCCGTGGGCGCGGTTCTCGGCGATCTGCTTGGCGCGGTAGGCCGGGTCGCGCAGGCGGACGGCTTCCTCGCGCATCTCCTTGGCCCCGCGACGCATCTGCACGGCGCCTTGGGCCATGTGGATGCGGGCGTTGGCGACCTGGCGCATGGCTTGCTCGCGGGCCTGTTCGCCGATGCGACGAGCCTGCTCACCCGCCAGCCGGGCCTGTTCACCGGCGAGGCGCGCCCCTTCGGCGGCCTGGCGGGCGACGTCAGCTTCGGCGCGGGCCTGATCGGCGATGCGGCGGGCCTCGTCGGCGCGGACCCGGCCTTCATCGGCATGGCGGCGCATGATGTCGGCCTCGATCCGGGCCTGGTTGGCCTCGATCCGAGCCTGCTCCGCTTCCTGGCGGGCTTGGTCGGCGGCCGCCTGCTCGGCCGGCGTCGCGGTGCGGATGTAGCTGTAGATGTACCCATGCTTGGCGGGCGGGGCCGGCGGCGGCGCAGGGGGCGCCGGCGGAGCGGGAATCTCGACCGGGGGCGCGGGCGGAGCAGGTGGGGCGGGCGGAACGGCCATCGGCGGGGGCGGCGCCGGGGGAGCCGGAGGCGGGGGCGGGGCGACCCACTCCTGATGCGTCAGGCCAAGAGCGGCCAGCGGGGTGGCGACGGCGGCCAGGGCGACGACGCTGAGGGCGACGGTCAGCGGACGGCGGCGGGCGGCGTTGGTGGTTATGATGTGGGCGATCCTTGTCTTCAGCGTGCGGCTGCTGGCGGCCATCGCGGTTGCGGGCTGATGGGCCAGGCGGGCTGTGGGATGGGCGGCGAGGCGGACCAGGGTCCGGGCGTAGAGGGTGCGGTCGACGGTCTCGAGCGCGATGGCGTCGGCGGTCTCTTCCGAGCGTTCGGCCAGCACGGCGTGCAGGCGCCAGACCAGCGGGTTGAACCAGAACACCGCCAGGGCCAGTCGCGACAGGACCAGGAAGATCCAGTCCTGGCGGCGCAGGTGGGCCAGTTCGTGGGCCAGGATGGCGCGGGCGGCCTGCCGCTCGTCCAGGCTGGCGGGGTCGACGACGATGAAGCCGGGGGCGACACCCCAGCTGAGCGGGCTGGCGATGCGGTCGCTGGCGATCAGGCGCGGACGGTCTTCCTCCGGCGACAGGTCCTCCAGCGGCGCCAGCCAGTCCTGGCGCTCGACCGGGCGGCCCTGGCGGGTCCAGCGGTCGAGGGTGACGAGGCCCAGCATCAGCTGGCCGATCACGGCCGCCACGCCCAGCAGCCACAGGCCGCCGACGAGGTTGGCCGCAGACGGCCATGCCGTGGCTGCGGCGGCCGCTGTGACGTCGGCCGTGAGGACGTCGCCGGCCGCAGGGACATACGGCGCGATCGGCGGCAGCAAGGCGAGATCCAGCGCCGGCAGCACGTTCATGATCACAGGGATGGCCAGCAGCAGGCAGACCGTGCCGCGCAGGATGTCCACGCGGTCGACGGGACGCTGGGCCAGGAAGCGGGCGCAGGCGAGACCCGCGCCGGCGATGACGCTGGACTTGACCAGCAGCGAGAGCAGCAGCGTCCAGGTCATGACCTTTTCTCCATGGGCCGCTCCACGGCCTGGTCGATGACCCGCTCCAGAGCGGCGGCCTCGTCAGCCGTCAGCTTTTGACCAAGGCCCAGCAGGGCCGTGGCGGCGCTGGCGGCCGAGCCGGCGAAGAAGGTGTCGATCACCCGCTTCAACGCGCCGGCGGCGACGGCCTCGGGGCGCGTGGCGGGGCGGTAGATGAAGCCGTCGGGTCCGGCCTCGCGCTCGACCAGGCCCTTGGCCTCCAGGCGCGAGAGCATGGTGCGGATGGCCGAGTCGCTGATCGGGTCCGACAGCGCGCCGCGCACGGTGGCGGTGGTGCCGGTCTCCAGGCGACAGAGGGTCTCGAAGACCTCGCGTTCGCGTCGGGGCAGGGATTCGATCATGGCGGCTTCCGTTTCCGGGTTGTCCGCTACATGTGTAGCGCTACGTCTGTAGCGCGCCTAGCCTGCTCCGCGTGAATTCGGCGTAATGCTCGGGAGGGGTTTAGTGGATGGTCGTCCCGGCCAGCATCCAGCTCGAGAACGTGCGGTTGTCGCGCTGGTCGCGCTGCTCTTCCAGCGCCATCTCTTCCAGCATGATCGCCGCCAGCAGCCATTCCTCGAGCTCCGAGGCGGAGGCGCGGCCATCTTCGAGCGCGGCCTTCACGGTCGCGATCAGCTGTTCGATGGCGTCTTCGGTGGTCTTGGCCATGGCGGGGTCCTTGAACTCTCGCCGATGGTTAATAGACAGTGGTTCGCCGGGTTCCGCTGCGGCGAATTGGCCGCACGGTGGCGCATTCCGTCGCAGCCCCGCTCTCCAGTGAGAGCGGGGCGCGGGGAGGGGGCTTACTGGCCCTTCAGCTTGCGGTCGAAGAACTCCAGGTGCTTCTTCAGCACGCTGAGGCCCTTGGTCTTGCTGCGCGGCGCGCTGTGGCGCTCGCCGGGATACAGCGCCATCTCGAACGGGATGGCCTTGGCCTGCAGCGCCGACATCAGCCGGGTGCTGTTCTCGAAGATGACGTTGTCGTCGGCCATGCCGTGCAGCAGCAGCAGGCTGCCCGGCGCGAGCTTGTCGATCCGGGTGTTGACGTCCGAATAGGCGTAGCCGGCCTTGTTCTCGTCCGGCTTGCCCATGTAGCGCTCGGTATAGGCCGTGTCGTACAGGCCCCATTCGGTCGGCGGGGCGCCGGCCGCGCCGGCCTTGAACGGGGTGTTGTCGGCCGTCAGCAGCATCAGGGTCATGAAGCCGCCGTACGACCAGCCCATCACGCCCAGCTTGTCGGCGTCGACGTAAGGCAGGCTGGCCAGATGCTTGGCGCCCAGCAGCTGATCCTCGACCTCGACGGTGCCCATGTGGCGGTCCAGCGCCCGCTGGAACTTGGCCGAGCGGTTGCCGCTGCCGCGGTTGTCGATGCGGAAGACGACATAGCCGGCTTCCAGATAGGTGCGCTCGGACACGCTCTGCCAGGTGCGCTTGACCTGCTGGGCGTGCGGGCCGCCGTAGACCGCCAGGATGGCCGGATACTTCTTGCTGGCGTCGAAGCCCTGCGGCTTGAGGATCTCGTAGTACAGGGTCTCGCCGTCCGAGGCCTTCAGCGTGCCGTATTCCGGAACCGGCAGGGTCGAGGCATAGGGCCAGTAGGGGTGACCCTCTGCCAGCTTGTTCTCCTCGATCCAGCGCACGCGTTTGCCGGTGTTGTCGTAGAGCGCGGTCTGCGGCGGGGTCTTGGGATCGTCATAGGTCGCGGCGAAGGCGCCGCCGGTCTCGGCCACCTTGGCCGTCCACCAGCCGCCGGCCGAGGTCAGGGCCTTGGGTTCGGAGGGCTTGGCGTAGCTGACCTCGTAGATGCGCCGCTCCAGGGGCGTGTCCTTGGAGGCGGCGAAGATGGCGACGTTGCGGGCCTCGTCGACGCCTTCCAGGCCGGCCATCGGCCAGTCGCCCTTGGTGACCTGGGCGATCAGCTTGCCGTCGGCGGCGTAGCGGTAGAGGTGGCGGTTGCCGTCCTTCTCCGACGACCACAGGAACGAGCCGTCCTTCAGCGGGCGGAAGTCGTCGCTGATCTCGATGTAGTGCGCGTCGGTCTGGGTCAGGATGGTCTTGCCCGCGCCGGTGGCGGCGTCGAAGGCCAGCAGGTCCAGGGTCTTCTGATCGCGCGACAGGCGCTGGGCGTAGATGGTCTTGCCATCGGCCGACCAATCGACGCGGGACAGATAGATGTCCTTGTTGGCGCCCAGGTCCAGCGGGATCACCTTGCCCGAGGCCAGGTCGCGGACGAGCAGCTCGACCACCGCGTTGGGACGGCCGGCGCGGGGGTAGCGCTGGTTGACGACGGTGGCGCCGCCCGGGCCGATGTCGGCGCGCGGCACGACGTCGACGGTGCTCTCATCGACGCGGGTGTAGACGATCTTGGCCTCGTCCGGGCTCCACCAGTAGCCGGTGAAGCGGTCCAGCTCTTCCTGGACCACGAACTCGGCCGTGCCGAACGAGAGGGTGTTCTTGCCCTCAGTGGTCAGGGCCGTCTCGGCCCCGCCGGTGATCGGCTTGATGTAGAGGTTCTGGTCGCGGACGTAAGAGACGAAGCCGCCCTTGGGCGAGACCTTGGCGTCGACCTCGTCGCCCGGGGTTTCGGTGAGGCGCGTGACCTTGCCGTCGGCGATGCTGTCCAGATAGAGGTCGCCGTCCAGCGGCACCAGGATGAAGCGGCCCTGCTTGTCCCAGCTATATTCGACGATGCCGCGGGCCGAGACGCGGGCGCGTTCGCGGCGGGCCTTCTCGGCCTCCGACAGCTCCTTGGCTCCCGAGGACAGCGCCGCCGAGTCGATCAGGCGATAGGGCTCGCCGCCCTTCACGTCGGCCGCCCACAGGTCCTGGACATTGGCCGCCTCGGCCTTGCCCTTCAGATAGGTGACGCGCTTGCCGTCCGGCGACAGGGCGACGCCCTTGGCCGTCGGGCCATTCAGGCTGGGATCGGCGAAAACCCGTTCCGGGGTGAGTTTTTCCGCCATGGCCGGGGTGGTGAGGGCGAGGACGGCCGCGAGCGCCGTGAGCGAGGGCTTGATCATGGCGCGGGACGCTATGCGCGAGCGTCGCCGTTGTCAGCAGGGAATGTGTTTCTGCGTTGAAACCCCCAATTCCTTGTCATCCCGGAAGCCTCACAGAGGCTGTCCGGGACCCAGGGGCGGCCGCAGTGCAGTGGCCCCTGGGTCCCGGCTCTCCGCTTTGCTGCGGCCGGGATGACAAGCGTGGGTTAGCGGCACATCCCGTCGAGCGGTTTCAGGTCAACCGGATCGGCTGGAACGGGCAAGCCTTTGGCCTTCAGGACGTCCGGCAGCGTGGTCGGTTCGGGCGGCAGGCCGGGGTTCACGTCGGTGCGGTAGAAGGGGTGCTTCTCGGCCTTGGCCAGGGTCGTGAAGCCGAAGCCGCGATCCTGGTAGAGCTTGTACAGGCGCGGGGCCATGCGGGCGTCGAAGGCGCCGGCGTGCATCAGCAGGACGTAGGGGATGTCCTTGCCGTAGAGCGTCTTGCTCATCGCCCGCGCCCGGTCGGCGACGGCGGCCGCGCCGGCCAGGTAGCGGGTCTCCAGCTCGGCGATGGCGGCCTGGTCGCCCTTGGCCACGCAACGGGCATAGGGCTCGTTATAGGCGTAGTCGGCGAAGCTCATCGTCACGCTGGCGATCTTGTAGTGGTTGTCCGAGAGCCAGGCGCGGACGGCCAGGCGCTTCTCCAGCGTGTCGCCCTCGGCCAGGTAGGGGTAGCGCAGCCAGCGCCAGTCTTCCTTGCCCATCAGCTCCTTCAGCAGCGGCTCGTTCTGGGCGATCTCGGCCGTGTACTGCTCGGGCGTCGCGGTGGCGATGTGGCGGTGCGACCAGGTGTGGTTGCCCAGCGGCTGGCCGGCCGCGCGCCACATCTTTAGCACCGGGGTCGAGTCGGGCTCGGTGGTGGTCGCGGCGGCCTGGGCGCCGTTGATGAAGCCGAACGCCGGGGCCTTGGCGTCCTTGGCGGCCTTCAGCAGGTCGGCGGCGATCTGGACGCGGGTGACGCCGGGCGGCAGGGCGCTGTGGGCCGGCAGGTCGTCCCAGGTGAAGGCGATGACGGGCGGCGGGCTGGCTGCGGCGATCATGGGCTACTTCCCAAACAGGCTGAGCGGCACGGCGTCCGCCATGGCTTTGTAGCCCGCCATGTTGGGGTGCAGGCCGTCATTGTCGTAGGCGGGCAGAAGGTAGGTCGGCTTGGCCGGGTCGCGCAGGGCCTTGTCCCAGTCGATCACGCCGTCGAAATTGCCGGGCGCGCGAATCCAGGCGTTGATCGCCTGGCGGTCGGCCTCGCTCTCGGAGCCGGGGTGGTAATAGGCCGAGCGGGCATAGGGCAGGATGGTTGCGCCGATGACCTTGATACCCCGGCCATGAGCGCGATCGATCATCTGGCGATAGCCGGCGATGACCTGGGCGACGACGGCCTTGTGCGCCTCGGGCGTCGCCGGCGCCTCGCGGGTCAGGGTGCCCAGGTCGTTGACGCCTTCCAGCAGCACGACGTGGGTGACGCCGGCTTGGGAGAGCACGTCGCGCTCGAACCGGGCCACGGCGTTGGGGCCCAGGCCGTCGAGCAGCACGCGGTTGCCGCCGATGCCGAGGTTCAGAAGGCCGATATTCTTGCCCTTCAGCCGTTCGATCAGGGCGTCGGTCCAGCGCAGGTTGGTGTTGGGCTGGACGCCGTAGCCGTCGGTGATGCTGTCGCCCAGGGCGACGATGGCGCGGGCCTTGGCCGAGACCACGTCGACGCTGGAGATCTGCAGCCAGCGGTCGGCGGTCTTGGCGCCGGGCAGGTCGGCGGCGGCCACATGATCGCCGGCCAGCACGTAGGAGGTGGCCCGCGAGCCGGGATGGCCGGTCTGGACGCTGGGGGCCTCGGCATAGTGCAGGCTGATGGCCAGGTTGGTCAGCGGCGCGACCTTCAGGGCCACCGGATCGGACCAGTAGTCGGCGCCGGCGGGAATGGTCACCTCGGCGCGGCCGGAGAAGGTGAGGGTGCGGTCGGTGCCCGGGTCGATGCGGGCGCTGGCGAGGTCCGCCGACACCGCGACATGGGCGGCCTTGATCGTCAGGGGCGCGGTACCGAAGGCGTTCGAGAGCCGCACCCGCAGGGTCTCGCCGCCCAGGGTCAGGCGCACGATCTGGCGCAGGGTGGCGTCGGGATAGTCCTCGGCGGCGAGGCGGTTCTTGTCGTCCGGCGCCATCTGGGCGCTGGCCCAGGCGCCGACCCAGCGAGGCGACTCAGCATGAGCGGGAAGGGCGAGGACCAGGGCGGCCCCGAACACGGCCAGCCGCGCGAGCATCTTCATCGACGTTTCTCCCCACTCCGACCTTGCTGTCCGGTAGCGGTAACATCGATAGGGCCTGATCGCGCCGCCGTAAAGCTGTGCATAAACGGGACAAGGGGTGCGGCAGGCCGTCGCGGCGGTCGGAAAAGGGTTGCGCCGCCGGATATGATAGCGGTATCAGCAACCCGTGAGGCGCCGAGCGCCTCTGCCCTTCCTGGGCGTTTCCTCCCTATTGACTTCAAGCCCGGTCGTTTGGCCGGGCTTTCTTTTTGCGCGTCGCGAAAGATGCTAGTCAGGGAGCGAACGTCGCGAGGTTCCCCTATGACTGCCGGCAAGCCCAAGAAGAGCGAAGTGCTCGAGGTCCGTCTGCCGTACGAGACCAAGACCGCCTTCATGGCGCGCTGCCGCGAGACCGACCGTACGGCCAGCGAGGCGGTGCGGGTGTTCATCGACCAGGAACTTGCGGGGCAGGCCGCCAAGCCGCGCGCCAACGGGCTGCTCTGGCGCGCGCTGGCCGCGGCCCTGGCCGGTCTCGCCGTCGGCGCGGTTGCAGCGCCTTCGCTGGCCCGTCCGACCACGCCCTCGCATGCGAGCTTCGAGCGGTTGGACGCCAATCGCGACGGCGTCCTGAGCTTCGAGGAATTCAGCGGCCGCTAGCGGATCGGTTTGAAGAATCGATCCCACTGCAGGTCCAGCCACGTCCACGGCTTGAGCAGCGCCGCGCCCGGCTTCCACGAGATCAGCACGAATTGGGCGTGGCCGACCAGGTTCTCGGCCGGCAGCAGACCGACGCCGCCGCTTGAGGGCGCGAAGCGGCTGTCCAGCGAGTTGTCGCGGTTGTCGCCCATCACGAAATACTGCCCGGCCGGCACCACATAGGTCTGGGTGTCGTCGCCCGGCTGGCCCGGACCGCCGTCATAGGTGACGTAGGCGCGGCCGTTCGGCGTGCGCTCGCCGATCTGCAGGACGGTGCGGTCCGGCGCGTCGTGGTCCTGGGTCAGGCCGCTCGGCGTCTGGGGGATGGCGGTCCCGTTGACGAAGACCTGGCCGGCTCGCACGCGGACCCGGTCGCCCGGCAGGCCGATCACCCGCTTGATCCAGGTCTGGGACGGATCGCGCGGCAGGCGGAAGACGACCACGTCGCCGCGCTGGGCGGTGCGCTCCAGGAAGCGGCCCTTGAACAGCGGCGGGTTCAGCGGGAGCGAAGCGCGGCTCCAGCCGTAGCTGAACTTGGAGACGATGATGTAGTCGCCGGTCACCAGCCCCGGCTCCATCGAGGACGAGGGGATGGTGAAGGGCTGGAAGATCACGACCCGCAGCGCCAGCGCGATCAACAGCGCGACGGCGACCGTCTTGAAGGTCTCGAGCCACTCGCTCAGAGCGTTGGCGGGCAGGGCGGCGGTGTTTGTGTTGGTCATGCCCCGACCAGGCCCTGGGCTCTTCAAGAACGCCAGAAAACCCCTGTCCGGACGGGCGGGAAATCGTGTCCGGACACGAAAAAGGGCCGGGAGACGTGCTCCCGGCCCTCGCTCTTTCAAGCCGATCTGAGGCCTAGAAGCGCTTCTTGATCGTCAGGTAGCCCTGGCGCGGGGCGCCCGGCAGCAGGGTCATGGCCGTGCCGGCGCGGTCGGCCTTGGAGGCGCCGCCCGAACCGACCGTCGAGATGTAGTCCTCGTCGTTCAGGTTGGTGATGTTGGCCTGGATCTCCAGGTCCTTCATCAGGCCCTGATCGGCTTGGAACTTGTAGCCGACCGTCAGGTCCGCGACCGTGTAGCCGTCGACCTTGCCGCCGTCGTTCTCGAACGTGTACCAGCGCGAGCTGACGTAGGAGAGGCCGGCGCGGGCGTAGAGGCCAGCGCCCGTGTCGTACTTCAGTTCGGCCTTGATCAGGTTCTTGGGCGTGAAGACCACGTCCTTGCCCTTGGTCTTCATGGCGACCAGGCCGCCGGCGCCGGGGACGTCGTCATCGTACTTGGAGTCGTTGTAGGCGTAGGAGCCGTACAGCGACCAGGCGTCCGTCAGGCGGAACTCGCCGGCCAGTTCGATACCCTTGGTCGTGACCGAGCCGACGTTCGACAGCACGGCCGGCAGGCCCAGGATCGGCGGAGCCGTCGAGGCGCTGTCCAGGCGGTTGTCGAACTTGACGTGGTACAGGGCGGCGACGCCCTGGAAGCGGCTGGTCTTGACGCGCAGGCCGCCCTCGAAGGTCTTCGAGGTTTCCGGCTTCAGGTTCTTGGCGACGTAGTCGACCACGGTCTGGTTCTGCGAGGCGAACGGACCCGAGGTCGCGGCCGACACGAAGGCGGCCATGTTCTCGGTGTAGCCGCCGAACACTTCGAAGCCGTTGTCCAGCTTATAGACGGCGCCGATCTGGGGCAGGAAGGTGTCCTTGCTCTCGATCTTGCCGTTCATCGAGCCAACGATCGACTTGACCTCGTTCTCGACCTTCAGGGCCTTGAAGCCGAAGTTGACCTTGAACGCGTCGGTGATCGACCAGACGTCCTGGATGTAGCCCGTGGTCGTCTTGGTGTTGAACTTGTAGTCCCACGAGGTCGTGAACGGGTTCGACTGGAAGTCCAGCGGGTCACGCGTCGGCTTGCCCACGGTCTCGGCGTAGAAGCGACGAGCCTGGTTGAAGTCGTTGTCTTCGGTCCAGAAGCCGGCGCTGATCTGGTGGCTGGCGAGGTCGACGACCACGTTGCCGATCAGGCCCTTGCGGTCGATGTCGTACTCGGTGGTGCGGATCGACAGCGGGGCGGCGTTGGAGCCGGCCGTGCCGTAGCCGGGGCTGATCGTATAGGGCGTGTACCACAGGCCCTGGCCCTTGTTCTTGTGGCCGTAGCCGGTCAGGTCGACGCGGACGTTGTCGCCGATCTTCTGCTTGAAGGTCAGGGCGTAGATATCGTCGTCACGGATGCCGGCGCCGGCGTAGTAGGCGTCATCCGGGGTGTCGACGCCGTAGGCGCGGTAGGGGTTCACGCCCACGCCGGTCCAGTAGCCGCCGTTCAGTAGCGGCGTTGCGCCGGCGTAGTTGGCCGGGTTGTTCAGCACGGCGGCGACGCCGATGGCCTTGTTCCAGTCGGGCTGGAAGTTGTCGAAGTCGCGGCCCAGGCGCTTGATCATGTCGAACGACATGTCCTGGTAGTCCTGCTCGCGGCGTTCCGAGTGGTCCCACCACGCGGTCAGCGAGCCGTTGTCGCCCAGCGGCAGCACGATCTTGGCGTCGAGCTGCTTCTGCTTCTGCTTGGAGCCGCCCTTCCACTTGTCGGCTTGCTGTTCGGCGGCCGAGACGTAGGCGCGCAGGCCGTTCATCGACTCGATGGCGCCGGTGTCGAGACGGGCGAACACGCGGTGCATGTTGTCCGAACCGCCCGTGACGTTGGTCTGGACGCCGAAGTCCTCGGTCGGCTCGCGCGAGAAGAACTGCAGCGTGCCGCCCAGGTTCGAGGTCGAGGCAGTCGACAGCGAGCCGGCGCCCTGGGCCAGCTCGATCTTGCCGATGTCCTCGCTGGCGATGGCGCGGCTGATGTGCAGGCCGTTGTAGTTGCCGTAGCTCATGTCGCCCAGCGGCACGCCGTCCAGGGTGAAGCCCAGGCGGTTCTGGTCGAAGCCGCGCACCGCGATGCGGGTCGACCACTCGTACGCGCCGAAGGCGTCGGCCGACTGGAACGACACGCCGGGCAGCTTCTCGATGGCCTTCAGCGGGCTGGAGCCGGCGGCTTGCAGGGCGACCTGCTGGTCGTTGATGACCTGGACCTGGCGGCTTTGGCCTTGGCCCAGGACGATGATGGCGTCGACTTCGGCGCTGTCCGGCGCGGCGGCGGCCGGAGCGGCGGCAGCGTCGGCGGGCTTGGCGTCGTCGGCCGCGAAGGCCGGGTTCGCGATCAGGCCGAGCGCGCACACGGCGGCGCTCAGCAACAAGGCGTGCTTTTTCATGAATGTTCCCCATTCCCGGCCCCGGAAACAGAAAGGAGGGGGCCGGTTGGGAGCTTGCGGTAACAGCGGTCGACGACGGCGCGGCGAAGGATCGATGTCGACTGTCCGACGGTACGACGACTAAACCATGACGGTAGCGCTATCGCGATGCGACCACGCGAACCCGCTCACGATTGCGCGAAGCTCTCCAGACCGCTATTTCAGCGCCCAATCCCCGAAACCCTCGTCCAGCGAGCACGCGCGCCCTATGGCTCAGCAATACATTTTCCAGATGCAGGGCCTGACCAAGGCCTATCCCGGCGGCAAGAAGGTCTTCGAGAACATCTGGCTGTCGTTCTATTCCGACGCCAAGATCGGCGTGGTCGGCGTCAACGGCTCGGGTAAGTCGACCCTGCTGAAGGTGATGGCCGGCCTGGACCAGGAGTTCTCGGGCGAGGCCAAGGCCGCCGACGGCATCCGTCGCGGCTACCTGCCCCAGGAGCCGGTGCTGGATCCGACCCTGGACGTCTGGGGCAACGTCATCGCCGACTGCGAAGACAAGCAGATCTTCGACAAGTACAACGCCCTCGCGGCTCAGCTCGGTGAGGAGTACACTGACGAGCTGATGGAGGAGATGACCCGTCTCCAGGAGATCATCGACGCCCGCGACCTGTGGGACATCGACTCCAAGGTCGAGATGGCCATCGACGCCCTGCGCTGCCCGCCCAACGACAGCAACATCGAAAGCCTGTCGGGCGGTGAAAAGCGCCGCATCGCGCTGGCTCGCCTGCTGCTCAGCAAGCCGGACATGCTGCTGCTCGACGAACCGACCAACCACCTGGACGCCGAGTCGGTGGCCTGGCTGCAGCATCACCTGGAAGAGTTCCCGGGCTGCGTCATCCTGGTGACCCACGATCGCTACTTCCTGGATCAGGTCACCAAGTGGACCCTGGAACTCGATCGCGGCAAGGGCGTGCCCTACGAGGGCAACTACTCCGGCTGGCTGGAGCAGAAGCAGAAGCGCGTCGTCCAGGAGCAGTCGGAATCCGAATCCCGCCAGCGCGCCCTGACCCGCGAACTGGAATGGGTCCGCAGCTCGCCCAAGGCCCGTCAGTCCAAGTCGAAGGCCCGTCTGGCGTCGTACGATGAAATGGTCGCCGCGCAGGAGAACGCCCGCGCCGCCCAGACCCAGGCCCACATCCAGATTCCGCCGGGCCCGCGCCTGGGCAGCCTGGTGCTCGAGGTCAACGGCCTGGAGAAGGAATACGGCGACAAGGTGCTGTTCAAGGACCTGTCGTTCCGCCTGCCGCCGAACGGCATCGTCGGCGTCATCGGCCCGAACGGCGCCGGCAAGTCGACGCTGTTCAAGCTGATCACCGGTCGCGAGCAGCCCGACAACGGCACGGTCAAGGTCGGCGAGACCGTCAAGCTCTCGTACGTCGACCAGTCGCGCGACGCGCTGGATCCGAACAAGACCATCTGGCAGGAGATCAGCGGCGGCACCGACGTGATGATCGTCGGCAAGCGCGAGATCAACAGCCGCGCCTATGTCGGCTCGTTCAACTTCAAGGGCGGCGACCAGCAGAAGAAGGTCGGTCTGCTGTCGGGCGGTGAGCGCAACCGCGTCCACCTGGCCAAGACCCTGGCCACCGGCGGCAACCTGCTGCTGCTCGACGAACCGACCAACGACCTGGACATCGAAACCTTGCAGGCCCTGGAAGAGGCGCTGGAAGAGTTCGCGGGCTGCGCCGTGGTCATCAGCCACGATCGCTGGTTCCTGGACCGTCTGGCGACCCACATCCTGGCCTTCGAGGGCGACAGCCACGTCGAATGGTTCGAGGGCAACTTCGAGATGTACGAAGAGGACAAGAAGCGCCGCCTGGGCGCCGACAGTCTCATCCCCAAGCGCATCAAGTTCCAGAAGTTCGCGCGCTAAGCGGACGCGCGCGGGTCTTTCAGTGTGAAGATCAGATGAGAGGGGCGGCCGTTTCGACGGTCGCCCTTTTTCATGTCGGCACGCCTTGCTGAACTCAACTAGACATAGTGTATGGTGCGCCAGCGTTATGTTGCTCGCGTCGGGGTGGGGTTTCAGTGAGTACTTTTCAGACGATCGCCACGGGCGATCTGAAGGACGTCGTTCTCAGCAACGACGGCAAGACCGCCTATGTGTCGACCGGCGACGGCTTCGTCAGCGCCTTCACTGTCGCGACCGGCGCGGCCGCCGGGCGCTGGAAGGTCGGGACGACGCTGGGCGGGATGGATATCTCCCAGGACGGCAAGCTCCTGGTCGCGACCGAACGCAGCTCCACGCCGCCTGCCAACGGGTCCTCGACGGTCTCGATCACGGTCCACGTCATGGACCTGGCGACCGGTCAGGTCCGCGATTTCGTGACGCAGGGCAGCAGCTATTCGGGGGGCTTCTTCGACGCGGTGTTCACCGCAGACGGCACGATCCTGCTCTCCAGCAGCAATGTGACCCTTGATCCCGGCACGGGGGTCTTCAAGACCGCCGGCAACTCCTATCTGAACGGCGCATTCTCGGCCTCGCCGGACGGTACGAGGATCATCGTCGCGCAGGACAACAGCTCGGACATGCCGATCTGGCTCTACCAGGCCGGGGTGGGCATCGTCGCCAGTCACCAGGGCTACAAGGACAACATCAGCGGCTTCAACTATGGCGTCCAGGCGATCTCGCCCGCCGGCAACCTGATCTTCCAGGGCGGTTCGACCAGCAAGTACGGCGTGATCTATGACGGCACCCTGAACTACAAGGGTCTGCTGTCGGACTTCCAGAAGGAGTCGATCTTCGTCTTCGCGGCGGCGTTCAGCACCGACGGCGGCAGCCTCTATGTCCTGAACGGGAACGACGGTCAGATCCTCAAGCTGTCGACCACGGACTGGTCGATCCAGAGCAGCTTCTCATCCGGGCTCTCGACGACGGATTCCTATTTCAGCAGTGGCGTCCGCTACGGCGACGGGCTGACCCTGACGTCGGACGGCAAGTACCTGGTGGTCCTGAACGCCACGAAGCTGAACGCCATCGAGCTGTCGACCGTCACGACCGGCGGTTCCGACGCGGCCGAGACCATGACGGGCGACGCCTCGGCCAACACCCTCAAGGGCTATGGCGGCGCCGACGTGATCGACGGCGGAGCGGGCAACGACCAGCTCTACGGCGGCTATGGCGACGATCGCCTGATCGGCGGTTTGGGTGACGACCTCCTGGACGGCGGCGCGGGCGTCGACACCGCCGACTACGGCGGCGCGGCGTCCGCCGTCACCCTGGATCTGACGATCACCTCCGGCCAGTACACCGGCGGGGCGGGCTACGACGGCCTGATCGGGATCGAGAACCTGATCGGCAGCGCCTTTAACGACAAGCTGACCGGCGACGCGAACGCCAATCGCCTCGACGGCGGCGCGGGAGCGGACACGCTGCGCGGCGGCGCGGGCGGCGACACCCTGGTCGGCGGCGCGGGCGATGACCTGCTGAACGGCGGCGTGGGCGACGACACGCTGGACGGCGGCGACGGCTTCGACATCGCCTCGTACGAAAACGCGATCGCCGGCGTGCGGGTCGACCTGACCAAGGTCGGGACCCCGCAGAACACGCGCGGCGACGGCCTGGACAAGCTCTCGGGGATCGAGGGACTGAAGGGCTCGGCCTTCGCCGACGTGCTGAAGGGCGACGCCGGGGACAACAGCTTCGAGGGCGGGGCCGGCGACGACCTGATCGACGGCGGGGCGGGGACCGACACGGCCATCTACGCCGGCGCGTCCAGCGCCTACAGCTGGAGCCAGAACGCCAACGGGACGTGGACGGTGCGCGGCGCCCAGGGCGTCGACACGCTGCTGAACGTCGAGACCCTTAAGTTCACCGACAAGACCGTCACGCTGTCGCCGTCCGCCGTCGGCGTGACGATCGAGAGCCTGATCCCGACGGGCCCGGTCCAGACCATCGCCACCGGCGCCTACCGCGACGCGGTGCTCTCGCCGAATGGCCAGACGGTCTACGTCTCCGACAACGAGGGCTACGTCACCGCCTACAGCGCCACGACCGGCGAGCTCGCGGGCCGCTGGAAGGTGGGCAACGCCCTGAGCGGCATGGATCTGTCGGTCGACGGCCGCTACCTGGTCACCTCCGATGGCCCGCTGGATCCGACGAGCAACGACACCGCGATCAAGGTCCACGTGCTGGACACCGTCTCCGGCCAGGTCACGGACTACGCGATAGCGGGCAGCGCCTACAGGAACGGCTTTTCCGACGCCGCCTTCCTCGATGACGGCAGGATCCTGCTGACCCGCGATGTCCCCTATACGGGAACGCCCGTCACGGTCCTGAACCCGGTGACGGGCGCGTTCACGCCCCCTAGCGGCGCCATCCCCAGTGGCACGCTCTCCGTCTCGGACGACCACAAGACGATCCTGATCTCGCAGGGCGACGCTTCCAACGCGCCGTTCTACATCGTGAAGAACGGTACGCAGGTCGTCTCGCGCGAGTACAACGACGCCGTCGGCGGCTTCAACCAAGGCGTCCAGGCCATCTCGGGCGACGGCTCGCGGGTGGCCCAGTATCTGGGCGCGCTGCACATCTACGACGGCTCGCTGAAGTACCTCGTCAACCTGTCCAGTCTGTATCCGGAGCTCAAGTCGGTCTTCGGCATGGACTTCAGCGCCGACGGCAAGCACCTGTTCGTCGTCGACTCCGTGACCGACAGACTGTTCGAATTCTCCACCGAAACCTGGAAGGTCGAGCAGGTCTACACGCTGGGCGTCGACATCCTGCCGACATCCGCCAACGTCAACGCCCTCAACTATGGCGACCGCGTCCTGCTCAGCAACGACGGCGCGCGCCTGATGATCTTCGACGGCGCCAGCGTGGTGTCGGTGAATCTGGCCGGCCTCACGTCGGACGGCGGCTCGGACGGTCCCGACATCCTGACGGGCGGGGCGGGGGCCGATCGCCTGCAGGGCTTCGCCGGCGATGACGTGCTGAGCGGCGGCGGCGGCAACGATCAGCTCTATGGCGACGCCGGCGACGACCGCCTGCTGGGTGGCGATGGCAATGACCTGCTGGACGGCGGTGTGGGCGTCGACACCGCCGACTACAGCGGCGCGTCCTCGGGCGTCACCGTCGACCTGAAGATCACCGTCGCTCAGGACACCAAGGGCGCGGGGCTGGACACGCTGGTCTCGATCGAGAACCTGATCGGCAGCGGCTTTGGCGACAAGCTGGCCGGCGACGCGACGGGCAACCGCATCGACGGCGGCGGCGGCGACGATGTCCTGAACGGCGGGGCGGGCGACGACACGCTCGACGGCGGCGCGGGCTTCGACGTGGCGTCATACGAGAATGCGACCGCCGGGGTGCGGGTCGACCTGACGAAGGTTGGCGTCCTTCAGAACACCCGCGGCGACGGCCTGGACAAGCTGACGGGCATCGAAGGGCTGAAGGGCTCGGCCTATGCCGACGTCCTGAAGGGCGACAAGGTCGACAACAGCTTCGAGGGCGGGGCCGGAGACGACCTGATCGACGGCGGCGCGGGCTTCGACACGGCCATCTATGCAGGCTCGTCCAACGCCTACAGCTGGACTTTGAACGACAATGGCTCGTGGACCGTGCGCGGCGCTCAGGGCGTCGACACGCTGTTGAACGTCGAGGCTCTCAAGTTCGGCGATGCGACCATCACGCTGTCGCCGTCGGCGACCAACACGACGGTCGAGAGCCTGATCCCGGTTGGCCCCGTCCAGACCCTGGCCACCGGGACGTTCAGCGACGTCGTGCTCTCGCCCAACGCCCTGACGGCCTTTGTCGCCGACGGCGATGGCTATGTCACCGCCTACAGCACCTCGACCGGCGAGATCTCCGGCCGCTGGAAGGTCGGCGCCATCCTGGGCGGCATGGATGTGTCCGCCGACGGTCGCTATCTGATGGTGACCGATGGCGTGCAGGAGAACCCGACGGGCGACCAGTGGGGCTACAAGGCCACAATCAAGGTCCACCTGCTGGACACCATCACCGGCAAGGTCACGGACTATTCGACCACGGTCACCGGCTATGACCGCGGCTTCGGCGATGTGGCCTTCACCAGCGACGGCAAGGTCGTGTTCACACAGGCCCTTACTGTTTCGGGCTGGGCGCAGGTCGCCACGCTGGACCTTGCGAGCGGCGTGTTCACGCGCGGAACCGGCTCCTACTCGCAGCCCGTGCTGTCGGTCACCAACGACCACGGGACGGTCCTGCTGGCCGAGACCAACTCCACGGCCGCGCCGCTCTATGTCCTGAAAGACGGCGTGCAAACCGCCGTGCACGACCTGTACAGCGACGGGGTCTACGGCCCCAACCGTGGCATCCAGGCGATCTCGGGCGATGGCTCGCGTATCGCCCACTATACCGACAAGCTGCACGTCTATGACGGTTCGCTCAAATACCTCGTCAATCTGAGCGGCCTGCACCCGGAGCTTTCGACGGTCTTCGGCATGGATTTCAGCGCCGACGGCAAGCACCTGCTCGTCGTCGACTCCGCGACCGATCGGGTCTTCAAGTTCTCCACGGAGACCTGGGCCATCGAGCAGGTCTACTCGCTGGGCATGGACATCGCGCCTAACGGCGCCGACGCCAACTACGCCAGCGCCGCCTATGGCGACCGCGTCATCCTCAGCAATGACGGTGCGCGGATGATCGTGTTCGACGGCAAGAGCGTGGTCTCGGTCAACATGGCCGGCCTCAAGGCGGACGGCGGTACCGACGGCGCCGATACCCTGACCGGCGGCGCGGGCGCCGACCGGCTACAGGGCTTCGCCGGCGATGACGTGTTGAATGGCGGCGCCGGCGATGATCAGCTCTATGGCGACGCCGGCAATGACCGCCTGATCGGCGGCGATGGCGCCGACCGGCTGGACGGCGGCGCGGGCGTCGACACCGCCGACTACGGCGGCGCGGGCGCCGCCGTGACGGTGAACCTGTTGCTGCAAGGGTCCAGTCAGGACACCAAGGGCGCGGGCGTCGACACCCTGGTCGGCATCGAGAACCTCATCGGCTCGGCCTTCGGCGACACCTTGACGGGTGACGCGCGGGCCAACCGGCTGGAGGGCGGCGCTGGCGACGACGTGATGACGGGCGGCGGCGGCGACGACGTGCTGGACGGCGGCGCGGGCAATGACACGGTCCGCTACCTGGGCGGCAAGGCCAACTATTCGGTGGTCCAGAACAGCGACGGCTCCACGACCGTGACCGACCTGCGGGCCGGCTCGCCGGACGGGACCGACAGGTTGCTGAACATCGAGAGCATCCTCTTCCCGAACCCGCCGTCGAGCACGGAGATCGCTTCCGAGATGAACGCGATCCTGCGGCAGAGCAACACGGCCGCCGTGTCGGCCCTGGCGCAGGACCTGCTGTTCAAGTGGACCGTGGGCCAGCTTTCGGACGTCCAGGTCACGGCCGCGATCGTCAACGCCGCCGACGCCACGACCTCGGTCGCGTCGATGAACTACCAGTTCTTCACCGGCAAGGTGCCGACCCAGGGGGGCGTCGACTTCCTGATTGCGCCGACCGGTCCGAACCCGACCAACCTGAACAGCGCCTACTACGCTCAGTTCAACACTGTGAACCGCTACATCAACTTCGCGGTGAACCTGGGCAAGAACGGCGAGGCCAAGGACAGTTTCGCGGCCAGCTACGGGTCGCTGTCGCTGTTCGACGCCACGAAGAAGGCCTATGCGGCGATCTTCGGCGGCACGCCGACGGACGACAAGGTCCACAGCCTGATCGACACGCGGGTGGACTATCTCGCCTATTACGGCGGCGACGGCGCGACGGGCATCGGCACCAAGGCGGCGATGGTCGGTTTCTTGCTGGCGGCCGCGGCGACCGAGAACCTGGGCGTCATCGCCAAGTCGAACGACGCCTGGCTGACCGACCTGGCGGACGGCTCCGCGCCGTTCGCGGTCAATATCCTCGATCCGGCCAACGGCTACTACAAGGCCGACTTCGTCTTCGGCGGCTGACGGTCGGGGCGGCTCCGCGCCGCCCCGACAGCAGTCCTACTTCGGATCAACCGGCGGGGTGGCCGGCGGCGTGGCCGCCGCGCCGGGCTGGGTCATCTTGTCCTCGGTCATCGGCGCGTTGGTCGGCGGGGTGACCGGCAGGCTGGGCGGCGCGGCCGAGGGGGCCGGGTTCACGGCCGTGTCCGGCGCGGCCGAGGTCGCCGGCGGCAGCGTGGCGTTGGTGTCCGCGCCGGCCGAGGCGGTGGCGGGAGCCGTGGCCGAGGTGTCGGTCGACATCCCCGTGGCGGCCGAGCCCGCCCACCAGTCCTTGCTGGCCCGGACCTTGGGCGAGGCCTTGGTGTAGGCGTTCAGCTGCGAATAGGGGACCGGTTGCTTGGGACCGAGTTGGGCCGAGGCTTTAGCCTGGGCGGCGAGGGCAGAGCCGCCACACGCCAGCATCGATAGCGCCGCGCTGGCGGCGAGCATCTTGATCAACATGAGGGTTCCTCCGAGCGCCCTGTGGCGCCGCTAGCAAAACCCCCCGGAACGGCGGTTGTTCACAGCTTCGCCGTGCAAACCCGCGGGGCAGCGGAACCGCAGCGCTTGGGCCGGGTTGTTCGTCGTCACCAGAGCGTGATGTTCCAGGCCCTGGCGTCCGCGCGGGGCTCTGCTTAGCTCTGGCTTGGCGCTCCGTCCGGAGTCGCCTGGGTGGGCGAAAAAGAACGATCCGTCGCCGGGCCGCATGGCCGGCGCAGATGGAGAACAAGCATGCCGCAAACCGCTGTCGACAAGCCTCACATCCTGCTCTCGCACGAGATGCTCATCCCGCTGCAGCCGCTGCTGGAGGGCGCCTACGAGGTGCACCGGCTGTGGGACTATCCCGACAGGATGGCGTTCCTGGACGGTCCGGGACGGCGGGTGCGGGCCATCGTCCACGCCGGCGAGTTCGCGCTGTCGCGCGACATGCTCTCGGAGATGTCGCAGCTGGGTCTGATCGCCTGCGTCAGCGTCGGCTATGATGGCGTCGACGTGCCCTGGTGCAAGGCGCACGGCATCGCCGTCACCCATTCCACGGGCCTTAACGCCGCCGACGTCGCCGACCACGCGGTGGGCCTCGTCCTGGCTGCCTGGCGCGGCATCGTCGAGGGCGACCATCGCCTGCGCTCGGGCCACTGGACCCACGCCGAACGCATGGCCCCGCGCCACGGCCTGCGCGGCCGCAAGGTCGGCATCGTCGGTCTGGGCTATATCGGCGAGGCGGTGGCCAACCGCCTGCGGGCCTTCGAAATGAAGGTCGCCTGGTGGGGCCCCAATCCCAAGGACGCCGAGTATCCGCGCGCCGACAGCCTGATGGCCCTGGCCCGCGACAGCGACGTGCTGGTGGTCTGCTCGCGCTCGGACGCCTCCAACCATCACCTGATCAACAAGGCCGTCATCGAGGCCGTCGGGCCGCAGGGCCTGATCGTCAACGTGGCGCGCGGCGCCCTGATCGACGAGGACGCTCTGATCGAGGCCCTGAAGGCCGGCACGCTGGGCATGGCCGCCCTCGACGTCTACGCCCAGGAGCCGACCCCGGCCGCCCGCTGGGTGGGCGTGCCGCACACCGTGCTGACCCCGCACACGGCCGGCGCGACCCTGGACAGCATCCCGGCCATGGTCAGCCTGACCCTGGAGAACCTGCGCCGCTACTTCCACGGCGAGCCGCTGGCCACGCCGGTCGCGGCCTGACCGCATGCGGGCTCTGGTGCTCCTGTCCGCCGTCGGCATGCTGGCGGCGGGTCAGCTCACGCCGCCGCCGGGCGACTACCGGATCGACGCCGAGACCGCGACGACCACGCGCTCTGGGCCGATGGTCCTGAAGAGCGTGCAGCGCGTGGACGGCGCGACGGGTTCGACGACCGTGGAGCAGACCGGGCCCGACGGCTCGGTCGCTTCCCGGAGCTATCCCGGCCAAGGCCCGAACCACTGGTGCGTGAAGGGATCGGGCGCAGCGCCGCCGGTCTCCAACTGCGCGACCCAGGCGTTCGCGGCCCTGCCGGGCGGCGGCTCGACCTACCGGACGGCGTGCTCGGGCGGGCAGGTGCTCTCCGACAGCTTTCGCAAGCTGGCGGACGGCCGTTGGGAGCGCACCCTCCAGGTCCGCCAGGCCGCCGCCGGCGCGCCGGTCCCGTCCCAGACCAGCGCCGCCATGGCCCCGGTCATCGCCCAGATCGAAGAAACCATCCGCTCCGGCCCACCGGAGGAACGCGAGGCCGCCAAGCAGCAACTGGCCGCCCTGAAGGCCAGCCTGGGCGGCGGCGCGGTACCGGGCAATGACACGGTGATCGAGACGCGCGAGGTCTGGACCAAGGTGTCGGAGGCCTGCGGCTAGGCCATTGCAGCGGCGTTCCCGGCCGTTAGTTTGGGGCTATGTCCAGAACACCGCGCCTGTCCGGGGATTTGCTCTTCGGCGCGAGAATCCACGATCCCAGCTACTGGCATGCGCACCCCATGGTCGAGGCCGTTGAGGCCGAGTTCGATGGCGAGCTCGGCTGGCTCGACCTGACCCTGAAGGGAAAGGCCGTCGCGGCTGACGATAGGCCTCGGGCCCAGTTCACCGAGGCCGAGGCGACGCGCGACGGCGCTGATCTCTATTTCTGGGGCGAAGGCGACTTCCCTCTGGAGGTCTTCGAAACAGCGCCCCTGGTGCGCGAGCTCAAGGCGTGGTTGGAAGGGCCGGTCGAGGGCGATGACCGCACTTGCTGGTCGGTCGGATTATGGCTCGGGCCAAGGTGATGGCCGCCTAAGCCGGAAACGGCGCCGCGAACGCTTCCGGCTCCAGCCGTAGGCCGTTCACCAGCAAGCTGACAGTCCGGTAGAAGCCGGCCAACATCATCAGTTCAATCCGGGCCTCTTCCGAGAAGGTCTCGGCCAATCGGGCCCATAGGCTGTCGTCGATGTCGGCGCGCGCGTTCACCGCGTCGCAGAAGCCGATCAGCAGCGCCTCGCGCGGGCCCCAGCACGGCGCGATCCCCGGCGCGACGGTTGCGGTCAGCTGTTCGGCGTCGAGGCCGGCCGCGCCGGCGAACAGCGCGGCGTGGACGCCCCACTCATAGGCCGCGCCGTTCAGGGCGCAGATGCGGTGGATGACGATCTCGCGCTCGCGCAGGGTCAGATGGCCGGGGTCGAGGAGGCCACCGCCGGTGAAGCGGGCGAACAGCCGCTCGTCGCGGGCCAGGGTGCGGAACAACGACAGCGGCTGGTCTCCCGGCGTCTTCAGCTGCTCCAGCGTGGCGGCGACGCTAGGCGGGTAGGGGGCTTTGGCGGGTTCGATCCTCGGCGACATGGGCGCTCCTCCGTGCTACAAAATTTGTAACATGGAAAATCCTGGCGACGCTACAGAAATTGAAGCGCCTGTTCCTGGGCGCGCGGTTCGTGGCTCTGACAGCGGCAAGCCGATCATGGCTGCGCTGGACCTGCTGGGCCGGCGCGGGGCGCTGCGGATCGTCTGGGAGTTGCGCGAAGGCCGCGTCCTGACCTTCCGCGCCCTGCAGGCGGCGGCCGAACTGCCGCCGGGCACGCTGAACACGCGGCTGGCCGAACTGCGCGCCGCCGATATCGTGGCGGCCGACGGCGGCTATCGCCTGACCCCGCGCGGGGCGGACTTGATCATCGCGCTGTGGCCTCTGCTAAGGTGGTCCGAGGATTGGGCGGACGCGCTGGGGAGCAAGTGATGGCCAAGGTGCTGGGTCTGGGCGGGGTGTTCTACAAGGCCGAGGATCCGGCCGCCGTGCGTGACTGGTATGCGCGGGTGCTGGGCTTCGAGATCCATTCGTGGGGCGGGGCGGTGTTCAAGTCGCCGCGCACCGCGACGACCAACTGGGCGCTGTTCGGGGCCGACACCCAGTATTTCGCGCCGTCGACCGCGCCGTTCATGATCAATTTCGTGGTCGATGATATCGACGGCGTCCTGGCCAAGGCTTCAGCCGAGGGCGTCGAACCCACCGGTCGCCAGGACGAGGACGGCATGGGTCGTTTCGCCTGGCTGATGGACCCGGCTGGGGTTAAAATCGAGCTCTGGGAGCCTCCGAAGGGCGATCCCGAGGCATAAATTCAGCTTGCCAAATCGGACATAAAGATATCTTTATGTCCTCATGAAGCTCACCGCCGAACAGGTTGTCGAAGTGCTGCGCGCCGCTGGCGAGTCGACGCGCCTGCGCTTGCTGGCCCTGCTGGCGGCCGAGGAGCTGTCGGTGCTGGAGCTATGCCGGATCCTAGATCAGAGCCAGCCGCGCGTTTCGCGGCACCTGAAGCTGCTGGCCGAGGCCGGGCTGGTCGAGCGCTTCCCGGACGGGGCGTGGGTGTTCTACCGCCTGGCCGCCAAGTCGCCGGGCCGCTTCCTGGTCGAGCAGGCCCTGGACCTGATCGACGACACCGACCCGATCGTGCGCCTGGACGCCGACAAGCTGTCGGCCGTGCGCGCCGAGCGCTCCACCGACGCCCAGGCCTATTTCGCCCGCAACGCCGCGCGCTGGAACGAGATCCGCTCGCTCTACGTCGACGAGGCCGAGGTCGAGACCGCGATCCTGCGCGCGACGGGGGAGGGGCCGTTCGCGGAGATGGTCGACCTGGGCGCCGGCGCGGGGCGGATGCTCACCCTGCTGGGCAAGCGCGCCGCCAACGCCCTGGGCCTGGACCTGTCGCAGCAGATGCTGAACATCGCCCGCGATGAGGTGACCAAGGCGGGCCTCTCCAGCTGCGAGCTGCGCCACGGCGACATCTTCCGCACCGGCCTGCCGGGCGGTTGCGCGGACCTCGTCACCGTCCACCAGGTGCTGCACTACCTGACCGATCCGGCCAACGCCGTGGCCGAGGCCGCGCGCCTGGTGACGCCCGGCGGCCTGCTGCTGATCGCCGACTTCGCCCCGCACGACCACGAGTTCCTGCGCGAGGTGCACCAGCATCGCCGCCTGGGCTTCGAGGACGCCGAGATCGTCCCGTGGATCGAGGCCGCCGGCCTTTCCCTGGAAAGCAATATCGCCCTGCCGCCGGCTTCGTCCGAGGGGCTGACCGTGAAGATCTGGACGGCGCGCCGTCCGGGCCAAGCTACTGCAGCGAGGAACGCCGCATGACCCTTCCGCCCACCCGCCGCGTGATCGGTCCCGTGGCCCGCGCCGGCGAGCGCACCTATCGTCCGCGCGTCTCGTTCGAGTTCTTCCCGCCCAAGACCCCGGCGATGGAGGAGAGCCTGTGGCAGGCGATCACCCGCCTGGCCCCGCTGGATCCGGCCTTCGTCTCGGTGACCTACGGCGCCGGCGGCTCGACCCGCGAGCGCACGCACCGCACCGTCAAGCGCATCCTGGACGAGACCAACCTCAAGCCCGCCGCCCACCTGACCTGCGTCGGCGCCAGCCGCGACGAGGTCGACGAGGTGATCCGGGAGTATTGGGAGACGGGCGTGCGCCACATCGTCTCGCTGCGCGGCGACCCGCCTCCGGGCGAGGGCGGCATCGGCGGCGTCTATGTCCCGCGCGAGGACGGCTACGCCAACGCCACCGAACTGACCAAGGCCCTGCGCGGCATCGCGCCGTTCGAGGTGCTGGTCGGCGTCTATCCGGAAAAGCATCCGGAAAGCCCGTCGCTGGAGCACGACATCGACGTGCTGAAGCAGAAGGTCGACGCGGGCGCGACGCTGGGCATCAGCCAGTTCTTCTTCGATCTGGACGCCTTCCTGCGCTATGTCGACAAGGTCCGCGCCGCCGGGATCACCATCCCGATCGTGCCGGGCATCATGCCGGTGACCAACTTCGCGGGCCTCAAGAAGATGGCCGCCGCCTGCCAGACGGCGATCCCGTCGTGGCTGGCCAACCTGTTCGACGGGCTGGAGCACGACGCCGAGACCCGCCGCCTGATCGCCTGCTCGGTCGCCGCCGAGATGTGCGCCAAGCTGCAGGAGCAGGGCTTCGAGGACTTCCACTTCTACACCCTGAACCGGGCCGATCTGGTCTACGCGATCTGCCGCGTGCTGGGCATCCGCGAGACCACGCCGGCTCCGGCGGAGGCCGCCGCATGAAACGTGCGCTCTTCTCCCTGACGGCCTTGGCGCTGGTGGCTCTGGCCCCGGCGGCCCACGCCGACAACAGCAACTGGACCAAGCCGATCCGCCCGTACCGCGTGGTCGGCAACATCTACTATGTCGGCTCCGAGGGCCTGTCGGCCTGGCTGATCACCTCGTCCGAAGGCCACGTGCTGCTGGACAGCGGTCCCTCGGCCGAGGGCGCCAAGCTGATCGAGCGCAACATCGCCACCCTGGGCTTCCAGCTGGCCGACGTGAAGGTCCTGATCAACACCCACGCCCACTTCGACCACGCCGGCGGCCTGGCCCAGCTGAAGGCCGACATCCCGACCGCCAAGGTCTGGGCCTCGCGCGCCGATGAGGCCGCCCTGGAGAAGGGCCAGCACTTCGGCGACAACGACAACGGCCTGACGCCCTTTCCGGCGGTGAAGGTTGACAAGGGCTTTGGCGACGAGGCCAAGCTGAAGCTGGGCGAGACCGCGCTGGTCGCCCACCTGACGCCGGGCCACACGATCGGCTGCACCACCTGGACCATGGCCGTGACCGAGAAGGGCCGGCCGCTGAACGTGACCTTCCCATGCTCGCTGTCGGTGGCCGGTAATGTGCTGGTCGGCAACAAGACCTATCGCAACATCGTCGCCGACTATCGCGCCAGCTTCGTGGCCATGCGCGCCCTGCCGACCGATGTCATGCTGCCCAGCCACGAGGAGCAGGGCGGCCTGCTGGCCAAGCGCCAGAAGCTGCTGCGCGGCGACCCCAACGCCTTCGTCGACCCGTCCGAGCTCGGCAAGTTCGTCGACGCCTATGAAGGCCAGTTCAACCAGGAGCTCGCGCGCCAGCAGGCCGCGCACTCCGGAGCCAAGCGATGACCGACCTTTCCATCCGCGCCAACCGAGTGGCCGCCCTCAAGGCCGCCGCCAAGCAGAAGATCCTGATCCTCGACGGCTCCTGGGGCGTGATGTTCCAGAAGAAGGGTCTCGCGGAAGCCGACTACCGCGCCGATCGCTTCGCCGACTACAACGGCCAGATGAAGGGCAACAACGACATCCTGTGCCTGACCCGGCCGGATCTCGTGGCGGAACTTCATGATGCGTATTTCGCCGCCGGCGCCGACATCTCCGAGACCAACACCTTCTCGGGCACCACCATCGCCCAGGCCGACTATCGCCTGGCCGAGCAGGACGTCTGGGACATCAATTTCGAAGGCGCGAAGATCGGCCGCTCGGTCGCCGACCGCTGGAACGCCGAGAACCCCGCGTCGCCCAAGTTCATCGCCGGCTCGATCGGGCCGTTGAACGTCATGCTGTCGATGTCGTCGGACGTGAACGATCCCGGCGCGCGCAAGGTGACCTTCGACCAGGTCTATGAGGCGTACCGCCAGCAGGTAGACGCGCTCTACCAGGGCGGCGTCGACCTCTTCCTGATCGAGACCATCACCGACACCTTGAACTGCAAGGCCGCGATCAAGGCCATTCTCGACCTGCGCGACGAGGGCCATGAGGAACTGCCGATCTGGATCAGCGGCACCATCACCGACCGCTCGGGCCGCACCCTGTCGGGCCAGACGGCCGAAGCGTTCTGGAACTCGGTGAAGCACGCCAAGCCGTTCGCGGTGGGCTTCAACTGCGCCCTGGGCGCGGACCTGATGCGTCCGCACATCGCCGAGATGGCCCGCATCGCCGACACCCTGGTCGCGGCTTACCCCAACGCCGGGCTGCCCAACGCCATGGGCCAGTACGACGAGCAGCCGCACGAGACCGGCCACGCCCTGCACGAATGGGCCAAGGACGGCCTCGTCAACATCCTGGGCGGCTGCTGCGGCACGACGCCGGACCACATCCGCCACGTCGCCGATGAAGTGCGCGGCGTGACGCCGCGCGCCATCCCCGAGCGCCCCAAGGCTATGCGCCTGGCCGGGCTCGAGCCATTCGAGTTGGCGTGATGTCTCTGACTTCAATTCTCCTTCTCCCCTTGCGGGAGAAGGTGTCGCCGAAGGCGACGGATGAGGGGTCTCGCCGACCTCTCAACCGCCGTTTCGCGGCGGCCACGTTCTTCAACCCCTCATCCGACCCGCTTCGCGGGCCACCTTCTCCCGCAAGGGGAGAAGGGATGACTGCTGCTACTGGATACTGAAATGCGCCCCGTCTTCGTCAACATCGGTGAGCGCACCAACGTCACCGGCTCGGCCAAGTTCAAGAAGCTGATCGTCGAGGGCGACTATCCGGCCGCCCTGTCGGTCGCGCGCCAGCAGGTCGAGGCTGGCGCCCAGGTCATCGACGTCAACATGGACGAGGGCCTGCTCGACTCCAAGCAGGCGATGATCACCTACCTGAACCTGATGGCGGCCGAGCCGGATATCGCCCGCGTGCCGGTGATGATCGACAGCTCCAAGTGGGAGGTGATCGAGGCCGGGCTGAAGTGCGTCCAGGGCAAGGCGATCGTCAATTCGATCTCGATGAAGGAAGGCGAAGAGAAGTTCATCGAGCAGGCCAAGCTGTGCCTGCGCTACGGCGCGGCCGTGGTGGTGATGGCCTTCGACGAGGTCGGCCAGGCCGACACCGCCGCCCGCAAGATCGAGATCTGCGAGAAGGCCTACACCATCCTGGTCGACAAGGTGGGCTTCCCGCCGGAAGACATCATCTTCGACCCCAACATCTTCGCCGTGGCGACGGGGATCGAGGAGCACGACAACTACGCCGTCGACTTCATCGAGGGCACGCGCGAGATCAAGAAGCGCTGCCCCTACGCCAGGATCTCGGGCGGGGTGTCGAACGTCTCGTTCAGCTTCCGCGGCAACGAGCCGGTGCGCCGGGCGATTCACTCGGTGTTCCTGTACCACGCCATCGAGGCGGGCATGGACATGGGCATCGTCAACGCCGGCGACCTGCCGGTCTATGACGCCCTGGATCCCGAGCTGCGCGAGGCCGTCGAGGACGTGATCCTCAACCGCCCGCAGCGGACCAACGTCTCCAACACCGAGCGCCTGGTCGACATGGCCCCGCGCTACAAGGGCGAGAAGGGCCAGGTCCAGACCGCCAACCTGGAATGGCGCAAGGGCACGGTGAACGAACGCATCACCCACGCTCTGGTCCACGGCATCACCGAGTTCATCAACGAGGACACCGAAGAGGCGCGCCTGTCGGTCGAGCGACCGCTGCACGTCATCGAAGGCCACCTGATGGACGGCATGAACGTGGTCGGCGACCTGTTCGGCTCGGGCAAGATGTTCCTGCCGCAGGTGGTGAAGTCGGCCCGCGTCATGAAGCAGGCCGTGGCCTGGCTGGAGCCGTTCATGGAGGCCGAAAAGGCCGGCAAGCCGCGCGTGCAGGCCGGCCGCATCCTGATGGCCACCGTCAAGGGCGACGTCCACGACATCGGCAAGAACATCGTCGGCGTCGTGCTGCAGTGTAACAACTACGAGGTCATCGACCTGGGCGTCATGGTCCCGGCCGACCGCATCCTCGACGAGGCCAAGAAGCACAACGTCGACATGATCGGCCTGTCGGGCCTGATCACCCCGTCGCTGGACGAGATGGTGTTCGTGGCCGCCGAGATGGAGCGCCAGGGCTTCACCATTCCGCTGCTGATCGGCGGGGCCACCACCAGCCGCACCCACACGGCGGTCAAGATCGAGCCGGCCTATCACAAGGGCTCGACCACCTATGTGCTGGACGCCAGCCGGGCGGTTGGCGTGGTCTCGGGCCTGCTGTCGCCCACCGAGCGCGACCGCCTGCAGGCCGAGACCCGCACCGAATATGTCCGTATCCGCGAGCAATACGCCCGTGGCCAGACGGCCAAGGCGCGCACCAAGATCACCGACGCCCGCAAGAAGAAGTTCGCCATCGACTGGGAAGGCTACGCGCCGCCCAAGCCGGCCTTCATCGGCGCGCGCACCTTCGAGCCCACGCTCGACGAGCTGGTGCCGTTCATCGACTGGTCGCCGTTCTTCGCCAGCTGGGAGCTGATCGGCCGCTTCCCGCAGATCCTTGAGGACGACGTGGTCGGCGAGGCCGCCACCGACCTCTATCGCGAAGCCCGCGAGATGCTGGACAAGGTGCTGGCCGAGAAGTGGTTCGGGGCCAAGGGCGTGATCGGCTTCTGGCCGGCCCAGGCCGACGGCGACGACATCGTCCTCTATACGGACGACACCCGCACGACCGAGCTGTCGCGTCTGTTCACCCTGCGCCAGCAGATGGACAAGGGGGAGGGCAAGACCAACGTGGCCCTGTCGGACTTCGTCGCGCCGATCGGGCAGGGCGGTGACTATGTCGGCGGTTTCGCGGTCACCGCAGGCCATGGCGAGGACGAGATCGTCAAGAAGTTCAAGGACGCCGGCGACGACTACAGCGCCATCATGGCCTCGGCGCTCGCCGATCGCCTGGCCGAAGCCTTCGCCGAGTGGCTGCACTACAAGGCCCGCGTTGAGCTGTGGGGCTATGCGCCTGAAGAGGCGGCCGACACCGACGTGATGATCGCCGAGAAGTACCAGGGCATCCGCCCGGCGCCCGGCTATCCGGCCCAGCCCGACCATACCGAGAAGGGCACGCTGTTCCAGCTCTTGGACGCCGAGGCCGCCACCGGCCTGAAGCTGACCGAGAGCTACGCCATGACCCCCGGCGCGGCGGTCTCGGGCCTCTATTTCAGCCACCCGCAGGCGCACTATTTCGGCGTCGGCAAGGTCGATGCCGATCAGGTCGAGGATTATGCCCGCCGCAAGGGCTGGGACCTGGCCACGGCCGAACGCTGGCTGTCGCCGATCCTCAACTACGACCCGGCGGCGAGGGCGCGCGACGCGGCGGCCTGATTTGGTACGCCTCCCACCCTCGGCGGTGGGAGGAGCAGGGCGTTCCGTACCATTTTGACGCGAAACCTGCCTCTACCTAGGGTTATTGAACTCGCTATAAGCGGCAGCATCCTTGCAGTGACCCGTCCATGGCAACGAGGACGAGGTCTCTGTGATGTCCAACTTCGCGCGATTGGCGAGCTTCCTGGGGCGTGGCCCCGTCTCGACGTTCTGGTGGGCGGTGTCCGGCGCGACCCTGGTCGCCCTGGCTCCGGTGTCCAGCGATGGCCTGCTGAGCCTGGTCGGCTTGCCCAACTGGAGCCCCTTGGCCGTGATCGAAGGCCCCGAGGCCGGGTGGGCGGTCTGGCAACAGGCGATCAGCATGGCCTATCTGGTCGCCTTGGTCCCAACGACCTGGCTGCTGCTGGCGGCCCTGGTCCGGCGCTGCCACGACCGCAACCGCAGCGGTGTGTTCCTGCTGGTGCTGCTGGTTCCGGTCCTTCAGCTGTGGCCGATGGTCGAGCTGGGGCTGCTGCACGGCTCGCCGGACGAGAACGACTTCGGACTGCCGGACGAATTGCTGCTGGACCCCGAGGCGCTGGAGCCGCTGCGGCCCGCCCAGGTCGTCCCGACGGCGTACGTGGCGAACGTTGAGCACGGACCCAAAACCCAAATCGCGTAACGGTGTGCGACAAAATTGTCCCCGGTTCGTCCCGGTAAGGATTTCCGCAACGGTTCCCGTGAAGGATGCGCCATCTCGGGGGAATGGGATGGATCGCCGGAACATCGAGTTCAAGATCTTTGGCCTGATCGCCGGCATGGCGGCGGGCATGATCCTGCTCGCCGGTGTGGCCCTGACCGTCGCCACCCGCCACGCCGACCTGCGCGAGCGCCAATACGAGCAGACTCTGGTCGGCAATGGCCTGCGCCAGCGCGGCCGCGAGGTCCAGACCGCCCTCAATCCCTACGTCATCTGGGACGAGGCGATCATCAAGCTGGACAACCAGTACGACCCGGCCTGGGCCAGCCAGAACATCGGCGCCTCGCTGGGCGGGGCGCTGGGCTACAAGGTCGTGTTCGTCCTCGACGCCGACGGCAAGCCGATCTACGGCCATATCAACGGCAAGGACGTCTCGCCCGACGCCTATGGCCGCTACGCCGTCCCGACCGCGCGCCTGGTCGACGCGATCCGCAAGATCGAGACCGATCCCAAGAAGGTCGCCGAGCTTCGCGCCGTCCATAAGAGCCGCGTCGAGCTGATCGGCGACGAGCCGGTGCTGATCACCGTCTCGCTGGTCCGTCCCGACCTGAAGGCCAAGACCCGGGGCCCCCGCGCCCCGCTGCTGGTGACCGGCATCCCGGTGGCCAGCAGCGTCATCAAGACCTTCTCCGACCGCTTCCTGCTGCACGACGCACATATCGAGGTGGTCAAGCCGGACGCGGTCCACACCCGTGACGGCCAGGCGATGCTGGGCAAGGCCGCCGACGGCCGCCGCATCGTCCTGCGCTGGACCCCGCGCAAGCCGGGCGAGGAGTTGCTGAAGTCGGCCACTCCGATGCTGGCCCTGGCCGTGCTGGCCGCCGCCATCGGCTCGTTCCTGCTGTTCCGCATCACCCGCCGTGCGGCCAAGAAGCTGCTGCTGAGCGAGGCCGAGGCCAAGCACCTGGCCTTGCACGACCCGCTGACCGGCCTGGCCAACCGCACCCTGTTCACCGACCGCCTGGTTCACGCCCACGCACTGCTGCGCCGCAAGCCGGGCCATCTGGGCGTGCTGTGCATCGACCTCGACCGCTTCAAGGAGGTCAACGACAGCTATGGCCACGACGCCGGCGACCAACTGATCCGCGAGGTCGCCCGCCGGCTGGTGCATATCTGCCGCGAGACCGACACCATCTGTCGCCTGGGCGGCGACGAGTTCGCCATCATCCTGCCCGACACCACCCCCTCGGGCGCGGCCACCATGGCCCAGCGCGTGGTCGAGGGCCTGTCGGGCGAGGTCGATCTCTCCATCGGCCGCGCCGAGCTGTCGTGCTCGGTGGGCGTGGCGGTGGTCTCCGACGCCGACCAGGGCCAGGCCGAGCTGCTGCGCCAGGCCGACGTCGCCCTCTATCGCGCCAAGGAAGCCGGCCGCGGGCGCTTCGCCTTCTTCGAGCCCGAGATGGACGCGGCCCTGCGCCTGCGCAAAGGGTTGGAGCGCGACCTGCGCACGACCCTGGAAGGCGACGCCCTGAACGTCGCCTACCAGCCGCTGATGGACGCCAAGGGCGTGATGATCGGTGTCGAGGCCCTGGCCCGCTGGACCCATCCCGAGCGCGGCGAGATCTCGCCTGCCATCTTCATCCCGCTGGCCGAGTCCTGCGGCCTGATCGGCCTGGTCGGCTCGTCGGTGTTCCGCCGCGCCTGCTACGACAGCCTGCGCTGGTCGGGCCTGGAGGTGTCGGTCAACGTCTCGGCCATCCAGCTGTCCAACCCCGGCTTCGTCGACGAGATGGTCGCTACCCTGGCCGAGACCGGCGCCCGCGCCGACGTCTTCATGCTGGAGATCACCGAGACGGCCCTGCTGAAGGACAGCGACGGCGTTCATGAGGCCCTGCGCCGCCTCAAGCGCCTGGGCTTCCGCCTGGCCCTGGACGACTTCGGCACCGGCTACGCGTCGTTGGCCTATCTGCGCCGCCATCCGATCGACAAGCTGAAGATCGACCGCTCGTTCGTCTCCAGCCTGCCGGGCAACAGCGAGAGCATGGCCGTCGCCAGCGCCATCGTCAGCCTGGCCAAGTCGCTGGGCCTGAAGACCACCGCCGAAGGCGTCGAGACCCAAGGCCAGCTGGACGCCCTGGTGAAGCTGGGCTGCAGCGAGTTCCAGGGCTTCCTGCTCGGCCGCCCGATGCCGGCCGACTCCATCGCCGGCGTGCGCGAGGCCGCCACGGTCCGCTAGCTGCCGCCGGGTGAACTAGCCAAATCCACAACCCACCCGCATCCTCCCTCCCAACGATAAGACGGGAGGGGACGATGGAACGGTCAGGCGTCAGCCGCCGGGCGCTCGGGGCATTGGCCTTGGGCGGCGCGGCCATGGGTCTTGCGGGCTGCGAGGGCGGTCACGAGACCGACTTCAAGCCAAAGAGCCGGCAGTTTCCCAAGGACTTCGTCTGGGGCGTGGCCACGGCGGCCTTCCAGACCGAGGGTTCGCAAGAGGTCGACGGGCGCGGGCCCAGCGTCTGGGACCTCTTCGAGAAGGTCCCCGGCCACGTGAAGGACAAGTCCGACGCGACGGTGGCCACCGACAGCTATCGCCGCTTCCAGGACGATGTCGACCTGATAGCCGGGGCGGGGCTGGACGCCTACCGTTTCTCGATCAGCTGGTCGCGCGTGCTGCCGACGGGGCAGGGGGCGGTGAACGCCGCCGGGCTCGACCACTATTCGAGGCTGGTCGATGCGCTGCTTGCCAAGGGCGTCACACCTTACGCGACCCTGTTCCACTGGGACCTGCCGCAGGGGCTGCAAGGCATGGGCGGCTGGGCCAATCGCGACACGGCGCTGCGCTTCGCCGACTACGCCCACGCGGTGGTCGAGAAGCTGGGCGACCGGCTCAAGCACTACATCATCCTCAACGAGGCGGCCGTGCACGCCGTCTTCGGACATGTGCTGGGTGAGCACGCGCCGGGGCTGAAGGACATCAACCTGCTGGGCAAGGTCGTCCACCACATGAACCTGGGTCAGGGCTTGGCCATGCAGGCGCTGCGGGCCGCCCAGGGCGATCTGACGGTCGGCACCACCATGGCCTTGCAGCCCTGCCGGCCGGCGGGCGGGCTGTTCTGGAACCGCCTGGCCTCGGACGGGCTCGACGCGCTGTGGAACAAGGCCTGGCTGGATCCTCTGTTCAGGGGGACCTACCCCAAGGACATGGACGACCTGCTCAAGGGCGTGATCCAGGACGGCGACCTGAAGACGGTCCGCCAGCCGGTCGATTTCCTGGGCGTGAACTACTACGCGCCGGCCTATGTGCGGCTGGACCTCAACTCGCCCAGCAAGATCGCCCAGGCCAACCCGCCCAAGGGCGCGGAGCTGGACGCCTTCGGCCGCCATATCGACCCATCGGGCCTGTTCGAGATGCTGGACCGCGTGCGCCGCGAGTATGGCGCGCCCAAGATGATGGTGACCGAGAACGGCTGCTCGGACCCGTTCGGCAGCGGTCCGGCGATCCTGGATGACCAGTTCCGCATCACCTATCTGCGCCGCCACCTGGAGGCGGTGCTGGCCGCCCGCGAGGCGGGCTGCGATGTCGGCGGCTATTTCGAGTGGACCCTGATCGACAACTTCGAATGGGACCTGGGCTACACCTCGAAGTTCGGCCTGGTGGCGATGGACCGGACGACGGGCGTGCGGACGCCGAAGGCGTCGTATCAGTGGTTCAAGGCGTTGGCCGGCAGCGGGGCGCTGCCGGCCCAGTAGACGACTAGTCCGCCTTGCAGATCAGCACGTCGCGGCCGCCGCGTTTGGCGGGGACGAGGCTGCCGGCGCAGGGGACGGGATTGACCGGGTCGACGATGACCTCGTTGCCGCCGATCGGGGGCAGCTTCTTGGCCGGGGCAGGGGCCGTGGTCTTGACCGGCGGCTTGGCGGCGGCGGCCGGCTTGGTCTCGGTCTTCACCGGAGTCGATTTGGCGACCGCCGGCTTCGGCGTCGGGGCCGGCTTGGTTTCGGCGACCGGCGTCGGCGCGGGCTCTTGCACCGGCGGAGCGACAGGCTCCGGAGCTGGGGTCGGGGCCGCTTGGGGCGCGGGGGCGGGAGCCTCCGGCGCCGGCGCGCTCTTCGTCGCCGAGGCGGCGTTGTTGTAGTTCAGCGCCTTGCCCAGGATGCTGGACTTCATCTCCAGCGCCTTGGCGCGCTTCTCGCAGTCGCCGGGCGGGCTCCAGCTCATCCACATCTGGGCCAGGCGGGCCTTGTCGACGGTGTCGGAGCCTTGCCAGACAGCCTGGCCGCGCTTGACCTGCGAACCGCCATATTCCGAGATCGGGCGCGGGCTGGCCTTCTCAGCCGCGGTGATCGCCGAGGCGAAGACCTTGAGGTCCTTCTGCGCCTGCTCGCGCATCTCCGGATAGGTCTTCAGCGAGGCGGCCACGCCGTCCGGACCCGGGAACGCCTTCTCGATCCGCGTCACCTCCGGCATCACGCGGTCGTAGAGATTGGCGTAGCCGCCGAGGGCGCCGTAGCACCAGGCGACATAGCCGTACTCGTCGGTCGGCGGAGCATTGGGCGACTGGGCGGCCTGGCCGTCCTGGGCCAGGAGCGCGAGAGCGAGGAAGAGGGCGTTCGCCATGCGGGCGGATGTCCTTTTTACAATAGGTAGAGTCTGACTAGAGCATTTCGGTCCCGAATGGGACCGTTGCGTGACCATATGAGATCAAGCGTGGCCATAACGAGCGAAGCGCCAATCGGCTCCCTCGTCGCAAGATCGGGCGGTTTCGCCGCATTGCACTAAAGTCATGTGAACGATCATTCTCATTGTGCTAGAAGCACCGTGACGGGGTGATCCGTATCGGCCCGTCATGCGTATTTCTAACGTCTGTCGCTGGTTTCGAGGCGCTCCATGACTTTCTGGCGCAACATCGCGAGCATCGCCGCCCGGCGCCTGGACCTGGCCGACTGCACGGAATGTCCGAGCGGTCTGCCCGGCGAGGACCCGGCGTTCTCGACCGCCGTCACCGCCCTTGGGGCGAAGTTGGCCAAGGTCGACGGCCGCGCCGACGGCAGCGAGTTCCTGGCCTTCACCGAGGTGTTCCAGCCCGACCCGGCGTCGGAGCAGAACATCCACCGCCTGTACGACCTGGCCCGCCAGACGACTCACGGCTTCGAGAGCTATGCCCGCCGCCTGGCCAAGCGCTACAGCACCTGCCCGCAGCTGCTGGAGGACGTGGTCGACGGCCTGTTCCACATCGCCAAGTCCGACGGTGTCGTGACCCAGGACGAGCTGGACTATCTGGAGCGGGTCTCGGACCTGTTCGGCATGTCGCCGCTGTCGTTCCGTCGCCTGCGCGCCACCCACCTGGGCGTCGGCAAGGACGATCCCTACGCCATCCTGGAAGTGCCGGCCGACGCCGACGACGCCACGGTGCGCAAGGCCTGGAAGCTGGCCTTGTCCAGCGCCCACCCCGACCGGGCCCGCGCGCGCGGCCTGCCGACCGAGTTCATCGAGGTCGCCGAGGCCAAGGCCGCCGCCATCAACGCCGCCTTCACGACGGTGATGCAGGAGCGCCGGGAACTGGGTCTGGCCGCGGCGGGTTGAGGCGAGACGATCCGCCGCCCCCGTAAGGAGCCGAAAAAGGCTTTTCTTCCGGGTTCGGCGGGTGTTGAGTTGCGGTTCAGCGCTTGTGAACCAACTTTGTTGATCATGGGCGCGGACGAGAGGATCAAGATGAGCAGCCAAGGCGCCGCAGCTTCGCCCTTCCACAGCCTGGCCTGGATGGCCGGCGCGCTCGCGACCTCGGTCGCTGTGGTGATCGGCGCGGTCTTGGCGGTGATCTTCGCCGCCACCGTTGTCGCCGTCGGCTTCCTGGGCAGCGCCCTGTTCGGCCTCGCCGCCTTCGCCTTCCGCGGCCGCAAGGTCGCCAAGGCCCCGCAAGGCGACCCCAGCCTTATCGAAGCCCGCAACGTCGGCGGCCACTCGTGGGTGGCCTACGGCTGGAACGAGCGGTCGTAACCTAATCCGCTCATCCCCGCGAAGGCGGGGATCCAAGCTGACTCTCCGAAAATCCTCGTGACTCTGAGCGCGCGTCCGACGCCGCATGGGTCCTCGCTTTCGCGGGGATGAGCGGTAAGGGGTTGCTCATGACCGCGCACTGGCCGATGTTGCTTTCAAACAAGCGTTGGGAGGCAAACATGATCGGTGTCGTTGCGGTTCTGAAGGTCCAGCCGGACAAGGCTTCGGATTTCGAGAAGGTGTTCCTGGATCTCCAGAACAAGGTGAAGGCCAACGAGCCGGGCTGCCTCGTCTACCAGCTGACCAAGTCGCGCACCGAAGAGGGCGTCTATAAGGTCCTGGAGCTGTACGCCTCGACCGAGGCGCTGAAGGCCCACGGCGGCACGGACTACTTCAAGGCCGCCGGCGCCGCGATGGGGCCGACCATGGCCGCCGCGCCGGTCATCGAATATCTGGACGCCGTGGAGTAGGCGGCGATGGACCTGGCCTTCTCGCCCGAGGACCTGGCCTTCCAGCAGGAGGTCCGCGACTGGATTGCGACCGCCTATGACGAGGGCCTGCGCAAGCAGTTCAGCCAGTCCAAGAACGGCTATCTCGACAAGGCCGGCCAGGTGGCCTGGCAGAAGAAGCTGGCCGATCGGGGCTGGGCCGCGCCTGACTGGCCGGTCGAGCTGGGCGGGGCGGGGTTCACCCCCTCGCAGCGCTACATCTTCAACATGGAGATGAGCCTGGCCGGCGTGCCGACCTCCTCGCCGATGGGCCTGAAGATGGTCGCGCCGGTGATCATGGCGTTCGGCAGCCCCGAGCAGAAGGCCCAGCACCTGCCGCCGATCCTGAAGTCCGACATCTGGTGGTGCCAGGGCTATTCGGAGCCGGGGTCCGGCTCGGACCTGGCGTCCTTGCAAATGAAAGCCGAGCGCGACGGCGACGACTATGTCCTCAACGGCTCGAAGATCTGGACGACCCACGCCCAGTGGGCCGACTGGATGTTCTGCCTGGTCCGCACCTCGTCCGCCGGCAAGCCGCAGGAAGGCATCTCGTTCCTGCTGCTGCGGATGGACACGCCCGGCATCCAGATCAAGCCGCTGGTCACCCTGGACGGCCCGCCCGAGGGCGAGCAGGAGATCAACCAGGTCTTCTTCGACAATGTCCGGGTGCCGGTCGCCAACCGCATCGGCGAGGAGAACAAGGGCTGGACCTACGCCAAGTACCTGCTCGAGTTCGAACGCGGCAACGCCTATGCGCCGGGCCTGATGAACATGCTCAAGAAGGTCAAGCGCATCGCGGCGATGGAGCTGGCCGACGACGGCGGCCGGCTGATCGACGACGCCGACTTCCGGGGCAAGATCACCAATCTGGAGATCCAGGTCGAGGCGCTGAACGCCACGGAACTTAGGGTCTTCACCGGCCGCACCACCGGCAAGGCGATCGGGCCGGCATCGTCGATGCTGAAATGCGTGGGGTCGGAGTACCAGCAGGCGATCACCGAGCTGACGCTGGAGGCGGTCGGGACCTACGCCGCGCCGTTCGTCGAGGACCCCTGGTCCAAGAGCAACGAACTGCGGGCCGGGCCGGACTACGCGGCTCCCGCGGCGCCGGCCTATTTCAACTACCGCAAGGCCTCGATCTACGCGGGGTCGAACGAGATCCAGCGCAACATCATGGCGAAGATGGTGCTGGGGCTTTAGCGCCTCAGTTTTTCTCTATGGCGCGCGGTCCGAACAAGTGTTTGGATTGCGCGCAACACCTCCTGTTCCGGAACACCCCATGTCGCTCGACGCCCTGTTCAAGCCGTTCGAATTCAAGTCGCTGAAGCTGCCCAACCGGACGGTGATGGCGCCGATGACGCGGTCGTTCTCGCCGGGCGGCGTGGCCACCGACGATGTCGCCGCCTATTACCGCCGCCGCGCTGAAGGCCAGGTCGGGCTGATCGTCACCGAGGGCACGGGCGTGGCCCGTCCGGCCTCGCTGAACGACGCCAATGTGCCGCGCTTCCACGGCGACGCCGAGCTGGCCGCCTGGAAGAAGGTGGTCGAGGAAGTCCATGCCGCCGGCGGCCTGATCGCCCCGCAGCTGTGGCACGTGGGCTCGGCCAAGGGCACGGCGAACCTGGGCAAGGTCGACAGCCCCTCGGGCATCTCCAAGGCCGGCGGCGCGCAGTTCACCGAGCCGATGAGCGACTCGGACGTCGCCGACACGATTGCCGCCTTCGCCACGGCCGCCGCCGACGCCAAGCGCCTGGGCTTCGACGCCATCGAGCTGCACGGCGCCCACGGCTACCTGATCGACCAGTTCTTCTGGAACGGCACCAATGTCCGCGACGACCATCTGAACGGCCCGACCATCGCCGAGCGCAGCAAGTTCGCCGCCGAGATCCTGAAAGCCGTGCGCGCCGCCGTGGGTCCCGACTATCCGGTGATCATCCGCCTGTCGCAGTGGAAGCAGCAGGACTACGCGGTCAAGAACGCCGAGACCCCGCAACTGCTGGAAGCCTGGCTGCAGCCGCTGGCCGACGCCGGGGCCGACATCTTCCACTGCTCGCAGCGCCGGTTCTGGGAGCCGGAGTTCGAGGGCAGCGATCTGAATTTCGCCGGCTGGGCCAAGAAGCTGACCGGCGCGCCGACCATCACGGTGGGATCGGTGGGCCTGTCGGGCGAGTTCATCGCCGCGTTCGGCGGGGAGGGCAGCCAGCCCGCCTCGATCGACGGCCTGCTGGAACGCCTGGAGCGCGGCGAGTTCGACCTCGTCGGCGTCGGCCGCGCCCTGCTGCAGGATCCCGAATGGGTCGTGAAGATCCGCGACGGCCGCGAGGACGAACTGCAGAACTTCGAGCGCGCGGCGCTCGGTACGCTCTACTAGCCGACACCCCCTGTTCCGGGGCTGTGCCTCAGGCCGGCCCCGGACCATCGTCGTCCCGCTCACGAGAGGGAGACGACGATGACCTGGTTGCCCTATCTGTCCGGCTTGCTTGCCCTGCTGGCCATGGCGCTGCTGGTCGCCGGCGCCTTTCCTGCGGGAGTAGGCGGGGGAGCGGGGGCTGACGCTCCTCCCGCCGCTTAGTCCGGTTAGGCGATGGTGGTGACCAGGCCGCCCTCGGCCTTCAGCGACGCGCCGTTGGTCGCCGCCGCCAAGGGGCTGGCGACATAGGCCACCAGGCTGGCGATCTCCTGCGGTTCGATCATCCGTTGCAGCAGCGACGAGGTACGGTGCTTCTCGAAGAACTCCGCCTCGTGCTCGTCCGCCGTGCCGTCCGGATTGGTCGAGACGCTCTTCAGGAACTCGAAGATGCCGGCCGCGCGGGTCGGGCCCGGCAGGACGGAATTGACGGTGACGCCGGTGCCCTTGGTCTGCTGGGCCATGCCGCGCGCGACGGCCAGTTGGGCGCTCTTGGTCATGCCGTAGTGGACCATCTCGCCCGGGATCGCGAGACCCGACTCCGACGAGATGAAGATCACCCGTCCCCAGTCGCGCTCCAGCATGCCGGGGAAGTAGCCGCGCGACAGGCGCACGCCGCTCATCACGTTGACTTCGAACAGCTTCAGCCAGTCCTCGTCCGGGATGTCGGCGAAGGCCTTCATCTCGTAGATGCCGAGGTTGTTGACGAGGATGTCGACCGAGGGAACGGCCTTGAGGATGGCCGCCGCGCCGTCCGCCGTGGCGGCGTCGGCGAGCACGCCTTCGACGTTCTTGCCGCCCGAGGCGCGAATGCTGGCCAGGGCCTCGTCCAGCTTGTCCTGGGTGCGGCCGGTGACGAACACCTTGGCGCCTTCGACGGCCAGGGTGCGGGCGATTTCCAGGCCAATGCCGGCGGTCGAGCCGGTCACCAGCGCGGTCTTGTCGTTCAGTTTGAGGTCCATCGCTGGGCTCCGTTGCTTTGACGGAACCAAGATGGGTCCGCCACGACGCAGAACTACGCCGTGGCCAGGCACAGGACTTGTGACTTCAGTTCACGTTTCGACGGATTCAGCCGTTGAAATTCAGCTTCAGGCCCGGACGCGGCCAGCGGGCCTTGTAGAGCTTGCCGGTTCCGGACGCGGTGATCCAGGCGTCGCGCATATCGGCGCCGCCGAAGCAGATGTTGGTCACGATCACGTCCGGGAAGGCGTAATGCTCGGTCGAGCCCTCCGGATCGAAGGCGGTGATGCCCCCGTTGATGATCGTCGCCACGCAGACCTTGCCGCCGGCCTCGACCGCCAGGCTGTCCAGCAGCTGGTAGCCCGGCAGGTTGCAGACCACATTGCCGGGCTGCAGGGGCAGGGGATCGGCCAGCACGCCGGGCGAGGCGATGTCGAACGACCACAGGCGGCCCAGCATGGTGTCGGCCATGTAGACGGTCTTCTCGTCGGGCGAGAGGCCCACGCCGTTGGGCGAGACGAAGTGGTCGCGCCAGCGGACGACCTTCGAGCCGTCGGCCAGGGCGTAGTACAGCGCCCCGTACTTGCGGCCCTCCGGCGTCGAGCAGCCGTGGTCGGTGAACCAGAAGCCGCCCTGCTTGTCGAAGACCAGGTCGTTGGGACCCACGAGCGCCTTGCCGTCGCACGCGGTGTAGAGCGTCGTGATCGCACCCGTCGCGATGTCCACGCGCTGGATCGAACCGCCCGTGTGCGTCGGCGGGGTGGGGCCGGGGATGTTCAGCCCGTTGGCCTCGAAGAACTGGAAGGCGCCGCCGTTGTTGGTGACATAGATCGCCCCGTCCGGCCCGATCGCCGCGCCGTTGGGACCGCCGCCGGTCTCGGCGACCGTCTCCTTGCGGCCGTCCGGCCAGATGCGGGTCAGGCGCTGGCCCTGGATCTCGGTGAGGATCACCGAGCCGTCGGCCATGGCCACGGGACCTTCGGGGAATTGCAGACCTTCGGCGACCAGCTGGATGTCCATCGACGTCTCCCTATGCGCCTCTGATGAGCGCTGGAGACGACTATAAACGCCCGTTTGAACCTGGCGAGGGTTCCGTTCGGCCAACCGTGGCGTGCAGGCCACAGCCACCATCGCGCGTGCGCGAACGCCGTTCTCGGGACTTGTCGCGAGTCGTCGCCTGTGGGATCAGCCAAGCCTCAACCAGCTCCGGGAGCCGATCCGCCGCATGAAACTCGTCGCCGCACAGCCAGAAGCACCGCCGAAGGCGGGTTGGCGCGCGCCGTCGAATTCGCGCTGCCGATCCACCATCCGCCTCTCGCGTCTCTACCGCTAGCCGCGGCCGCTCCGGCCGCCGCCGGAGCTCTTCAATGACCGTCCTGTCTCTCGCGAGTACGACCTCCGTCGCCTCGCCTTTGCTACGCCTGATCGCGCCGGCCTATGCCGACGTGCTGGCCGCCCTGTGGCCCGCGCCCCATACCGCCTTCGTCACCGCCCCGGCGGCGCGACGCCACCTGATCTGCCTGATGCTGGCCGCCGAACCCCATGGCGGCCCGCCCATCGACGTCGTCGGTCTGATGGACCTGTCCCTGCGCAAGGCCATCGCCCTGGCCCTGGAGGACGCCGCGCCCGCCGGCCTGCGTCGGGCGCTTGAGCACCTGGGCGAGATTGCCTGGGCGTCGGAGGACTACCGCGCCCTCGTGCAGCTCTTGGCCGACCCCGCGCCGGCCAAGACCCTGCGCCACGCCGACGCGATCACGCCGGACCTCGTCCGCGCCCTGGCGGCGCTGCCGGCCGAGCTGCGTGAAGTCGGCGGCGTGGCCCTGCGCGTCAGTCCCGCCCAAGCCGCCCTGTTGGCCGAGGCCCACGCGGTGCTGAAGAAGCGCCTGTCGCCCGAACTACTGGCCCAGCGGATCGCCGCCTGGGGTCACGTCCCCACGCCCAAGGCGCTGTTCACCCTGGTGGCCGAGGACTTCCGCCGCGAGCTGCCGCCGCCGCCCCATCCGGGCACCGAGCGCCTGCGGCCGCTGGAGACGGTCGCCGCCATCCGCGACGCCGCCCGCCGCTACCGCAACTGCCTGGCCAACTATGTCGACTACGCTGTCGACCGGCAGAGCGCGATCTACGAGTGGCTGCCCGCGCCGGGGGCGGTGGTCGAGCTGACGCCCGACACCTTCTTCGGCTGGCGCCTCGACCAGGCGCGGCTGGAGAACAACAAGTCGGTCGACGAGGCCACCCGCGAGGCCATCGTCGCCGAGCTGCGCGGCATGGGCGTCCATGTCGGCCGCAGCGCCTGGCAGATCCGCCGGGCCCTGGAGCGCGCCGCCTCGCCGAAGTTCGAGCTGGAAACCGTGGACGCGGCGATCGCCGACTACTTCACCGACGACTAGAGCTTGCCAAGCGATTGGGGCCTTGCGTCCGCCACGATTTCGCGGTGAGCGTGGGCCGAAGTAAGGACAAGGGATTCTGGGTATGCGGGTATCTTTGATGGCGGTCGCGGCTGCGGGCGTGATGCTGACGGGCTGCGGGACCTTGCCCTCGATGCCTTGGTCGAAGTCGGCGGCGATGCCGACGCGGGCCAGCTGCCCGGCGATGAAGAACGATCAGTGGAAGCCGGTCGTCGACGGCGCCATCCACAAGACCTTCGACCGCGACCTGCAGAAGCGTTTCGGCGACACCGGCATGCATGTGCTGCTGGCCTGGAGCAAGACCGACAAGGGCAATACCGTGATCACCGCCCAGCGGATCGGCCCGGCCAAGTTCGCCATGCCCGAGACCGGCAAGGGCGGCGAGGTCGAGATCGTCTTCCAGGCCTGCACGGGCAAGCTGCTGAAGACGCGCAAGATCGCTGAACTTGAGAAGAAGCCGCTGCCGGCGCCGCCGGCTGAGCCGGCGAACTAGCGCCGTTCCAGCACTCGGAACACGAACGCGTGGTCGTCGCCTTCGCCGGCCGCGTGTTCCTCACGCCGGACCTCGGTCCAGGCGCTCTCGTCGAAGTCGGGGAAGTGGACGTCGCCCTCGACCTCGGCGGCGACCTCGGTCAGGTACAGCCGCTTGGCCTTCGGCAGGGCCAACTCGAACAGGGCGCGGCCGCCGATCACGCAGACCTCGCCGGCCTCGTCGTCGGCCGCCTGCTCCTTGCCGATCTGCACGGCTTCCATCCAGGTCTCGCAGACCACCGCGCCGGCGGCCTCGAAGCTCATGTCGCGGGTCAGGATGATGTTGGTGCGGCCGGGCAGGGGCTTGCGGGGCAGGCTGTCCCAGGTCTTGCGGCCCATGATGATCGGCTTGCCCAGGGTGTTGGCCTTGAACAAGGCGAGGTCCGACTTCAGCCGCCAGGGCAGGTCGCCGTCCCGACCGATCACGCCGTTGGCGGCGCGGGCGACGACGAGGGCCAGACCGATCAAACCGAGACCTCGGCCTTGATGTGCGGGTGGGCTTGATAGCCCTCCAGAGTGAAGTCCTCGTACTCGAAGGCGAACAGGTCGCGTTTGTCGGCGATCTTCAGGGTCGGGAAGTCGAAGGGCTCGCGCTGCAGCTGCTCGCGGGCCTGGTCCAGGTGGTTCAGATAGAGGTGGGCATCGCCGAAGGTGTGGACGAACTCGCCCGGCTCCAGGCCGACGACCTTGGCGACCATCAGGGTCAGCAGGGCATAGCTGGCGATGTTGAACGGCACGCCCAGGAACACGTCGGCGCTGCGCTGGTAGAGCTGGCAGGACAGCTTGCCGTCCGCCACGAAGAACTGGAACAGGCAGTGGCAGGGCGGCAGGGCCATGTCGTCGACATCGGCCGGGTTCCAGGCCGTGACGATGTGGCGGCGGCTGTTGGGGTTGGTCTTCAGGTTCTCGACGAGGTTGACGATCTGGTCGATCACCCGGCCGTCGGGCGTGGCCCACGAGCGCCATTGCTTGCCGTAGACAGGGCCGAGGTCGCCGTTCTCGTCGGCCCACTCGTCCCAGATGCGTACGCCGTTGTCCTTGAGATAGGCGATGTTGGTGTCGCCCTTCAGGAACCACAGCAGCTCGATGAAGATCGAGCGCAGGTGCAGCTTCTTGGTGGTCAGGACCGGGAAGCCCTTGGCCAGGTCGAAGCGGATCTGCCGGCCGAAGACGCCCAGCGTGCCGGTGCCCGTGCGGTCGCCGCGCTGGACGCCGTTCTCGAGGATGTCGGCGAGCAGGGCCAGGTACTGCCGCTCGGGGTGATCGGCGGCGGCTTTCGGGGCGTCGAGGACGGCGGTGGTCATGGCCGCCAGTGTGGTCGCGAATCGGCGCGTTGAACACTGCGGCGCGGTGATGCGTCCACAGGACCGCCGCTGTTTTCCATTGCAAACAAGCTTGTCATCCCGGCCGCAGCGAAGCGGAGAGCCGGGACCCAGGGGCAACCGCGCTGCAACGGCCCCTGGGTCCCGGACAAGCGCTGCGCGCTTTCCGGGATGACAAGATTTAGTTCAGCGAAGTTACTTTCCCGGCTCGAGCGCCGTGTTCAGCACCCAGCCGACATTGTCGTTCTCGTCGGCGACTTCCCACCACAGGTCCTGCTTCTTGCCCGTCGGATAGACGATGGCGCCGGCCGGGAGGGCGCGGATCAGCTTGCCGGCGGCGACCGGGGTGGTGCGCAGGTTGGTGACCCGGGTGGCGACGAAGGTCTTCGACGGCGCGGCGGCCGCGGCCGGGCCGCTTTCCGACAGCAGGCCCAGATCGCCGATCATCTTCGAATAGGCGTTGATGAAAGACAGGGTGACGATGCGGCCGATGTCGGTGTCTTCATAGCCGCCGCCGACCGCGCCGGCGAAGCCCAGGCCGCCGCCCGCGCCCCAGCCGACGTCGTTCTTGACCGCATAGCCCTCGGCCACCGAGGTGGTCTCGGTGGTGCGGACGTTCGTGAGCGACAGGACGGTGTTGGCTTCCAGCTTCTTGGTCTTGATGCCGCCGACCAGGCCGCCGACGCGACCGCCGATCAGGCCGCCGATGGCGCCGGCCACCGCGCCGCCGCCGACATTGCTGTTGCTGCCCTGGACTTCGGCCACGAGCACGTAGTCGGCGGCCTTGATCTGGCCCTGGCCGACGTTGGAGCCGCGCTGCAGGCCGAGACCGCCGCCGATCTCACGCTCCCTCTGGGCCGCGCCCAGACCCGCGCCGCGATCGACCAGGTTGAAACAGCCCGAGCGCTGGACGATGGCGCGCAGCACCTTCTGCGGCGAAGCCAGGTTGTACTGGGTCCAGCCGCTGGAATCGTCGCCGTCGACGATCGACAGCGTGCCCAGCTTGCGATTGCAGTGCGGGACCTCAGCCGAGGCCTGGGTCTGCATCGTCTGGCCCTTGCTGGCCTTGGCTTGCGCGAACACGGCGGTCGGCGCGGCGGTGGTCAGCGCCAGGCCGATGGCCAGCGCGCTACGGAAAGCTTTCATACGTGGTGTTCCCCGGAATATCCCCGACTTGGCCGTCACCCTACAGGCGAGGCCCGGTCGCGCCAAGATTGAGGCGCGGTTAACCGGCGAAACCGCCCTCGTCTAGAAACGCCTGCTCGGCCTCGGTGGTTTTGCGACCAAGACCGGCGTTGCGGTGGGGGAAGCGACCAAACCGGGCGATGATGTCGCGGTGGATGATGGCGAACTTCATCGACTCCTCGTCGCCGGTGTCGGCCTGTAGGGCGGCGAACAGCTGGACGCTGAGCTCCTGGTCGGTCAGCGACTCCGAGTGCTCGAACGGCAAGTAGAAGAACGGCCGCAGGTCGGCCTCGATGGCCGGGTCGGTGTCGTGGCCGGCGGCGATGGCCTCCTGCGCGAACATCCGCGCCAGCGGGTCGGTGGCGAAGGCGTGCGGCGTGTTGCGGTACATGTTGCGCGGGAACTGATCGAGCAGGATCAGCATGGCCAGCGCGCCGACGGGGGTCTCGACCCACTTGTCATAGCGGCGCATCGAGGCGCGGTAGTGGGTCTGCTCGAACTTCAGGGCGATGGCCTGGTCGAAGGCGGGGTCCTTCTTGAACCACTTCTTGGGGCCGGCGCCGCGCCAGAAGGCGACGATGTCGTTGTAGTGCGCGCTCATCGACGGTCCTCACGCGTTCTGTCTGTTCAAGCCCGGTTCATCGGACGAGTCCGACACTGCTATCAAGGGACAAGCCCGGGCCGCGCTTCAAGGCCCTTCGGAGCAAGAAATGAAACGTCTGATCACGACCGCCCTGGCGCTTTCGCTGCTGGGTGGCGCGGCGGCAGAGGCCGGAGCCGCCGCTGGCGTGGTGGCGCAGCAACAACAGTTCGCCCAGCGCGATCGCGGCGACGGTGGCCCCAGAGGCGATCGTGGCGGTGACCGGGGCGGCGGCGATCGCGGCCAAGGTGGCGGCGGTGGCTGGCAAGGCGGCGGCGACCGTGGCGGCGATCGCGGCGGTGGCGGCGGTTGGAACCGTGGCGGCGGCGATCGTCCGCAGGCCCAGCCCCAGCCTCAAGCTCAGCCGCAGCCCCAGGCACAGCCGCAGCAGAACAATGGCGGCAACTGGAACCGAGGCGATCGTGGTGATCGCGGCGGCTGGAACCGTGGCGACCGTCCGCAGGGCCAACCGCAACAGCAGCCTCAGGCCCAGCAGCCGCAGAACAACGGCGGTTCGGGCTGGAACCGGGGTGACCGCGACAACCGTCCGGGCGGTTGGAACCGTGGCGACGACAACCGTGGTGGCCGTGGCGACAATCGTGGCCCCGACCGCAACGACAATCGTCCCGGCGGCTGGGACCGCAACGACAACAACCGCCCGGGTGGCTGGGATCGCGACAACAATCGCGGCAACGACAACCGGGGCGGCTGGGACCGCAACGACCGTCGTCCGGGCCAGGGCCAGTATCGCGATCGCGACCGTGGCCGCCAGCAGTACGACCGCAGCTACTTCCGTCCCAGCTATCGCTCGTCGCAGCGCTACCGGATCGGCGCCTACCGCTATCCCAGCGGCTGGTACGCCCGCAGCTGGAGCTTCGGCGACTACCTGCCGGGCGGCTGGTACGGCAGCTCGTACTACCTGAACTGGGGTTCCTACGGCCTGCCACTGCCGCCGATCGGCTGCGAGTGGGTCCGGGTCGGCGGCGACGCCCTCCTGGTCGACGTCTGGAGCGGCCAGGTCCTGAGCGTCTACTACGACCTCTTCTGGTAAGCATGCGCGGGGCGGAGGAGCGATCCTCCGCCCCGTTTCGCATCAGACGTTCGTCGTCGACAGCGCCGCCCGCTCGTCGTCCTTGGTGGCGACGACGCCTTTCTTCTCCACGTGGCGGATGAAGCCGCTGGCCCAGGCGTCGAAGGCCTTGATGCTCTCTTTCTCGGCCATCATGTGCTCGACCTGGTCGTCGGCGTAAGGCTGACCTTCGCCGAACACGCCGGCCACCCACAGCTCGTCGGGGACCTCGATGCCGCTGTAGCGGCACTGCCAGACCAGGCCCTGATAGGCCAGTCGCTCGTCCTTGTAGGGCTCTTCGCGCGGGTCGAACCACGCCTTCTGCTTCACCAGCGTGGGCCGTGCGTCGGCGCCAAGCTCGTTGGCCCCGCCGTCGCAATAGGTGAAGAAGGCGGCCGTGCGGCCTTCCAGGTGGTTCCTGGTCAGCTGCTTCCACTCGGGCGAGCGCTCCAGGGCCTGGGCCTTCAGGGTGTCCTTCTTGTCGATCAGGTCGGGGCGGGGATTGCCGCCGGCCGCGCAGACCAGGCGGTCGAACATCAGCTTGAAGTTGGTCGTCGGCCCGTACCAGTTGGTCGGCCCGATGAACGCCCAGGCGTCAGCGCGGGCCAGGCGGCCGTAGAGGTCCAGATCCCACATCAGGTCCGGCTGATTGGTCGAGCGCGGGCCGTAGCAGTTGCAGGGATAGACACAGAGCGCCATCGATGAGCTGACGCAGGCGTTGCACGCCTGGATCTTCGGCTTGCCGTGCTGGTTGCCCAGGTCCTCGGTGTCGACCTGCCAGCCGGGCGGCATCCGCGCCGCGGCCCGCAGCATCAGGGCGCGGCCCTTGGAGTCGAGGCCGGGGCAGCTGTTGTGGCGGCGCTGGGATCCCGCGACCAGCAGCACCCGCAAAGGGCGCTGTTCGGTCGGATGGACGGCGGCGGTGGGCGGCTCGTGACCGTCCTTTTCGGGTGTCGGCATGGCGTACGAACGCGCGAGCGCCTAAAACGTGGCCGCAGGGGCCTTGGCATTTCGACGTTCTTCCGGCTTCGCCTTGACGAAACGGCAAAAAAACGCTCAAACGCCCGGCCTTTGTCGCTTCGCCGTTGCGCGGAGTGGCTGAATTGACCAGTCCTTGGAGAAGAAACATGCGCGTCTATTATGATCGCGACGCCGACCTCGCCCGCATCTTGGACAAGAAGATCGCGATCGTAGGCTATGGTTCGCAAGGTCACGCGCACGCTCTCAACCTTCGGGACTCGGGCATCAAGAACGTAGCCGTCGCGCTGCGCGCTGGCTCGCCGACCGCCAAGAAGGCCGAAGGCGAAGGCCTGAAGGTCATGACTGTCGCCGAGGCCGCCGCCTGGGCCGACCTGATCATGATCCTGGCCCCGGACGAGCATCAGGCCGCGATCTACAAGAACGACATCGCCCCCAACATCCGTGACGGCGCGGCCCTGCTGTTCGCCCACGGCCTGAACGTCCACTTCGGCCTGATCGAGCCGAAGGACACCATCGACGTCCTGATGGTCGCGCCGAAGGGCCCGGGTCACACCGTGCGCGGCGAGTACCAGAAGGGCGGCGGCGTGCCCTGCCTGATCGCCATCCACCACAACGCCACCGGCAACGCCCATGACCTCGGCCTGGCCTATGCCTCGGCCATCGGCGGCGGCCGTTCGGGCATCATCGAGACCAACTTCCGCGAAGAGTGCGAGACCGACCTGTTCGGCGAACAGGCCGTCCTGTGCGGCGGCACCGTCGAGCTGGTCCGCGCTGGCTTCGAAGTGCTGGTGGAAGCCGGCTACGCGCCGGAAATGGCTTACTTCGAGTGCCTGCACGAGCTGAAGCTGATCGTCGACCTCATGTACGAAGGCGGCATCGCCAACATGAACTACTCGATCAGCAACACGGCCGAGTACGGCGAGTACGTCACCGGTCCGCGCATCATCACGCCGGAAACCAAGGCCGAGATGAAGCGCGTGCTGGAAGACATCCAGTCGGGCAAGTTCGTCCGTGACTTCATGCTGGAAAACCAAGTGGGCCAGCCCAGCTTCAAGGCGACCCGTCGCCGCGCGGCCGAGCACCAGATCGAGGAAGTCGGCGGCCGTCTGCGCGACATGATGCCCTGGATCGCCAAGAACAAGCTGGTCGACCAGGCCAAGAACTAACCACCGTCTACCCAGTAAATTCCCACGAAGCCCTCGGCCCCCCAAAGGCCGGGGGCTTTTCGTTTGCGGCTGGCGCGGGTGCGCGGCAAGGTCGCCTCCAGGTCCCGCTGGGGACGTGGAGGGAACCCATGAAACGCCTGCTCGCCGCCCTGATCGCCACCGCCGCCGTATCGGCCGCCACCGCGCCCGCCTTCGCCGCCGAGGTCGCCTACAAGCTGGACCCGGCCCACACCGAGACCTCGTTCGCGATCGATCGTTTCGGCTTCACCTCGATCCTCGGCGTCTTCGCCGCCTCGGAAGGCACGATCTGGCTGGACGAGGCCGCGCCCGAGAAGTCGCGCGTCGAGGCCACGGTGACGGTCGACAGCCTGCTGACCGCCAATCCGACCCGCGACGAGCACATCAAGGGCGAGCGCTGGCTGAACGCGGCCAAGAGCCCGACCATGACCTTCAAGTCGACCAAGGTCGTCAAGACCGGCGACACGACCGCCAAGGTCACCGGCGACATGACGATCATGGGCGTGACCCAGCCGGTGACTCTGGACGTCAAGCTCAACAAGATCGGCACCGGGCCGACCGGTCCCAAGAAGATGGCCGGCTTCACGATCACCGGCGCGATCAGCCGCAAGGCCTTCGGCAGCGCCGGCGGCGCGGGCGCGATCGGCGACGAGGTCAAGATCCACATCGAGTCGCTGGCGGTGGCGCAGTAGCTACCCCAGAACGAACACTGGCCCCCAGGCCACCTCGTAGCGATGCTCGCCTGTCGACAGGTGCGGGCGCAGCTGCCAGGCGCCGGGGGCCAGGACGCTTTCCGGGCGGCCCTCGACATAGGTCGTGGTCAGGATCTCGCCGCCGGGCTCCGACACCGAGAACTGCTGGATCGCCGGGGCCGCGTGCGACAGGGCCGAGGCGATGGTGTCGGTCGTGCTCACCCGCAGCGGAGCCGGGGCGGCCAGGCGGGCGGCGACCTCGGCATAGGCTCCGACGGCGATGACGCGCTGGCCCTGGCGGTAGACGCCGTAGCCGACATGGGTGAAGCCCTTGGCCAGCAGGTTGGCGCGGTGGCCGGGGCTGGTGCGCCACTGCTCCATGATCTGCTCGGGCCGAACCGCGCCGGCGGCGTTGCGGCGCATGGCGATGTTCTCGCCCGGCGCGCCGACCAGGTCGCGGGCCAGCAGGCCGACGCGACCGGCGGGGGAATAGCCCTCGCGGGTGACGTGGTCGAAGTCGTCGGTCACGGCCATGTCGGCGGCGTGGGCCCGGGCGGCCAGGGCCAGGCCCTTGTCCCAGGCCAGCGCCGGCGGCCCCTGGCGGTCCCGGAAGATGTTGTTGAGGTCCAGCAGGGTCTGCTCGAAGTCGGCGTCGAAGTCGCCGCCCTCGGGCGGGTCGGCCAGCAGGCCGCGCAGACGGCGGTCATAGGCGATCCATGGCTGGGGCGAGGCGGCGAACGCGGGCGCTGCGACGAGGGCCAGGCCGCCGGTCAACAAGGTTCTGCGCGCGATCGACGACATGGCTTCTTCCGACAAACATTGACAGCGAGGGTCCGGGACCAGACCTAAGGGGTATGCGCCCAGTCCGTTCCCTTTGGCTCGCCGGCCCCGAACTTTGGCTCCCCGATCAAGAAGCCCAGGCGGCGCGCCAGCGCGCCCTGTGCCTGGAATCCGGCCTGGAAGCCATCATTCCCACGCTCCTGCCGCCTGGCGAAGGCGGCGACGAGATGGCGGCGCGGGAGTTCTACGCCGCTCGCATGGCGCAATTGCGCCAGGCCGACGCCGCCGTCGTCAACCTGACGCCGTTCCGGGGCCCCTCGGCTGACACCGCGACGGTGTTCGAGGCCGGCGTCCTGGCGGGTCTGGGGCGGCCGATCTTCGCCTATCTGAACGTCACCAGCGAGATGCAGGCTGAATATGTCGCCCGCGTCGACACGATCCTGGGCGCCAGCCTGGACGCGGCGGGGGTCTGGCGCGACGGCGACGGCTGCATGGTCGAGGACCACGGCCTGCCCGAGACGGTGATGCTGTGGGGCGAGGCCCGCCGCCTGTTCGTCATCGTCACCCAGGACCCCCTGCGCGACCTGACGGGCCTGGAGCTGTGCCTCCAGGCCCTGGCGCTGTACGCGGAGTAGGGGGCTAGCGCCGCGCGGCCGCCAGCAGCGCCCCATGGACGCGGTCGGCGATACGCCTGGACTGCGGGCTATTGGGGCGATTGTAGTCGATGGCCTGGACCACGAAGGCGGTCTTCTGGTCGACGGCGATGCAATAGACGATCAGCGAGGCGCCGCCCTGGCGGGGTCCCGAGGCGAAGGTCGTCAGCTGGCCCGGATAGCGGTTCTCCAGCGCCGGGACATAGCCGATGGCGGCCGACTCGCGCTTGGCGACGTCCAGGCAGGTCGCGATGCTGAGCTTGGCCGAGGCCGTGCGCTCGACCCGGTATTCCAGGGCGAACCGCTCACTGGCGGCGGACGCGGCGACAGGCGCGGTCAGGCAGGCGAAGGCCGCGGCGACGGACAGCACCCGGCCGGCGAACGAAAACGACGTCATGCGATACTCCCGATGGCGGACGCGGCGGGAACGCGCGAGGGGCGGAGAGGCTGCGTAGAGCGGCGCCGCGCTACCAGGCGAGCGCGGCTTCACCGCGCAGAATCGCCTCCGCCTCGACCGAGTGCTTGCCGCCCTCGCGATCGTGCAGGACGAGCGGTGGCAAAAGCACCAGCGGGGCCTTGCCGGTCTTGATCGCCCGCACGATCACCCGCTTGGCCGGGGCGTCGGCGAAGGGCGCGATCGGGCGGATCTTGAACGAGCCGGCCTTGGGGGCCAGCAGGTCGAGAATGTCGGCCAGGCGGTCGGCGCGGTGGATGATGGTGATCGTCCCGCCTTCGCGCACCGCCTTCAGGCAGAAGCCGGTCCAGGCGAGGAGGCCCCCGTCGGCCATCCACGCGCCGCTCTTGGCCGGGGCCGGAGCCCGTAAGGAACCGGGATCGTCGAAGAACGGTGGATTGGTCATCACCGCGTCGAACACCGGCAGGTCCAGCGCACGGAAGCCGGCCTCGACATCGCCCTGCGTGACGCTCACGCGGCCCTCCAGGCCGTTCAGCGCCGCGTTGCCGGCGGCCAGGGCGGCGGCGACGGAATCACGCTCCACGCCCTGGAAGATCGCCTCGGGACGGCGGGTCGCGGCGGCCAGCAAAGCGCCGCCGACCCCGCAGCCGGGCTCGATCACGCGCTGGCCGGGCAGGGCGTCGCAGGCGGCCGCCAGCAGGGCCGCATCCATGCCGGCCCTGTATCCGTCAGGTCTCTGGCGCAGCCGCACGCGGCCTCCCAGGACCCGATCCTCCGTCACCTGCTTGTCGTCCAATGCTTTCTAGGCCTTGTGCTCGCCTTGACCGTGACCTATCCCGCCACCATTGTCCCTCGCAATGGTTCGTGGGGGGCCGCCGTAAGGAGACGATGGTTTTGGACGCAGCCGCAGCGACCCTCACCCGTAAGCCGGGTTCGGTGGATCGTCTCGTGCGCCTCGCCGAGGCCGACATGAAGGGCGTCAACGCCCTGATCACCGATCGCATGCAGAGCGACGTGCCGATCATCCCGGCCCTGGCCGAGCACCTGATCGCCGCCGGTGGCAAGCGCTTGCGCCCGCTGCTGACCGTGGCCGCCGCGCGCCTCGCTGAATCCGACAACGACCACTGCCTGAAGCTGGCAGCCTCGGTCGAGTTCATCCACACCGCCACCCTGCTGCACGACGACGTGGTCGACGGCAGCCAGCTGCGTCGCGGCAAGGTCGCCGCGCACCTGATCTGGGGCGCGGCCCAAAGCGTGCTGGTCGGTGACTTCCTGTTCGCCCGGGCCTTCGAACTGATGGTCGAGACCAATTCGATGAAGGCGCTGGAGATCCTGGCCCGCGCCAGCCGCGTCATCGCCGAGGGCGAGGTGCTGCAGCTGATGCGCAGCCACGACCTGAATCTTTCGCAGGCGGTCTATCTGGAGATCATCCAGGCCAAGACCGCCGAGCTGTTCGCCGCCGCTTCGGAAGCCGGCGCGGTCTCGGCCGGCGTCGACGCCGCCAAGACGGGCGCCCTGAAAGCCTACGGCCTGAACCTCGGCCTGGCGTTCCAACTGGTCGACGACGCCCTCGACTACGGCGGCACGACCGAGACGCTGGGCAAGAACGCCGGCGATGACTTCCGCGAAGGCAAGGCGACCCTGCCGCTGCTGCTGGCCATCGCCCGCTCGGGTCCGCGCGAGGCCGAGTTCTGGGAGCGCGCCATCGGCCGCCGCGAGCAGACCGAGGCAGACTTCCGCCGGGCCCGCGAGCTGATCGTCGGCTCGGGCGCGCTGGACGCCACGCTGGATCTGGCCGCCGACTATGCCGACAAGGCCAAGGCGGCGCTGGCGATCTTCCCGGCCAACGACTGGCGCGAGGCGCTGGAAGACCTGGCCGACTTCGCCGTCAGCCGCAGGGCGTGATGTTCAAGCGGAAGTCACCCTCTTACGGCGGACTTCCCCCGGCGCGTCCTGGCGAGACCCTGCCGCACCTGCAGACGATCATCGCCACCTCGCCGGAGAACCCCGGCGGCGACCCGAACGTGCGCCCGCACGAAGCCGGCGAGGCGGCCGGCAAGGTCATCGGCGGCGGTCTGGGCCTCGTGGCCGGGGCGGTGCTGATCATCCTGATGATGGGCCCGGTGCTGTGGGCGCCGCTGTGGGCGGGCCTGCGCACGGCGCGGTTCGTCGCGGGGCCGTGGCTGCCCTGGCTGATTGGCCTGCTGGCTGGCGGCGTGACGGCCTTCGTCCAGACCGTACTGCTGGTCCAGCGCAGCCCGCTGCTGCGCTATCCGATCGTGCTGCTGCTTTCCCTGATCTGGATCGGCGGGCTGTGGCTGGAGTTCACCTCGCCGCGCCACGACTGGATCACCACCGCGCCGGCCCTGCACATGCCGGGGACCTGGAGCTGGGTGCTGATCGGCGTGGGCACGGTGCTCTATGCCGGTGTCTACCTCCTGGCGCTCGCGCCCTTCGGCAAGAGCCGCTGGGCCAAGCGCTGGCAGCTGATCAAGGCCTAGGTCTCTCGAGGTGAATTCGCCGTAACGCCCTTCACAGAAGCGGCGGACGGGGCCACGTCTAGGGCCTGGGCGGCTTTCGCCTTGCTGGGGACTTCGACGTGATCCGTTTCATCCTGAATGTGCTGTGGTTCATCTTCGGCGGCCTGCCGCTGGCCTTTGGCTGGTTCGTGGCCGGGCTGGTGCTGGCCCTCACCGTCATCGGCCTGCCCTACACCTTGGCGGCCTGGCGCATCGCGGGCTTCGCGCTCTGGCCGTTCGGCAAGGAGATCGTCCACCGCGAGGCGGGCTTGGCCAGCGGCCCGCTGGGCCTGGTGCTGAACGTGATCTGGTTCGTCCTGGCCGGCTGGTGGCTGGCCCTGGGCCACCTGGCGGTCGCCGTCGCCGAGGCCGTGACCATCATCGGCATCCCGTTCGCCATCAAGGACCTGCAACTGGCCTACATCGCCCTGGCCCCGATCGGCCGCGACGTGGCGCGGGTCGACTAGAACCCGGTGAACAGACGGTCGAGCGCGCGGCGGATTTCGTCTTCGTGCTCGACCAGGTTCCCGCGCGAGCGGCCCAGCATGCGACGTTCGATATTGGCCAGGAGCGCTAGGTCCATGACCAGCGTCTCGCCGCCGAACTCGACTTCGAGCAGAACCTTGCTCTCGCTGGACGGCGTTCCGATACGCATGAGCGGCGCGACGACCACGGTCGAAAGCGCTTCGAAAAGATGGGACTGGAGCACCACGATATAGGGAGCTCTGGACCGCGTGGACGAGCCGGGATTGGTGAAAACGTCGAACTGGCGGATCACCAGGTTCGCCATTCCGCGCCGAAGGGGCCGTGTTCTTCGACAAAGCGATTGTGCTCGGCGATCGCCTCGGCGTTTTCTTCCGCCCAGCGGCGAGCGCGCTCTTCACCACCGGCCGGGTCGACCTTCTGAAGGTGCAGCCGCAATTGCCGCTCGGTCATGCCTTCGACCGAGATGCCTATGCGCTCGGCCTGGGCCAGCAATTCCGGATCGATTGGCGACGCGTCCATGGGACGGGAAGCTAGCATGACGCGCCCTCGGCTCACAGCTGCGGCCAGTTTGGCGCGTGATGTTGGCAAATCAACTATGAAGTTAGTCTAGGCGAGTGACTTGCGCATCACGTGCGTCCACGGCCCGCTTGTGTCCGGAGCGAACCCCTGCGTCTCCCAGAACGGCGAAGCGGCCTCTGAGGCTCTCGCATTGACCGTCAGCAGTCCCACGCTGTCGAAGCCCTCATGGATCAGGGCCGAGGCCAGCGCGGTGGCGACGCCGCGGCGGCGCATCGACGGGCGGACGTAGAAGCGTTGCAGGCGGCGGGCCGGTTCGGAGGCGGCGGGTTCGACGCTGAGCGCGCCGATCCCCGCAAATTCCCCGACCAGGAACGCGGCGAGGAGCGCCTCGCCGTCGTCCTGGAAGCGTGCGCCGCTCCGCCAGCCGTCCGCCAGCAGGGCCATGTTGCGCACGCCTTCGCCGGAGGCCTCGGCGAGCAGGTCGTCGAAGCCGTCCGGCAGTTCGTCGAACAGACGAACCAGTTGGAGCATCAGCCCGGCGAGACCATCTTTTCCGGGCGGACGTACTGGTCGAACTCTTCGTTCGACAGATAGCCGCCACCGACGGCTTCCTCGCGCAGCGTGGTGCCGTTCTTGTGGGCCGTCTTGGCGATCTTGGCGCAGATGTCGTAGCCGAGGCGGCCGTTCAGGGCCGTGACCAGCATCAGGCTGTTCTCGACGCCCTTCTTGATGTTGTCGATGCGCGGCTCGATGCCGACCACGCAGTTGTCGGTGAAGCTGATCGCCGCGTCGGCCAGCAGGCGGACCGACTGCAGGAAGTTGTAGGCCATCACCGGGTTGAAGACGTTCAGCTCGAAGTGGCCCTGGCTGCCGGCGAAGGTCAGGGCGGCGTGGTTGCCGAACACCTGCACGCAGACCTGGGTGAGGGCCTCGCACTGGGTCGGGTTGACCTTGCCCGGCATGATCGACGAGCCCGGCTCGTTCTCCGGCAGCGACAGTTCGCCCAGACCCGCGCGCGGGCCCGAGCCCAGGAAGCGGATGTCGTTGGCGATCTTGAACAGGCTGGCGGCGACCGTGTTGATGGCGCCGTGGCTGAAGACCATGGCGTCGTGGGCGGCCAGGGCCTCGAACTTGTTCGGAGCGGTGGTGAACTCCAGGCCGGTGATCGCGGCGATGGCCTCGGCCACGCCCTCGGCGAAGCCGATCGGGGCGTTCAGGCCGGTGCCGACGGCGGTGCCGCCCTGGGCCAGCTGCATCAGCTTGGGCAGGGTGCTTTCGATACGCTCGATGCCGTTGGCGACCTGCTGGGTGTAGCCGCCGAACTCTTGGCCCAGCGTCAGCGGAGTAGCGTCCTGGGTGTGGGTGCGGCCGATCTTGATGATGTCGGCCCAGGCCTTGGTCTTGGCTTCCAGGGCGGCGTGCAGGTGCTTCAGGGCCGGCAGCAGGTCGTGGACGATCTGTTCCGCGCAGGCCACGTGCATGGCCGTCGGATAGGTGTCGTTCGACGACTGGCTCATATTGACGTGGTCGTTGGGGTGGACGGGCTTCTTGGTGCCCATCTCGCCGCCCAGGATTTCGATCGCGCGGTTCGAGATCACCTCGTTGGCGTTCATGTTCGACTGGGTGCCCGAACCGGTCTGCCAGACGACCAGCGGGAAGTGGTCGTTCAGCTTGCCGTCGATGACTTCGTTGGCGGCCTGGACGATGGCGTCCTTCAGGCCCGCGTCCAGCTTGCCCAGCTTGAAGTTGGTCTCGGCGGCGGCGCGCTTGACGATGCCCAGGGCGCGGACGACTGGCAGGGGCTGCTTCTCCCAGCCGATCTTGAAGTTGCCCAGGCTGCGCTGAGCTTGCGCGCCCCAGTAGCGGTCGGCGGCGACTTCGATCGGGCCAAAGGTGTCGGTCTCGATGCGCGTGGCGGTCATGCGGAGATCTCCGGAAAAACGGTCGAGCGCGGTCTAGACCTTGGGGGCGCGAAGGGCAATGTTCGCAAGCGCGAAGACGCCCAGGAGAACACCATGCTCGTCGCCACGACCAACGATCTGCCCGGTTATCGCATCGTCGAGCACTATGGCGTTGTGCGGGGCGTCACCGTCCGCTCACGCAGCGTGATCGGCAATGTCGGCGGCTCGATCCAGGCGATCTTCGGCGGCAACCTGTCGATCTACACCAAGCTGGCCGAGACGGCCCGGCAGGAGGCCTACGACCTGCTGGTGCAGCACGCCCGCGAGGTCGGGGCCAACGCCATCCTGGCCATGCGCTACGACGCCAACGAGATCATGGAAGGCATCACCGAGGTCCTGGCCTACGGCACGGCCGTACGCGTCGAGGCGCTGTAGGTGGCGGCATTCGTCGCGCTCCCGCGCTCGATCAACACCGGCAAGCGCAAGGTGTTGAAGGAAGACCTGCTGGGGATCGCGAAGGACACCGGCTTTGCGGAAGCCAAGACCTACCTGGCCAGCGGCAACCTCCTGCTATGGGGTGACCACGCCGGCGGTGAGGCCCTGGAAGCCGAGCTCGAGGACGCGCTGGAAAAGCGCATGGGCCTGCGCACCGACTTCATGGTCCGCTCGCCGGCGCAGCTGCGGGCTCTGGTCGACGCAAATCCCTTCAAGGCCGAGGCGCTGGACCACCCCAGCCACGTGATCGTCAATTTCCTGAAGGTCCCACTGCCGGACGGCGACGAGGACATCCTGCGGGCGGCCAACACAGGGCCGGAGCGGTTCGTGGTCGGGCCGCGCGAGCTCTATCTGGATTTCCCGATCAGCATGGCCGACTCGCTGTTGGATCGGGACTGGAAGAAAACGAAGCGCAATCCGGTCGGCACCACGCGGAACTGGAACACCGTGCTGAAGCTGACCGAGATGCTGGGGGCCTGAAGAGCCCAACCGGGGGGGACGCATGACGAGTTCGTCGACGGGCCAGCGCATCGTGTCGCTGGACCTGCTGCGCGGCCTGGCCGTGGCCGGCATGATCCTGGTCGACAGCCCTGGCTCCTGGTCCAAGGTCTATGCGCCGCTGGAGCACGCCGCCTGGCACGGTCTGAGCGCGGCGGACCTGGTGTTCCCGACCTTCCTGTTCTGCGCGGGGATGGCCATCGGTCTGATGGTCCCGCGCCTGACCGCCGAGGCGCGGGCTAGCTCGGCGTTCTGGCTGAAGGTCGCCCGGCGGACGGGGCTGCTGATCCTGCTGGGCCTGGCGATCAGCCTGCTGGGCAACGGCTTCGACCTCGCGCACTTACGCTTCCCCGGCATCCTGCAGCGGATCGGCGTCTGCTACGCGGCGGCGACAATCATCTGCGTGCTGGCCGCGCGGCGGGGGGAGGGCGGCCGGCTGGCCTTCAACCTGCCGGTCACGGTGGGCGCGGGCTTCGTCCTGCTGGCGATCTACTGGCTGCTGGTGGCCTTCGTGCCGGTTTCGGGCTTTGGCGTCGGACGCCTCGACTCCTACGGTTCGCTGCCGGCCTATGTCGATCGGCAGGTGTTCACGATCGCCCACCTGTGGGTCGGCGCGACGACGCCGGGGATGGGCGTCACCTATGATCCCGAGGGGCTGCTCTCGACCCTGCCGGCCGTCGTCAACACCCTGGCGGGGGCGATCGTGGCGTGGGCGATGACGCGTGGCAAAGGCCTGACGCCGGTCCTGATCCTGGGTGTGGCGCTGATCGTGCTCGGGCTGGCGCTGAATCCCGTCATGCCGATCAACAAGAAGATCTGGACGCCCAGCTTCGCCCTGGTGACCAGCGGGATTTCCGCCGCTGTCCTCGTCGGTTTCGAGCTCATCGCGCGCTCCGGGCGAGGCCTGGGCTTCGACTTCGTGCTGAAGGTCCTGGGCGGCAACGCCATCCTGGCCTTCATCCTGTGCCAGCTGCTGGGCATCTTCAGCGGCCTGTGGATTGTCCCTGGACCCAACCCGTCGCCGCAGGGCTTCGTCTACGCCCTGGCCCAGAAGGCGCTGCCCGATCCTTATCTGGCTTCCCTTGCCTGCGCGGTTCTGGTTCTTGCCTTCATCACCGCGATCCTGATCCCGCTGCACAAGCGTGGGATCCACCTGAGGCTCTGATTTGCTCGAAGACGACTGGACCCACCACGGCAAGGTCCGCGCCCGCGAGGCCGGGGGCGAGCTGACCATCGTGGTCGACGGCCTGACCACCCAGGGCAAGTACTACAAGCCGCTGATCTACGAGTTCTTCCGCAAGTCCTGGCGCGGTTCTCGGCCGGCCTGGGGCGAGTTCAGCGTCGAGATCGGCATGGAATATGTCGGCGAGCCGCCGTGGATGGACCTCGACAACCTGGCCAAGGCCCTGCTGGACGCCATCAAGGGCTACGCCTTCCACGACGACGCCCAGGTCGCCCGGCTGCTGGTCGAGCGGCGTCCGGGCGAGCGCGAGCGGATCATCATCCAGGTGCGCAAGCTGAACTCAAGCCTTATGCGGCGCACGCTCGAAGACTGAGGCCGCCACGGCGATGTACAGCACCGCCAGGAACGCGCCGTAGCGGCCGGTGCTGACCGGGTCGCCGGTCGGCATGACCTCGGCGTAGCGGGCCACCACCAGGGCGCCGCCCACCAGGCCCGGCGTCGAGAACAGGATCATCGGGAACAGGCGACGGCTGCGCGGCGTGTGCGTCAGCCGGGTCACCGCCCAGAAGGTGAAGGTCAGCGCCGCCGCCGCCGCGAAGGCGTTGATCGCGTAGAACCAGAACGTGCTTTCGAGGATCCCCCCGCCGAAAGCCGCATAGAACAGGGTGGCCGCCGCCCAGGCGATCAGCCCGGTTCCCCCAAACGCCAGACCGTCCAGTTTTGACACGTCGCGTCTCCCTCGCTCGTCTCCTGGAACAGCGATCTGCAAGCAGGGCGCCGGGAGACGAGACTAGGGATGGATCGCGACGGGATTAGCTGCGGGGCAGCAGATAGCCCCACATGCCGAGCAGGACACTGAGCAGCACGAACAGCAGGGCGGTGAAGGTAAAGGCCACCTTGCGGCCGCTGCTCCAGCTGTCGACCCGGCGGCCGCCGCGCCAGACCATCGGCAGGGCGCCCAGGGTCAGCAGGCTGAGCGCCGCGGCGACCAGGGCGCAGGCCGAGCCGCTGAGCAGCCAGCCCGATGGCCAGCCGAAGAACACGGCAGTCTGGTCCGAAGCCTTGAGCGAGAACGCGCCCAGGCAGCCGACCGAGATCAGCCACAGCACCGCCTGCATGGTCTGCATCTGTGCGGCGCGGGCCTGGACCGGGGTCTGGCGAGCCTCGCGGCGATTGCGGAACAGCACGCCCAGGATGGTGGCGATGCTGGCGAAGCCGGCGATGATCGCCGTCCAGCTCAAGAGGCCGGCCGAGCGGAAGAAGCCGATCCGCTCATAGGTCGAGAAGCCCCGCGCCGAGTAGAAGCGCGAGGGCTTGTCGCCGTTGGCGTCGAACACCAGCATCAGTGGGCCGTCGACGGCCTTGAACACGCCGGGGCGGCCCGTGCCGTTGTAGAGACTGCTGACGCCGCCCTCGATCACCGTCAGGCGGCCGTCGGCGGTGGCGCGCACGCTGGCGCGGCCGATGATGCGGTTGGTGAAGCCTTCCAGCCCGGCATAGGCGCGGCGGGTGGTCAGGTAGTCGCCCTCATAGGCACGGGCCTGCTCGTAGCTGATGGCGCTGTCGGCCGGCACGGCGGGGGCGGGGGCGTAGAAGTGCTCGACGATGGTGGCGGGCAGGTTGGCGGTCAGATTGGCGCCGCTGTCGGTGTTGGCCGAGATGAAGATGCCCAGGCCCAGGTCCGGCACGATCACCATGTTCGAGTAGAAATAGAGGGTCGCGCCCTGGTGGCCGATGCCACGGCGGTTGCCCGGCATCGGGCTGTCCTGGAAGCCGGCGTTCCAGCCGGCCGCTTCCGGGGCGGGGCGGTACATCGGCGTGCGGAAGGCCAGGGCCGTCTTGGGCGAGAAGATGGTCTTGCCGTCGATCGTCCCGTTGGCCAGCAGCAGGTTCATGTAGCGGGCCATGTCGCCGGCCGTGCTGGAGGCCGAGGCGGCCGGGGCCACCTGGCCCATGAACTCGCGCGGCTGGGTCTTCCAGCCCATCGGCGTCCACGAGAAGCCGTCCGACAGTTCGGCGGCCAGGGCCTCGTTCATCGGCGCCGGCAGGCCGTCGCGCCACGGGCGGGCCTCGCGGAAGGTCGTGTGGTTCATGCCGGCCGGCAGGATGATCTCCTCGCTGACCAGCTGCTCGAACGGCTTGCCGGTGACATTGGAGACGGCGGCGCCGGCCAGGGCCGCGCCGTAGTTGGAATAGCTGGGCAGCAGGCCCGGCTCGCGCACCCGGCGCGGACGCTCCTGGCGCAGATAGTCGGCCAGGGTGCGGACGCGGTTCGGGTCGCGCTCGAACAGCTGGCCCAGGGCCCGGTCCTCGAAGCCGCCGGTGTGGGTCATCAGGTCGCGCAGGCGCACCTGGGTCTTCTTGCCCTGGTCCTTCAGCTGCAGTGGCTCGGGCAGGTACAGGTTCACCGGACCGTCCAGGCGCATGTGGCCCGACTCGATCTCGTTCATCAGGGCGATCCAGGTGAACGTCTTGGAGATCGAGGCGACGCGGAACAGCGTCTTGTCCGGATCGACCGGCTGGTGTTGGCCGAGGTTGGCGAAGCCGTAGCCCTTCTTCAGCACGACCTGGCCGTTCTGGACCACCGACAGGGTGACGCCGGCGATGTGGTCACGGCTCATGGCGCGGCGCACGACGCCGTCGACGAAGGCTTCCAGCTCCGGCGTCGACATCGGCGTGTGGGCGGTGGGCGGGGGCAGGGCGGGCTGGGCCGGAGCCGGCGTGGCGGCAGCGACGGCGGCTGGGGGCGCGACAGGGCGGGGCGTCGCGGCCGCAGCGGCCGCGACCGGACGGGGCCGCACGCGGCGCGGACGCAGGCTGTTATAGGGGCGTGGGGCGGAATTCAGCACGGGCTCGGTCGCGGCGGGCGGCGGAGACGAGTCCTGCGCCCGCGCCTCCGATCCCGTGATGGACCACAGTGCGATGAAGGCCGCCGCAAGGGCGGCTGCGGGCGATACGCGCGACGTCAACGATGTCCCCTGGGTAAAGCGGAAGAACCCCAAGGGTTTGTGTAGCGTGCTGGGCGCGGGGGTCAAACCCGATAACCGGTCAATCTAATTTGGTTTTCCGATTGAACGCATAGAGCGGCAGCATTGGCCGCAGGGCCGGGCCGATCCACACCTGCGGTTCGGAGGCGGGCTCGGCCCCGGTCTCCTTCTCGCGGCGCGCCACGCAGGCCTGGACGGCCGCGCCAAGGGCCGCGAAGTCATGGGCGCCGGGCGCGGCCGACAGGAAGCAGTCGTCGAAGAACGGATACTTGTCGTCCTCGCCGCAGCCGAACGAGGCGCGGTCGGGCCGGGCGGCGGTGATGATCAGCCGGTTCTTGTCCTGCAGCGGCGGGATGAACACGCCCGAAAAACAGGCGGAGATCACCACGACGCTAGGCCGGTTGGGGCAGGCTTCGTTCACCAGGGCGGCCAGCAATGGGGGACGCAGGACCCGCGGCCCCAGAATCAGGCCCTCGGGGCTGCCGTGGGTGCTGATGTAGAACAGGCATCCGGCCCTGGCCGTCTCGGCCTTGGTCTTGAGCGCCTCGTAGATGGCGCTGCCTTCGGCCCTGCCGGGCGCGTCGGCCGGATAGCGTTCGGGGCGCACCGAGAACTGCTGGATCGCCGCCTTGTCAAAGCCTAGCTCGACCAGCGCCTTGGAGACGTCGCGGCGAGCGTTGTCGAAGGCCTCGGTCGGGCCGCCGGAATGGGCGTGGAAGTCGCCGGCCACCACGACCGCGCTCCAGTTGGCGAACGGCCCGGCGGCGTAGGCGGATGAAAGCGGCGCGAGCAGGAAAGCAAGAAGTCCGATGACCGCCGCCGCCCCTCGCATCGCTCCCTCCCTACTTCTTCTTGAAGTTGGCGAAGGGCGTTGGGATCGCCGTGCCCGTGGACTTGGCCAGTAGCCGCCCCTCGGCGTCGTAGAGCTCGCCTTCCATGAAGCAGACCGTGCGGCCCCATTTCACCACGCGGCCGACGCCGCGCAGCGCGCCGGGCAGGGCAGGGCGCAGGAAGCTGGTCTTCATCTCGAGCGTAGGCACCACGTGTGTCATGCCCGAGGTGATCATGCCGGCCACCGACATGCACTCGTCCAGCATGGCGCAGACGAAACCGCCCTGGATCTGCCCCATCGGATTGCACAGCAGCTCAGCGCGCGCCGTGAAACCGACCTCGACCTCGCGATCGGCCTGGCGCACGGCGAGGAGCTCGAAGCCCAGGGTCTGGGATCCGGTCGGCTGGCTCTTGGATGCGCGGAAGCGCGCGAGGATCGCCTCGTCCGTCAGGGTCTGCGGAGCGTCCGAGGCGATGTCGCTCATTTCTTCCGGAACTGGTCCAGGGAAACGATCTTGGGACCGTCGTCACCGGTCGGCGCGGGCGTCTTGTCCTCGGCCTCGGGTTCCGGCTCGGGCTCGTCCTCGATGACCTCGGGGGTCGAGAATTGCAGGGCGAACTGCACCGACGGGTCATAGAAGCGGGTCAGGGCCGCGTAGGGCACCGACAGGCGCTTGGGCTGGCCGCCGAACTTCAGGGTCACCGAGAAGAAGGTCTCGCCGGGGGCGAGGTCCCAGTACTGGTGCTGCAGGACGATGGTCATCTCGTCCGGATACTTGCCCAGCAGGTCCTGCGGACCCGAGACGCCCGGCGCCTTGGTCTTGAAGGTGATGTACAGGTGGTGCGGCTCGGGCAGGCCGCCGGGCGCGGCGGCCTTCTTCAGGGCCGCCTTGACCACGCCGCGCAGGGCGTCCTGGGCCATGGCCTCGTATTGCATGAGGTCTTCGGGCGGTTCGGTCTGAGACATGCGCGGAGTCGATACTTCGAACTGAAAACGAAGCCCGGAACGTAGCGCGTCGAGAGCTTCGCGCAAAGCGGGTGGCTGCGGAATCCAATGATCCGCAATCGATCTCATTCACAGCGATGTGAGGAAAGTGGAGGGATTCTGTTGGCAGGCTCCCTCCGGGCCCCGCCTAGGGATCTGAACCCCTAGGACTTAAGAGGCGAATTCACCTGCACCGCATTACGCGGCGACGGCGAACTCTTCAGCGAAGTTATCGTTCGCATTTAGAAAAATGACCCGAAACGGTGGATCAAGCCGAGAGAAAGCATACACCTTTACACGTCTGTCGATGCTGATCGGCCCCATGCAGTCCCATGATAACTTGGGAGAGATTGGTGGAGCCGCCGGGAATCGCACCCGGGTCCAGTCCGCTTATTACGTGCGCGTTTATCCCCATAGTCCGACCGAGGTCGGACAGTTCCAATATAGGGTGTTCGTTCGGCTTATGGAAGGGCGGGGCTCAGGCTGTCCCCAGGCTTAGGCGGCCGTCCACCAGCGTGCCGCTGATGACCGCGCCGCGATCCTCGAACAGTTTCAGCCTTTCGCCGACCAGGACATAGACGCCCGTGAAGACGTCGGCGAAGTCGGCGCGGGTCTCGATGAAGCGGCCGTCGGCGCGCAGCTCCAGCGAGATGTGGCCGTCGGGGGAGGTCCAGACGCCGGCGACCGGGATGTGGGGAACGATGGCGGACATCATGGTCATGGGGCGATCCTCCAGGCGGTGGTTGCGGGGGCGGGTGAGGTGGTGGGGAGCATGGCGGTCGCGGCGGTCAGCGCGGCCGTCCCGCCCAGCAGGGCGGCGACGAACCAACGCGGAGCCGTCACGCCGCGCGGGGGCGTGTAGCGTCTCATCGCTGAGCTCAAATTGTGGGGTTGGCCGCGTCGGGGAGCGGAACGAGGTCACTATGATGCATGGACCCGTCCAGCGCGTAGACCGATGCTCCGGCATGATTGCACGAAAATCCAGAACCGAACCGCGTCGCGTGACGGAGGATCGTGCAAGGCTTACTAATAGCCTCGTTCCAACAAGAGAAATCCCATGAGCACGCGCGAGGCGCTGGCCGCCCTGATTGAACGATTCGCGCCGGACGAAGGCCCGGTCGAGACCTGCTGCCCCAGGGTCAATCTCTACCGGGTGCACGCGCCCACCGAGCCCATGCACGCCGTGCACGACCCGTCGTTCTGCGTGCTGGCCCAGGGCCGCAAGCGCGTGCTGGTCGGCGACGCCATCCACGAATACGACGACCTCAACTTCTTTCTGTCGTCGATCGACGTGCCGGTGGCCGGCCAGGTGATCGAGGCCTCGCCGGAGAAGCCGTATCTCAGCTTCCGGATCGTGCTGGACGCCAACCTGATCAGCGAGATGATCATGGAGTGCGGGCTGGCCGCGCGGCTGGACGCCGCCGCGCCGCTGGTCGGCGGCATGTCGGCTGGGGCGATGACGCCGGCGCTGTTCGACGCCGCTTGCCGCATGGTCGGGCTGATGGACTGTCCCGAGGACGCGCCGATCCTGGCCCCGCTGATCGAGCGCGAGATGCTCTATCGCCTGCTGACCGGTCCGCAGGGGCCGCGCCTGGCCCAGATCGCCCGCCGCGACGGCCGCCTGCGCCAGGTCAATCGCGCCATCGGCTGGATCAAGCGCAACTTCGACCAGCCGTTCAGCATCGACGCCGTCGCCGACGAGGCGCGGATGAGCGCCTCGGCCCTGCACCAGCACTTCAAGGCGGTGACTTCGCTGTCGCCGCTGCAGTACCAGAAGCAGATCCGCCTGCAGGAGGCCCGCCGCCTGATCCTGGTCCAGCGCCTGGACGCCGCCACGGCCGGCCACACGGTCGGCTACGACAGCCCCTCGCAGTTCAGCCGCGAGTACGCCCGCCTGTTCGGCGCGCCGCCGCTGCGGGACGTGGCGCGCCTGCGCGATCAGCCGGACGTCGCGGTCGGCGCCTAGACCCGATACGGGTATTCCAAGACTCGAATAAATCCCGCATGGTCGAGCTCACGAGTGCTCCAAATCCTGCGGAAGCAAAAATCGGGGAGATCTTGGAATGTCAAAAATTGTTGCCGAATTCATCGGGACGTTCGCGCTGGTTCTATTTGGCTGTGGCGCGGCTGTGCTCGGCGCGGATCATGTCGGACAGCTGGGCATCGCCCTGGCCTTTGGTTTCGCCATCATCGCCCTGGCCTACGGGATCGGTCCGGTTTCGGGCTGCCACGTCAATCCGGCCGTCAGCCTGGCGGCGTTCATCGCCGGCCGCATGAGCGCCAAGGAGATGGGGCTCTACTGGATCGCCCAGTTCGCCGGCGCCCTGGCCGGCGCCGCCGTCCTGGCCTGCATCGCCGGTGGCACCGCCCACGGCCTGGGCCAGAACGGCTGGGGTCCCGGCTATCTGGGCGCCTATCCGCTGCAAGCGGCCTTCGTGTTCGAGGTAGTGATGACCGCGCTGTTCGTCATCGTCATCCTGGGCGCGACGGGCGCTGACGCCGCGCCGGGCTTCGCGGGGCTGGGCATCGGCATCGCCCTGGCGGTGATCCACATCGTCGGCATCCAGGTGACCGGCGTCTCGGTCAATCCGGCCCGCAGCTTCGGTCCCGCCGTCCTGGTCGGCGGCCAGGCGCTGGGCCAGCTGTGGCTGTTCTTCGTGGCTCCGGCGATCGGCGCCATCCTCGGCGCGCTGCTGTACCGCTTCAAGATTCTGAAGGTCGGCTGACCTCCTCGGGCATGTCCGGCGGCATGAGCGCCGCCGGACGACCCGCGCGGTCTAGTGCGGCAGGTCGGACCAGTTGATCACCACGGAGGCCTTGGCCTGGCCCACCAGGGTCAGCTTCTGACCTCGGTCGTCGCTATAGATATCGAAGATATAGCGGGCGCCGGGCTTCTCGACGTTCTGCAGGACCTTGCCGGTCGCGTCATAGGTGACCAGAGCGAACGAGACGCGGTTGTCGTCGTAGCTGAAGACCCAGGTCGTGCCCGGACCGTAGGCGATGACCGGGCAGCTCTTGCTGGCGGGCGCGCCGTCGGTCGGGGCGTTGAGGCAGGCGCGCTGCAGGCCGGCCGGGGGCGTCGGCGCCTCTGTGACCGGGACGAACTTGACCTGGGGCGTGTTCGGCGTGGCCTGGGCCAGGGCTGCGCTGGCCGAGCCCAGGGCGACGGCGACGCCGGCGACGGCCAGCATGGATTTCAGGGCGACGATCTTGGCCATGGCGTTTCCTCCCGAGGTAATGGCCAAGTTTGATAACGTCGTTATCTTGAAATTGCAATTTCAAGGCGTGGTCCTGGAAACGACGCGCTAAGGGGGCGTCGTTTCCGTCCCGTCTTCGGTCGGCGCAACGGGGACCGCCGGCGGCTGCGGGCGATTGATCTCTCCAGGGATCAGCCGTCCGCCCGAGGCGACGAGATCGGCATAGGCTTGCGCCTGCCGCGAGAAGTCCGCGCCGCGCGGCAGCACCGCGTCGAAGCGCGGGTCGCGGCCCACCGCCGCGCCGACCGCCGCCGACAGGATTTGCGCGATCGAGCCGACCTCGGCGTCGTCGCAGGCGCGGCGCAGATGGCGAGCCTGGCCCGGAACGACCAGGGTCACGTCCCACGACACCCCGTCCACGCACAGGGCTGACACCGCCCCGCCGCCATAGTCGACGATGACCGAGCGTGGCTGGCTCCAGGCGGGATCGGCGCTCAGGGTCTTCAGCGGTGCGATCTGCGGTTCGCCCAGCTCGGCGTCAATATCGACGCGGCGGCCGATCTCCGGCGTGCAGCAGCCCAGGCCGGCGCGGGCCTGGACGAAGGCGTGGCCGTCGCGGCGCAGGGTGACGCGGACCACGGCCTGGCGCACGCCGCGCGAGGGCCGGGCCCAGACCTCCAGGATCAGCTCGCCCTTGCGGACGATCTGGCTCTGCAGGGGCTGCAGACCCCAGAGGCGGTAGAGCAGGGGCTCGACGCCATTGTCGATGGGGATGGGCTGCTCGGCCTTGCCCAGCCGGCGATTGGCGAGTGGCTCGGCCTCGGCGGACGGACGGGGAACGGCCGGCGACCACCAGGTCGCCGGATCAGGCAGTGGCGCGGCCTGCTGGACGGCGGCGAGGGCTATCCCCGCGATCAGTCCGGTCAGGCCGCTCATCGCCTACATCCCTTCGACGCCCCGCTCGATGGAAAGGACGCCCGTGCGGGAAAGTTCCACCAGGCCCAGGGGGCGCATCAGGTCCAGGAACTTGTCGATCTTGGACGGCGCGCCCGAGATCTCGAACACGAAGCTTTCCAGCGTGGTGTCGACCGGCTTGGCGCGGAAGATCTCGGCGATGCGCAGGGCCTCGACGCGGTCGGGACCTGAACCGCGCACCTTGACCAGGGCCAGCTCGCGCTCAACGCCGTTCGGGTCGCGGGTCACGTCGTGCACGCGGCGGACGTTGACCACCTTGTTCAGCTGGGCCTCGATCTGCTCCAGCACCTGGCGGGTGCCGCGGGTCACCACGGTGATGCGGCTGGTGTGGGCCTTGCGATCGGTCTCGGCGACCGTGAGGCTCTCGATATTGTAGCCCCGCGCGGCGAACAGGCCGACCACGCGATGCAGCACGCCCGGCTCGTTATCGACGAGCAGCGCGAAGGTGGCGGTCTGCTCGACCTGGCCCGTGGGGCTGAGGTCGTAGGCCGAGGCGGGAGCGGGTTGGACGTTGGCGGTCATGTCTGAGCTCTGACTTCTGGTTTGTTTTCTGACTTGGGCTTGCCGCCCCGACGGCGTGACAGTGAAGGGAGTTTGTCCCACTCGCCGCGCATCATCGCTTCCTTCTTGGCGCGGGACCAACCTTTGATGCGACGTTCAACGGCGATGGCGTCCGTGATGAACTGGAAGGCTTCGCACCAGACCAATTCCACTGGCAGACGCGCAGAGGTGTATTCACCGCCCAGGCCTTGCTGATGCATCGAGACTCTTGCCTCCACGTCTGGTCCGCGATGGGAGCCGACATAGTACGAGCCGTCTCGGCATCGCAGCATGTAAACCCAAGCGCTTTGAACGTCGTACATCGGCCGTGCGTCCTTCGAGGCCCGCTGCGCGGGCGCCTCAGGATGAGGAAGATTTTGCGAGCCGAAAGCGGAAAAACGGGCCTTCTACTGAATACCTCATCCTGAGGCGCCCTCCGTAGGAGGGCCTCGAAGGACGCAAGGCCGATCAGACCAGCCCCGCGCCCTCGGCCCCGATCACGTTCCCGATGTCCTCGACCTCGCCCATGATCATCTCGTTGTGGGCTTTGCCCGACGGGATCATCGGCAGGCAGTTCTCGTGCTTCTCGACGCGGCAGTCGAAGATCACCGGCTTGTCGCTGTTGATCATCTCCAGGATCTTGCCGTCCAGCTCGGCCGGGTCCGAGCAGCGGATGCCGTGGGCGCCGTAGGCCTCGGCCAGCTTCACGAAGTCGGGCAGGCTGTCGGAATACGAGTGGCTGTAGCGCTCGCCGTGCAGCAGCTGCTGCCACTGGCGGACCATGCCCATCCACTCGTTGTTGAGGATGAAGATCTTGACCGGCAGGTCGAACTGGATCGCCGTCGACAGCTCCTGGATGCACATCTGGATCGAGGCTTCGCCGGCGATGTCGACGACCAGCGAACCGGGGTGCGCCAGCTGCACGCCCAGGGCGGCGGGCAGCCCGTAGCCCATGGTGCCCAGGCCGCCGGAGGTCATCCAGCGGTTCGGTTCCTCGAAGCGGAAGAACTGCGCGGCCCACATCTGGTGCTGGCCGACTTCGGTGGTGATGTAGACGTCCTTGTCCTTGGTCAGCTCGTACAGGCGCTCGATGGCGTACTGCGGCTTGATGACCGTCTCGGAGCGCCGGTAGTTCAGGCACTGGCGGGCGCGCCACTGGTCGATCTGGGCCCACCAGTCGGTCAGGGCCGCCTTGTTCGGCTGCAGGTTCTGAGCCTTCCAGGCGGCGATCAGGTCTTCCAGCACGCTGCCGGCGTCGCCGACGATCGGCAGATCGACGCGGACGTTCTTGTTGATCGACGAGGCGTCGATATCGATGTGGATCTTCTTGCTGCCCGGCGAGAAGGCGTCCAGGCGGCCGGTGACGCGGTCGTCGAAGCGGGCCCCGACGCAGATCATCACGTCGCAGTCGTGCATGGCGTTGTTGGCCTCGAACGTGCCGTGCATGCCCAGCATGCCCAGCCACGCCGGATCGGCCGCCGGGAAGGCGCCCAGACCCATCAGGGTCGAGGTGACCGGCGCGCCAGTCAGAGCCTGGAATTCCCGCAGGGCTTCGCTGGCCTTGGGGCCGGCGTTGATGACGCCGCCGCCGGTGTAGAAGATCGGGCGGCGCGCGCCGGCGATCATCTTGGCGGCGTCGGCGATGCGGCCCGCGTCGCCCTTGGTCTTGGGCGCATAGGCGTGGGTCGAGGCCACTTCCGTCGGGCCGTAATATTCGCCCTTGGCGAACTGGACGTCCTTGGGGATGTCGATCAGCACCGGGCCCGGACGGCCGGTGGTGGCGATCTTGAAGGCCTCATGGATGATCTGCGGCAGGTCGCGGACGTCTTTGACCAGGTAGTTGTGCTTGGTGCACGAGCGGGTCATGCCGACGGTGTCGGCTTCCTGGAAGGCGTCGGTGCCGATCAGGTGCGTGGGGACCTGGCCGGTGATGACGACCATCGGGATCGAGTCCATCAGGGCGTCCATGATGCCGGTGATGGCGTTGGTCGCGCCCGGGCCCGAGGTGACCAGGACGACGCCCGGCTTGCCCGACGAGCGCGCATAACCTTCGGCGGCGTGGGTCGCGCCCTGCTCGTGGCGAACGAGAATGTGCTGCAGGCGCGGCTCGTGGAACAGCGCGTCATAGATCGGCAGGACCGCGCCGCCCGGATAGCCGAACAGCACTTCGACGCCTTGATCCACGAGGCCGCGAACCACGATCTCGGCGCCGGTCATGGCGCGATCGGCGGTATCTGCGGGAGCCTTGCTCTCGATGGTCTGGTGGGCGGTCATGGGACGGGTCCGGGTGGGAAGGGGCGGAAAGCTGAACTGGAAGGAAGCGGAAAAGAAAAAAGGTCCCGAAGGACCTTTGCGCGCGCGACCGAGCTACGACGTGACTTCAAGGTCACCCCGCGAACGGCCGCTCCATAAGTACGATCATGGTTTTGCGCACGAGTCTTGCTCCAAAGCTACGAAAGGGGTGATGACATGCGCCAGCTGGAGCGTCAAGGCGCGCTTTGCCGCAAGGATGTGCCTTTTCGGGCGGTGTGACCTTACCGGAGTTTCACGTGACAGGGGCAGGTTTTCCCCCGCACGGTCGCGCTCCTGGAATGACGGGGTGCATCAGTGTTCGGACGGCGTGAATTTCTGGCGGGCGCGGCGGCGCTCGGCCTGGTCGAAAACGCATCGGCGGCGGTGCTCTCGGGCAACGCGGCGGACCGTGCGGTCGACGCCTTCCTCAAGATCCAACCATTCCAGGGCGTGGTGCTGATCGGCCGGGCCGGCAAGCCGATCTACTCTCGGACGGTCGGGTTTGCCGACATCGAGGCCAAGAAGCCGGCCGCGCTGGACACGCCCTATGTCATCGCCTCGATCTCCAAATGGCTGACCTCGACGGCGCTGCTGAAGCTGGCCGAGGCGGGCAAGATCGAGCTCGACGCGCCGATCACCCGCTACCTGACCGACTATCGCGCCGACACCGGCGCCAAGGTCACGCTGCGCCACCTGATGACCAACACCAGCGGCGTGCCGAACGGCTTCGCTGCCTGGACCAAGGCCAATCCCGATCCGGACCTGTTCAAGAAGACCTTCACGACCGCCCAGGCGGTGAAGCTGTGGTGCTCGGGCGACCTGGCCTTCGAGCCGGGGACCAGGTTCGACTACGTCCTGACCAACTGGGTGATCATCACCGCCATCATCGAGACGGTAACGAGCCAGCCTTTCGCCGAGGCGATGGATGGATTGGTGATCCGCCCGCTGGGCCTGAACCGCACCACGCCGGCCGACCCGGCGGACATCGCGATCTCGTACCGCACGCTGGAGCCGCTGGTCCGGCAGTCCAACGACCGCTTCCCGTTCTTCGCGGCCGGCGGCGGCTATGCCAGCACGGCGGGCGACCTGCTGAAGGCCGCGCATGCGGTGCTCGACGGCGGATTCCTGCCGCCGGCCCGCAGGAAAGAGCTGCTGACCGTCGGCTGGCCGGACCAGGATTACACGCTGGGCGGCCGGGTGAAGACCCTGTTCGCCGACGGCTTCCCGCGCGTCTTCGCCTGGGAGACGGGCCGGGCGGCCGGCTATCGCTCGGTGCTGGGCCACCGCTTCGACGACCAGACCACCGTCGTGCTGCTGAACAACACCAGCATCACCCAGAAGGCCATGGACGAGTTCGCCTACAGCCTGTTTGGGACGGTCTAGGCGTCCAGACCGTCCAGGGTGTCAGCCAGGAAGCCGAGCGCGGTGGCGGCGAAGGCCTGCATGTTGGCGGCGCGTTGGTCGCTGCCGGTTTCCAGCGTCGTGCTGACCGAGACCTCCTCGCCGACGACAGCGAAGCAGCAGTGGCCGGGCGCGTCGCCGTAGCGGTTGCCGTCCGGACCGGCCGCGCCGGTTTCCGACAGCGCCCAGGTCGCCTTGAGGTTCTTACGGGCCACGCGGGCCAGCATCACCGCATAGGGCTCGCTGGCCGAGCGCAGGCCGTCCATGGCCTTCTGCGGGATGTCCATCAGGGTCAGGCGCGCCCGGGCCGTGTAGACGACCGCGCCGCCGACATAGAACTTCGACGCCCCCGGCACCGCCAGCAGCGCGGCCGAGATCAGGCCGCCGGCCGAGGACTCGGCGATGGCGATGGTCTCGCCGCGCGCGGTCAGGCTGGCGGCGACGCGTTCGGCGAGGGCGTGGAGGTCGGACATCATGCTTCTTTCGTAAGGACCATCACGGGGCGCTGATGCGCTCCCAGTCCGGCGTCTGGTTCCTGAACCAGGTCAGTTGGCGCTTGGCGTAGCGGCGGGTTTCCTGGCGGGCGGCGTCGAGGGCTTGGTCCAGAGTGGTCTCGCCGCGCAGGTGGGCGGCGAACTCGCGATAGCCCACGGCCTTGAGGGCGGGGAGGGACGGATCCAAGTCCCGCGCCTCCATGGCCCGCACCTCATCCAAGGCGCCGTGCTCGACCATCGCCGACAGGCGGGCGTCGCAGCGGGCATAGAGTTCGGCGCGGGGCGGGTCGAGGACGCGGCCTTCCCAGGTCCCGGGCTTCAGCGCCGGCTTGGTGTCGGTCTGCCAGGAGGTCAGCGACTTGCCGGTGGCGACAGCCACGGCGTGGGCGCGAACCAGGCGCTGGCGGTCGCCGATCTCGATGCGGGCTTCGGCCTCAGGATCGAGGGGCCGCAGGATGTCGCGGAACTCCGACTCGCCTCGGGCAGCGTAGAGCAGGCCGGAGATCTCGCGCTGGGTCTCGGGCACGGCCGGCACGTCGGCCAGGCCGTGGGTCAGGGCGCGGAAATAGAGGCCGGTGCCGCCGACGACGATGACCGGATTGCCGCGCGCCTCGATCTCGGCGATCGCCTGGGTGGCCGCCTCCAGCCAGCGGCCGACCGACCAGCCTTGGGCCGCGTCGGCCACTTCGAACAGGTGATGCGGGGCCTTGGCCTTCTCCTCAGGGGAGGGGCCGGCGGTCAGCACGCGCAGGCCCGCATAGATCTGCATGGAGTCGGCGTTGACGATCTCCGCGCCCGTCCACTCGGCCAATTGCAGCGCATGAGCGGACTTGCCGCTTGCGGTCGGGCCCGCGATCAGCCAGATGCGGGGCGCGATGTCCGAACTCTCCACCATTCCGACCGTCCTCACCGTCGTGGGGGCTAACCCCGACGCATATGCACAAGCCGTTTCGCGCGTCGAAGCCAGGCTGTCCAGCCGTCGCGAGGACTTGGGGCCGCTGGCCACCGACTTCTTCGTCGAAGGCGGCGACTTGGAGGCGCTGAAGGCCGACCTGGCGGACCTGCCGGTCGACTTCGCGATCCAGCCGGCCGACAACCGCAAGAAGCGGCTGCTGATCGCCGACATGGACTCGACGATCATCAACGTCGAGTGCCTGGACGAGCTGGCCGACTTCGCCGGCGTCAAGGCGCAGGTCTCGGAGATCACCGAGCGCGCCATGCGCGGCGAGTTGGCCTTCGAGGGCGCCCTGCGCGAGCGGGTCGGCATGCTGAAGGGCCTGGGCGTCGAGGCGCTGCAGAGCTGCTACGACCAGCGGGTCCGGCTGAACCCCGGGGCGGAGACCCTGGTCCGCACCATGGCCCAGCACGGCGCGCGCTGCGCCCTGGTCTCCGGCGGCTTCACCTTCTTCACCAGCCGGGTGGCGCAGGCCGCGGGCTTCCACCTGAACCGCGCCAACACCCTGATCGAGCTGGACGGCGCGCTGACGGGCCAGGTCGGCGATCCGATCCTGGGCAAGGAAGCCAAGCTGGCCGCGCTGAACGAAGAGACGGCGGACCTGGGCGTGACCCCAGCCGAGGCTCTGGCCGTAGGCGACGGCGCCAATGACCTGGCGATGATCGAGGCCGCCGGCCTGGGCGTCGCCTACCGCGCCAAGCCGATCGTCGCGGCCCAGGCCGACGCCAAGGTCGATCACACCGACCTGACCACCTTGCTCTACTTCCAGGGCTACAGGACGCAGGAGTTCTATAAGTGAGCTTTCCCCGCCGCGTAGAGGCCGTCGTGTTCGACATGGACGGCCTGCTGCTGGACACCGAGATCGTCTATCGCGCCGCCATGATCGAGGCGGGCGACGTCTTCGGGGTCCACTTCACCGGCGAGACCTACGCGGCGATGGTGGGCAAGACGACGCCCGAATGCGGCGTGATGCTGCGCGAACTCTATGGCGATGAATTCCCGGTCCAGGCCTATTTCGAGCGCGTCTGGGCCGATGTCGAGGACCTGCTGGCGGCCGAGACCAAGCTGAAGGCCGGGGTCATCGAGATCCTCGACTATCTGGACGACCTGGGCCTGCCGCGCGGCATCGCCACCTCGAACGGCATGGTCGCGGTCGAGAAGTATCTGGGCCGCTTCGACCTGCTGCACCGGTTCAACGCGGTGGTCGCCCACCACGACGTTACCAAGCACAAGCCGAACCCCGATCCCTATCTGCTGGCGGCCCAGCGCCTGGGCGTTGATCCGGCCCACTGCCTGGCGCTGGAGGACAGCCACCCGGGCGTCCGCGCCGCCCACGCGGCCGGCATGATGACGGTGATGGTGCCTGATATCCTCGATCCGAACGAGGAGATGCACGACAAGTGCGTGCACATCGCCGACAGCCTGCACCACGTGCTGGACCTGCTGAAGGCCTCGGTCGAAGAGCCTGTCGCCTAGCGGAAGAGGGCGGTGAATGCGGCGGCCGACAGCACCGACTGGTCGGCGGCCTCGGCGTTGCGGCGGCGCGTTTCCTCGCGCTTAGCGGCGCGAGCGTCGGCGGCTTCGGTAAGGATCTCGTGCCAGCGCTGCGGCTTGCCGTAAGCGCCAGGGCTCAGGGGCGATCGTTTGGCCATGCGGTCATCTCCACAACCGAACGCAGCCTAACACGGATCAGGCGGTTTTACGCGCCTCGTCCTGCCGCGTCTCTTTCGGGACTGGCAGCTCGATCGACCACTCGCCCAGGAAGTCGACCAGCTTGTCCAGGCCCATCGGCCGGGCGATGTGGTAGCCCTGCGCCAGGTCACAGCCCATCAGCTGCAAGGCGGCCAGGCCCTCGCGGGTCTCGACGCCCTCGGCGGTGACCTTCATGCCCAGGCTGTGGGCCAGGTCGACCGTCGACTTGACCAGCAGGGCGTCCTTGCCGCCGGCCTCCAGGCTCATGACGAAGGCCTTGTCGATCTTCAGCTCGTCGGCGCGGATCTGTTTCAGATAGGCCAGGGACGACAGGCCCGAGCCGTAGTCGTCGATCGACACCGAGATGCCGGCCTCGGCCAGGCGCTCCAGCACGCCCAGGGCCACGTCGGGATTGCCGATCACGGCGGTCTCGGTGATCTCGAAGCACAGGCGGGCGCCGGGCGAGGCGGCGACCTGGGCGATGGCGTGCTCGGCGAAGTCGGCGTCGTCGATCAGGCGGCCCGAGATGTTGACCGACATCAGCACGTCGTGGCCGGCCGCGCGCAGGCTGGCCTGGTCGGCGATGGCCTGGGTCAGGACGTAGTCGGTGAGAGCTCGGATGTGGCCGGTCTCCTCGGCCATGCCGACGAAGAGGTCCGGGCGCATGAAGCCGCGCGTCGGATGGTTCCAACGCACCAGGGCCTCGACGCCGGTGACCTGGCCGGTGCGGACGTCCAGCTTCGGCTGGTGGTGCAGGAACAGCGACCCGCTGCGCACGCCTTCCAGCATCTCGCTCATCAGGGACAGGTTGGCCGACGGATCGCCATAGGCGACCGGGTCGAAGGTCATGATCTTGCGGTGCGCCTCGCGGCCCTGGTCCAGGGCGATCAGGGCGCGTTCGATCAGGCGCGAGGCGTCCATCTCGCCGTGCTCGGCGTGGGCCAGGCCCTGGGTCATGTGGACGTCGACCAGCTCGCCGCCGACGCGGACAGGTTCGCGCAGCAGGGCGGCCGCGCCCTCGACGCGGACCTGGACGTCCTCAATGGCGGTCAGGTCCGAGACCACGCACAGGATCGAGGTGGTCAGGCGGCCGACGATGGCGGCCGGGGCGACGGCCTTGATGCGGCGGGCGATCTCGGGGAGCAGGGCGGTGGCGTGGTCGTAGCCGATGGCGGCGCGGACGGCGGCGAAGCGGTCCAGGCCGATGGCGTCGACGATCACCCGCTCGCCCGGCTTGGCGGCGGCCAGGCGCTGGGCGATCACGGCCTCGATCGCCGAGCGGTTCGGCAGGCCGGTCTCGTTGTCGTGCGAGGCCTGGTGGATCATGCGGGCTTCGCGCTCGCGGATCTCCGAGGCCATCTGGTTGAAGCTCTCGGCCAGGCGGCCAATCTCGTCCTGGGTGGTGACCTCGACGTAGACATTCTCGCCGTCGCGCAGGCGGCTGGCGGCGACGTCCAGGGCGGTGATCGGCTTGGCCAGGCCCCGCGACAGGGCCCAGCTGGCGGCGGCGACCAGGGCCGCGCCCAGCAGGCCGGCGATGATCACGGCGGCCATCAGGGGCTTATAGGGCGCCAGGGCCTGGGCCATCGGATAGCGCAGCACCAGGGCCGCGCCGCTGGCCTTGTCCAGGGCCTTGATCGGCTTGACCAGCACCAGGCTGTCGGCTCCGCCGCGCAGCAGGGTCGGCGCCAGCAGCTTGTCGTGCATGGCCTTGCCGACGAAGGCGGCCAGCGGCTTGTCGACCGGACCGGCGTCGGCCGAGACCCAGGCGCCGCCGCGCTGATCGAAGACCTGGGCGTCCAGGCCGATGGCCGACAGCTTCTCCAGCCCGCGCATTTCGGGCTCGTCCAGCCGGGCGGCGAAGACGATCCAGCCCGTCAGGGTGGGCGACAGGATCGGGGCCGAGATCAGCTGGTAGGGCTTGCCGTCGATCGTGAACACGCCTTGCGCGCCGTCCTCGGCGTCCAGGGCGCTCCACAGCTTCTCGAGGTTCAGGCGGGCCGGGTCCATGCCGACGACATCGCCGTCGACCCCGACGGTGAAGGCGAGATCCAGGCCCAGGCGCTGGCGCAGGTTGGCGATGGCCGACTCGACGGTCGGGCGGTCATGGGTGGCGACGGCGGCGCGGAAGCCGAAGTCGCGCGACAGCAGCTCGGCGCCGTCGTGCAGGCGTTGGGTGCGCAGCGCCCAGATCCGGTCGAACACGGTGCCCGAGGCGGCCAGTTCCTCGCGGACGGCGCGCTGGGCGTTGCTGGCGATCGCCACATAGACCGTCACCGCCACCACGCTCAGCGCCAGAGCGAAGAGCCCGGCGTAGAGGACGGTCAGCTTGGTCTGCAGGCGCTTGAACATCGGGGCGGCCTAGTGACCCGCCGGGGCGCGGAGGTCGATCGTGACCTGCTCGCGGGCGGCGCCGGCGCCGACGCTGGCCGTCGTCAGGGCCTTCTCGTTCTTCATGGCTCGCATATACGGGTGCCAGACGCTGGCCTTGATGGCGCCGGCCGGGACGTCCTGGATGGTCACCACGCCGTTGGCGTCGGTCTTGGCGGCGTACTGCGTGTCGACCACGCGGATGAAGCCGACCATCTGGTCGTGGATGTTGCAGCCGATGGCCGCGACGCCGACCGTGCTCATCTTGGCGGTGCGGTTCTCTTCGTGGCCGTACAGCTTGATCTCGAACTTGTTGCCCGCCGAGAACGAGTAGACGTGGTGGCGGACCTTATCGAGGTTGGGGAACGCCACGTCGGCGCCGACCGGGACCACCAGCATGAACGGGTTGAACTGGATGTTCTGCTGGGCCACGCGGTAGGGCCAGGGGAACTTGATCGGACCCTTGGTCGGCTGGCCGTTCGGATAGACCATGACCACCGCGTCGGGCACGGGTTTGCCGTCGGACCCACGGACGGTGACGGTGAAATCACCCGCCAGAGCCGGTCCTGCCCAGAGTGCAGCCATCAGAAGTAGAGCGGCGTGTCTCATCAGACTTCTCCTAGCCTTTTCGGGATGAAATGCGCGTTAACGCCCAAGCTGGGGTGCGACGTTTCGCCCGGAACCAGATCTGGGTTTCGGAACTACTTCGAAACCCTCCGTAAAAGCTTTGCCTGCCAGGGTCCGCTCGCCGAGACATGAGCCGTCTCCGGTCTGGAGGGGGCTATGAAGCGACTTGGAATACTGGCCACGGCCGCGCTGGCCTGCGGCCTGGCGTCGACCGCCGCGGCCGGCGAGATCGAGACCGGCGGCAAGCTGAAACTGACCCACGGCGTCAGCGCCCTGGAAGGCGGCGCGGGCGGGGGCCTGTCGACCTGGGCGGTGATCGCCGGCGACGAGACCGACCACGGTGTCGGCGGCGAGGTCCACGGGACCTATGTCGACGTCAAGGACTACAAGCTGCGCGCCTTCGGCGGCGCCGTCGGCTGGCACGACCGCCTCGAGCTGTCGGCCACGCGCCAGGAGTTCGACACCGGCGCGACCGGCGCCAAGCTGGGCCTCGGCAAGGGTTTCACCTTCAAGCAGACGGTGCTGGGCGCCAAGGTCCGCGTCCTGGGCGACGCGGTCTACACTCAGGATACTTGGGTCCCGCAGGTCAGTGTCGGGGCGCAGTACAAGGACAACAACCAAGACGCCATCGTCCGCGCCGTCGGCGCCAAGGACGACAAGGGCGTCGATTGGTACGTGGCCGCCACCAAGGTGCTGCTGAACCAGTCGCTGGTGCTGAACGGCACGGTGCGGATGACCAAGGCCAACCAGACGGGCCTTTTGGGCTTCGGCGGCGTCAACGGCGGCTACAAGCCCCAGTTCGAGGGCTCGGCCGGCTATCTGCTCAGCAAGCGCCTGGTGGTCGGGGCCGAGTACCGCACCAAGCCCAGCAACCTGGCCTTCGCCAAGGAAGACGACTGGATGGACCTGTTCGCGGCCTATGCCGTCAACAAGCACCTGTCGGTCACCGCCGCCTATGTCGACCTCGGCGACATCGCCACGTTCAAGAACCAGCGCGGGGTCTATCTCTCGCTGCAAGCCGGCTTCTAAGGGGAACGCGCCGATGAGAAAGACCTTCGTCTTCGCGGCTCTCGCCGCTTTCACCCTGGCCGGCTCGGCCTTCGCCCAGGACACGGTTCCTCCGGGTGAGAAGCCGGTCGATCCCTATACGCAGTCGCCGGCCAACGCCGCCGCGACGCCGCTGGCCGATCCGGCGACCTTCCAGGCCTTCCACGGCAAGGAGGGGCTGATCCGCATCGCCGCCGACCTGGTTGACCGCAGCATCGCCGATCCACGCATCAAGGACATCTTCGCCACCACCGACGTGCCGCGCCTGAAGCGGACCCTGGCCGAGCAGTTCTGCTACGTGCTGGGTGGCGGCTGCGTCTATACCGGCCGCGACATGGCCGCCGTCCACAAGGACATGGGCGTCACCAATCGCGACTTCAACGCGCTGGTCGAGAACCTGCAGTGGGCGATGGACAAGGAGGGCGTGCCGTTCGCCGTCCAGGGCAAGCTGCTGGCCAAGCTGGCCCCGATGCAGCGCAAGGTGGTCGAGCGCTAGGGCTCTGACGGACTTGTAAAACCGGGCGGTCGCGCGGATATGAGGCCCTCCTGACTGGAGGCCTGCCCGTGACCGCTACCCTCGACGACGCCCGCGTGGCGCTGGACCGTATCGCCGACCCGGCGAGCGGGCAGGGGCTGGTCGCCGCCGGCCTGGTGCAGGGCCTCGTCGTCCGCAACGGCCGCGCCGGCTTCATGCTGGAAGTGCCGGCCAGCCAGGCCGCCGCCTACGCCCCGATCCGCGACGCCGCCGAGAAGGCCCTGGCCGCTCTGCCGGGCGTCGAGCAGGCCCAGGTCGTGCTGACCGCCCAGGCCGCCGAGGGCGCGACCCGGGTCCGCAAGGGCGCAAAGATCAGCGAAGATCCGCAAGCTCGCGTGGTCCCGCCGCCGGAAGCCGAGAAGCCCGCCCACGTCCGCCACGTCATCGCCGTGGCCTCGGGCAAGGGCGGGGTGGGCAAGTCCACCGTCTCGACCAATCTGGCGGTGGCGTTCGCGAAAATGGGGCTCCGCGTGGGCCTGCTGGACGCCGACATCTACGGCCCCTCAGCCCCCAAGATGATGGGCGTCGATGGCGATCCCTCGTTCGAGAACGAGAAGCTGCAGCCGCTGGAGGCCCATGGCGTCAAGCTGATGTCGATCGGCTTCATCGTCGACGAGGGCAAGGCGATGATCTGGCGCGGGCCGATGGCCTCGTCGGCCGTCCGCCAGATGATCCACGACGTGGCCTGGGGCTCGGAAGCCGCGCCGCTGGACGTGCTGGTCGTCGACCTGCCGCCGGGCACCGGCGACGTGCAGCTGACGCTCGTGCAGAAGCTTCGGATCGACGGGGCGGTGCTGGTGACGACGCCGCAGGAGATCGCCCTGATCGACGCCCGCCGCGCGGCCTCGATGTTCCAGAAGACCGCCACCCCGATCCTGGGCCTGATCGAGAACATGGCCTTCTTCCCCGATCCCTCGACCGGCGCCCCGATCCCGATCTTCGGCGAGGGCGGCGGCGTGGCCGAGGCCGAGCGCCTGGGCGTGCCGCTCCTAGGCCGCGTGCCGATCGAGATCGCCGTCCGCATCGGCGGCGACCAGGGCGTCCCGGCGGTGATCTCCGAGCCCAAGGGCCAGGCGGCGGAAGTGTTCGTCGCGGCGGCCAAGACCCTCTGGCAAACCGTTCAACCGTAACGAAAAAGCCCGCCCGGATCGCTCCGGGCGGGCTTCTCATTTCAACGCTGCGTCAGCCTTAGAAGCTGAAGCGGGCGCCCGTCGAGATCACGACGGCCGAGCCGGTCACGTCGCCGTTGAGGCGGACGGTCGAGCTGGTCGCGGTCACGTCGGTGCGGTTGATCTGGCTATCCTTGAAGCTGATGTAGCTGATCGCGGCGTCCAGCTTGATGTTGTCGGTCGCGGCCCAGGTGGCGCCGGTGGCGTACATCATGCGGTCGCCGTCCGGCACGCGGGCGGTGCGGCCGACGTCCGGCGTCGGGGTCGGGTCGTACTGGACGCCGGCCCGCAGGGTCAGGCGCGGCGAGGCCTGGTAGTCGACGCCGGCGGCGTAGGTGGTGACGTTCTTGTAGTCCTGGGCGCTGGTCGAGGCGCCGCCCGGGAAGCTGACGCGGATGGCGTCGAACTCTTTCCAGCCCACGCGGCTGACCGAGGCGTTCAGGGTCCACTGGTCGTTCACCGCCCAGCGGGCGCCGACATTGGCGATCCAGGGCAGGGTGATCTTGGCCTGGCCGTCGACCGAGAAGTTGTTGGCGGCCGGGATCGGGGCCAGCAGGCCGGCGACGGTCACGGTGCCGTCCAGCTTCTGGTCGATCTTCGAACGATAGCTGGCGCCGATGGTCAGGGCCTTGCTCGGATGGATCTGAGCGCCGACCGTGTAGCCATAGGCCCAGCCGTTGCCCTTCAGGGCTTGGCTGCCATCGGGCTGCAGCGGCGAGATGTTCGGCAGGGCGTTGGTCAGCTTGGCGTCGGCGTAGAGCGCCGTGACGCCCACGCCCAGGTCGATCATGTCGTTGACGCGATAGGCGACGACGCCGTCGACATTGACCGTGCGCAGCTGCGACTTCAGGGCGTCGTAACGCGTCCAGCTGTTGGTGTTGTACTCTGTGGTGAAGTTGTACGGCGCGGCGACCGAGATGCCGAAGGCCAGCTTGTCGTTGATGCGGAACGCGGCGCCCGCGTTCGGCACGATGCCGTCATTGATCGGGTCGAAGGCGGTGTTGTCGCCGCCCACCGGGGTGGTCAGGCCGGCCGGCGGGACCGGGCGGGTGATGGTCGAACCGTTGTTGGTGACCTTCGAATCCACCTGGATCATGTTCAGGCCGATATAGCCTTCGTTGCGGTCGATGCCGGCGATCGAGGCCGGGTTCCACCACAGGCTGCCGACGCCCTTGTCGGCGACTTCGCCCGAATAGGCGCGGCCGGTGCCGCGCACCGATTGTTCCTGCAGATAGAAGGCCGAAGCGGAGGCCTGGGAAGCGGCGGCGAGCGCCAGCAGAGCGACGCCGGCGGCGAGGCTGGTACGCGAGAGAGACATGATGACTTGCGACCTTCTTGGGGAGGAAGAGGCTCGCGAGCACCTTGCGGCGCCCGAGGAGCGCCGCCTTTAACGTATCTGCTCAAATAGCGTTGCTATAAATTGTCCAAAACAGCAATTTTGTCGGTTTTGTTAAAGAAGCGGGGCCGTAGAGGCCCCGCATCAATCGTTGTTCTGTCAAAATGGGCCGAAGTCTGGCCCATTACCTAAGGTCAGCCGCCCGCCATCTTGCGGAAGAACTTCTGACCTTGCTCGCCGCCGTTGAAGTAGGCCTTCTGGCCGTCCTCGGCGGTGATCTTGTCCCAGCTGTCGCGGACCTCTTCGGCCGACAGGCCGTCCTCGCCCAGATAGACGCCCTCGGTCTCGTAGATGCGCGACAGGGCGAAGGCGCCGGCGCCGGCGGTCAGGATCGCGCCGGTCGGGGCCTCGTCCGAGCACAGGTAGACGACGCCCGGCGTGACATATTCCGGGGCCAGCTTGGCCAGCACTTCCGGCGGCATCAGGCCCTCGGTCATGCGGGTGGCCGCGACCGGGCTGATGGCGTTGATCTTCACGTCGTTCTTGGCGCCCTCGAGCTTGAGGGTGTTCATCAGGCCCAGCACGGCCATCTTCGCCGCGCCGTAGTTGCTCTGGCCGAAGTTGCCGTACATGCCCGACGAAGAGGTCGTCACGACGATGCGGCCGTAGTTCTGGGCCTTCATGATGTCCCAGACCGCCTTGATCGGCTTGAAGGTGCCGAACACGTGCACCTGCATGACCAGCTCGAAGTCGGCCAGCTCCATCTTGGTCAGGGTCTTGTCGCGCAGGATGCCGGCGTTGGCGACCAGGATGTCGATGCGGCCCCACTTTTCCATGGCCGTCTGGACCATGTTGGCGACGCCGGCGTCGTCGGTCACCGAGGCGCCGTGGGCGATGGCTTCGCCGCCGAAGGCCTCGATCTCGGCCACGACCTTCTGGGCCGCTTCGGACGAGCCGCCCGAGCCGTCGACGCTGCCGCCCAGGTCGTTGACCACGACCTTGGCGCCGCGACGGGCCAGTTCCAGCGCGTGCTGTCGGCCAAGGCCGCCACCGGCGCCCGTCACGATCGCCACCTTGCCGTCGAAGCGGATGTCCGCCATGCCGAAGTCTCCCTCAAACGCGTGTTTGGTTTGGCCGTGTTGTGCGGCGCGGGAGAGGGGGCGTCAAGGGCGCGCGCTCTCGACTTCACGCGGCCAAATCCGCTGAAGGCATGGAAGGGAAGCGGAGCGCTCGGGCGACGCCCGGAGTGTAAGTAGTGAATACCGTTTCGACGAAGCCTTAGCGCTCCGCGTAGTCCGTTATCCGGAAGCCTTCGAGAGCGCGGGGTCTTAACCCGCTCACGACGTTTGGGCCTCCGACGGGCGGGCCAGGGCGACGACCCCAGTCCCGGAATGCTCGAGCGATTTCAGCCCGAGCCTGCTGCGTTCGCCGAACCCTCGCCGCCAGGGCTTCGTCCCATGTTTCAGGGAACCCGCCGCTGGATCCGTCGCGAAGGCGAGTCTCCGAAGAGACCCGGCGAGCGCTTCCCGCTCGACCACCCCTGACAGCCGTCACGATCGCCGGCCGGACGTCCCTTCCAAACCATCAGGTGCAGTCAGTATGAGGGCGGATCTGAGCGCGGATCATTCAAGGCCACGTAAAATCGGCAAGCGGTTGATTTCGCTGGGTTCGAGATCGCGAATTCCGAGCATCTAGCCGCGCCAATCCCCGTGATGCGCGCGCAGAGCTTGACGTGAAAACGATATACAACATATTGTGCAATATATTGCAAAAATGGATCGATGATGCTCGCTCGCCTTCTTGTTCCGCTGTTGGCCCTCGCCACCCTGGCTCCCGCGTCGGCCTTGGCCGACACCCTCGACGCCCAGGCGCAGCGGGAGGTCGTCTCCCACCTCAAGGCGGCGCTGAAGCAGAACTACGTCTTTCCGGACCGCATCCCCGCCATCGCCGCCGAGCTGGACAAGCGGGTCCAGGCCGCGCCGATCGACGGCGAGCCGTTCGCGGCCAGCCTGGCGCAAGGCCTGGTCAAGGCGAGCAACGATCTGCACTTCTCGGTGGCTTTCGATCCCGAGGAAGTCGCCGCCAACCGCCGGGCGAAAGCCACGGGCGAGGCGACGACCCAGGCCCAACGCGACAGCGAGCGGGCGGCCAATTTCGGCTATCGCGACGCCAGGCGGCTGGACGGCGGCCTGGCCTATGTCCGGTTCGACTTCTTCGCCGATCCGCAATACGCCCAGGACATCGCCGCGGGGGCCATGCGCTTCGCCGAAGGCGCCAAGGGGCTGATCTTCGACCTCCGCTACAACAACGGCGGCGTCCTGGAGATGGCGCAGTTCCTGATGAGCTACCTCTACCCGGCGGGCAAGGAGCAGAAGTTCTTCGACTACTATTACACCGAGAACGGGGTTCGCGTTGAGCGCAGCCAATGGAGCCTGGCGGCCGTGCCCGGCCAGCGGTCGGGGACTGTTCCCGTCGTGGTGCTGACCGGCTCGACGTCCTTCTCCGCCGCCGAATGGATGGCGTTTTCGCTGCAACGGCTGGGCCGCGCGACGGTGATCGGCGAGCGGACCGCCGGCGGCGCCCATCCGGTCACCCGCGTGCCGATCGACGACCGCTTCATGCTGCAGACGCCGTTCGGCCAGATCCGCGATCCGGTGGGCGGCAAGGACTTCGAGGGTGTCGGTGTGACGCCTGATCTCGCCGTACCGGCTTCGGACGCCCTGTTGGCGGCGCAGAAGTTCCTGCTGCAAGGCCGGGCGGCGAAGGGCGACGCGGACGCCAAATGGGCCCTGGTCCCGGTCGAGTTTGTGCTCTCGGGCCAGGCGCCTAGCGCCAAGGACCTGGACGACGCGGCCGGCGCCTATGAGGGCCGGACCCTCGTCCGCACGGCCAGCGGCCTGGCCTATCACTGGCGCGACCGCTTTGTGCTGGCCCTGGATCCGATCGGCAAGGACCTGTTCGCGGTGCAGGGAACGGATGATTACCGGTTCCATCTGGTGCGCGAGAATGGTGTTGTGCGCGGCCTTGAGCGCGTGTGGAAGTCTGGCCAGACGGCCACCTATCGTCGCCTGAACTGAAGGACTGTCGGGCGAATGACCGAGTTGAGCCGCACCTTCCTGGGCCGCCTGAGCGAACAACTCAGCGACCTGATCGAGCAGCAGTCGGCCGAGGTGTTCAAGCGCGCCGGCCTCGTCCTGCCGGTCAAGTCCGCGTCGTTATTGAGCGCCATCGCGACGCAGGGGCCGGTGTCGGTGTCCGACCTCGTGCGGGCCCTCAACCGCTCGCACCAGCTGATCCAGCAGAAGATGCCCAAGCTGGTGACCCTGGACCTGGTCACCCGCCGGCCCGATCCGGATGATCAGCGCGTGATCCTGGTCGAGATCACGGAGAAGGGGCGGGAACAGCTGGCGCTGCTGGACCGGCTGGCCCCGGAGTTCGAGCGGGCCTATGCGGAGATCGAGGAGGACGCCGGGCCTGTGTTCGACGCCATAGATCGCGCGATCCAGGCGCTGAAGTCGCGGCCGCTGATCGAGCGGATAGGCGGCTGAGCGCTCAACCCCTCTCTCTTAGAGAGAGGGAGGGGCCCAGCGCCGCAGGCGATGGGAGGGTGAGAGGTTTCACCGTTGGCCTGTGAAGCCCAAACCGTTCCGTTGAACTTCTAAGAGGCGCGCCCTCGTCAGAGCTTCGTTCGGAGAAAGTGTAACCTCTCACCCTCCCACCGCTTCGCGGCGGGCCCCTCCCTCTCTCAAAGAGAGAGGGTTGCCAATTAATGTTGCCATAATGTTCTTATTTTGGCAGCCTCGCACCTATGATGTTCAACGATGTTCATGATCGCACCGTCGACAGTTGGGTGACGTGGGGAGAGCATTTTCTTTGGCAGCAGAACGCCGAAGAAGCCCTATGGAGTTTCCAGGAGGCGCTAAGACTTTCAAGGCGATCGCTAAGAGCTGAGCCGAGCAACCTCCTTCGCGTTCGAGACGTAGCTGAGTGCTGGGATAGGGTCGCCTTTGCCCATCAAATGATGGGTGAGCCTGCGCTGGCTTTGGAAGCCTACGCGGAGGCGTTTGCTCGACGTCTGCGGCTCTCACGGATGGAAGAAAGATACGGTCGGGTCACGGGGGAGATGGCGCTCGGATTAATAAGGTTTGCGGGACTTTTTGCCTTTGAGGACGATGTCGTCTCCGCCCTAATGATAAGCGAGCAAAGCATTTTGATCCTTAGAATGCGCGACGCGCTAAAGCCTGGCGATGAACAACGCATGAGCGATTTAGCGAGAGCCTTGCGCGTTGCCGCTAAAATACGAGCGCAGGCTGGCCTATTCTTGTGGGCCCAGACGTATCGCCTTGAGGCTATTTCCATCGAATCTCGAATTAGATCGAGTGAGCGCCTCCACAAATGAAAACGCCGCGCGGGAGACGCGCGGCGTTCCAATGAGATTTGAGCCGGAGGCGGCCTACTACGCCTTCTTCTTCGTCATCCCACCCGCCACCGGCTGGGTCGGCTTGTCCCGCTTGATGCCGGCCTTCTGGCCCGGCTTCATGAACTTCACCAGCACGCGCTGGCCCACCAGGAACGGGGCGCCGTCGGCGCTGACCACGACCTCGACGACGCGTTCGTCGCTGCGTTGGCTGGGGTCGTCGGAGGCCAGCTTGCGGGCGCCGAAGACGGCGGCGCGGCGCAGGACCTTGCCGACGAAGGTCTTGTCCGGATCGCCTTCCGGCTGGATCTCGACTTCCTGGCCGATGGCGATGTTGGGGATGTCGGCCTCGACGATCTCGGCGCGGACGATGCGCTGGGTGTTGGGCTCGAGGTCGAACATGGCCGTGACGTTCAGGGTCGAGGCGCCGGCGCCCGGATTGGCCTGGCGGCGGGCGATGCGGCCGTCGGCCGGGGCGCGGATGATCGTCAGTTCCTGGTTGTACTGGGCCTGGGCGACCTGGGCCTGGGCGACGCCGATGGCGGCCTGCTGGGCGCCGATATTGGCCTGGGCCGAGGCGATCTGGTCGCGGGCCGTGTCCAGGCGCTGGGCGGCCACGAAGTTCGAGGCGCTGAGGTTCTGCAGGCGGGCGTATTCACGCTGGGCCGTGCGCAACTGCACCTGGAAAAGCTGCAGCTGGGCGCGGGCCGAGGCCAGGGCCGCGGCGGCGGTCTGCGAGGCCAGGCGGACGTCGTCGTCCTCCTGTTTGGCCAGCGGCTGGCCGGACTTCACGACGTCGCCTTCCTGGACGAAGACCTCGCGGACGATGCCCTGGCGGCGCGCGGCCACCTGGATCACGCCGCCCTCGACGTCGGCCTTGCCCTGGGCGATGGCGGCGTAGGGGGAAGGCTCTTCCTGGGCGGCGGCGGCCTCGAGCTGCTTCTTCTTCTCGGCCGCCTGGCTCTTCATGTAGAAGAAGCCGCCGCCGAGCAGCACGACGACGACGATGGCGATCCAGAAGGCGGGTCGGCGCAGAAACGCGGGCATTCTCAAATTCCCCCAGAAATCAGTGGCTGAGCGACGCGGGATTGGCGTCGGGCGTTCTACGCACGTCGTCCAGGATCCGGCCGTCTTCGATGTGGATGACGCGGTCGGCATAGGCCTCGAGCCGCGGGTCGTGGGTGACGCAGATCACCGCCGCGCCGCGTTCGGTGGCGGCGGCGCGCAGCAGCTTGATCACGGTCTCGCCGCTCTTGCCGTCGAGGGCCGAGGTCGGTTCGTCCGCGAAGATCAGGTTCGGGTTCTTGGCGAGCGCCCGGGCGATGGCCACGCGCTGCTTCTCGCCGCCCGACAGTTCCGACGGGCGCTGGTTGACCCGGGGGCCGAGACCCACCGACTCCAGCGCCGCCTGGGCGCGGCGCGAGGCCTCGCCGGGGCTGACGTCCTGGTACTTGAGGATGGTCATCACCTGCTGCTTGGCCGTGAGGGCCGGGAACAGGTTGAAGCCCTGGAAGATGAAGCCGCAGTGGTCGAGGCGGAACTTGTCGATCTTGCCCTTGGGCATGGCCCACAGGTCCTTGGCCTCCAGCGCCGAGACCTTGCCCTCGTCAGGCATCAGCAGGCCCGAGAGGGCGGCCACCAGGGTGGACTTGCCCGAGCCCGAGGGGCCCATGACCATGGTCACGTCGCCGTGGCGGGCGTCGAAGTCCACGCCCTTGAGCACCTCGATGAAGGTGCGGCCGGTCTTGAAGCGCTTGACCAGGCCCTTGGCGGCCAGGGCGGACTCGCCGCGCTTGTGGCTGTGATCGTTGCTCATCGCAGCAGGTCCGCCGGTTGGCTGTTCTTCAGGATGCCCAGCGACAGGAAGCCGGAGAGCATGGCGATGACGATCAGGAAGACGGCGACGATGATCACCAGCGTCGGCGGGAAGTACATCGGCACGCCGCCGGCCACGGCCAGCAGGCTGACCAGCCAGGTCAGCAGGCCCGCCGCCAGCACGCCGACGACGCCGACCCAGAAGCTGAGCTCCATGACGATGTTGCGCAGGTCGCCCATCGAGACCCCGAGCGCTCGAAGGGAGGCGAACTCCTTGATGTTGGCCATGATCGCGCCGCGCAGGGTCTGCCAGGTGATGGCCACGCCGATCAGCAGGCCCAGGAAGGCCGAGAAGCCCAGCATGATGCCGATGATCTGGTCGTCCAGCATGGCCCCGGAATTGGCGTCGGCCAGCTCCTGGCGGGTCCAGGCGCGGAACTTGCCGTCGGCCTTCTTGTTCAGCTGGGCCGCGACGATCTCGGCGCGGGCGGGGTCCTGGATCTCGACCATCAGCGGGCCGACGCGCTGGCCGGTGTCGGCCTCGCCCAGCATCCGCAGGGTGTCGCGCGACATGACCAGCGTCGGCTGGATGATGTTGGGATAGCCGCGGGTGACGACGGCGATGTTGATGGTCTTGCCGTTGTAGAGGGCCTTGTCGCCCTTCTTGACGCCCAGGCGCTTGAGGGCCGTCTCGTCCACCGCCACGGCGTAGGGGCGGCGCAGGGCCTCGATCATCGACTGGGTGTAGTCGGTGGGCACGGTCACGTAGCCGGGGATCGCGTCGATCACCGTGACGTTGACGAACTCGCTCTTGCGGGCCGAGCCGCCAGCGGGGCCGCCCTTGCCTTTGCCCTTGCCGGCCTTCTTGGCGCGGGCCTCTTCCTTGGCCTGCTGCTCGGGCGTCAGGATGTTCTGGAAGCGGCCGCCGGAGCCGTCCAGCGGGGCCACCTGGGTGACCTCGGGATGGCTGTAGACCAGCGGGATCATGCGGCGCGGCAGGCCCGAGGGACCGCCGAACAGGGCCTTGGCGCCGGGGCCCAGCACCATGATGTCGGCGCGGGCGCGGTCGATCTGGGCGGTGAAGCCCTTGCCGATGCCGACGAACATGCCGACCTGCGCCAGGACGAGGAGGCCCGAGAAGGCGAGGGCGACCACGGCCGCCATGTAACGACGCCACTCATAGAGAAGAGTGGCCAAGGCCAACGACATTCGAAACCCTGCTCCCCAAACCGACGGTTGCAGGAATGACCGGCGATCGGCGAGCGGCCAAGTTAAATCGGGGTAAGGAGAATTTCCGCCCTGACATAATCGTCGCAGGGGCAGGAGAAAGGTAGTTCGACCGTCTGCGTGCGTTGTAATCGACTCACATGACCGTCCTGAAATCCGCCCTGGCCTTGGTTGTCGCGCTCGCCGCCACGGCGTCGGCGCATGCCGACGAGGGCATGTGGACCTTCGACAAGGTCCCGGTCGCGCGGATCAAGGCGGCCTATGGCGTGACCCTGGACCAGGCCTGGCTGGACACGGCCCAGGCCTCGGCGGTGCGGCTGTCCAGCGGCTGCTCGGGCGGCGTGGTCAGCGCCGGGGGGCTGGTCGTCACCAACAACCACTGCGTCGCCGAGTGCGTGCAGTCGCTGTCGACCTCGGGCCACGACTATGTCCGCGACGGCTTTCTGACGCTCGGTCCGCTGGAGGAGCAGAAGTGCGTCGGCCTGCAGGCCGAGGTGCTGCTGTCGATCATCGACGTCACCGACCAGATCCGCGCCGCCGCCGAGGGCAAGGGCCATGAGGACTATATCCGCGCTCGCGACGGGGCCATGGCGCTGGCGGAAGTCGCCGCTTGCGGCCAGGACGCCACCCTGCGCTGCCAGGCGATCAGCTTCTTCCGGGGTGGCGATTACAAGGTCTACAAGTACCGCCGCTATACCGACGTGCGCCTGGTGTTCGCGCCCGAGATCGCGGCCTCGGCGTTCGGCGGCGATCCCGACAATTTCAACTTCCCCCGCTACGGCTTCGACGTGGCGTTCATCCGGCTCTACGCGAACGACCGACCCGCGACGACGCCGACCTTCCTGAAGTGGCGCGAGCGGGCGCCGGCCGAGGGCGAGGCCAGCTTCGTGGTCGGCAGCCCGGGCTCGACCGATCGCCAGATGACGCTGGCCCAGCTGGAGACCCAGCGCGACCAGACCCTGCCGATCGGCCAGCTGCAACGCGCCGAGCTGCGCGGCCGCCTCGTCCAGTTCGCGACCCAGAGCCCGGATCGCGCCCGCATCGCCGGCCCCGCCGTGGCCTGGGTCGAGAACGCCTTCAAGGCCGGGCAGGGGCGGCAGGCGGCGCTGAACGACAGGGCCTTCATGGCCTCCAAGCGGGCCGCCGAGGACGCCCTGCGCGCCAAGGTCGCCGCCGATCCCAAGTGGGCGGCGCAGGTCGGCGACGCCTGGGACCAGATCGCCAAGGCGCAAGCGGCGGCGGCCGATCTCTATCCGGCCGTGCGGCAGCTGGAGATGCAGGCCGGCGGCGGCTCGGACCTCTTCTACCTGGCGCGGCTGCTGGTGCGCGCGGCGCAGGAGCGCGACAAGCCCAACGCCGACCGCCTGCCGGAATATGTCGACACCCGCCTGCCGATGATCGAGCGCAAGATCAGCGAGGCCCTGCCGGACGAGCCGAGCGTCGAGGAGCTCTATCTTGAGCAGTGGCTGCTGAAGACCCGCGAGCTGCTGACGGTCGACGCGCCGCAGGTCCGGGTGATGCTGGAGCGAGACAGCCCCGCTGACCTCGCCGACCGGCTGGCCCGCAGCCGTGTGGGTGACGCGACCTTCCGCAAGGCGCTGTGGAAGGGCGGGATCGACGCGATCGAGGACTCCGACGATCCGCTGATCCAGCTCGTCCTGCGCACCGACCACGGCGCCCGCGTGGCGCGCTCGGCCTGGGAGAAGACGGTGTCGGGCCCCACGGACCTCGCCGCCGAGAAGATCGCCCGCGCCCGGTTCGCCCTGCTGGGCGACAGCGACTATCCCGACGCGACGTTCTCGCTGCGCCTGTCGTACGGGAAGGTCGCCGGCTGGCAGGACCGCGACGGACCGGTGGCGGCCATGACCACCTTCGCCGGCCTCTACGATCGAGCGACAGGATCAGCGCCCTATGCCGCCGCGCCGCGCTGGCTGAAGGCCAAGGCCCGGCTGAACCCGGACACCCCGTTCGACTTCGCCACCTCCAACGACATCATCGGCGGCAATTCCGGCTCGCCCGTGCTGGACGCCGAGGGCAAGGTCATGGGGGTGGCCTTCGACGGCAACCTCTACTCGCTGGGCGGGGCCTATGGCTACGACGGCGCCCGCAACCGGGCCGTCTCGGTATCGACGGCCGCGGTCACCGAGGCCCTGACCAAGGTCTATGGCCGCAACGCCCTGGTCCGCGAGCTGACCGGCAACTGACGCGCGAGCCTCTGCACGCGGCCCGTGCAGCGTTAACCATGTCCGCAAAAGGCCTCATTTCTTAACCGCAACACGCTGAAAACTGGAATGTTTTTCGCGTGATCCCTCAGGCGTCGAAGCGTCGGCGCGGCGAGAGGTTCGCCCACGCAGGCGGCCTCCCAACAGAGGGTGAGCACTATGACCATAACCAGCGCTGGCTCATCGACGAGTCTCGCCCAACTTCGCCAGCTGCAGCAGGCGGCCTTCAAGACGGCGGACGCCGACGGCGATGGGCAGCTTTCGCTGACCGAGTTCCAGTCCATCGGGCAAAATATGCAGGGCTCGGACGGCCAGAAGGGCCCGCCGCCCATGCGCGGGGCCGGCGGACCGGGCGGACATTTCAAGGGCGACACACTGTCGTCGCTGCTCAAGACCCAGTCGGTCGACGACCTGACCAGCTCGCTGATGAAGGCCGGCGACGCCGACGGCGACGGCAAGATGACCGCCAGCGAGTTGACCTCGGCCCTGGCCGCCAAGGCTCCGGACGGCGCGCCGGCGGACGCGAGCAGCAAGCTGGCCTCGGACATCATGTCGGCCCTGGACACCGACGGCGACGGCAGCCTGTCGTCGTCCGAGATCTCGTCGGCGATCACCACGGCCGCCGCCGACCAGTCGTCGGCACACGCCATGCGAGGCCACCACGGTCATCATGGCGGCCCGCCGCCAGCCGGTGGGGCTGAAGGGTCTTCGGGCTCCAGCGGCGTGTTCGCGAGCCTGGACACCAACAAGGACGGCACGGTCTCGGCCGAGGAACTGGCGGCCGCGGGCAGCGGCGGTACGGATGCGACCAGTGGCGCCGCCGACCTGATCAAGACCGCCGACCAGGACGGCGACGGCACGCTGAGCGGCGGCGAGTTCGCGGCCATGCTCGACCAGGGCAAGTCGACCGGCACGGACGCGTCCTCGACCTTCGCCAGCCTGATGTCGGGCTCCACGGCGGCGGCGGATCTGATGCAGAAGCTGCTGGCCCAGCTGGACGCGGCGATGACGACGTCGTCGGCGTCGTCGAGCACCAACTCGACTGTGAGCGCCGGGACGAACGTCACGGCCTAACATTCCAGCTTGTCATCCCGGCCGTAGCGAAGCGGAGAGCCGGGACCCAGGGGCGACCGCGTTGCGCCGGCCCCTGGGTCCCGGACAAGCCCTACGGGCTTTCCGGGATGACACGGTTGGGAGGTAAGCGTCCTCTGACTTAGGCAATCCGCCCCTTCCTTAACCAAACCTTACGCAAGGCGCTTGCGTGCGACGGCTGACTTGGTGTCATTCTTCGCCCCTTGATCGGCGTCGCGGGGGCGTCGCCCCTTTGTAAGGTTGTCGTCTTGATGTTCCGTCCCGAGAACGTTCAGGCCCTGGCGGGTCTGGCGCTCACTTTGGGCCTTTGCTGGCTCGTCTCCGAGAATCGCAAGCGATTCCCGTGGGTTCTGGCGATCGCCGCCCTGGTCGTGCAAGTGCTGCTGGTGGTGGTGCTGTTCGGCCTGCCCCAGGCGCGCCAGCTGCTGCAGGGCGTCAACGGCGCCGTCGAGGGCCTGGCCAGCTCGACTCAGGCCGGCACCGCCTTCGTGTTCGGCTTCCTGGCCGGCGGCGACCAGCCCTATCCGGTCAGCAATCCGGGCGCGGGCTTCATCTTCGCCTTCCGCGTCATGCCGGTGATCCTGGTGGTCTGCGCCCTGTCGGCGCTGCTGTGGCACTGGAAGATCCTGAAGTGGGCCGCGCAAGGCTTCGGCTTCATCTTCCAGAAGACGCTGGGCCTGCGCGGCCCGCCGGCCCTGGCCACCGCCGCCACCATCTTCATGGGCCAGATCGAAGGCCCGATCTTCATCCGCGCCTATCTCGACAAGCTGTCGCGGTCCGAGCTCTTCATGCTGATCACGGTCGGCATGGCCTGCGTCTCGGGCTCGACCATGGTCGCCTACGCCACCATCCTGGCCGGCGTGCTGCCCAACGCCGCCGCCCACGTGCTGACCGCCTCGATCATCTCGGCCCCGGCCGGCGTGCTGCTGGCCCGCATCATCGTGCCGTCGGACCCGATGGAGAAGGGCGGGGACCTCGATCTCGCCGCCGAGGACAAAACCTACGGCTCCTCGATCGACGCCGTCATGAAGGGCACCACTGACGGCCTGCAGATCGCGCTGAACGTCGGCGCGACCCTGATCGTCTTCGTGGCCCTGGCCACCATGGTCGACAAGGTCCTGGGCGCGATGCCGATGGTCGGCGGCCAGCCGCTGAGCATCGCGCGCGGCCTGGGCGTGATCTTCTCGCCCCTGGCCTGGTCGATGGGCGTGCCCTGGAAGGAAGCCGGTACCGCCGGCGGCCTGCTGGGCGTGAAGCTGATCCTGACCGAGTTCACCGCCTTCATCCAGATGGCCAAGATCGGCGCGACCACGCTGGACGAGCGCACCCGCATGATCATGACCTATGCGCTCTGCGGCTTCGCCAACATCGGCTCGGTCGGCATGAACGTCGCCGGCTTCTCGGTCCTGGTGCCGCAACGCCGCGCCGAGGTGCTGAGCCTGGTCTGGAAGGCGATGATGGCCGGCTTCCTGGCCACCTGCCTGACCGGCTCCCTGATCGGACTGATGCCCAGGGCGCTGTTCGGGCTCTAGGGCCTTTCATTCCGCTGCGGAAAACGATCATCCTCCCGGTCACAAGCCGGGAGGATTTTCTTTTGAAGCTCTACGACAGCCGCCGCGCGCCCAATCCCCGGCGGGTCCGCTGGTTCATGGCGGAGAAGGGGATCGCCGACATCGAGATCGTCGATGTCTCGATCTTCGAGGGCCAGCACAAGACGCCAGACTACCTGGCCAAGGCCGGCTTGCCGCACCTCCCGGCGCTGGAGATCGACGAGACCACGACGATCACCGAGTCGGTGGCCATCTGCCGCTATCTCGAGAGCGTCTATCCCGAGCCCAACATGTTCGGCCGCGACGCGCGCGAGACGGCGATCATCGAGATGTGGATGCGGCGGGTCGAGATGATGGTCTCCACGCCGCTGATGATGGCCGTGCGCCACACCCATCCGGCCATGGCGGGCATCGAGACCCAGGTCCCGGAAGTCGCCCAGGCCCATTTCGGCATGGCCGAGCGGGCGCTGAAGGTGCTGGATCAGCGCCTGGCCGAGAGCCCGTTCATCGCCGCCGACCGCGTGACCATGGCCGACATCCTGGCCATCACCGCCATCGACTTCGCGCGCATGATCCGCTTCCGGCCGCCCAAGGAGCTGGAGCACCTGGCAGCGTGGCGCGAGGTGATGATCGCGCGGCCAGCGGCCGAAGCCGGCGTCTAGCGCGCCCGGATCTTCTTCACCACGCCCGAGAAGTTCAGCATCGGCCCTGTGCCGGTCGAGATCAGCCCTCGGATGAACAGCAGCGAGCCGCCGGCCTTGATCACCTCGCCCGTCGAGGTGACGAGGTCGCCGGGCTTAGCCGGGCCGATGAACTCACCGTTGAGGCTGACGGTCACGGCGCGACTGTCGGCCAGGGCCTTCCAGCCGATCGCGAACAGCGAATAGTCGGCGAAGGTCATCATGCAGCCGCCGTGCATGAAGCCGCCGCCGTTCATGTGGTGGGCCTCGGCGCGGAAGGCGGCGGTGATGCGGCCGTCTTCCTCTTCCTTGAAGTAGAAGGGGCCGGCGCGGTCCTCGAACGGGTCCATGCCGGTCCAGGTGCGCCAGCCGGCCCACTCACCGGTCTCCACCAGGCGCGGCCCGCTCCAGATGTCGTTTCCGCCGTCCATGGCCGATCCCCTCCACTTGTTCTTATCGTTGTTCAGTTAGAAGGGCGCAGACTGGCGCGCAAGCCGTCGGTCTCGCCTCTGCTGACAATCCGTGGCATGGGAGCGCTCATGACCTCCCCGATCCAAGACACGATCCTGTCCCTGCTCGCGCCGCTGGCCGAGGGCAAGTCGATCGACCCGATGAACGTCGCCAAGGCAGTCCAGCCCGAGCGCTGGCAACAGATTCTGGGCCACGTGCGCACCAACGCCATCGAGCTGGCCCGCGAGGGCAAGGTGGTGATCCTGCGCCATAACAAGCCGGTGAACCCCGAGAAATTCCGCGGCGTCTACCGCATCCGCACGCGCCTCGAGGGTGACCCGACCAGCTTCGAGGACACGGTCGCCGACGACGAAACCGGCGACGACGCTACGGAAGCTTGACCCCGAGGCGGCCGGGCCTGTGTTCTCTCCTGAAAGGGAGAGCACATGCGCAAGGTCGTGATCGCCGTGGCCGTATCGACGGCCATGGCCCTGGGCGCGCTGGCGCCCGCGCCGGCCCTGGCCTGGAACGACCAGGGCCACATGGCGGTCGGCGACATCGCCTACGATACGCTCTCTGTCCGTGACCCGAAGGCGGTGGCCGCCATCGTCGCGATCATGCAAGGCCACCCCGACCACGCCAGGTTCGAGAAGCGCCTGACCGGCCTGACCGGCAAGGCGCGGGAGCGGCGACTGTTCGCCCTGATGGCCGTCTGGCCCGACGACACGCGCGGCAGCCCCAACGACCATCCCGACTGGCACTACCAGTTGAAGCTGGCCTCGCCGACGCGGTTCGTGCTGCCGTTCTCGGCGGGCAAGGCCGAGAAGGCCTTCGCCGAACAACTGGCCATCGCCCGCGACCCGAAGGCGCCCCGCGCCCAGCGGGCCATCGCCTTGTGCTGGCTGATGCACCTCGTCGGCGACCAGCATCAGCCGCTGCACGCCGGCCACTGGCTATCGTGGGACTATCCCAAGAGCGATCGGGCCGGCTCCATCGCCTATGTCCGCCGCCAGCCGGGCGCGCCGCCGGTCGACCTGCACGAGCTGTGGGACAGCGCCCCCAACCGCGTGGCCGCCAGCAACGAGGCCGGCGCCGAGGCGATCGCGGCGACGGTCGAGAGGGCCTATCCGCGTCCGGCCCGCGTCGCCGATCCTTCCGCCGCGCTGAAGGGCTGGGAGCGCGAGAGCTGGGTCTTGGCCAAGGACGTCGCCTACCAGGGCGGCGCGCTGGCTCGGTCGCCGGACAAGGCCAAGGCCCCGGTGCTGCCGCCGGGCTACATGGCCAGGATGCGGTCGGTGGCCGATGCGCGGGTGGCGACGGCCGGCTACCGGCTCGCGGACGTCTTGTCGCTGGTGCGCTGACCGCGCTTGTTTTCGCGGGCATCGGGCTTAAGTGGCGACCATGCCGCTCGACGAGATCCTGGCCGACATCGCCGCCTGCCGGGCGTGCGCGCCGTACCTGCCGCACGTCCCTCGGCCCGTGACGCGGGTGCGCGAGGAGACCCGCATCCTGATCGCCGGCCAGGCGCCGGGAAGGATCGTCCACGAGACCGGCCTGCCGTTCAACGACGCGTCCGGCAACCGCCTGCGCCAGTGGATGGGGATCGACCGCGAGACCTTCTACGGCCGGCCCGAGATCGGCGTGGCGGCCATGGCCTTCTGCTTTCCGGGCACCAATCCGAAGGGCGGGGACTATCCGCCGCCGCCGCGCTGCGCGGCGATGTGGCGGGCGCCGTTGTTGGCTGAACTCCCGAACGTCGAGCTGGCCCTGCTGGTCGGCAGCTACGCCCAGGACTGGGCGCTGCCGGGGCGGACCAGCAAGACCATGACCGAGACCATCGCCCGTTGGCGCGAGTTCGGACCCAACGTCCTGCCGATGCCGCATCCGTCGTGGCGCAACACCGGCTGGCTGAAGCGCAATCCGTGGTTCGAGGCGGACGTCGTGCCCTTCCTTCAACAGCGTGTCGCGGACATTCTGGGCCGATGAACCGCCGCGCCCTGATCTTGACCGCGTCCGCCGCCACGCTGAGCGCCTGCGCCCCGCTGCGGCAGGGACCGGGCCTGGGGCCGCTGGGCTTCCGGGGGCCTCGGATCACCGACGACGGCTTCGTCAGCTTCGACGGCTCGACGCTGGGCCTGATGCGCTGGCTGCCGGCCGGGGAGCCTGAATGGGTCGTGGTGGGCCTGCACGGCATGAACGACTACTCGAACGCCTTCCACCTCGCCGCCGGCTGGTGGGCCGGGAAGGGGATCGCCACCTACGCGCTGGACGTCCGCGGCTTTGGCCGTTCGCCCGAGCGCGGGGTGTGGGCGCCGACCAATCTGGTGCTCGACGATGTCAGAGCGCTGATCACCGCCGTGCGTGAGCGCCACCCCAACGCCAAGCTGGCCCTGGCCGGCATCAGCATGGGCGGCGGCCTCGCCATCAGCGCCATGGCTTCCGACAACCCGCCGCCGATCGACAAGCTGATGCTGTTCGCCCCGGCCGTCTGGGGCTGGTCGAACCAGCCGTTGCCCAACCGCATGAGCCTGTGGGTCAGCGCCCACGTGCTGGGCCAGTGGGTGGTCAAGCCGCCGGACTGGCTGGTCCGCAACGTCATGGCCTCGGACAATATCGACGAGCTGCGGGCCATGGGCCGCGACCCGCTGATGATCTGGGGCGCGCGGTCCGACACCATCTACGGCCTGGTCGGGCTGATGGAGCGGGCGTGGAAGTCGACGGGCGGCATCAATGTCCCGGTCGCCTGGTTCTACGGCGCCAACGACCACATCATCCCGCGCGAGCCGACGGTCGAGGCCGTGGGCCGCCTGAAGCCCGGCGCCAAGACCGCCTACTATGCCCACGGCTACCACCTGCTGCTGGTCGACCGGCAGGCCTCCCACGTCTGGGGCGACGCCGAGGCGTTCCTGCGCGACGCGCCCGGACCCTGGCCGCCGTCGGGCGCGCCGGCCATTCCCGGGAGCGTGGCGGCGATGACAGCGTTGGACCCGCCCAAGCCGGCCAAACACAAGACGTCGCAACGTCCGTCTTCGGGGTTGTGAGGGGCGGCGAGGGGGCGTAAACCGCCGCCACGTTCATTCTAGCTGACGCGAGACCGACGGCATGACCTTGTTCGATTCCCCCGATTTCGAGGGACACGAAGGCGTCCACGCTTTCTTCGATGAAAAAACTGGTCTGAAGTCGATTATCGCGATCCACTCGACCGCGCGGGGCCCGGCCGCCGGCGGTTGCCGCATGTGGGACTACTCCAGCGCCGACGCGGCCGTCACCGACGCCCTGCGCCTGTCGCGCGGCATGTCGTACAAGAACGCCATGGCCGAGCTCGATCTGGGCGGCGGCAAGGCCGTGATCATCGGCGACAGCCGCAGCCAGAAGACGCCGGAACTGTTCGAGGCCTTCGGCCGCGCCGTCGACAGCCTGGGCGGCAAATACTGGACCGCCGAGGACGTCGGCGTCTCGCCGTCGGACCTGGAAAGCACCCGCAAGACCACCCGCTTCGTCGCCGGCCTGGAAGGCCACGCGGCCGCCTCGGGCGATCCGTCGCCGGTCACCGCCGAGGGCGTGTTCCGCGGCGTCCGCCTGTGCGTCGAGCGCGCGCTGAACCGTGACCTGAAGGGCGTGCGCGTCGCCATCCAAGGCGTCGGCCATGTCGGCGCCTATCTGGCCGAGAAGCTGCACGCCGCCGGCGCCGAGCTGATCATCGCCGACGTCAACCAGACCGCCCTGAACGAAGTGGCCGCCAAGACCGGCGCCCAGATCGTGCCGACCGACGCCATCTTCGACGTCGAGGCCGATGTCTTCGCCCCTTGCGCCCTGGGCGGCGCGATCTCGGCCGCGACCCTGCCGCGTCTGAAGGTCAAGGTCATCGCCGGCGGGGCCAACAACCAGCTGGCCGACGCCATGATCGGCCAGACCGTGTTCGATCGTGGCATCCTCTACGCCCCGGACTACGTCATCAACGGCGGCGGCATCATCAACGTGGCCGCCGAAATCCGGGGCCTGGAAGCCGGCGCGGCCTTCGATGGCCAGTGGGTCTCGACCAAGCTGGACCGTCTGGCCCAGACCCTGGCCGAGGTCATCGACCAGTCGATCAGCGAAAAGCGCCCCGCCAACCTGGTCGCCGACGAGATCGCCCGCGCCCGCATCGCGGCGGCGCGCGGCTAAAAGCGACGTTCGCGCGTTCTCCAGGGGAGCCCATCCCCTGGAGGCGCGCATGTCCCATCTCGACGACCTGAAGGAACAGCTGGAAGGGGCGGTCGCCGCCCAGGACTTCGATACGGCGGTCCGACTGCGGGCCGAGATCGACTCCATCCAGCACAGCGCCAAGGTGCGTGGCGTCGAGGACGCCCCGCAGGCGGCCTATTTCCACAAGCGCCGGGAAGAGGACGCCTTCAGGCCGCCGCCCGGTTCCGGCCGCTGATTGCCGAGCCGGCGTCCTTGTCCAGCGACAGGTAGACCGGCAGGGCCAGCAGGGTCACGAGACCGATGGCCACGAACGGGAAGGTGAAGCGGTCGGGCGTCAGCGCCCCGCCGCTGCCGCGCGCCAGGTGCAGCATCATGCCGCCGAAACTGACACCCAGCGCCAGGCCGACCTGCTGCGTCACGGCCGACAGGGTCGAGGCGGCCGCCGTCGAGGTTTCCGGCACGTCGGCATAGGCGATGGTGTTGGCGGCGATGAACTGGTTGGAGCGGCAGAACCCGCCCAGGGTCAGGGCCGCCATCATCAGCGCCATCGGCGTCGCGGGTCCGAAGAAGCCCGGCGCGGCGGTGAACAACGCCGTCAGGCTGACGAACACGGCCAGCGAGGTGCGGAAGCCAAAGCGCTTCAAGCCCGCCGCCGCGAACGGCCGGGCGACCAGCACGCCGATGCCGGTGGCCAGGGTGACGAAGCTGGCCTTCAAGGGTGTCCAGCCCAGCGCCACCTGCAGCAGCAGCGGCATCAGGAACGGGCTGGCCCCGATGCCCAGTCGCACCAGCGTCCCGCCGACCAGGCTGGCGCGGAAGGTCGGGTAGCGCAGCAAGGTCAGGTCCAGGATCGGCCGGCCGGTGCGCTTGGCGATGCGCAGATAGATCCAGCAGCAGGCCACCGACAGCGTCAGCAGGGTGATCTGCGCCCAGGGGGGCAGGAGGTTGATGCCCGCCGTCTCGGCCACGACCACCAGGCCGCTGATCGCCAGGGCCGACAGCACGAAGCCGGGAGTGTCGAAGCGGCCCAGATCGCGCCGGGGCTCGCCCTTGGGCACGAAGCGCATGACCGCGATCACGCCCAGCAGGCCGACGGGCAGGTTGATGTAGAAGATCCACGGCCAGTCGGCGACGCTGAGCACCAGCCCCGCGATCGGCGGACCGATCAGCGGGCCGACCAGGGCGGGCATGGTGAACCAGCCCATGGCGGTCAGCAGTTTGTCCTTGGGCGTGGCCCCGACCACGATCAGTCGCGCCACCGGCGTCATCATCGCCCCGCCGATCCCCTGGACGATCCGCGAGGCGACCAGGGCCTCCAGGCTGCGCGACTGGCCGCACAGGGCCGAGCCCAGCAGGAAGACGGTCATGGCCGACAGGAACACCCGCCGCGCCCCGAACCGCTCGGCCGCCCAGCCGCTGGCCGGCGTGAACACCGCCAAGGCCAGGATGTAGGAGGTCAGGGCCAGCTTCAGGTGGATTGGATCGACCGCGAAGGCCCGCGACAGCGTCGGCAAGGCGGTCGACAGGGCCGTGGAGTCGATGAACTCCATCAGGAGCGCGCTGGCCACGGCGATCGAGATCAGGCGCGTGGCGAGCGGGGAGGTAGGCTGATCGGGCACGAGGGCGCTTTACGCCCCTGGACGGCCAGGGTCCATACGCGTGTTCGTCACATCCTTGCAGAGCGGAAACAGGGCTTCGCGCAGCTAAGGGGTGTTGCTCGCGAACGACACTGGAGAGGCCAAGCTAAGGCGTGGCTGGCGCAAGGTCTTTGTGGCCAATATTCGCCCTACTCGGCGATCATGACCTTGGGCATGAACAGTCAATCCGCGGCGAAGGCGGGGCCCGGGAGGCGCGCGATAGTACTGGCGTTCGCGCTCGCGGCCTGCGCCGGGACGGTGAACGCCCAGCAATCGAGTCACCGTCTCCGTGACTTGCTGTTCGGCGGCCACAATGGTTCGGACTCGCGTCAGGCGCCGCCGCCCGTGGCCCGCTACGTGTCCGAGACCGGCTACGTTTTCGTCCTCGACCGGGGCGCGCGCCTGCCGCTGATGAAGTTCGAGAACAGCGCCGAGGTCTGGGTGCTGTTCGCCCAGCCGGCCCCGCGGGGCGACACCATCTACAGGAACGAACTGGGCGAGCCGGTGCTGCGGGCCAGCAAGCTGGGCGGCATGACCCTGTTCACCAGCGAGCGGCCGGCCGGCGACGCGGCCGCCCTGACGGGGAAGGCCGCGTCGATCCAGCCGCCGCCGTTCATGTCGGTCAATGCCGTGTTCCAGCGGTTGCTGCAGGCCAGCGTCCGCGCCAGCCGGGCGGCACAGCATGGCGTCTCGTTCGAGGCGATCGACGACGCCGGCGGCGCCTCCGACGACGTCACCCCCGCCACTTCGGTGCTGGTGGCCGACACCGCCACCGTGACCGCCGAGGCCTTGGAGCGCATGGCCCGCAACGGGGATCGGGCGCTGCTCTCGCGCGTGGTCCGCGTCCTGTTGGTCAGGGGGCCCAAGCCCGGCGCCAGCCTGAAGGGCGGCGACCTGACCGTCACCTACAGCCCCGACAAGGGCCTGGCCGGCAGGCCATCGTCAAAGCGCATCATCAAGGTCGTGGCCCGATAGGGACGGCCTAGCGGCCGCGCACCGAAACCGTGACGCCAACGACCGTGTCCTTGTCGGAATAGTCGATCGAGTTGAGCTTGCGGCGGGTGGCGGTCAAGGCGACCTGGCGGTTGTCCTTGCGCCAGCCCAGGCCGACCTGGCGGCTGCCGAAGCGGGCGACCTTGTCCTCGCTGTAGCCGGCGTTGCGCCAGCCGCCGATGGTGTCGCGGATCAGGTTCAGGCCATAGGACTTGCCCGAGCTGGCGGCGAACAGCATCCAGCGGCCGCGGCGCAGGTCCTCGGCCGAGGCGCGGGTCTTGGACATCAGGTTCGAGGCGTTCAGCGTCAGGCGCTTCACCGCGCCCGATTGCAGGCCCATCGGCGTGAAGGCCAGCGGCTGGTCGTCCACCTGCATCTGCAGGACCTTGCCGGCGGGGCGCGGGTGATCGACGCGGGTCAGGGCCAGCACCGGACGGCGCGGCATTGGCGGCCCCTCGGCCAGGATACGGGCGGTCGGACGGGCCGGTTCGACGCGGGCAGGTGTCGGGGCAGGGGCGATCTTGGCGTCCGCCGGGCCCGCACCAGCAAGGCCGGTTTCGTCTAGACCTCCAGCGAGCGCCACCGTGGCGACGGCCGGAGCAGCATGGGTCTCGGCGGCGATGGCGACGGGGACGACCGGTGTCCGGGGACGCTCGCCGCCATAGCGGGCGGTGGCGATCGGCGCATCGGGATCATCGACCGGCGTCCGCGCGTCGGGGCCGCCGGCCAGGGTCAGGGTCTGGTTGAATTCCTCAGGGGCGTGAGTCGACAGGGCCGTCGCGGCGCTCACCACCGCGAGGCCGGCCGTCGCCAGCAGACATCCGAGCGCGACGCGTCGCATGCTCGCAGTGCTCCCCGTTCCCCTAGCGTCAAAAGTTACTGACAGCTTAAGTGCCTGTACAGGCCGCTCGCGTGACACGGGCGCCGGAACGCGTGGATCTTCACGCTCTTTTACAATTCAGTGGCCCGGTTTGGGTTCGAAGGTCCGCTTTTCCTTCAGCTTCAGGCAGTCCTGGTCCGGCTTCTGGCCGTGCTGGGCCTTGGGCTCGGTCTTGGGGATGCTGAAGTTCCGCATGGGGTCTTGGTGCTGGAAGCCGCTGGTCATCACTCTTCCTCCCGTACGCATACTGATCATATCACTCCGTTGGGTTGTTGGAATCGACAAGGCGCACATCCACGGAGACGTGAAGACGCGCCGCGCCGGGGTCGCCGATGATGGCGCCCGAGACGGGTAACGCTTGAGCGGGCGTTCGGGTGGCGGCGACACGGATCAGATCGGGCGATTCCACGAGGCCGTTGGTCGGGTCGAACTCCAGCCAGCCCAGGTCGGGCAGGAACACCTCGCACCAGGCGTGGGTGGCGCCGGCCCCGCGGATCGAAGTCCCGGGCGAGTGGATGTAGCCGGTGGCGAACAGCGCCGCGTAGCCCAGGCGGCGCAGGCCCTCGACCATCAGCCAGGCCAGGTCGCGGCAGGCGCCGCTGCGCTTCTTCAGGGTCTCGACCGGGGCCTGCACGCCTTCCTCGTAGCGCGTGCAGTATTCGAACTGGGCGTGGATCAGCTCGTTGATCCGCAGCAGGAAGGCCAGGGCCGGCTCGTCGCGATGGGCGCGGATGTCGCGCAGCCAGCGCAGCAGCACCGCGTCGGGGTCGTCGGTGACCGGAGCGATGAACGGCTCCAGTGTCATCCGGTCTTCGCGCGAATAGACGATGGGCGTCAGGGTGTCGGGGTTCTCGATCCGCTGCGGGGCCAGCGGGGCGGGGTAGCGGTCGATGACTAGCTCGCTGGCCACCCGCATGGCGTCGGCCTTGCCGGTCGGCTCGAAGATGCAGACGCAGTTCCCGTTGGCGTCGTAGCTCCAGCGCGTGCCGCCGGGCGGGAACAGGCGCAAGCTGGCCTCGACGATGCGCAGGGCGTGGCTGTCGCGCGGACGGATCATCAGCCGCTGCGGTCCGAACCGCACCGGCCGTTCATAATAGTACCGGGTCTCGTGAAGGATCCGCAGCCGTCCCATGGCGCAGCTGAAACGCGCGCGCCGCGACCGGGTTCCTGGCTACGCGTTAGGCGCGAAAGCCGGCTTCGGCGAAGGCCAGCATGCGCTCCAGCAGGGCCACGACGTCCGACTCGCTGGTCTGGCCTTCCGACAGCACGTTCAGGCGGTCGAACTCGGCGAAGCGGTTGTTGTGCAGCATGCCCAGGGTGAAGTGCAGCCGCCAGTAGACGTCTTCCGGCGACAGGTCCGGGCGGGCCTTCAGCAGGGCGTCGGAGAAGCGGCGCAGGTGCGAGACGTCGGTCTTCAGCACGGTGCGGATCTCGTCGGTGCCCTCGCTGCGGGCGCGGATCAGGAACTGCAGCGAGATGCGGCGCTCGTGGTCGGGGGCCAGCCAGCGCAGGGGCGGGGTCAGCAGGGCGGCCAGGATCTCGCGGACCGGCGGCGCGCCGGCGTTACGGTCGTTGGCCTCGTGCAGCATCTTGGCCCGCTCGCGATTGAGCTCGGCCGTGCGGCGACGGAAGATCTCGAACAGCAGGGCGTCCTTGGACCCGAAGTGGTAGTTCACCGAGGCCAGGTTCACGCCGGCGGCGGCGGTGATGTCGCGCACGGAGACGTTCTGGAAACCGTGCAGCGCGAACAGGCGCTCGGCGGCGACGAAGACCAGGTTCTTGGTGGCGGCTTCGGTCTCGGCGGCCTCGACCTCGTTGGAGGCGGCGGCGTCGGTGGTCGGACTCACTACGTATTCCCCTTTACCCGTGGGGAAGTCTTACGGGCGTTCGAATTTGGCGCAAGCGTCAAGATCACCGTCAGAACGCGGATCGTGGGCGTTCGTCGCATTTTCAGTCAGGCGTGTGGCTTAGCCGACGGCGGCGAGGCGCTCGACGGGGCGGCCCATGCGACCGCGACGCAGTTGGCGCAGCAGCGGCCGGCCGACGGCGACGCCCAGGATCAGCGGGGCCAGCACCAGGGCCAGGGCCTTGCGCGGCAGGCTGTCGGCGCGCTTGAGGAAGTAGCGGACCAGGCCGCGACCCTTGTGCCACTCGACGATCAGCGGGTTCTCCTTACTGGTCGAGCCGACGTGGACGATGCGGGCGTTGGGCTGGAACAACACGCTGCCGCCCTTCTTGCGGGCCCGCCAGCACAGATCGACGTCCTCGACGTGCAGGAAGTAGCCCTCGTCGAAGCCGCCGAGGACGTGGAAATCGGAGGCCCGCATATAGAAGCAGGCGCCCGAGATCGTAGGGGTGTCCACCGGGTGCGAAGGGGGGGCCTCGCTCTCCCGGTGGATCTCGAAGCGGCGCAGCGGGGGCAGATGAGCGCTAAGCTTCGAGAGGCTAAGCAGGGTCGTGACGGGCGTGATCTCGCCGCGCCGCGCGCCCCGCTGTTCGGTTCCGTCGGTATTGAACACCCGCGCCCCGATCACGCAGGGCGAGGGGCGGTCGCGGGCGGCGTCTTGCAGAGCCGCCACCGCGCCGGGGGTCAGAAAGGCGTCGGGATTGAGGAAGACCAGTTCCTGGCCCTTGGCCGTGGCCGCGCCCAGATTGGCGGCGCGGGCGAAGCCGATGTTTCCCAGGCCTTGCAGCAGGCGCACGCGTGGTTCGCGGCGGGACAGGTCGCGCAGCCAGGCCGCGTCGGCCAGGGACGAGCCGTTGTCGACGATGATGAACTCCTCGACCCGCGGCTCGGCCAGAGCGTGACGCACGCTCTCCATCAGCGCCGGACCGGTCATGTAGACGACCATGATCAGCGACAGGCGCGGCTGGACGTCCCATTCCTTGTTGAAGGGGGCGGCCTTGCGGGAGTGGGCGGGATCGATCGATACGTACATGCGACCAGTGCATTCAAAATAGTTGCATAAAAACTGTATGTGGGTCGAAGATGATCCGCAAGGCCTCTCGCGAGGCCGACGATCGATTGTTGCGTTTTTATGCAATGTGTAACAACTAGGGAGCGCCCGTGTGTTGGGCGTGGAAGCGGCTTAGCGATGTCCAGAACGGCGATGAATCCCGCCAAGGCGGCCCTCACCAAGACCCTGCGACGCGAAGCGGGTCGCTGGCTGAAGTCCGCGCGCGAGGCGGCGGGCCTCACTCAAGCGGAACTGGCCGAAAAGACCGGGCTGCGCTATTACACCTTCGTGTCCCAGGTGGAGAACGGTCTCGGTCGAGTGCCGATCGAGGCTCAAGCCGTCTGGGCCGAGAGCCTGGGTCTTGAACCGGGGCAATTCGCCCGCACTTTGCTGCGATACTACGAACCTGAGCTGTATCGGCTTCTGTTCGACGGCGCCGCCGAAGAGGCGGAGCCGGCCGAGACCGAGCGAGCGGCCCAGGCCTGACGAGCGACGACGACATGGGTGAGATCCTAGCCTTCAGCCCGCGGCCTCCGGCCAGCGACTGGTCCGCCAACGAGCGGGGCCTGCTGATGCTGCTGACGCAGCAGCTGGAGACGGCCTATGGCGAAGTCGACGGGGTCTTCGGCCAGACTGATTCGGGCGACCCCTGGTACGTGGTCACCGACGCCAACCAGGATGTCGTCGTCCATATCGCCCGCATCGACGGCCAGTTCGTCGTGCACGACGCGGCGATCGACATGTTCCACCAGGTCGGCAGCCTGTGGGGCGCGCTGCGCCAGGTGCTGTCGTCGGGCATTCCCGAGCAGAACGGCACGGTCGTCGCCTTCAACCCCGCCAGCCGCGAGGCCCAGTCCTTCCTGTCGCTGGTCATCGCCGTCGGCCTGTATCTCGAGATGCGCGGCGTCACGGTGGGCGATGCGGGCCATCTGAGCTTCGAGAACCTGCCGCGCGCCGACGACCCGGCCCTCGACACCCTGGCCTCCAAGCTTATCGCCGCCCTCGGGGGCGATACCGATCAGGCCCGCAGCCACACTCCGTCCGCCGCCACCGGTGGCGAGGCCGCGCCGCAGTCGACGATCAAGCCCGAAGGCTCCGCGCCGGTCGTGGTCCAGGCGCCGGACGAAGCTCATCAGGGCCTGCCGGCGTTCAAGATCGCCCACCTGGCCGCGCTGGCGGCTCCGACCGCGGGGGCTGGCCATGCGCTTGCCGCGCCCGAGGACAAGGCGGTGGTCGAGGAGCTGGGCGGGCAGGGCTTTACCGACACCAAGACCGTCATCGTCGGGACGCCGGGCAACGACGTCCTGTACGGCACGTCCGGCGGCGACACGATCCGCGGCGGGGCCGGCGACGACTATATCGACGGCAAGGGCGCCGCGAAGGGTCAGGTCGATCGCCTGGACGGCGGCGACGGCAACGACCGCATCGTCATGAACGCCCGCGTGGTCGCCACCGGCGGCAATGGCGCCGACACCTTCCTGATCTCGGCCGCTCAGCCGGCCGATAAGACCGCCGCCCTGCTGGGCGTGGTGCTCGACTACTCGACCGCCAAGGGCGACCACCTGGCCGTGATGGGCGATGGCCACGCGACCGTGGTCAGCACCGCGACGGTCGCCAACGTGTGGACGGCCCAGGTCGAGGCGCTGAACGACGCGGCCCTGACGCAGGCGACGGATACCAGCCATGCGGTGGCCGGGGCGCGCGTCGGCTTCGACATCGACGGCGACGGGCGCGAGGACGTGTTCATCCTGCTGGGCGGCGCCAACAGCCTGACCTTCCGGGTCGGGACCACGATCGCCAACGACCACACCGGGTCGCCGGAAGTGCCGCTGGTCGGCCAGCCGTCCACGGACGCCGGCCACTACGGCGATACGACGACCGGCCGCTAGGGCTAGCCCCGCACCAGCTCCCGCATGGCCTTGTCCAGGCCATCGATGGTCAGCGGGAACATGCGATCAGAGACGATCTGCTTCATCACGCCGATCGACTGGGTGTAGTCCCAGTGCCGCTCGGGCGTCGGGTTCAGCCAGATGCAGCTCTGGTAGATGTCGACGACCCGCTGCATCCAGATCGCGCCGGGCTCCTCGTTCCAGTGCTCGACGCTGCCGCCCGGATAGGTGATCTCGTACGGGCTCATGGTCGCGTCGCCGACGAAGATCACCTTGTAGTCGGCCGGGAACTTGTGGAGCACGTCGAAGGTCGGGATCTTCTCGGTCAGGCGGCGCTTGTTGTCCTTCCAGACCGTCTCGTAGAGGCAGTTGTGGAAGTAGTAGAATTCCAGGTGCTTGAACTCAGTCTTGGCGGCGCTGAACAGCTCCTCGCAGAGCTTGATATGGCCGTCCATCGAGCCGCCGATGTCGAAGAAGATCAGCACCTTGATGGCGTTGCGGCGTTCCGGGCGCAGCTGGATGTCGAGGTAGCCCTTCTCGGCCGTGCCCTTGATCGTGCCGTTCAGATCCAGCTCGTCGGCCGCGCCGGTGCGGGCGAACTTGCGCAGGCGGCGTAGGGCGACCTTGATGTTGCGGGTGCCCAGCTCGACCGAGTCGTCGAGGTTCTTGTACTCGCGCTTGTCCCAGACCTTCACCGCCCGGCCGTGGCGGCTCTTGTCCTGGCCGATGCGCACGCCTTCGGGGTTGTAGCCGTTGTTGCCGAACGGCGAGGTGCCGCCCGAGCCGATCATCTTGTTGCCGCCCTCATGGCGCTTCTTCTGCTCGCGCAGGCGCTCCTGCAGGGTCTCCATCAGCTTCTCGAAGCCGCCCAGGGCCTCGATCTGGGCCTTTTCCTCGTCGGTCAGGAAGCGCTCGGTCAGGGCCTTCAGCCACTCTTCCGGAATGTCGGCGGCCAGGCCCTCATTGACCGTCTCCAGCCCCTTGAAGACGTGGCTGAACACGCGGTCGAACTTGTCGAGGTTCTTCTCGTCCTTCACCAGGCTGGCGCGCGAGAGGAAGTAGAAGTCCTCGACCGTGCGGTCGATGACGTCCTTGTCCAGGGCCTCCATCAGCAGGAGGTATTCACGCAGGCTCACCGGCACCTTGGCCTGGCGGAGCTCGGAGAAGAAGCGAAGGAACATCGGCGCGGCTTTCGAACAGATGTTCGGGAGAATGGAGGGTTCTCAAACGGGACGCAATGCCGAGGTCACCCGCGCCGCAGGATGAACTCCAGGTCGTTGGTCTCGCCGACCTTGAAGAAGTATTCCCCGACCTTCTCGAAACCCTTGCTGGCGTACAGCTTCTGGGCCCCGAAGTTCTCGGACCACACCCCGATCCAGATGCGGCGCGGACCCAGCCAGTCGAGCGCCGTCTTCAGCAGGGCCGAGCCGCGCCCGCCGCCCTGGTGGCTCTTGAGCACATAGATCCGCTTCAGTTCGCCGTCCTCGGCCGCGACCGCGTCATGCGGCAGGTCGCACGGCCCAGCCAGGGCGTAGCCGATGGCCTCGCCGTCCTCGTCCTCGAGGATCCAGGTCGCCTTGTCGGGATGGGCCAGGTCGTTGCGCGTCCGCTCCAGCCCGTAGGCATAGGCCAGGAAGGTCTCCAGGTCCTCGGGCGGATAGAGGTAGGCAAAGGTTTCCGTGAAGGTGCGCGCGCCCAGGCTGGACACGGTGTCGGCGTCTTCAACGGTGGCGCGGCGGATGGTGTCGGTCATGGCGACTTGGTAGCCGCCATGATCTCGACCTTCAACGATCAGAAGCCTTCCAGGACGATCTTGCCGCGCGTGCGGCCGCTCTCGATCGCCGCGTGGGCCTTGATCAGGTTGGCGGCGCTGATCGGCGTCAGCACCTCCGAGAGCGTGGTGCGCAGGTCGCCGGCGTCGACCAGATCGGCGACGGCGTTCAGCAGGCGGTGCTGCTCGATCATGTCGTCGGTCTGGAACAGCGAGCGGGTGAACATCAGCTCCCAGTGCAGGGAGGCGGCCTTGCGCTTCAGCGGATTGACGTCCAACGCCGGCGGATCGTCGATCACCCCGATGCGGCCTTGCGGGGCCAGGATCTCGACCAGGGCGGGGAAGTGGTCGTCCGTATTGGTCAGGCTGGCGATCAGCCCGACCGGCGGCGCGTCCAGCGCCTTGATCTGGGCGGCGAGATCGCCCGAGTGGTCGACGACGTGGTGCGCGCCCAGGTCCACCACCCAGTCGCGGGTCTCGGGCCGCGATGCGGTGCCGATCACCGTCAGCTTGGTCAGCTTGCGGGCCAACTGCACCAGGATCGAGCCGACGCCGCCAGCCGCGCCGATGATCAGCAGGCCGCCCGTGCCGTCGCGCGTCGCGCCCAGGCGGTCGAACAGCAGCTCCCAGGCGGTGATGGCCGTCAGCGGCAGGGCGGCCGCCTGGGCGAAGGACAGGCTGGCGGGCTTCCGGCCGACGATCCGCTCATCGACCAGATGGAACGCGCTGTTCGAGCCCGGCCGGTCGATGGCGCCGGCGTAGTAGACCTCGTCCCCGACCTTGAAGAGCGTCACCTCCGGGCCGACGGCCTCGACGACGCCGGCGGCGTCCCAGCCCAGCACCTCGGCCTGACCTTCGGCGGGCTTGCGGCTCTTGCGGATCTTGGTGTCGACCGGATTGACCGACACCGCCTTGACCGAGACCAGCAGGTCGCGCCCCGTCGGGACGGGCGTGGGAAGCTCCAGATCGACCAGCGCTTCGGGCGCGTCGATCGGGGAGGGGACGTGGTAGCCTATGGCCTTCATGGCGGGTCTCCGGATGGCTTTGGTTGGCCTCGAGCCCCAGATCGCGCTAACCTGCGGAAGTCGCAAGTACGGTAAAAAGCTGTACGTAGTACCCAAAAGGATACTGTGATGAAGCTGCGCGATTACAGCTGCGCCGAGGGTTGCCCCGTCGAAGCGACGCTGGACCTGATCGACGGCAAGTGGAAGGGCGTCATCCTCTATCACCTGCGCGACGGGACCTTGCGGTTCAACGAACTGGGCCGCCGCCTGACCGGCATCACTCAGCGGATGCTGACCAAGCAACTGCGCGAACTGGAGGAGGCGGGCCTGGTCGACCGGGTCGTCTACGCCCAGGTGCCGCCGAAGGTGGAGTACAGCCTCTCGGCCGAGGGCCGCAGCCTGGAGCCGGTGATCGCCGCCCTGGCCGCGTGGGGCGAGGCGCGCATCGCCCGCATGGCCCATGCTTCCGATGGGAAGGCGGCGTGACATGACCCTGGCGCTCTATACCCACCCCGACATGCTCGACCACCAGCCCGGCCATGGGCATGTGGAGAGCCCCGAGCGCCTGCGCGCGGTGATCGACGCCCTGAACGACGACCCCAATCTGGCGCTGGAGGCGCTGGACGCGCCGCTGGTCGAGGTCGAGGACCTGCTGCGGGTGCATCCCAAGGCCTTCGTCGACGCGGTGTTCGCGGCCGCGCCAAAGTCCGGCCGGCTGGCGCTGGATCCCGACACGGTGATGTCGAGCGGCAGCCTGGCCGCCGCCCGGCGCGCGGCCGGGGCCAGCGTGGCGGCGGTGCGGGCCATCGCGGCGGGGGAGACCAATAGGGCCTTCTGCGCCGTGCGGCCGCCGGGGCACCATGCCGAGCCCGGCGTGGCCATGGGCTTTTGCGTGTTCTCCAGCGTCGCCGTGGCGGCGCGGGCGGCCCAGGCGGCGGGCTTGAAGCGGGTGGCGATCGTCGATTTCGACGTCCACCATGGCAACGGCACCCAAGCCGTGTTCGAGCACGACCCGACGGTGTTCTTCGCCTCGATCCACCAGTCGCCGCTCTATCCCGGCACCGGCGATCCGTCCGAGACCGGGCTGGGCAACATCGCCAACGCCATCGTCGCCCCGCACGCGGCCCGCGAGACCTGGCGGTCGCGATTCGAGGGGCTGATGGACAAGGTCGACGCCTTCGCGCCCGAACTGCTGATCGTCTCGGCCGGTTTCGACGCCCACGTCCGCGATCCGCTGTCGGCCCAGAGCCTGGACGAGGACGATTTCGCCTGGGCGACAAGGGCGATCGTCTCGGTGGCCAACGCCCGGGCCAAGGGCCGGGTTGTGTCCTCGCTCGAGGGCGGTTACGACCTCCAGGCGCTGGGGCGTTCCGCCGCCGCGCATGTGCGCGCTCTTCAGGAGGGGTGAGGGGACGGAACGGCTTTTTGCCCACCGACTTCTCTTCAACATGGCCGACGTCACCATCGCCGACCAAGCGTCCTCGCCCGTGAAATCGGGGACCATCACCCTGGCCCGCCACGGCGAACCCGCCCTGTCGCGCAAGGTGAAGCTCAACGCGCCTGAATACGGCGACTGGTGGGCCCGCTATGAAGTGGGCGGCCTGAAGGACGGCCAGACCCCGCCGGACCAGCTGATCCAGATCGCCCGAGACGTCGACGTGATCATCGTCTCGACCCGCCGCCGCGCCATCGAGACGGCCAACGCGGTGGTCGCCGGCCGCGCCTTCACCACCGACGAGACCTTCATCGAGGCCCCGCTGCCGCCGCCGCCGTGGCCCCTGTGGCTGCGGATGTCGCCCAAGCGCCTGGGCTTCTTCGCCCGCTTCTGGTGGTGGTTCTTCAACAACCACGGCGGCCAGGAGACCCGGGCCGAGGCCGAGGCCCGGTCGGGCCAGGCCGCCGACAAGCTGGTCGCGCTGGCCGACCAGGGCCAGGACGTTCTGGTCGTGGCCCATGGCTTCTTCAACTGGATGATCGCCGATGCGCTGAAGGCGCGTGGGCTGACGAAACTGGTGGATGAAGGTCACGCCTACTGGAGCATCAAGCGCTTCCGCCGCGCTTAGGCCCCAAAACCCTCTTCCCTTAACCACGCCTTGGCTCTAGGCCGTTGTCCGCGCGGCCTTGCGCCACTAGGCTGAGCGCTGTTCTCCTGAGAGTTGAAATGACCGACGCCGCCGCCACCCCCGCAGACATCTCCGCCCTGAGCTTCGAGGAAGCCCTGGCGCAGCTGGAACGGATCGTGGCCGAGCTGGAGTCGGGCCAGGCCCCGCTGGAGCGCTCGATCGACATCTATGAGCGCGGCGCGGCCCTGAAGGCCCACTGCGAGAAGAAGCTGGAAGCCGCGCGCCTGAAGGTCGAGAAGATCGTTCTCGGCCAGGGCGGCGCCGTCTCCGCCGAAGCGGCCGAGTTCAACTGATGGCGGGCGCGCGTCCGGCCAGCGACCTCGAGAAGCGGATCGTCCAGGCCGCCGACATCGTCACCGTGGCGTTGGACGAGCTGCTGCCCCGCGCCGATGGCCCGGAAACCCGCCTGACCGAAGCCATGCGCTACGCGGCCCTGGGTCCGGGCAAGCGCCTGCGCCCGTTCTTCGCGCTCGAGACCGGCAAGATGTTCGACCTGCCCGAGCGGCCGGTGCTGCGCGCGGCCTGCGCGCTCGAATGCATCCACGCCTACAGCCTGGTCCACGACGACCTGCCGGCCATGGACGACGACGACGTGCGTCGCGGCCGTCCGACCGTGCACAAGCAATATGACGAGGCCACCGCCATCCTCGCGGGCGACGCCCTGCAGACGGCGGCCTTCGAGATCATGGCCCACCCCGACACCCACGACGACGGCCATGTCCGCTCGGAACTGGTGCGCAAGCTGGCGATCGCCTCGGGCGCCAAGGGCATGGCCGGCGGCCAGATGATCGACATCCTGGGCGTCCGTGACGACCTCGGCGCGGTGGCGCGGATGCAGCGGCTGAAGACCGGGGCGCTGATCGCCTTCGCCTTCGAGATCCCGCTGATCATCGCCCGGGCCAAGGACGCCGAGCGCGCCGCCCTGATGGCCTTCGCCCAAGACCTGGGCCTGGCGTACCAGATCGTCGACGACATCCTGGACGCCGAAGGCGACCCCGAGACCATGGGCAAGGCCACGGGCGGCAAGGACGCCGCCATGGGCAAGGCCAACTACGTCACCCTGCTGGGGCTGGACGCGGCGAAAGAGCGCGTGGCGCTTCTGGCCGACCAGACCCGTTCCCATCTCGAAATCTTTGGCGAGCGAGCCGAACATCTGCGCGAAAGCGTCGATTTCGTGCTGGACCGCCGCAACTGACCGCGCTCTTGTCAAACATGTCTTCCAAAACGCCACTGCTCGACACCATCGCCTCGCCCGCCGACACGCGGGGCCTGTCGGTACCGGAACTCAAGCAGCTTGCCGCCGAGGTCCGCGCCGAGATGATCGACGCGGTGTCGGTCACGGGCGGGCATCTGGGCGCGGGCCTGGGCGTGGTCGAGATGACCGTGGCGCTGCACCACGTGTTCGAGACGCCCAAGGACATCGTCATCTGGGACGTCGGCCACCAGGCCTATCCGCACAAGATCCTCACCGGCCGCCGCGACCGCATCAAGACGCTGCGCCAGGGCGGCGGGTTGTCGGGCTTCACCAAGCGGACCGAGAGCGAATACGACCCGTTCGGCGCGGCCCACGCGGCCACCTCGATCTCGGCGGCGCTGGGCTTCTGCGCCGCGCGCGACGCCCGTCTTGCTCGGGGGGAGGGCGAGGACAACAGCGTCATCGCCGTGATCGGCGACGGCTCGCTGGGCGCGGGCATGGCCTATGAGGCGATGAACGCGGCGACGGACACCACCAAGCGCCTGATCGTCATCCTCAACGACAACGACATGTCGATCGCCCCGCCGGTGGGCGGCATGAGCGCCTACCTGGCCAACCTCGTCTCGGGCGGCGCCTACCGCTCGGTGCGCAAGCTGGGCAAGACCGTCGTCGAGAAGCTGCCGACCCCGATGCGCGAAGCCGCCCGCAAGGCGGAAGAATATGCCCGGGGCATGGTCACCGGCGGCACCTTCTTCGAGGAGCTGGGCTTCTACTATATCGGCCCGATCGACGGCCACGACATGGACGCCCTGGTCAGCGTGCTCAAGAACGCCAAGGCCTTCGGCGACAAGCCGGTGCTGGTCCACTGCGTCACCCAGAAGGGCAAGGGCTACGCTCCGGCTGAGGGCGCCGACGACAAGCTGCACGCCGTAGCCAAGTTCGACGTGGTCACCGGCCAGCAGCAGAAGGCGGCCGCCGGCCCGCCCAGCTACACCAAGGTCTTCGCCCAGGAACTGGTCAAGCAGGCGCAGCGCGACGACAAGATCGTCGCCATCACCGCCGCCATGCCCTCGGGCACGGGGCTGGACATCTTCCAGAAGGCCTTCCCGGACCGCACCTTCGACGTCGGCATCGCCGAGCAGCACGCGGTGACCTTCGCCGCGGGCCTGGCCGCCGACGGCATGAAGCCGTTCACGGCGATCTACTCGACCTTCCTGCAGCGCGGCTACGACCAGGTGGTGCACGACGTGGCCATCCAGGGCCTGCCGGTGCGCTTCGCCATGGACCGCGCCGGTCTGGTCGGCGCCGACGGCCCGACCCACGCCGGCAGCTTCGACATCGGCTTCATGGGCGCTCTGCCCGGCATGGTGCTGATGGCCGCCGCCGACGAGGTCGAGCTGGCCCGCATGGTCGCCACCGCCGCCGAGATCGACGACCGCCCCTCGGCCTTTCGCTATCCGCGCGGCGAGGGTCTGGGCTTGGACATGCCGGCGATCGCCGAGCCCCTGGAGATCGGCAAGGGCCGCATCGTCCGCGAAGGGACCAGCGTCGCCATCGTCTCGTTCGGCACCCGCTTGTCGGAAAGCCTGAAGGCCGCCGACCTGCTGGCCGCTCGCGGGCTTTCCGCGACCGTCTGCGACGCCCGCTTCGCCAAGCCGCTCGACCTTGATCTGCTGCTGCGCCTGGCGCGCGAGCACGAGGCCATCGTCACGGTGGAAGAAGGCTCGATGGGCGGCTTCGGCGCCTTCGTGCTGCAGGCCCTGGCCCAGCACGGCGCGCTGGATCGCGGCCTGAAGATCCGCACCCTGTGCCTGCCCGACGTCTTCCAGGACCAGGACAAGCCCGACCTGATGTACGCGCAAGCCGGCCTCGACGCCGAGGGCATCCTGCGCGGCTCGCTGTCGGCGCTTGGGATGGATAATGTGAGCGCCGCGGGGGCGGGACGTAGGGCCTAAACCCCGCAGGCTTTGAAGAAGGCCTTAACGTGACCCCGGTCGGCAGACTCTGCCGCCAGGTTGTGGCGTTCGCCCTTGGTCAGCAGCGCCAAGTCGCCTGAGCGCTTGAAGCCGTCCAACGCCGGGGCGCTGGCCTTGCCGCGGCCTTCCAGGAAACCGCCTTCGCTCAGGGCGTCGTCGACCTTGGCGGCGGCGAAGCGGCTTTCCGCGCGGCCCGAGGCCAGGACGATCTCGCCGCCCGAGAGGCCCACGGCGGAGACATCGACCTGATCCTGGCCGGGCCGGCAGCTGATCATCAGCACGACATCGTCGGTGTTGGGGCGGCCGTAGGCGAGGCGAGGGGCCTCCGAACCGTCCGCCAGATAGGCCCAGCGGTAGCCGTCCAGCGCGACCTTCTCATGCGCGCAGCCGGCCAGCAGGCTGGCCAGGCTCAGGGCGGCGAAGGCGGCGATGCGGCGTCCCATGAAGGTCTCCTCGCCCTGATCAACGCAGCCGGAACGTGAATGGCTCCTGAAACGCATCGGGCGCGGCCACCTTGCGATGACCGCGCCCGACAGACTTGCAGCCCCTTGAGAGGACTTGGACGTTTCGGCTTAGAACGGCGAGAACTTCTCGACCAGCGACTGGCCGGCCGGGGTCTTCTGGACGCGGCTGATGTCGCCGCGGCCGCCGTAGCTGATGCGGGCTTCGGCGATCTGGGTGTGCTTGATGGTGTTGGCCGAGGAGATGTCCTCCGGACGCACGATGCCGGCCACGGTCAGTTGGCGCAGCTCGGCGTTGGTGCGGACTTCCTGGGTGCCCTGGATGACCATGTTGCCGTTCGGCAGGACCTGGCTGACCACGGCGGCGATCGTCAGGCTGATCTTCTCCGAGCGCTGGACGCTGCCGGCGCCGGCATTGGTGGTGGCCGAGTTGGTGTTCAGGGCGTTGGCCGGGTCGAAGCCGCCCGGCAGCACCTTGCCCAGGCTCGATTCCAGGCCCAGCAGGTTGGGGATGCCGGCCTTCATGTTCGAGGTGCGCGAGCTGGCGGTCTGGTTCTTGGTGCTGGCGCTGTCGTCGATGTCGATCATGACGGTGACGATGTCGCCGACGCGGCTGGCGCGCTGGTCGTTGAAGAACGCGCGGGCGCCGACGCGCCACAGCGAGTTGGCCGAGGCCGCCTGCGGGGCGGGCTCGCGCGACGAGACGTATTGCTGCTGCATCGGGGCCAGTTCGGCGGGATAGCCGACCGGGGCCAGGTTCGGGCCCTTCACGGCTTCCTGGACGGTGGAGCAGGCGGCCAGCGGGGCCAGCAGGAGGGCGGCGGCGATGATGACGGGGCGACGCATGGGGTGACTGACCTCTTAGCGAGCGGCGAAACGGACGGGTTGCGAACGGGCTTGCAAGGCCTGGGCCTGCGGACCGACCGCTGCGGAGCCAGGACCGGTGGCGACCGCCTGGATGACTTTCTTGGAGAGCGTGTTCTGGACGGCGAAGACGTCGCCCGTGGCGGCGGCGGCCATGGCTTTCCCTTGAAGCGAAAGGGAAATCCCGTCCGCGTCGTAGCTGATGGTGACGATGTCGCCGGTCTTGATGACCTGGGCGGCGGCCACGTCTCGGCTCTGGACTGCGGCGCCTTCACGCAGGGGGCGCTTGGCGGCCAGGCCGATCACGGCGTCGGCGTCGCGGGGCGCGTCCATCGGGGCGCCGGCCATCTTCACGTAGATCAGGTCCTGCGGCTGGACGATTTCGCCGGCCATCAGGCTGCGGGCGTAGGCAAGAACTTCCACATTGGCGCGGGCGGCGCCGGCCAGGCTGGCCCGGGCGCCGGTCGCGCCGGCCGAGACGCCGCCATTGTCCAGGCCTTCGCGGACGATGATGCGGCGGATGCCGTTGCTGTTGGTCCAGTCGTAGCCGGCGCGGCGGGCGAAGACCTGCACCTGGCCGGCTTCGAGCACGGCGGTGGGGCCCATGCGGGCGGCGACGACCATGTTGGCGGCCGAGCCGGTCACGCCGTCGAACAGGTCGCCCAGGGTGATGCGGCCGTCGGCGTCGGTGGTGTCCATGCGCAGGGCCACCGGCGTGCCGGCGTGGGCCGGAGCCGAGAGGACGGTCAGCGCCAGGGTGGCGGCGGCGGCGAGGAGGAAGGCCTTCATCAGCTTAGCTCCGCAGCTGCGAGGTGGCTTGCAGCATCTGGTCGGCCGTGGTGATCACCTTCGAGTTCATCTCGTAGGCGCGCTGGGCCGTGATCAGCGAGGTGATTTCGGTCACCGCGTCGACGTTCGAGGCTTCGGTGTAGTGCTGCATCAGCACGCCGAAGCCCGGCTCGCCGGGGGCGGCGAGGTTGGCGGCGCCCGAGGCGGCGGTTTCCAGCAGCAGGTTGTCGCCGATCTGTTCCAGGCCGCCTTCGTTCATGAAGGTCGCCAGTTGCAGCTGGCCGATGGTCTGCGGCTGGGGCTGGCCGTCCAGCTTCACCTGCACCAGGCCGGTCTTGCTGATCGTGATGTCGGTGGTGTTCTGCGGGACCGTGATGCCCGGCTGGACCGTGTAGCCGTCCTCGGTGACGATCTGGCCCTGGTCGTTGGTCGAGAAGTTGCCGGCGCGGGTATAGGCCGTCTCGCCCGAGGGCAGCAGGACCTGCAGGTAGCCCTTGCCCTGGATCGCGACGTCCAGCGGGTTGTCGGTCAGGGTCGGGGTGCCTTGCTCGGTGATGCGATAGACCGAGCCGGCCTTGACGCCGCCGCCGACCTGGACGCCGGTCGGGACGATGTTGCCGTCGCTGGACGACTGCGAACCCGCGCGCTCCACCTGCTGGTACAGCAGGTCCTGGAACTCGGCCCGTTGGCGCTTGAAGCCAATGGTGTTCATGTTCGCGATGTTGTGCGAGATGACTTCGACGTTCAGCTGTTGCGCTGACATGCCCGAAGCGGCGGTGCGGAGAGCTTGCATCGGCTAGGCCCCTTAATTCAGCTTGCCCAGACGCTCGACGGCGCTGCGCGAAAGTTCTGCGGTGTTGTCCATCATCTTGGCGACGCCCTCGTAGGCGCGCTGGATCTCGATCAGCTTGGTGATCTCGACGACGGGTTGGACATTCGAGGATTCCAGCATGCCCTGGTGGACGCGGGCGTCCGGAGCGGCGGCCAGGGTGGTGTTGCTGGTGTTGCGGTAGAGGTTGTCGCCGTCCTTGGCCAAGGAGGCCAGGTCGTCGGGACGAACCACGCCCAGGCGGCCGACGCGGACAGCGCCTTGGCTGACGATGCCGTCCTTGCCGATCGAGACCGGGCCTAGGGCCGGGTCGATCAGCAGCGGACCGCCGCCGTCGTCCAGGACCTGGTTGCCTTCCTGGGTGACCAACTGGCCTTCAGGGTTGGTCGTGAAGCGGCCGTCGCGGGTGTAGCGATCGCCAGCGGCGGTCTGGATGTGGAAGAAACCGTTGCCCTCGATGGCGAGGTCGAAATCGCCGCCCGTCTTGGTCATGGCGCCTTGCGTGAAGTTGCGGGCGACGCGGTCGTCCAGCACGAACTTCACGGGCGAGGCGCCGTCCAGGGTCTTGGCCGGCTTGGCCTGTTCCGTGCGGACCATCAGGTCCTCGGTCTTGAAGCCGGTCGTGTTGGCGTTGGCGATGTTGTTGGCCACGATGTCGAGCTGGCGGCGCAGCGTCATCTGACGCGAGAGGCCGACGTAGAGCGCGTTGTCCATGGCGAGTTAACTCGGGCGGCTGGCGCGACAAATGCGCCGAAACCCTAGAAGCAACCTTCGTGCCAGTCTGAAAACACGTTATAAAACAACAAATAGGAAGGTTAACGGCGGGGTGTTGGTCAGAGTCTGCCGGGCAGATTCAGCCTGCGACCAAATGGCTTCAAAAACACATCGTTAACCATGTGCCCCGCATGTGTACGGGTATAGATTCCAAGGAACCGTGCGCGTGGCCAAAGCCCCCGAAAAGGAAGCTCCGGAAGGCGAAGAAGGCGTCGAGGGCGAAGCCCCCGCCAAGAAGAAACCGCCTATCCTGATCATCGCGATCGCCGCGGGCGTCCTCGTGCTGGGCGGTGGCGGCGCCGCGGCCTTTTTCCTGATGAAGCCGAAGCCGGATGCCCACGCCGAAGCCGGCGAGCACGGCAAGGAAAAGAAAGAGAAGAAGGAAAAGAAGGAAGAAAAGGGCGGTCACGGCGAGAAGAAGGAAGGCGAGGGCGGCGCGGCCGCGGCCGGCGGCGCAGCCCCGGTGATCAAGGAAGGCCCCGACGGCGTGGTCTTCTACACCCTACCCGACATCGTCGTGAACATGCAGACCGCCGACGGCAAGTCGACCTTCCTGAAGCTGAAGCTGACCTTCGAACTGCCGGATGAAGACACGGCCGAAGAGCTGACCCCGAACCTGCCCAGGCTCCAGGACATGTTCCAGGCCTTCCTGCGCGAGCTGCGTCCGGAAGACCTGAACGGCAGCCAGGGCACCTACCAACTGCGCTACGAGCTGCTGCGGCGGGTCAATATGGTCGCCGCGCCGGCCAAGGTGAATGCGGTCCTCATCGAGGAGATGCTGGTCAACTAGCCTTAGGGCTGGCTGGGCGAACGATCATGGCGGACGAAATCGACGATCAGGCCGCGATGGCCCAATGGGCCTCGCAGAACCCGCCCGGCGCCTTCGGTGAAGGCGACGGCGGCGGTGGCGGCGGCAATGAATTTGGCGACTTTTCCGGCGGCATGGGCGGCTGGGACGACGGCGGCGGCGAAGGCGGCTCCGAGCGCATCCTGAACCAGGACGAGATCGACAGCCTGCTGGGCTTCGACCTCTCCGGCGATGGCGGCGAAGACCGCACGGGCATCCGCGCCATCATCAACTCGGCGCTGGTCTCGTACGAGCGCCTGCCGATGCTGGAAATCGTCTTCGACCGCCTCGTGCGGTTGATGACGACCTCCTTGCGGAACTTCACGTCCGACAACGTCGAGGTCAGCCTCGACAACATCAGCTCGATCCGCTTTGGCGACTATCTGAACTCGATCCCGCTGCCGGCCATCCTGGCCGTGTTCCGGGCCGAGGAACTGGACAACTACGGCCTGCTGACGGTCGACTCCAACCTGATCTACTCGATCGTCGACGTGCTGCTGGGCGGTCGTCGCGGCACGGCCGCGATGCGCATCGAGGGCCGTCCCTACACGACGATCGAACGCGTGCTGGTGCAGCGGATGATCGAGGTTGTCCTGCACGACCTGAAGAGCGCCTTCGAGCCGCTGCATCCGGTGTCGTTCAGCCTGGACCGCCTGGAAACCAACCCGCGCTTCGCCGCCATCGCTCGCCCGGCCAACGCCGCGATCTTGGTCAAGCTGCGCATTGACATGGAAGACCGCGGCGGCCGCATCGAGCTGCTGCTGCCCTACGCCACGCTGGAACCCATCCGGAAGATGCTGCTGCAGCAGTTCATGGGTGAGAAGTTCGGTCGCGACAACATCTGGGAAGGCCACTTGGCCACCGAGCTGTGGACCACGCAGATGGAGGTCCGCGCCGTGCTCGACGAGCAGCAGGTGCCGCTGTCGCGCGTCCTGAACATGCAGATCGGCGACACCCTGATGCTGAACGCAACGCCCGACAGCCTGGTCGAGCTACGCGCCGGGGCCATCCCGCTGACGCGCGGTCGCATGGGCCGCCGGAATCATTCTATCGCCGTCCGGGCCGAGGCTCCGCTGACGCCCGCCGCCAAGAAGGCCGTGCAGAAGCTGAAATGAGCCTGATCGCCTTCGCCATGAATGGGTTCCTGGCCGTGCTGCTGATCGCGGCGCTGGTCTTCGGCTGGCGCCTTGAGCGCCGCCTGAAGGCCCTGCGCGACAGCCACGAAGGCTTCGCCAAGGCGGTGGTCGACCTGGACAAGGCCGCGGCCCGCGCCGAGCAGGGGCTGGCCGATCTGCGCGCCGCCACCGACGAGGCCGCGGAGACCCTGGCGGTACGCATTGAGCGCGCCCAGGCCCTGGCCGCCCAGCTGGGCGATCTGGTCGCCCGTCCGCTGCCGGCCCCGACCAAGGCCCCCGCGCCACAAGCCGCGCCGGAGCGTCCCGCGCCGCGCCTGAGCCGCGAGATCCCGCCGGCCGCCGCCCCGCAGACCGATCGCCGCCTGTCGGCCGCCGACTTCGAGCGCCTGCTGGACCGCGAGGACCGCGTCGAGCGCGCCGTCCGCAGCGGCGAACCCATTCCTCGCCCGGCCTCGCGTCCGGGCATGGCCTCGAGCCAGCCGACAGAAACCCCGCGTTCACGGGCGCGGATCGATGATGACCTCTTCGACGGACCGGGCGATGGCCCGTCCGCCAACCCCAGGGCTCCCCGCCGATGAAGAACGTTCCGCGCATCCTCCCCCTGGTCGGCGTCGCCGTCGGCGGCGTCCTGGCGATCAACGCCATGGCCGGCGCCAAGTCGCTGCCCGACCTGCTGGGCGGGGCCAAGGCCTTCGCCGAAGAGGTGGTCAAGCCCGGCAAGGGCAAGGACGCCAAGGCTGAAGGCGGCGAAGAGGCCGCCTCGGCCGAGAGCGCCGGCCAGCCGGCCGCCGCCAACGCCCCGCCGCCGCGCGTCTGCGCCCCCTCGGCCGACGCGCTCGCCAAGGAAGCCGGCCTCTCGCCCGCCGAACTGCGCGTGCTGCAGAGCCTGGGCGCCCGTCGTGGCCAGTTGGACCAGCGCGAGCAGGACATCGACGTCCAGCTGCAGCTGTTGGCCGCCGCCGAAGCCAAGCTGGACGCCAAGATGAAGGCCCTGACCGGCCTGAAGGGCGACATCTCGGGCCTGCTGGGCCAGGTCGACGCCCAGAAGCAGGCCGAGGTCGATCGCCTGGTGACGGTCTACCAAGGCATGAAGCCCAAGGACGCCGCCGCCCGCATGACCCTGCTGTCGGACGAGGTCCGTCTGCCGATCGCCGCCAAGATGAAGGAACGGGCCCTGTCGCAGGTCCTGGCCAACATGGCTCCGGGCGACGCCAAGATCCTGACCGAGCGCCTGGCCTCGCGCATGGCCAACCCGGCCGTCGAGAAGGGCAAGGCCGCCATCGCCGACAACGCCGCGGCTGCTCCGGGCGCGACGCCCAACAAGCAGCAGGCCGACGCCGGCCTGGCCGGCGCGACCGACCCCGCCGCCGCTCCGAAGGGCAAGGCGGCCGCCCCCAAGAAAGCCGGCTAAGGGAGGCCCATGACCCTTCGCCAGCTCCTGCGCTCCAGCGTCGCCGCCGCGGTCATCGCGGGGACGCTGGCGCCGTCCGTGTACGCCGCGCCGCCGCCTCAGGCGGCGCGCGCGTCGTTGGACGTGCGTGTGGCGCAGGCGGCGGACTTCTCGCGCATCGAGTTCCACTGGAACACGGGCGCGAAGCTGGTTTCCCATCGCGAAGGGCAGACCCTGGTGCTGCGGTTCAGCCGTGACACCAACCCCGATCTCTCGGCCCTGAAGATCGCGCCGCCGCGCTGGCTGAAGGCCTCCGAGGCCCGCCACATCAACGGCGCGCTCGAGATCGTCATTACACTGACGGATGACGCCGACGCCCGCCTGGGCAATGCGGACGGCATCGATTTCGTCAACCTGTTCGCCCGTCCGGGCGCGCCGCCGGCCAGCCAGACGCCCGCGCCCGCCGCGCCGATCGGTCGTCCCAATCCGATGCCCGCCGGCGGCGTGGTCAAGGTCGGCTTCGAGCGCCAGGATCAACAGGTGAGCCTGTCGTTCGACTGGGCCGCCCCGGCCGGCGCCGCCGTGTTCCGGCGCGGCGAGGCGGTCTGGGTGGTGTTCGACACGCCCGCGCGGCTCGACATCTCCAAGCTGCCGTCGTCCAGCATCCGCTATTCGAAGATCCAGGCCCTGAAAGGGCCGGACTACACGGCGCTGCGCATCGTCACCCAGTCGGGCACGCCCTATGTGGCCGAAGGGCAGGGCGGGTCGTGGAAGATCAGCCTGGGTCCCGGCTCGCAGGCCACGCCCGACGTCATCAAGGTGGCGCGCGACGAGAGCGTCCACCCCGCCACCCTGTCGGCCGCCGTCTCGGGCGTGACCCGGCCGGTCTGGGTCGCCGACCCGGCCGTCGGCGATCGGATGATCGTGGCCCCCGCCCTGGCGCCGTCCAAGGGCCTGCCGTCGCGCCGCGAATATGTCGAGATGGCGCTGCTGCAGTCGGCGCAAGGCCTCGCCGCCGAGGCCTATGCCAGCGACCTGGTGGTCCAGGCTAGCGGCGACCTGCTGCGCATCGGCCGGCCCAAGGGCCTGATCCTGTCGCCGATCTCGGCCAACACCCCACCGGAAGAGGCTGCCGCCGGCGCGCCCCAGCCGATGTCGATGCCGGCCCTGATCGACCTGGACAACTGGCCCAAGACGGGTTCGGGCGGCTTCCTGACCCGCTACAACGCCCTGCAGAGCGCCGTCGCCGCCGCGCCGGACGGCGAGGGCAAGGACAGCGACCGCGCCGCGCGCATGTCGCTGGCCCGTTTCCTGGTCGGCTCGCAGATGTCGTTCGAGGCCATCGGCGTGCTGAACGCCGCCGGCCGCAAGCACCAGACCCTGCTGGGCGACGCCGAGTTCCGCGGCCTGCGCGGCGTGGCCAAGGTGATGGCCGGCCGCCTGACCGAGGCCGACGCCGACTTCTCCTCACCAGTGCTCTCCGACGACCCGTCCAGCGCCCTGTGGCGCGGCTACATCTCGGCCAAGCAGGGCCAGTGGGCCGACGCCCGCACCAAGTTCACCGGCGGCGGTCGCGCGCTGGACCTCTTCCCGCCCACCTGGCGCGCGCGCTTCCTGCACGCCCAGGCCCAGGCGGCGCTGGGCACGGGCGACGTCACCGGCGCCCTGCAACTGATCACCAAGGCGCTGGCCGTCCCCAAGGTCCCGCTCGAGGACCAGCTGGACATCCGCCTGACCCAGGCTCGCGCCTTCGAGGCCAAGGGTGAGAAGGTCCGCGCCCTGCGCATGTTCCAGGCCATCGCCAAGGCCCCGTACGACCGCCTGGCCACGCCGGCCCTGCTGCACGCCACCGAGATCGGCTACGCCAAGGGCCAGATCACCGCGCCCAAGGCTGCCGAGACCCTGAACCAGCTGCGCTATCGCTGGCGCGGCGACGGTGTCGAGCTGGAGGTCATCCGCTCGCTGGGCCGGCTCTATATCGACCAGGGCCGTTATCGCGAGGCGCTGGAAGTGCTGCGCTCGGCCGGCCGCCAGCTGCCGGACCGCCCGGAAGCCGTGGCGCTGCAGAACGACCTGTCCAACACCTTCCGCCAGCTGTTCCTGCAAGGCCTGGCCGACGGCATGCAGCCGGTCCAGGCCGTGGGCCTATTCTACGACTTCCAGGACCTGACCCCGATCGGCGCCGACGGCGACCAGATGGTCCGCAACCTGGTGCGTCGCCTGGTGGACGTCGACCTGCTGGACGACGCCGCCAAGCTGCTGAAGTACCAGGTCGACAACCGCCTGAACGGCGTGCCCAAGGCCCAGGTCGCCACCGACCTGGCCTGGATCTACCTGATGAACAAGCAGCCGGAGAACGCGCTGGACGCCATCAACGCGACCCGCACGACCATCCTGCCGCCGGCCCTGAACGCCGAGCGCCGCCTGGCCACCGCCCGCGCCCTGATGGGCCTGGGCCGCTTCGACGACGCGCTGGAGCTGATCGACAAGGACAACAGCCGCGACGGCCAGGAGATCCGCGCCGAGATCGCCTGGAAGCAGCACACCTGGCCGACGGCTGGGGCGCTGTACGAACGCTCGCTGGGCGACCGCTTCAAGACCCCGGGCGCGCTGACGCCGGGCGATGAGGCCCGCCTACTGCGCTCGGCCGTGGCCTACAGCCTGGCCGACGACGACGCCTCCCTGGCCCGCCTGCGCGCGCGCTGGTCGGGCTTCGTCGACAGCGCCGGCAATCCCGACGGCCTGCGTGTGGCCCTGCAAGGCATGAACGTCGAATCGCTGTCGGCCTCGGACTTCAGCCGCGTCACCGCCGACAACGAGGCCTTCAACGGCTGGATCGGCCGGATGAAGGACAAGTTCCGCACCGGCCAGCCCGCCGGCTCGCCCGCCCGCGCGGGCAAATAGGGCAGGGATTTTCCCCAAGAGGCCGTTTGCGCCGAACGTCGAGGCACGCGTGGCCTCGCGCGGCCTGCGTCATCGAAAATTCACCCGCCAAAAGCCGATTGGTCTTATGGCGGGCTCCAGACGTTTAGCCTAGGTAGGGCCGGCCAGTGGGCGCCATTGGGCGCCCATATGGGCTGGCGGTCGGCGGCCGCTTGCCTTTCCGACGCAGGCATGTCATGACAACGTTGTCATAGGGTGGACGACATTGGCTAAGAAGAACCAAGACGCCGACAACGGGCGCGAAGTGCTGGTGCTGCTGGGCGGCGCGGGGGATCTGGCCCTGCGGATGCTGTTGCCTTCGCTGTATTTCCTCGAGCTTGATCGTCTGCTGCCGCATGATCTGCGGATCGTCGGCGTTGCTCGCGCCGACCATGACGCCGACAGCTACAAGGCGCTGGTGCGCGAACAGCTGGGCAAGCGCGCGACGGTCGAGGAGGGGGTCTGGAGACGCCTGGCCGAGCGCATCGACTACGTGCCCGCCGACATCACCAGCGAAGCCGACACCAAGAAGCTGGCCGACCGCATCGGCGCGCACGGCTCGCTGGTCATCTTCTTCTCGCTGTCGCCCAGCCTCTACGGCCCGGCCTGCCAAGCGCTGCAAGCCGCCGGCCTCACGGGCCCCAGCACCCGCCTGATCCTGGAAAAGCCCCTGGGCCGCGACCTGGAGAGCTCCAAGGTCACCAACGCCGCCGTCGCCGCCGTGGTCGACGAGAGCCAGGTCTTCCGCATTGACCACTATCTGGGCAAGGAGACGGTCCAGAATCTGACCGCCCTGCGCTTCGCCAACGTGCTGTTCGAGCCCCTGTGGGATCGCAACACCATCGACCACGTCCAGATCACCATCGCCGAGACCGAGAAGGTCGGCGATCGCTGGCACTATTACGACGAGTACGGCGCGCTGCGGGACATGGTGCAGAACCACATGCTGCAGCTGCTGTGTCTGGTCGCTATGGAGGCGCCGTCGGGCTTCGACCCCGACGCTGTCCGCGACGAGAAGGTCAAGGTGCTCCGCAGCTTGCGCCCCTTCACCAAGGAGAGCGTGGCCCACGACACCGTGCGCGGCCAGTACGTGGCCGGCGTGGTCGAGGGCGGGGCCCGGCCGGGCTATGTCGAGGAAGTCGGCAAGCCCACCAAGACCGAGACCTTCGTGGCCATGAAGGTGGCGATCGACAACTGGCGCTGGGACGGCGTGCCGTTCTTCCTGCGCACGGGCAAGAACCTGCCCGACCGCCGCACCCAGATCGTCGTCCAGTTCAAGCCGCTGCCGCACAACATCTTCGGTCAGGCGACCGACGGCGAGCTGTGCGCCAATCGCCTGGTCATCGACCTGCAGCCGGACGAGGACATCTCGCTGACGATCATGAACAAGCGGCCCGGCCTGTCGGAAGAGGGCATGCGCCTGCAGTCGCTGCCTCTGTCGCTGTCGTTCGGCCAGAGCGGCGGCCGTCGCCGCATCGCCTACGAGAAGCTGTTCGTCGACGCGTTCCGCGGCGACCGCACCCTGTTCGTGCGTCGTGACGAGGTCGAGCAGGCCTGGAAGTTCATCGACGCCGTCTCGGCCGCGTGGGCTGACGCCGGCATCGAACCGGCGCCCTATGCGGCCGGCACCTGGGGTCCGCAATCGTCGCAGGGGCTGATCTCGCCCGGCGGCCGGTCCTGGAAGGCGTAAGCATGGCAGAGCACCAGATCGAAGCCTTCCCGACTCGCGAGGCGCTGTACGACGCGGCCGCCTCGACCATCGTCGAGGCCCTGACCACGGCGGTGGCGACCCACGGCGTGGCCGGCTTCGCGGCCACGGGCGGCTCGACGCCGGCTCCGGTCTATGACCGCCTGGCGACCCTGACCGCGCCCTGGGACAAGGTCATGGTCACCCTGACCGACGAGCGCTGGGTGCCGGCTTCGGATCCCAGCAGCAACGAAGGCCTGGTCCGTCGCCACCTGCTGACGGGCGAGGCGGCCAAGGCCGGCTTCTCGCCGCTGTATTTCGATGGCGTCAGCCATGAAGAGGCCGCGCTGAAGGCTCAGGCCGGCGTCGCGTCGGCCGCGCCTTTCGGCGTCGTGCTGTTGGGCGTGGGTCCCGACGGCCACTTCGCCTCGCTGTTCCCCGGTTCGCCGGTGCTGGCGCGCGGTCTGGACCCCGAGTCCGACCGGCTGGTGCTGGCCGTTCCGCCGGGCGATCCGGCCCCGGACATCCCCCGTCTGAGCTTGACCTTCCAGGCCCTGACCCAGACGGCGCTGATCGTGCTGCTGGTCACCGGCCAGGCCAAGCGCGCGCTGCTGGACGGCGAGGTCGATCCGACCCTGCCGGTTGCCGCCATCCTGAACCAGGACCGCGCCAAGGTCCGCATCCTCTGGGCTGAGTAATCGTCATGGCTCTCAATCCCGTCATCGCCGAAGTCACGGCGCGGATCGTCGAACGCAGTAAGGACAGCCGCGCGGCCTACCTCGCCAACATGCAGCACGCGATCGAGAGCCAGCCGGGCCGGGCCAAGCTGTCCTGCGCCAACTGGGCCCACGCCTTCGCCGCCTCGCCGGGCGTCGACAAGGTCCGGGCTCTCGACCCGAACGCGCCGAACATCGGTATTGTCTCGGCCTATAACGACATGCTGTCGGCCCACCAGCCGCTGGAAGAGTATCCGGCGCTGATCAAGGTGGCCGCGCGCGAAGTGGGCGCGACCGCCCAGTTCGCCGGCGGCGTGCCGGCCATGTGCGATGGCGTCACCCAGGGCCGTCCGGGCATGGAGCTGTCGCTGTTCTCGCGCGAGGTCATCGCCATGGCCACGGCCGTCGCCCTGACCCACGACGCCTTCGACTCGGCGCTGTATCTGGGCGTCTGCGACAAGATCGTGCCGGGCCTGGTGATCGGCGCCCTGACCTTCAGCCACCTGCCGGCGCTGTTCGTGCCCGCCGGCCCGATGACCTCGGGCCTGCCCAACAGCGAGAAGGCCCGCATCCGCGCCCTCTACGCCGAGGGCAAGGTCGGCCGCGCCGAGCTGCTGGAAGCCGAACAGGCCAGCTATCACGGCCCGGGCACCTGCACCTTCTACGGCACCGCCAACACCAACCAGATGTTGATGGAGCTGATGGGCTTCCATCTGCCCGGCTCGGCGTTCGTGCATCCCAACACGCCGCTGCGCGAGGCCCTGGTCAAGGAAGCCGCGCGCCGCGCCGCCGCCGTCACCAACAAGGGCAACGAGTTCATCCCGGTCGGCCGGATGATCGACGAGAAGTCGATCGTCAACGGCGTGGTCGGCCTGATGGCTACCGGCGGCTCGACTAACCTGGCTTTGCACCTCGTCGCCATGGCCCACGCGGCCGGCGTGATCCTGACGCTGGAAGACCTGGACGACATCTCCAAGGCCACCCCGCTGCTGGCCCGCGTCTATCCGAACGGCGCGGCCGACGTGAACCACTTCCAGGCCGCCGGCGGCATGGCCTTCATCATCCGTGAGCTGCTGAAGGCCGGTCTCGTCCACGAGGACGTCCAGACCATCGCCGGCCCCGGCCTGTCGCTCTACGCCCAGGAGCCCCACCTCGAGGACGGCGTCCTGAAGTGGCGCGAAGGCGCGACCGAGAGCCTGGACACCGCCATCGTCCGTCCGGTCTCCGACCCGTTCAGCCCCGAGGGCGGCCTGCGCCTGCTGGCCGGGAACCTCGGTCGCGGCGTCATGAAGATCTCGGCCGTGAAGCCCGAGCACCACATCATCGAAGCCCCGGCGGCCGTGTTCCAGGAGCAGGAAGACTTCATCGCCGCCTTCAAGCGCGGCGAACTGGACCGCGACGTGGTGGTGGTCGTCCGCTTTCAGGGGCCGTCGGCCAATGGCATGCCGGAGCTGCACAACCTGTCGCCGTCGATCTCGGTGCTGCTGGACCGCGGCTACAAGGTCGCCCTGGTCACCGACGGCCGCATGTCGGGCGCTTCGGGCAAGACGCCGGCGGCCATCCACGTGACGCCGGAAGCCGCCAAGGGCGGGCCGCTGGCCTATGTCCTCGACGGTGACGTGATCAGCGTCAACGCCGAGACCGGCGAATTGAAGATCCTGGTGGACGAGGCGGTCTTGCGCGCCCGCACGCCGGCGAACGTCCCGGCGTCCAAGCCGGGCTTTGGTAGGGAACTGTTTGGATGGATGCGCAGCGGGGTCGGCGCGGCCGACGCCGGCGCTTCTGTCTTCGCCTAAGGAAGCATCAGGTTATGGACGGCAATCACAGCGTGGGGCTCGGCCTCGTCGGCGACATCGGCGGCACCAACGCCCGCTTCGCCCTCGTCGAATTCGACGGTCAGGACCCGCGCCTGATCGAGCCCACGACCTATAAGGGCGAGGACTACGGCACCGCCGAGGACGCCATCGAGCACTACCTGCAGAAGGTCGGCGTCCGCCATCCCGACCAGGCGGTGGTGGCCGTGGCCGGCCCGATCGAGCACGGCTCGGTTCACATGACCAACCTCGACTGGCGGATCTCGGAAGACAGCCTGCGTCGCGCCGGCGGCTTCCGGAACGCCAAGCTGATCAACGACTTCACCGCCCAGGCCCTGGCTGCGCCGCGCCTGGGTCCCAAGGACTTGCGCCAGATCGGCCACCTGCCGACCTCGGGCGAAGGCGATCTCGCCATCCTCGGCCCGGGCACCGGCTTCGGCGTCGCCGGCCTGGTGCGCCGTCACGGCCAGGAACTGCCGCTGGCCACCGAGGGCGGCCACGTCGCCTTCGCCCCGGTCGACGAGGTCGAGATCGAGGTGCTGCGCGCCCTGACCAAGCAATTGGACGGCGGCCGCGTCTCGGTCGAGCGCATCCTGTCGGGTCCGGGCATGGAAGACCTGCACATCGCCCTGGGCGCCGCCGAAGGCCGTAAGGTCGAGGCCTTGGCCGCCAAGCAGATCACCGAACGCGCGGTCGAGGGCTGCGCCGACAGCCTGGCCACCGTGAACCGCTTCTGCGCGGTGCTGGGCTCGACGGCCGGCGACATCGCCCTGACCCTGGGCGCGCGCGGCGGCGTGTTCATCGCCGGCGGCATCGCCCCCCGGATCATCGACATCCTGGAGAAGAGCCCGTTCCGCGAGCGCTTCGACGCCAAGGGCCGCCTCTCGGGCTTCACCCAGGCGATCCCGACCCACGTGATCCTGCACCCGCACACCGCGCTGATCGGCGCGGCGGTGGCGCTGACGCCGGAGGGTAGGGCGGCGGTCGCTTAGGCGACCACCGCGCCCGTTCGTCCTAGCGCGGGGTCGCCTTCAACGCGGCGGCCCGCGTTGTCAGCAGACGGTTGCACTGGGTGGCGTCGAGGTTCAGGTCGGCGAGGCTCTCGCGGCCCTTCTCCTTCCAGAAGTCGAAATAGGCGATCGCCTTGTCCTCCACCGCCATCGAGAAGCGGTTGGGGGCGTACAGTTCGGCGACATAGGCGTTGGACTGGGCGCGCGTGAGGTAGGCGGCGCAGGCGGCGACGGCCTGCACGACATCGGCGCCCGCGCGGATGTACGGCGTCTGCCAGCTGGCCAAGCCCGTCGGCATCAGCACCTTGTCCGAGAAGTTGCGGACCAGGACCTCGTCGCTGGAGGACGGGGCCTCGATGATCGCCTGGGCCATCGGGTCATTGGCGGCCGCACGACAGGCCGAGACGATCTTGCGGGCCTGGGTGTGGATGTTGTCGACGAACCGGACCTCGTCCTCCTGGTCGACAGCCGACATCTGCTTGATGTCGGCCTGCGCCTCGGCCATGGCCTGGTTCATGGCGGTCTGGATGTAGGTCCCGGAAGTCTCCTCCGAGAAGCCGGCGCGAACGCCGAAGGCTATGGCGTCGTTGGCCAGCTCCTCGACTTTGTCCTGGTGAACCTTGAAGCCGAATTCCTCGCAAACCGTCGCGCGGCCGACGTGGCGGCCCAACTGATTCAGGCGCGCAGCGGGCGTGGTCGCGACCTGGGCCAAGGCGGAGGTGGCGCTCAGCGCGCCGAGCGTGGCGGCCACGGCCACGCGTTTCCAGTTCAACATCAATGAGCCCCCAAGGCGGTCAGGACGACGCCACAACCTCTGGATAGCGGTGTCCATTTCCGGCTGTAAACCCCGCGCTCCGCTCCTTTTGAGGAGCGGCAAGCTAGGGGGCTCGCCATGACAACCCTGTCATGGCTTAGTACGCGCCACGCCGGGGAGAATCGGCGCGGTGAGGGACGGAATTGAGCGCCAAAGTCACGATCCACGATGTGGCCCGCGAGAGCGGGGTCTCGATCAAGACCGTTTCGCGGGTCCTCAACCGTGAGCCCAACGTCAAGGCCGACACCCGCGATCGGGTGCAGGCCGCCGTGGCGGCGCTGAATTATCGGCCCAACATCTCGGCCCGCAGCCTCGCGGGTTCGAAGGCCTATCTGATCGGCGTCTTTTTCGACAACCCCAGCCCTGGCTACGTCACCGACGTCCAGCTGGGGGCCATCGCGCGGTGCCGTCAGGAAGGCTTCCACCTGATCGTCGAGCCGATCGACTCCACGGGCGACATCCAGGAACAGGTCGAGCCGATGCTGGCCACCCTGCGCATGGACGGGGTGATCCTGACCCCGCCGCTCAGCGACCATCCGGTGGTGCTGGCGGCGCTGGAGCAGGAGGGCGTCGCCTATGTCCGCATCGCGCCGGGCGGCGACATCGATCGCGCCCCGTGGGTCAGCATGGACGACCGTCTGGCCGCCTATGAGATGACCAAGCACCTGATCGGGCTGGGTCACCGCGACATCGGCTTCATCATCGGCCACCCCGATCACGGCGCCTCGCACCTGCGCCACCAGGGCTTCCTGGACGCCATGCGCGACAGCGGCCTGATCGTCCGCGACGACCGGGTGGAGCAGGGGTTCTTCTCGTTCCGCTCGGGCTTCGACGCGGCCGAGAAGCTGCTGGGCGGCGCGGATCGTCCGACCGCGATCTTCGCCTCCAACGACGACATGGCGCTGGGCGTGATGGCCGTGGCCAACCGCATGCGCCTGGACCTGCCGGCCCAGCTGTCGGTGGCCGGCTTCGACGACACGCCCGGCGCCAAGATCACCTGGCCGCAGCTGACCACCGTCCGCCAGCCGATCTTCGCCATGGCCGGCGCCGCCGCCGACATGCTGATGCATGGCGTCGAGCGGGAGGAGGGCGCGCCGCCGCCCTCGCGCGTGCTGGAATTCGAACTGGTGGTCCGAGAGTCCACCGGACAAGCCCCTCACTAGACCATCGGACCACGCCTGGCGGGTGTTACCGCAATCATATTGAACTTGACAGCGCTGTCCAATCGGCGCGACATCAAACCGATCAAGACGGTCGTCCACGAAGGCGGCGTCGGAGGAAACGCCAATGATTTCGCCTTCCAGCGCCCGTCGCGTCCTGCTTGACGCACGATCACTCCCCTCCAGGCGGCCCTGAAGCCGCTTCCCTTCCGCTCGACGCGGTTTCCCGCAAGCGCCGCGTCGAGCGTTTTTCTCTCCTGACAATCCATTCGATCCGCCCGGGGGCGGGCGCATCCTGGGAAGAACCATGTCCGCATCCAGCCTCGTCCGCGCGTCCGCCCTGGCCCTGATCCTGGCCGGCGGCCTGGGAGGCGCTGCCTTGGCGCAGAACAGCGCGATCGCCCATCCGGACGTCTGGCCCAAGGCCCACAGCCCCGCGACGATCACCGACGCCAAGACCGAGGCCTTCGTCGCCAAGCTGATGAGCCAGATGACCGTCGAGGAGAAGGTCGCCCAGACCATCCAGGCCGACGGCGCCTCCATCACGCCCGAGGAACTGGCCAAGTACCGCCTGGGCTCGGTGCTGGTCGGCGGTAACAGCGCTCCGGACGGCAATGACCGCGCGACGCCCCAGCGCTGGGTCGAGTGGATCCGCGCCTTCCGCGCCGCGGCGCTGACCAGCCGGGGCGGCCACCAGGAGATCCCGATCATCTTCGGCGTCGACGCCGTGCACGGCCACAACAACGTCGTGGGCGCGACGCTCTTCCCGCACAATGTCGGCCTGGGCGCGGCGCGCGATCCCGACCTGATCCGCCGCATCGGCGAGGCGACGGCCCAGGAGATGGCCGCCACCGGCGCCGACTGGACCTTCGGCCCGACGGTGGCCGTGCCGCGCGACGAGCGTTGGGGCCGGGCCTATGAGGGCTATGCCGAAGACCCGGAGGTGGTGAAGTCCTATGCCGGCCCGATGACTCTGGGCCTGCAGGGCGCGCTGGTCGCCGGCAAGCCGCTGGCGGCGGGGCACGTGGCGGGCTCGGCCAAGCACTTCCTGGCCGATGGCGGCACTGCGGGCGGCAGGGACCAGGGCGACGCCGACGTCTCCGAGGCCGATCTCGTCCGCCTGCATGCCGCCGGTTATCCGCCGGCCATCGATGCCGGCATCCTGTCGGTGATGGTCTCGTTCTCCAGCTGGCATGGGGTCAAGCACACCGGCAACAAGAGCCTGCTGACCGACGTGCTGAAGGGGCGGCTGGGCTTCGAGGGCTTCGTGGTCGGCGACTGGAACGCCCACGGCCAGGTCGAGGGCTGCACCAACACCAACTGCGCCCAGGCCTACATCGCGGGCATGGACATGATCATGGCCCCCGACAGCTGGAAGGGCCTCTACGACAACACCCTGGCCCAGGTGAAGGCCGGCCAGATCCCGATGGCGCGGATCGACGACGCCGTGCGCCGCATCCTGCGGGTCAAGGTCAAGGCCGGCCTGTTCGCGGACAAGCGGCCGCTGGAGGGCAAGTACGAACTACTCGGCTCCCCCGCCCACCGCGCCGTGGCCCGCGAGGCGGTCCGCAAGTCGCTCGTCTTGCTGAAGAACGACGGCGTCCTGCCGCTGAAGAGCTCGGCCCACGTGCTGGTGGCCGGCGACGGGGCCGACGACATCGGCAAGGCCGCCGGCGGCTGGACCCTGACCTGGCAGGGCACGGGCAACAAGAACAGCGACTTCCCCAACGGCCAGTCGATCTATGCCGGCATCGCCGACGCGGTGAAGGCTGGCGGCGGCTCGGCGGAACTGTCGGCCTCGGGCGAGTTCAAGGCCAAGCCCGACGTGGCCATCGTCGTGTTCGGCGAGAACCCCTATGCCGAGTTCCAGGGCGACATCGCCAATGTCGAGTACCAGCCGGGCGCCAAGACCGACCTGGCCCTGCTCAAGAAGCTGAAGGCCGCAGGCATCCCGGTGGTGTCGGTGTTCCTCAGCGGCCGGCCGCTGTGGATCAACCCGGAGATCAACGCCTCGGACGCCTTCGTCGCGGCCTGGCTGCCGGGCTCGGAAGGCGGCGGGGTCGCCGACGTGCTGATCGGCGACAAGGCCGGCAAGGCCCGCCACGACTTCCAGGGCAAGCTCTCGTACTCGTGGCCCAAGCGCGTCGATCAGGAGCCGATCAATGTCGGCGACAAGGGCTACGATCCGCAGTTCGCCTATGGCTACGGCCTCAGCTACGCCAAGCCGGGCAAGGTCGCGACGCTGTCGGAAGAACCCGGCGCCGCCTCGGCCGCGGTCAATGTCGATCGCTACTTCGTCGCCGGCCGCGCGCCCGCGCCGTGGGCGCTGGACGCCGGTGGGGCCGTGTCGCTGAAAACGGTCGATGCGGGCGCGCAAGAAAACGCACGTCAGGCGACCTGGAGCGGCGAGGGGAGTGGGACCGTTACCATCGCTGGCCCGCCTGTGGATCTGTCGCGACAGACCACCGGCGACATGGCGATCTCGATCCGTTACAGGGTGGATGCGTCCCCAGGGAAACCGGTTTCCCTGGGTTTGGCCTGTGGCGAATCCTGCGGGGCGGCGGTAGACGTAACGTCAACGTTGTCAGGTGCGAAACTCGGCGAATGGCGTACGGCCAAGATCAAACTTTCCTGCTTCAAGGCCAAGGGCGCGGACATGACGCATGTTTCGTCCCCCTTCACGCTGTCCTCCGCCGGACGCATGACACTGTCATTCACCGAAATCAGACTGGCTTCCAACGAGGGCGACGCCTTCTGTCCGCCAAGCTGAAACAAGAAGGAGCGACGGCATGATCCGCGCCCGCCGCTCACGCATCGTCGCCACCCTCGGTCCGGCGTCCAGCACGCCGGAAATGATCGTCACCCTGGCCAAGGCCGGGGCGGACGTCTTCCGCCTGAACTTCAGCCACGGCGCCCACGAGACCCACGCGGCCGTCTATGCGGCGATCCGCGAGGCCGAGAAGACCGTGGGCCGTCCGCTGGGCATCCTGGCCGACCTGCAAGGCCCCAAGCTGCGCGTCGGCAAGTTCGCCAACGGTCCGGTGATGCTGAAGGCTGGCCTGACCTTCCGCTTCGACAACGACCCGACCCCGGGCGACGAGACCCGCGTGCACCTGCCGCACCCGGAGATCCTGACCGCCATGCGGCCGGGCGCGACCCTGCTGCTGGACGACGGCAAGCTGCGCATGGTCGTGACCGACGCCGGTCCGGGCTACGCCAACACCACGGTCTCGAACGGCGGCAAGCTGTCGGAACGCAAGGGCGTGGCGGTGCCGGACGTCGTCATCCCGATGTCGCCCCTGACCGCCAAGGACCGCGAGGACCTGGCCTTCGCCCTGCGTCTGGGCGTCGACTGGATCGCCCTGTCGTTCGTGCAGGCGCCTGAGGACATGGCCGAGCTGCGCCGCATCGTCGAAGGCCGCGCCGCCGTGCTGGCCAAGATCGAAAAGCCCCAGGCCCTGAAGGTGCTGGGTCCGATCCTCGACCTCTGCGACGGCGTCATGGTCGCCCGTGGCGACCTCGGCGTCGAAATGGCTCCGGAAGAAGTGCCGGTGGCCCAGAAGGAAATCCTCCGCGCGGCGCGCGAGCGCGGCATCCCGGTGATCGTCGCGACCCAGATGCTGGAGTCGATGATCAGCTCGCCGACCCCGACCCGGGCCGAAGCCTCGGACGTGGCCAACGCCGTCTATGAGGGCGCGGACGCGGTCATGCTGTCGGCCGAGTCCGCCGCTGGCGAATATCCTGAAGAGTCGGTGTCGATGATGAACCGCATCATCGAGCGCGTCGAACGCGACCCGCGCTGGCCCGAACTGATGCAGGCCGAACAGAAGCACGACGATGACGACGCCGACGTGCTGGTGGTCGCCGCCGCCGGCGCGGCCAAGTCTGGCTCGACCAAGTGCCTGGTCGCCTTCACGACCACGGGCGCGACCGCGCGTCGTCTGGCCCGCGAGCGTCCGCTGCAGCCGGTCCTGGCCTTGTCGCCCGACATCAACGCCGTGCGCCGCATGACCCTGTGCTGGGGCATCGAGCCCCGCGTCAGCGCCCAGCCCGACAGCCTGGAGGTCGTCACGACCGACGCTTCGAGCAAGGCGCTGGAGCTGGGGTTGGTGGCTCCTGGCGAACGCCTGCTGGTCGTGGCTGGCACGCCCTTTGGCGCTCCCGGCGCGGCCAACCTGTTGCGATTGGCGCACGCGCCGGCGCCGGCCCGCCGACGTTAGTCGGCAAAGGGAGAAGGTCGGCGATAGGCTGAAAACAGAAACCCCGGACCGCAGGTCCGGGGTTTTCCTTTACTTGAACGAAGCCGGCAGCAGCCGCTCGTACCCTCGGCGCACCGCGCCGTAGCACTCGCAGGTCATCGCCTCGAGGCCCGAGCGGTCCAGGATGTCGACCACGCCGCGGCGATAGCGGATCAGGCCCTTGGTCTGCAGCGAGCCGGCCACGGCCGTGACGGTGGTGCGCTGGACGCCCAGCATGTCGGCCAGGAACTCCTGGGTCAGGCTGATGGTGTTGGTGTCGATACGGTCGTGGCACGACAGCAGCCAGCGGCAGAAGCGCGCCTCGACCGCGTGCAGGGCGTTGCAGGCCACCGACTGGATGGCGTGGCCGAACAAAGCCTCGTTGTGGCGGTCGACCAGGTCGCGCAGCGGCGCGCTGCGTTTCCAGACGTCGTGCAGCGGACCGGCGGCGATGCGCAGCGCCGAGCCGGGAGCCTGGACGATCGCCCGGCTCAGCGACTGGCGCGGAGCCACGGCGGCCATCAGGCCCAGGGCGCCTTCACGGCCGATGGTGGCAGACTCGATCGCCGCGCCGTTCTCCATCAGGGTCATCAGCGAGATGACGCAGTCGTTCGGGAGATAGACGTGATCGATCAGGTCGCCCGGCTCATAGAGCAGGCGGCCCTTGTCGAGATCGACCGTGGACAGATGAGGCGCGAGGAGGGCCCTGTCTTCGGACGGCAATGCGGATAGCAAGCGGTTCTTCAAGGTCGCTAACGGCCCAGTCATGCCGAATCGAACGCCGTCTCACGGCAAGGGTTGCAAGCTATAGGTTGGGACGTTGCTGTGCGCCGTCGCTTAGCCGACACAATCCAGTCAGGATGGTCGCAAAAACAGAAGAGTCCATGAAACGGTCTGTTTTTCGCCATCATTTGGCATATCGAATGTCTGTCGGGTTGCCGACATAATTACTCAGTCAAGGCACGCCGCAACTTGAGGTGATCTGAAGCGGGCAAAGAAAAAGCCGCCCTCGGAAAGGGCGGCTTGAAGTGGGTCGGGGGAGGAGGGGTCAGGACAGGGTGACGTGGTCCTGGCGTCCGACATCCGGGCGTTCGCCGGTGAGGTTGGCCTTGGCGATCTCCCAGGCGACGCGCACCGCGCCCTTCGAGGCCCAGGTCTGGGCGTCGGCGAGGTCGAAGCGGATCAGGGTCAGGTTGGGATCGTCCTTGCCGCGTGGGAACCAGGCGGCGGCCATCGGGGTCCAGAAGCGCTCGATGCGCTCGCGGTCGCGATCCTCGGACAGGCGGCCGCCGATGCAGGCCTGGAACTCCTGGTCCTTGGCCTGGATGATGAACATGGCCTTGTCCTCGCCGTCGCGCACGGCCTTGAGCAGGTCGTTATCGTCGCTGGCGAAGAACCACAGGGCGTTGTCTTCGGGTTCGGCGAAGGCGGTCATCGGCTGGAAGTGGCCGCCGGTGGCCGGCACGCCCAGCATGCCGAAGCGGGCGTGGTCGATTTCCTTCCAGAGGCGGCGCTCGGCCTCGCCCTGGTCGTGAGTGGCGTCTTGCATGGGAGGTCTTCCTTGCGATCGGGGAATCGCAAGGAAGAACCGTCGGCGCAGGCGGCGGTTCCTACGCCCCAGGTCGCCGAACCGAACCCGGGGACGGGAGGGGCTCGGACGATCTGGTCCCACGTGCGAGCCCCCGTCAGCTACCCTGAAGGCGAAGGTTCGTACGCCGGGGGCTTCTTGGGACCGCACCGCCGAGCGGTCCCGCCGTTCGAAACTATTGCGGCTTGGCGAAGGCCGAGGACATCCAGCCCCGGGCGCCGTTCTCGTCGTCGACCTCCATCCAGACGCCGTTGCGCTGGCCGGTCGGATAGACCGTGCCGCCGGCCTTGACCTTGCCGACGATCGCACCGGTGGGCGAGGCGGCGCCGCGCAGGGTGACCTCCTGCGTCGTGGCCAGCAGGTTCGGCGAGGCCGCCGCGGCCGGGGCCGAGGTGGTCATGGTGGTCGAGACCTGGGTGACGGCGGCTGCGCCGCACTTGCCCTGGTAGAGACCGCCCATGACGGCGCGGCGCTGCTGGGCGACCTGGATATTCTGGGCCTCGCGCTGGGCCTTGGCGGCGGCCGAGGCCTTGGCCTGGGCGGCTGCGGCGTTGGCGAACATGCCCAGGCCCGGGACGCGGCCCAGGGCCCCGCTGTAGAGCGCGGCGTTGACGCCCAGGCTGGCGGCGGTCTCGGCCCCGCGCGCGCCGGCCTCGGCGCTGGCGATGGCGTTGTTGGAGACGCCCATCATCTGGTCCATGCGGACCATCTCGGCGTTGATCTGCTCGCAGCTCATGGTCGCGTCGGCCGGATAGCTGAGCTGCAGCTGGGCGTGGGCAGACGTGGCGGCGAGGGCGAGGCCTGCCGCGGCGAAGATGGCGATGGTCTTGGTCATGATGGCTCCCCTGGACGGAAGCCGTCTAAAGGACCCGCTCCCCGCGAGACCCCGGTCCGTCAGTACGAGAACGACGGTATCCGGGGCTCGCGGGGCGGGCCTATCCCCAGGTCTGGGGGTGTTAGAAACCCATCAGGCGGGCGTAGCGGTCGCGGTGGAAGCTGGCGCCGCCGAACAAGGCCTCGGTGACGCGCGCGCGCTTCATGAACAGGCCCGCATCGTGGGCGTCCGTCATGCCGATGCCGCCGTGCATCTGGACCATCTCGTTGGAGGCCAGGTGCACCAGCTCGCTGGCCTTGGCCTTGGCGAGGGATGCGAGCGCGCGGGTGTCGCCGCCGGCGTCGAAGGCTTCCAGCGCGGCCTCGACGCACGAGCGGGTGGTCTCGATGTCGGTGAACCACTTGGCGGCGCGGTGCTGCAGGGCCTGGAAGGTGCCGATGACCTGGCCGAACTGCGTGCGGGTCTTGATGTAATCCAGCGTGATGTCGAAGGCGGCCGAGGCGCTGCCCAGCATCTCGGCCGCCAAGCCGGCATAGGCGCGGTCGAGAACCGGCTCCAGCACCGCCCAGCCTTTGTCGACCTCGCCCAGCACGGCATCAGCCCCGACCTCGACGCCGTCGAAGGCGATCTGGGCCGCGCCACGCGAGTCGAGCAGCGACAGGTGGGTGCGGGTCACGCCCGGCGCGTCGCCGGCGACCAGGAACAGGGTCAGGCCCTCGGTCCCCGAACCGCTGGTGCGGGCGGCGACGATCAGTAGGTCGGCGGCTTCGCCGTCCAGCACCAGGGTCTTGGTCCCGTTCAGCACATAGCCCGAGGCGCCCTTGGTCGCGGTCAGCGCGGTGCGGGCCGGGTTGTGGTGCGAGCCTTCGTCGATGGCCAGGGTAGCGACGGCCTCGCCGGTGGCGATCGTGGGCAGCCAGGCCGACTTCTGCGCGTCCGAGCCACCCAGCTGCAGCGCCGAGGCCCCGATCATGGCGGTAGAGAGAAGCGGGGAGGCGGCAAGGGTGCGGCCGGTCTCTTCCAGGATCAGGCCGAGGCCCAGATAGCCGAAGGCCGAGCCGTCATAGTCTTCGGGCACCACGACGCCGGCCCAGCCCATCTGGCCCATCTCGGCCCAGGCGGCGGGATCGAAGCTCTGCTTGGACTTGCCGTCGCGCAGTTTGCGGAGAGCCCCCACGGGGGCGCTTTCGCTGGCCCAGCCCTTGGCGGCGTCGCGCAGCATCGTCTGTTCTTCGGTCAGGACGGCCATCAGGCGTGCTCCCTGGATTGATGACGGACGGCCCAGTCGAGGGCCTGTTCCAGACGGTCGTTGCCCCAGAAGAGCTCGCCGTCGGCGGTGAGGAAACTGGGCGCGCCGAACAGGCCGCGCTCCTTGGCCATGCGGACATGGTCCTTCAGCAGGGCCTTGATCGGAGCGGATTGGGCGGCCGCCAGGACGTGCTCGGGACCCGCGCCGACCTCGGCGATCAGCGGGGCCAGGACCTCGGGACTGCCGATGTCCTGGTCGTCGACGAAGTTGGCCTGGTAGACGGCGCGGCTGAACTGCGGCGTCCAGCCATCCTCCAGCCCGACCAGCGCCACGCGGGCGGCCAGCAGGCTGTTGCGCGGGAACTGGCTGGGGTGATGCAGGGGCAGGCCCTGCTGGTCGCAGACCCGCTCCAGGTCCCGCCACATGTACTCACCCTTCACGGGGAAGGCGTTGAAAGGACTGTCGTTCAGGCCCTGCTGCTCATGGAACAGCGGGCCGACGATGAACGGCCGCCAGGCCACGGCCACGCCCTTGTCGGCGGCCAGGCGCTCGATGCGCATGGCCGCCGGATAGGAGTAGGTCGAGGCGAACTCGTACCAGAACTCGATCATCTGCTTACTGATGATCCAGCAGGCCGAGGACGCGCTTGGCGACGACATTGAGGTTCACCTCGCTGGTGCCGCCCTCGATCGAGTTGCCCTTGGCGCGGAGCATGGCGCGCGGGGCGGCCAGCTCGGCGGCGCTGAAGCCTTCGCCCTCCCAGCCCAGACCCTGGAGGCCGAGGGCCTCGACCAGCAGCTCGGTGCGCTCCTGGTTCATCTTGGCGGCGGCGTATTTGATGATCGAGACGGCGGCGCTGGGGCCCGAGCCCTGCTTGGACTCGGTCTCGGCGCGGCGCACGGTCAGCATGAAGGCGTGGGCGTCCATCGAGTGGGCCGCGAGGCGGGCGCGGAAGTCGCCGTCGGCGATCCGGCCTTCGCTGTCGACGCCGATCTCCTTCTTGGCCGCCTCGACGGGGGAGAGGCCGCCGCCGCCGCCGAAGCCCGAGGCGCTGATGTTCTGGCGCTCGTACTGGAGGAGACGCTTGGCGATGTCCCAGCCGCCGTTCAGCTTGCCGACCAGCTGCTCCTTGGGGACCTTCACATTGTCGAAGAAGGTCTCGCAGAAGGGCGAGGAGCCGCTGATCAGCTTGATCGGGCGGGCCTCGACGCCGGGCGAGGTCATGTCGAACAGCACGAACGAGATACCCTCGTGCTTCTTGGTCGTATCGGTGCGCACCAGGCAGAAGATCCAGTCGGCCTGGTCGGCGTAGCTGGTCCAGACCTTCTGGCCGTTGATCAGGTAGTGGTCGCCCTTGTCCTCGCACTTGGTCTGCAGGGCCGCGAGGTCGGAGCCGGCGCCCGGCTCGCTATAGCCCTGGCACCAACGAATCTCGCCGCGCACGATCTGCGGCAGGAAGCGCTGCTTCTGCTCCTCGGTGGCGTATTCCAGCAGCACTGGGCCCAGCATCCAGATGCCGAAGCTCATCAGGGCGGGGCGGGCCTTCAGGCGACGCAGCTCCTGCTCCAGCACCTTGTTCTGGCCCTTGGAGAGGCCGCCGCCGCCGTATTCCTTGGGCCACATCGGGGCGGTCCAGCCCTTCTCGGCCATGCGGTCGAGCCACAGCTTGGCGTCCGGGTTCTTCCAGACCATCCGACGGCCGCCCCACGGGGCCTCGTCCTCGCTGCTCATCGGCGCGTTCAGGGACGGCGGATAGTTGGCCTCGAGCCAGGCGCGGGTCTCGGCGCGGAAGGCGTCGAGCTCGGTTCCCCCGAAATCGGCCATCGTCTCATCTCCCTAAGCGGACGGTTATTGGCCGACACACTACGCCGCCGAGCGCCGGCGGCAAGTCGATTCAAACGATCGTTCGCATCTTGTCCGGCGCCCATGTCACGCTTTGCGCGCTATACGAGGGCTCGCTGTTGGATCCCGCAGGGGATTCGTCACTTCGGGATCTGGATGTCCTCGACAGTTTTCAGGCCCGCGGCCCTGGCGATCGCCCCGACCCTGGCGGCGATCCTGACGGCGTCGGCCGGCGTCATGCTGCTGGCCTCGGGGGCGACGCCGTCCGAGCCGACCCGCTTCCTGCTGCTGCTGGCCTTCGCGCCCGACCTGCTGATCGAGATCAGCCACTTCTTCTCGTCGATCCTGGGCCTCGTGCTGCTGCTGCTCGCCTTCGGCCTGCGCGCGCGACTGGGCGCGGCCTGGTGGGCGGCGCTGGTCGTGCTGGCCGCCTCGGCGGTGCTGGCGATCTTCAAGGGCCTGAACTGGGAGGAGACGGCGCTGCTGACCGTCTGCTTCCTGTCCATCGTCCCGTTCCACGACGCGTTCCCGCGCAAGGCGGCCCTGACCAAGATGGAGGTCACGCCGGGCTGGCTGCTGTCGGCCGGCGCGGTCGTCCTGGGCGTGGCGCTGCTGGGCTGGTGGTCGTTCAACCACACCGAATATGTCGACAAGTCCTTCTTGCGGGTGCTGCAGGACGATGAGCTTCGGGCCATCCGCTCGTCGGTGGCCGCCGCCATCGTGCTGCTGGCCGTCGGCGTCTGGCGCCTGATCGCCACCGCCGCCACGCCCGCCGTGGTCGACGACACCGATCCGGACTTCGACCGCGTCCGCGCCATCCTGGCCAAGGCCCAGGACGCCGAGCCCAGCGCCAACCTGGCCCTGCTGGGCGACAAGCGCTTCCTGTTCTCGGCCTCGGGCGAGAGCTTCCTGATGTTCGGCGTCCGTGGTCGCTCGTGGATCGCCTTGGGCGCGCCGATCGGCAAGGACGAGGAGCGCATGGAGCTGTTCTGGCGCTTCCGCGAGCTGGCCGACGCCCACGCGGCGCGCGCCGGGTTCTATGGCCTGGGCCCCGACGACCTGCCCGACAGCGTCGACCTGGGTCTGGCCATCCAGAAGACCGGCGAGAGCGCCGCCGTGCCGCTGGAGGCCTTCAGCCTGGTCGGCCGCCGCCGTGAGGTCCTGCGCCGCAACTGGCGCAAGGCCGGGGAGGGCGGCGCGGCCTTCGAGGTCCTGCCGGTCGGCGCGGCCATCGCGATCATGGACGAGCTGCGCGGCATCTCCGACGCCTGGCTCAGCCACCACGCCGGCGGCGAGAAGAGCTTCTCGATGGGCGGCTTCGACCCGCGCTACGTGGCCGAGTTCCCGGTCGCGGTGGTGCGCGGCGAGGAGGGCAAGATCGTCGCCTTCGCCACGATGTGGCTGACGGCGTGCAAGACCTCGTTCTCGATGGACCTGATGCGCTACTCCGACGAGGCGCCCAAGAACGTCATGGACTACCTGTTCGTCGAGCTCCTGCAGTGGGGCAAGGACGAGGGCTACCAGGCGTTCGAGTTCGGCATGGCCCCGCTGGCCGGCCTGGAGGATCGCCCCCTGGCGCCGATCATGTCGCGCGTCGGCCGGCTGCTCTACGAGCGCGGCGAAGAGATCTACAATTTCCAGGGCGTGCGGCGGTACAAGGACAAGTACGACCCCGTCTGGCAGCCGCGCTACATTGCCGCGCCCCACAAGTGGGCCATCCCTTTCCTGCTCGCCGACATCGGTCTGCTGTCCTCGGGCGGCATGTCGGGGCTCACCAAACGGCCCAAGAAGGCCCCCGCGACTCCTGCGACCTAGTAGCGCTGCTGGTTGCCGGTCTGCACCCCCAGCAGGTTGAACAGGTGCACCAGCATCAGCATCAGGCCGACCACGCAGACCATCATCAGCGGGCGCCACGGAATCATGCGCGGACCCTTGAGGACGTTGATCGGACGCGCCCCACGCCACCCGCAAATGAGTGCAAGCGCAAGGAACACAACCGCGGCGGAAATAGTTAATGGTAGGTCCATGGCCGCTTCTAAGCCTGCGACAATCCGCCTGGCAAATGGTTAACCCGCGTTAACCCTCTTGCGTTTTAACCACGCTACAGAACCTTGGGACTCCGTTCCGATTCCTCCACAATGAATCGTCCGGCCACAACATCTGGCGTTTTGGTCGCGTTTACACCCCAGGAATCGGTGACTAGCGTTTTCCTCAGATGCGAGGAGATCGATTCGCAATGACTGCGGCGTCGCCATGGAGCGTTAAGGGGATCGACCCCAAGGCACGAGAGGTCGCTAAAGACCTCGCGCGTCGCTCCGGCATGACTCTCGGCGAATGGCTCAATCGCATGATCATCGAAGGCGATGGTCAGGCGGCGGACCAGTTCGCGGATCGTGAAGAGGCGCCCAACCGCGCCTATCTGGAAATCGTCAAGGACGACGCTCCCCCGCGCATCGAGATCGCCGAACACCCGGCGGACGAGGTCGGCCGCGTGGCCGTGGCCCTGGACCGCCTGACCCAACGCATCGAAGCCGCCGAAGGCCGCAACGCCGCCGCCATCTCCGGCATCGACCATTCCGTCCGCGATGCGCTGACCCGTCTGGGCCAGTCCGAGCGCGAGCAGATCGCCGTGGCCGCCCGCTTCGAGGGCGCGGTCAACGAGCTGAAGACCGAACAGGCCCGCGCCGTCGAGCGCACCCGTCGCATCGAGAGCGAAGCCGCCGGCCCGCGTTCGGCCGAGGCTCTGCGTGCGCTGGAAGGCGCGCTCGGCAAGGTCGCCGGCCACCTCTATGACGGCGAGGCTCGGACCCGCGAGGCGATCGCCGCCCTGGAAGCCCGCGTCAACGAACAGACCGCCCCCGCGCCGCAGGATCCGACCGCCCTGGTCGACGCCGTCGTGGCCCGCCTTTCCGAACGCCTGGAAGCCGCCGAGACCCGCACCAGCGAGGCCCTGCGCGAGATGAGCTCGTCGTTCTCGGCCCTGGACCAGCGCATGGGCGCCGTCGAAGGCGCCAACCCGACCGCCGGCGTGCAGGAGCGCCTGGACAGCCTGGCCGTCAGCCTGACCCAGAAGATGGAAGCCGCGCGCCTGGAAATGGCCGCCAAGCTGAAAGAGTCCGCCGACGGCCGCTTCGACCGCATGGAGCGCAAGCTGGGCGAGATGGCCGCGCACGTGCAGGCCGCCGAGCAGCGCTCGGCCCAGGCCATCGAGCGCATGGGCCGTGAAGTGGTCGGCGTCGCCGACGCCTTCAACCGCCGCGTCCAGGCCGCCGAGAGCCGCAACGCCGCTGCCATCGAGCAAGTCGGCGGGGAGGTGGCGCGCATCGCCGCCACCGTCGAGCACAAGCTGAACCGCAACGACAGTGTCCAGGCCCAGGCCCTCGAGAAGCTGGGCAGCGAGATCGCCCGCATCACCGAGAAGCTGGCCGAGCGTATCGGCAGCGCCGAGCGCCGCAACGCTCTCGCCATCGACGATGTCGGCGAACAGGTCGCCCGCGTCACCGATCGCCTGAACCAGCGCCAGGAACGCTCCAGCCAGGAGCTGGTCGACCGCATCCGCCAGAGCGAGGAGCGCACGCTCCGCATGCTGGAAGAGGCGCGCGACAAGATCGACACCCGCCTGCACGACGCGGCCCGCAAGCTGGAAGCCGCCCCGGCGCCTGCACCGGCTCCGGCTCCCACGCCCGCCCGCGCCGCGCCGGCCCCGGCCATCTCGCCGTTCGACGACCCCTATTTCGGCCAATCGGCGTCCTTCAGCCAATCTCCTTCTTACGGTCAGGCGGCCTCGTTCAGCCATTCCGACGACGACCAGGACGTGTTCGAAGCGCCCGCGGCTCCGTCGCGCGCCCCGAACTTCGAGATCGCCGAGTTCCCGGCTCATGAGCCGGAAGAGCGCACCTTCGCGCACGACGACTACGCCATGGCCGACGGCTTCGAGCCCGAGGAAGAGCCGCGCTACGAGGTCGAGCCGGACGTGTCCGACTTCGCCCCGGCCCAGCCGGCCCGGCCGATGTCGACCCGCGACATCATCGAGCAGGCCCGCGCCGCCGCGCGCGCCGCCGCCGCTTCCGACGCCAAGACCCTCGGCAAGGCCAAGCCCGAAAAGAAGGGCAAGGCGCCGAAGGCCCCCAAGGCCGAGAAGGCCGCCTCGTCGTCGCTGTTCAGCGGCTTCGGCTTCGCCAAGAAGTCCAAGAAGAGCTTCGGCGCGACCGCCGCCACCGCCGTCATGGTGTTCGGCGGCGCCGGCGCCCTGGGCGCCATGGTTGGCGGCTTCCTGCTGCTCAGCGCCGACGGCAGCGGGGCCACCCCGACGCGCGTCGCCGAGGCCATCGCCGGCCGCAAGGCCGACGTCGAGGTCACCCGTCCGGAAGCCGACACCACGCCGGGCGCGCCGCGCGCCGCCGTGGCCCTGGCCACCGGCGCCACGCCGGTCCCGGCCGAAGGCGCCGCTCCGGTCGCCACCGACAACGCCAAGGCCCTGTTCGAGGACGGCGTGCGAAAGATCGAGACCGGCGACCGCACGGGCCTCGACACCCTGCGCAAGGCCGCCAACGGCGGTTACCCCGCCGCCCAGTTCTACCTCTCGAAGATGTACGAGGGCGGCAAGGGCGGCCTGAAGCAGGACATGCCCGAAGCCCGCCGCTGGAGCGAACGCGCCGCGGCCGGCGGCGACCCGCGCGCCATGCACAACCTGGCGCTCTACTATTTCAAGGGCGAAGGCGGTCCGCGCAACTCGACCACGGCCGCCACCTGGTTCCGCAAGGCCGCCGACACCGGCCTGGTCGACAGCCAGTTCAACCTGGCCCAGCTCTATGAGAGCGGCCTGGGCGTCAACACCAACCCGGCCGAAGCCTACAAGTGGTACGTGATCGCCGGCCGTTCGGGCGACGCGACGGCCCGCGGCCGCGCCAACGCCCTGCGCGCCCAGCTGACCGCCGAAGCCCAGCAGACCGCCGACCGCTCGGCCCTGGCCTTCCGTCCGCAAACCCAGACCCAGACGGCCAGCCTGGCGACGGTCGCTCCGGTCGCCAACGGCAACCTCGGCGTGGCCCAGAAGGTGCTGTCGCAGCTCGGCTACTACCAAGGCCCGCGCGACGGCGTCGCTTCGCCGGCCCTGCGCATGGCCATCGCCGCCTACCAGCGCGACCAGGGCCTGCCGGCCTCGGGCGCCATGGACGGCGAGACCCTGAACCGCCTGTCGGTCTACGCGCGGTAACGCGTTGACGCACAAGGCCTCGACCGGCAATCAGGGATATCCCTGACGCCGCGAAGGCCGCGCGAGCTTTGCACTTCTACCTTCCCATCGCCGAGGTGTCGGTGAACGCGCTGCTGCTGGTGGTGCTGGGCGGGCTCGTGGGCTTCATCTCCGGCATGTTCGGCATCGGCGGCGGCTTCCTGATGACGCCGGTGTTGGTGTTCATGGGCATCCCGCCGGTGGTGGCCGTGGCCAGCGAGGCCAACCACGTCGCCGCCTCGTCGGTCTCCAGCGTCATCGCCTACAGCAAGAAGCGGTCGGTCGACTTCCGCATGGGCGGGGTGCTGGCCTGCGGCGGGGCGATCGGCTCGTTCATCGGGGTCGAGGTGTTCCGCTGGCTGCGCCTGATCGGCCAGGCCGACTTCGCCGTGTCGCTGTCCTACCTGCTGTTCCTGGGCGTGATCGGCGGGCTGATGCTGACGGAGTCGGTCGGTACGATCCTGCGCCGACGCAGCGGCCAGCCGCCCAAGCCGCGCCGCGACCGCCGGCCGGCGCTGCTCTACGCCCTGCCGTTCAAGGTCCGCTTCCCGCGCTCGCGCCTCTATATCAGCGTCATCCCGCCGATCCTGTTGGGCGTATTTGTCGGCATCCTGTCGGCGGTGATGGGCGTGGGCGGCGGCTTCATCCTGGTGCCGGCCATGATCTACCTGCTGCGCATGCCCGCGCCGGTGGTCGTCGGCACCAGCCTGTTCCAGATCGTCATCACCACCTCGCTGACCAGCGTGCTGCAGGCCGGCCGTAACCAGACCGTCGACATCGTGCTGGCGACCTTGCTGCTGATCGGCGGGGTGATCGGCGCGCAGCTGGGGGCGCGCGCCTCGGGCCGGTTCCGCGCCGAGGAGCTGCGGGCGCTGCTGGCCCTGCTGGTGCTGGTCGTCGGCCTGCGCATGGGCGCGGACCTGTTCATCAAGCCCGCCGAAGCCTTCGTCATCATGACGGGGACGGCGCGATGATCCCGCTCGTTGAGGCTCCTCCCGCGCCGGCCGTATCGGCTGCTCTGACCGACACCGAGATCCGAGTCAGCTCCGGCTTCCGGGGCGCGCGCATCGTGCTCTACGGCGCGGTCTTCGATCCCAAGGACCGGCCCAGCGACATCGTCGTCATCGTTCGTGGACCCGACACCCCGCTGCGCATCGCCCGCAAGACCCAGGTCGCGGGCCTGTGGTTGAACAGCCGTCCGGTCGTGTTCCGCGGCGCGCCGGGCTTCTACCGCGTGGCCTCGACCCGCAGGCTGCAGGACATCGCCGGCTTCGCGCCGCTGCGCCATCTGGGAGCTGGTCTGGAGCACCTGGCCATCGCCGCGCCGATGGAGCAGCGGGTCGAGACCACCTACGGCGTCCGCGACGTGGTGGTCAGCCGCCTGGGCGCCGACTATCTCGACTGGCGGCGCGCCGTGCTGCGCCTGAAGGAGAAGGCCGGCCTCTACGCCGCCGACCCGCAAGGCGTCCGCTTCGTCGACAAGGGCCTGTTCCGCGCCCAGCTGGACCTGCCGGCCGAGGCCCCGATCGGTCAGTACTCCGCCCGTATCGTGCTGTTCCAGGACGGCAAGCCGGTGTCGATCCGCGACCGCGCCTTCGTCGTCGAGAAGGCCGGCGCCGAGCGGGCGCTGTATGTCTTCTCCAAAGATCGTCCGTGGACCTATGGGCTCGTGTCGGTAATAGTCGCGCTCGGGGCAGGGTGGGCGGCTTCAGTCGCCTTCCGAAGGAGTTGAGCATGAACGAGTCCGCGGGCGGGCGGACGCCGGTGCCACCGGCGGTATGGGTCTTTGGTCTATCGACCCTCATTCCCTTTTTCGTTTCGTCGGTGCTGTTCTGCTACGGCCCCGACAGCATCCAGAAGTCGTCGCTGCTGGCCCTGCTGGCCTATTCGGCGGCCATGGTCTCGTACTTTGGCGGCGTGCGCACGGGCCTGGAGATCGAGAACCCCAGCCCGCGCTGGTCGGTTCTGGGCATCTCGCTGCTGTTCCCCCTGTCGGGTTTTGGCCTGCTGCTGGGCGAGCTGAAGTTCGAGCCGGCCTGGCAGCTGTCAGGCTTCCTGCTGGTGTTCCTGCTGCAATGGGTCTGGGACGTGACGGATCACGACGGCCCCAGCTGGCGGCCCCGGATGCGGACGCTGATGACGGCCGGCGCGGCGATCTCGCTGGCGTTCGCCCTGGAGCAGGCGCTGCATATGTAGCTTCGGCTAGTCCGGCCGTAGCGACTTTCGTCCCACCGCATGGACCCGCTTGGGGCCTAGCGCGCCCGCGAGCAGCGGGCCGGCGAACAGGTTCGAGAACGCCTCGTCCAGGATGTTCAGGCCACCCGTGAACGCGCCGAACGCCGGAAGCACCAGCCTCTGGCCGTCGGTGACGAAGCAGCGGCGGCGCGTCGTGGCGCGGCCGCTGGTGATCTTGGCGGCGGGGTGGAGGTGGCCGGCGACTTCGCCCAGCTGGACGCCGGGGACCGGCTCGTGGCGCAGCGTGAGACCCGCGATCTCGGCTTCGTCGATGATCTCGCCGGGCAGGACCTTGGGGCCGTCGGCGTCGTGGTTGCCCACCGCCCAGACCAGCTCGCGGCCCAGGGCCAAGCCCTCCAGCCGCTTGTAGTCGTCGGCCGCCAGGCGCGACTCGCCGCCGCCGTCGTGGAAGCTGTCGCCGAGGAAGATCAGCCGCGCGGGCGAGAGCAGGGCCAGTTCGCGATCCAGCCGGTCCAGGGTCTCGCGGGTGTCGTAGGGCGGCAGCATCTGGCCAAAGCGCGCGGCGTAGCTGCTGCCCTTCTCGAAGTGCAGGTCGGCGACGACCAGGGTGCGCTCGCGCTCCAGCCACATCGCGCCGGACCAGCGCAGCATGACCTCGACATTGGCCAGGGCGACCCGCAGGCCGCCGCACGCGGAGGCTTCGAAGCGGGTCACGACATGGCCTCGGCGATCAGGTCTTCCTCGGCCTCGGCCAGGATCATCTCGCCGGCGGCGTCGCCCGGGGCGCGTTCGCGGCCGATCTCCAGCATGATCGGCACGGCGAAGGGCGAGACGCGGTCCAGCCGGACGTGGCGGATGCGGCCCTGCACGCGGGTCAGCATGTCGCCCAGGCGGGCGATGTCGAGCATGCCGGTGGCCGCGTCATGGCGGGCGCAGCGGAGCATCAGGTGGTCGGGTTGGTGTTTGCGCAGCACGTCGTAGATCAGGTCGGTGGAGAAGGTCACTTGCCGCCCGGACTTCTCGGCGCCGGGGTGGCGGCGCTCGATCAGCCCGGCGATCAGGGCGCAGTGCTTGAAGGCCCGCTTCATCATGAAGCTCTCGTCGAGCCAGGCCTCCAGGTCGTCGCCCAGCATGTCCTGGGCGAACAGTTCGTCCAGATCGAGGCCGTCCATCGGCCGCAGCGACCAGATGTTGAGGGCGTAGTCGTTGCAGACGAAGCCCAGCGGCCCGACGCCCAGGCGGTCCAGCCGCCGGGTCAGCAGCATAGCCAGGGTGGTGTGGGCCAGTCGCCCGTCGAACGGATAGCAGACCAGGTGGAAGCGCTTGCCGCGTTGGAAGGTCTCCAGCAGCATCTCGCCATCGCCCGGGATCGCCGAGCGGACCTTCTGCCAGGAGAGCCACTCCTGGACGTCCGGGGGCAGGGCGGTCCATTCGCGCTCGTCATGCATCATCTGGCGCACGCGGCTGGCCAGATAGGTGGAAAGCGGGAATTTCGAGCCGCCCCAGCTCGGCATCTTCGGATCGTCGTTCGGCGCAGGCGAGACGAAGGCGTCGGCGCCGACCAGGCTGTTGTAGCGCCAGACTTGCCCCGCGAAGACGAAGGTGTCACCGGGCGTCAGCTGCTCGAAATAGCCTTCCTCGGCCTCGCCGATCTTGCGGCCGCCCATCGGGCGTTTGCCGCCACCGATGCGGATGTTGATCATACCGGGCGTGACGATGACGCCGACGTTCATCCGGTGCTGCTGCCGTGCCTGGGCGTTGCGAGCGGTCCACAGGCCCTCGGGCGTCTGCACGATGCGGCGGAACTTGTCGTAGGTGCGCAGCGCGTAGCCGCCGGTCGAGACGAAGTCGACGACGGTCTCGAAGTCTTCCCAGCTGAGCTCGGCATAGGGGCCAGCCGAGCGGATCTCGTCATAGAGCGCGGTCAGGGCGAAGGGCTCGGAGCACGCGCAGCCCATGACGTGCTGGGCCAGGGTGTCCAGCGTACCGATGCGGGCCGGCTCGCCGTCCAGGTGGTTCTCCAGGATGGCGTCGGCGGCGGCGCGGCACTCCAGCATCTCGAAGCGGCTGGCGGGCACGAACAGGGCGCGGCTGGGTTCGTCCAGGCGGTGGTTGGCGCGGCCGATCCGCTGGACCATCCGCGAGGCCCCCTTGGGCGCGGCCAGCTGGATGACCAGGTCGACGTCGCCCCAGTCGATGCCCATGTCCAGCGTCGAGGTGCAGACCACGGCCCGCAGTTCGCCGCGCGTCATGGCCGCCTCGACCTTGCGACGCTGCTCGGCCGACAGGCTGCCGTGGTGCAGGGCGATCGGCAGGTCGTCCTCGTTCAGCTCCCACAGGCGCTGGAACGCGAACTCGGCCTGGAAGCGGGTGTTGACGAAGATCAGCGCCGTCTGGGACGACTTGATGATCTCATAGACCTCGGCCATGGCGTGCTCGGCCGTGTGGCCAGCCCAGGGCACGCGGCCGCCGGAGACGAGGACCTCGACGACGGGCTGAGCGCCGCCGGAGCCGAGGACGAGGTCGATGCTGTCACGGCCGCTGTCGCCCAGCCACTTGCGCACCAGGTCCGGGTCGTCGACCGTCGCCGACAGCCCCACGCGCCGCATCGACGGCGCGAACTGCTGCAGGCGCGCCAAGCCCAGAGCTAGCAGGTCGCCCCGCTTGGACGGCCAGATCGCGTGGGCTTCGTCGATGATCACACAGCGCAGGTCGCTGAAGTACTCGCGCGCGCCTTCCCAGGCGCAGAACAGCGCCAGCTGTTCGGGCGTGGTCAACAGGATGTCCGGCGGGCGCACCCGCTGGCGGGCCTTGCGGGCCTCGCCGGTGTCGCCGGTCCGGCTCTCGGCGACGATCTTCAGGCCCATCTCGCGGATGGGTGTCAGGAGGTTCCTCTCGACATCGACGGCGAGGGCCTTCAGCGGCGAGATGTAGAGGGTATGGACGCCGGCCGGGGCGTTCCTCGGCGGGCGTTCGTCGAGCTCGATCAAGCTGGGCAGGAAGCCGGCCAGGGTCTTGCCGCCGCCGGTCGGGGCGATCAGCAGGGCGCCGCGACCCTCGCGAGCCTTCTCCAGCATGGCCAGCTGGTGTTCGCGCGGGCTCCAGCCGCGCTTGGCGAACCAGTCTTGGAACTTGGGAGGAAGGGCGTCAGCCGCGAGCATTGACCGCGATATAGCATGTTCCCCTTCTGTTTCATCCGTCTTTTGAACCCGTATCGGGCGAGTCCGGTTGCACGGGGCGGGGCGAGCGGTTGTCTGCCTTGACGCCCTCGCGGTCGGTGCGACGATCCGGGGTCGGTGGGGACGTGATGCGGACCAGAGTGCTGCCCGTGGTGTTGGCCTTGGCGTTGTCGTTTGGCGGCGCGGTCTCCGCGCGGCCGGACGGTTCCGTCGAAGCCAAGGCCACGTTCGCGGCAACCCTCAAGGAAGCCCAGGCCGGCGCGGCGACCCGCTATGTCGATCTGGCCATGCTGTATCTCGATGGCGAAGGCGTGGAACGCGACGTGCCCCAGGCCCTGGCCTGGCTGCGCAAGGGCGTGGCGGGCGGCGACACCGACGCCATGGTCGAGCTGGGCAATGTCTATTTCGACGGCGCGGACGGGGTGAAGATCGACCGCCGCGCCGCCATGAAGCTCTACGCCCGGGCCGCGCGGCTGGGCGACCCCAACGGGATGTACAATCTCGGCGTCGCCCATGAGGGCGGCGAGGGCTTGCCGGAGAACCAGCGCCTGGCACTGTCCTGGTACTTGAAGGCCGCCGCCGCCGGCTCCTCGCGCGGCTACTACAGCGCCGGCGAGGCCTATCTGGACGGCTACGGCACGCGGGTCGACACCGCCAAGGGCGTGGCCCTGCTGCGCAAGGCGATCGAGATGGGCTCGCCCGACGCCATGAACGAGATGGGGCGGCTGCACTCGGAGGGCACGGGCGTGCGCCTGGACCATGCCGAGGCGCTGAAGTTCTACAAGGCCGCCGCCGCCAACGACCTGCCGGCCGGCATGTCGAACCTGGGCGTCGTCCATCACAACGGCGAGGGCGTGCCGGTCAACTACACCCAGGCCATGCACTGGTTCCAGATGGCCGCCGACCGGGGCTATCTCGAGGCCTGGTTCGACCTGGGCGTCATGTGTGAGCGCGGCCAGGGCATCAAGGCCGACGACGATCTGGCGCTGGCGATGTACCGCAAGGCGGCCGAGAGCAAGGACGCCGACCTGCGCCAAAAGGCCCAGAAGGCGATCGCCCGGCTGGAAGGCTTCGACGATGACGACGTCCCGGTCGTCTGAAGGCTCTGTTCTTATTCTGTTTCCCGGCGGTTTCTGCTAACGGAGTCGGGTGACTGCTTTCCCGCCGACTCTGGATCTCGCCCCCGCGCTCGTCGTGCTGCCCGGGCCGCGCGCGGGCGTGGCCGACGGGGCGGGCGAGGGGCGGATGCTGCGGCCGCCGGACGCTCGCGACCTCTTCGAGCACGGCCCGGTGCTGGTGGCCCACGCGGCCATGACCGCCCGCCGCCTGAACCTGTCGCCGCCCTCGCGCCACCCGCGCCTGTTCGACGTGCTGGAGCTCTACGCCTTCGTCCGGCCGGCGACCTTCTGCGCGCCTTCGGCCGTGGGTCTGGCCATGGCGCTGGGCCTGCGCGAGCCGCATGGCGCGGCCGAACAGGCCCAGACTCTGCGCGAGGCCGCCGACGCCCTGCTGCGCGACCTGATGGTGGCTCCGGTCCCTTCGCGCGAGGAAGCCCTGGCCGTCGCCGAGACCCTGGCCAAGGCCGGCTGGTCCTGGGGCCCGGCCGTGATCGGCGCGCTGCGCTCGGTGCAGGCCGGCAACCACTTCCGGGGCTCGGGCCTCGACGTCTGGGCGCGCATGGTCGAGTGGGAAGATCAGGCCCCGCCCGGCGAGCCCGGCTCGCGGCCGATCGATCCCGAACGGGCGGCCGAGCGCCTGACCCAGCTGCTGCAGCGCTCGGGCCTGGAAGAGGTGCGCGAGGCGCAGATCACCTTCGCCAAGGAGGCTGCCTTCGCCTTCCAGCCGCGCGAGCGCGAGGGCGAGCCGCGCATGATGCTGGCCGAGGCCGGCACCGGCGTCGGCAAGACCCTGGGCTATCTGGCCCCGGCCTCGCTGTGGGCCGAGGCCAATGGCTCGTCGGTCTGGGTTAGCACCTATACCCGCGCCCTGCAGCGCCAGATCGAGCGCGAGAGCCGGTCGATCTATCCCGACCCCAAGGAGCGGGCCAAGAAGGCCGTCGTGCGCAAGGGGCGTGAGAACTATCTGTGCCTGCTGAACTTCCAGGAGCAGATCAACGGCGCCCAGTTAGGCAATGGCGACCTGATCGGCCTGGCGCTCACCGCCCGCTGGACCCGCGCCAGCCGCGACGGCGACATGACCGGCGGCGACTTCCCGGCCTGGCTACCGACGCTTTCCGCTGTTCCACCTTCGGCCCAGGCCAGCCCGTCGAACCTCGTCGATCGGCGCGGCGAGTGCATCCACGCCGGCTGCCAGCACTATCGCATCTGCTTCATCGAGAAGGCCGTGCGGGCGTCCAAGCGCGCCGACATCGTCATCGCCAATCATGCTCTGGTCCTGACCCAGGCCGCCTTCGACGGCGCGCGGACGGCGCGGGGGCTGAAGGGCGACAACGAGACCACCAGCCTCAAGCGCATCGTCTTCGACGAGGGCCACCACCTGTTCGAGGCCGCTGACAGCGCCTTCTCGGCGGCTTTGTCGGGCGCGGAAGCCGCCGAGTTGCGCCGCTGGATCCGGGGTCCTGAGGGACGCGGCCGTCGTGGCCGTGGGCTCGAAGCGCGACTGCTCGACATCCTGGGCGACCGCGAGGGCGCGCGGGGGGCGATGAACCAGGTGCTCCAGGCCGCCGCCGCCTTGCCGGGCGAGGGCTGGTCGGGCCGGGTCGCGCCGCCGGACGGCCAGATCAACCCGATCGGGCCGATCGAGAACTTCCTGGTCGCGGTGATCGAGCAGCTGCGCGCCCGCACCAGCGAGCGGGGCGGCGCCGACCTTGGCCTGCAATGCGATGCCCGGCCGGCCACCGATCTCGTCCGCGAGCGCGCGCCGGAAGCCGCCAAGGCCCTGGCCGCCATCGAGGCCCCGCTGCTGGCCCTGGCCCGCGCCCTGGAAGACGTGCTGGACGAGGACGCCGAGCACCTGGGCGCCTCCGAACGCGCCCGGATCGAAGGGGCGTTGCGCGGCCTGGACCGCCGCGCCCGCATGACCCTGCCGGCCTGGCGTTCGATCCTGAAGGCCATCGAGGACGACGACGTCGAGCCGACCGAGAGCGATCCGGACTTCGTCGACTGGTTCGAGGCCACCTTCCTGTACGGCCGCGTCGTCGACGCCGCCTGCCGCCGCCACTGGGTGGACCCGACCGAGCCGCTGCGCGCTGCGGTGCTGTCGCCGGCCCACGGCGTGCTGGTGACCAGCGCCACCCTGGTCGATCCCGCGCTGGAAGACCCGTTCGCCCTGGCCGAGATGCGCACGGGCGCGGCCCGCCTGCCGACCGCGCCCAAGGTGCTGCGCCTGGTCTCGCCGTTCGACTACGAGCACCACGCCAAGGCCTATGTCGTCACCGACGTGAACAAGGAAGACCCGCGACAGGTCTCGGCCGCCATGCGCGAGCTGTTCCTGGCCGCGGGGGGCGGGGGCCTGGGCCTGTTCACCGCCATCCGACGCCTGAAGGCCGTGCACGAGCGCATCGCCGCGCCGCTGGCCGATCAGGGCCTGGCCCTCTACGCCCAGCACGTCGATCCGCTGGAGGTGGGAGCGCTGGTCGACATCTTCCGGGCCGAGGAGGACGCCTGCCTCTTGGGCACTGACGCCATCCGTGACGGCGTTGACGTGCCGGGCCGGTCCCTGCGCCTGCTGGTCTTCGATCGCGTGCCGTGGCCGCGTCCGGACGTGCTGCACAAGGCCCGCCGCCTGCGCTTCGGCGGCAAGGGCTATGACGACGCCGTGGCTCGGGCTCGGATCAGCCAGGCGTTCGGCCGCCTGATCCGCCGCGCCGATGACCGGGGCGTGTTCGTGATGCTGGACGCCGCCGCGCCGACGCGATTGTTCTCGAGCTTGCCCGAGGGCGTGACCCTGGAACGGGTCAGCCTGGTCGAGGCGATCGAGGCCACGGGGGCCTTCCTGGCCAAGAAGGCCGATTGATAACGCGGGCCTGACTCAAAGCCGTCGAATTTCTGCAATCGAGCGGGCCTAGAAGCCGTCCTCGGGGATAGGCAGTAGGAGCGTACCCGATGATGACCCGCAGCGCCGACCCCGCGATCGACGAAACCGCCGCCCCCTCGCGTTCGCGCTCGGCGCGGGCCCTGGTCCAGGCGGTGCGATGGCGCACCGGCCTCAGCCAGGCCGACTTCGCCCGCATCTTCCACATCGACCTGACGCTGCTGGAAGACCTGGAACACGGCGACGCCCGTCCGGACGCGGCCCTGACCGCCTATCTCCGCGTCATCGACCATGCGCCGGACGTGGTGCGTGATGCGCTGGCCCAAGCGCGACCCTAGCGTCTATTCGCCGACCCTCGCCGTAGCTGCTCCAGGCAAGGAGCAGGCGCATGCGGCGATGGATCGTGACGGCGGGGATTTTGTGGGCCTTCGGCGGCTCCGCCCAGGCCGTCGAGCTGACGCCCAAGGCCCAGGCCGCCCTGGCCAGGGGCGAGGCCTATGCCGAGGTCGCGCCCGATGCCGACGGGATTTCCGGACGCGTGCGGGCGGTGGTCGACATCGCCGCGCCGCCGGAGAAGGTCTGGGCGATCATGACCGACTGCGCCACGGCGGGCAGGATGATCACCAACCTGGCCAGCTGCCGCATCGTCTCGGGCGACCAGCGCAAGGGCTGGGACATCCGCGAGCACGTCACGCGGCGCACCTTCGTGTTCCCCGGCATGCGGATCGTGTTCCGCTCCGACTACGAGCCGGTCAGCCGCATTCGCTTCCATCTGGTGGAGGGCGATCTGAAGGTCGAGCAGGGCGAATGGCGGCTGCAGCCGCTGGACGGCGGGCGGGGCACGCGGGTGTTCTATGACAACCGCCTGGCGGTCGACTGGCCCGTGCCCAAGGGCATGATGCGCGAGGCGCTGCGCAAGGACACGCCGAAGGTCCTGATGAACCTCCGGCGCGCCTGCGAGTAGGCTTAGGCGACGTCGATATATTTGATCAGCGTCGCCATGTTGGCGATGAACGCGCCGGTCGAGATGCCGATCTTCGGATGCGGATCGGGGTAGGGCGAGGTGTCGTACTTGTCGCCGACCTTGGTCTCCGAGAAGTCGCCCGGCGTCGGTTCGGCCGGAGGCTCGCCGGCATAGGGCTGGCTGGTCGAGGTCAGGGGCGTGGGCCACCAGCCTTCGCCGTTCAGTTCCATGGTCAGCTTGGTGACCTTCTCGGCGTCGGCCGACACGGCCTTGGGGGCCGAGCTGGACAGATCGCCGCCGACCGACAGGTCCTCGACCGAGATGTCCTTGACCATGAAGTACTTGGGCAGCGGGCGCTGGCCCTTCAGCGGCGAGTGCTTGCTGACCTCTTCGGGACCCATGGCCTTCAGCTTCTCGTAGCGGGCGCGCAGGCCTTTGACGTCGACATTGCGGAACGACGAGTAGTGGGTGACCGTCTTCTGCGGGTTCTCGTCGGTGAAATAGCGGCCGCTGACCACGTTCGAGCCGGTGCGGTGCACGTACAGCGGACGGCCGTTGCCGATCTGGATGAAGGTCGGGTAGCGCGGCTTGCCGGGCATGACGTCGTCGGGCAGGCGGACCGAGTCCAGCCAGTCCAGGGCTTCCGGCACGCGGGCGATGTACTTCGGATCGCCGGTCAGCTGGTAGAAGGTCATCATCTGCGACAGGCAGCTGGCCGAGGCGTGGGTGGCGAAGGCCTTGGGCTCGTAGGTGCGGGCGCCGGCCGGCTTCAGGTCGGCCACGGTGTGCTGCAGGCCCCAGCCCGGCTGCGGCGCGGGCTGTTGGCAGGCGACGTAGCAGTCCATGGCGCGGCGGATCGGATCCAGGACGGTTTTGTCGCCCAGGGCCTGGTAGACCATGATCAGGAACTCGATGTTCTCGCCGACCACGTCGTCATTGAAGGTGATGAAGCTGGTGTAGTCCGGGTTGCCGTGGTGGTGGAACTCGTCCTTCAGCGGATAGCGCTGCGGCCAGCCGCCGACCGGGTACTGGCTTTCCAGCACGAACTTCAGGGCCTTCTCGAAGGCGGCCTTGTACTTCGGGTCCTTCTTCTCGACGTACATGCGCAGCATGAACTTGCAGCACTCGGCGGTGCCTTCGTCGTCGAAGGTGCAGTTGCCGTAGTAGTGCTGGAATTCCTCGAGGCGCCAACCGTTCTTGCCGATGGTGTCGTACCACTTCTTCAGCGAGGCCTCGCCGGCGAAGTCGCCGATATAGTTCCAGCCGCCGGCCGGGTTCTGGATGGCGATCAGGGCGTCGGCGGCCTTGCAGGCGGCGTCGTAGTAATACTCGTCCTTGGTCGCGTGATAGGCGTCCAGGAAGATGTGGCCGACCGTGCCGGTGCCGGGCGGTTGCACCCAGATCATCGTCGGGAAGGCTTCCATCTCGCCCCAGCGGCGCGAGAGGTCGGCCGAGTAGGACCAGACGTAGCCGCCCTTGTAGGCGGCCTTCTCGACCATGAACTTGGACGCCTTCTTCATGGTCCCCAGCGCGTCGGCCTTGGTCGGCGCGGCCAGGGCCTTCAGCGGCAGGCCCGCGGCGGCGAAGGCGGCGGCCGTGGTGGCCATCAGGCGGCGGCGGGAAATGGGGCTGAGCGGCATGCGGGACTCCGGGTGAGGCGGAGCCGTCGTCGATCGGGAAGCCGCTAGGGCTCTGGCGTTCCTCCCGGCCGTGAACGGCCCCGTCGTCTGCTGCAACGGTTTGAGACACCTTGCTACCGGTGTCATAGATTTGGCTACCCACTTTTTGCGACGGGTTCCCTCATTATGGGATCGCTGCGTCAGCGCGCCGCACATGCCGGCAAGTCTCTGTATGCAAAGGATTTCAAGCGTCGCTTCGTCCTCATAATGAGGGGTGCGACAGGGCGACACGTTGCTTGTGGACTCGCGTTCGGCGAAACAGCGTCATCGATTTCGAGGCGACGCCGCCGCGCTGGAACCTAGCGCAGCCGACGCCGTCCTGTTGGGGAACAGGACGACACCCCCGGACCTAGCGGTCCGGGGGTGTTTTCATTTGCGCGCTATGCTTGCGATTTAACATTCTGTGACAATCGGGCGCACGCCAAACCTTGGTTAATGAACGGTGTGCGTCCAGCGGTCGCATGGTGGTGTCGTTTAGGTCCTGTAAACGTTTGCAGCATGGGGAACCGAAACGACCATCTGAGCGAAGCGGAGCGTCTCGAGCGTCAAGCCGAGATCGCCGACAACGCCCACGCCCGCGCGGCGCTGCTGCGCATGGCCCAGGCCTCGCGCGGCGCGGCGGCCCTGCTGGGCATGTTCGAGGCCACCTACGACGAGGCCCGGCCGTCGATCACGCCGTAAGGCAGACCTCGACGCAGCGCTTCGCCAGCTCTTCCGTCGCATCCAGGAACGGGACCGACAGGTCGCCTGCGTCCAGCACCAGCGGCACTTCCGTACAGCCCGCCACCACGCCCTGAGCGCCCTTGCCGACCAGGCGGTGGGCCAGGGCGGCCATGGTCTCGCGTGAGGTGGGGCCGACATCGCCCTGCTTGATGCGATAGAGCAGGGCCATGAACTCGACCTGCTCGTGGTCGTCCAGCATCACCACCTCCAGCCCCATGTGCGAGAAGCGGTCGCGATAGAGGCTGAGCGCCAGGCTGGTGCCCAGCACGCCGACGACGCTGGCGCCCTTGGCCTGGGCGGCCAGGCCCGCCGTTTCCAGCATGTCGACCAGCGGCAGCCCCGAGGCGCGGACCTCCTCGGCATAGGCGTGGGCGGTGTTGCAGGCGATGGCCAGGACCTGGGCCCCGCCATCGCGCAAGCCCGTCGCCATCGCCGCGAGCACCGGACCGGGGTCCGAAGTGGCGACGTTACGGTCCGGCACCTTGGGATTGATGTCGACCAGCACCCGCAGGTGGTCCTGCTCGCGCTTGACCGGCGTGGCGGCCTGGAGTTTCGCCAGGAAGTCCAGGGTCGCCGCCGGACCCATGCCGCCCAAGACGCCGAGGATCTTGCTCATCGCTCTACTCCTCAGCCTAGGGCGGGCTCCAGCACGCTTTGATAGCCGAACAGGCCTTGGGCGCCGCCGGTATGCAGGAACACGACCCGCTCGCCCTTGAACGCGCCCTTCTTGGCCTGGTCGATCAGACCCTTCAGCGCCTTGCCCGAATAGACGGGGTCGAACAACAGGCCCTCGGTCTGGGCGGCCAGGGTCAGGGCGTCGATCACGCCCTGGTCCACCAAGCCATAGCCTTCGCCGACATAGTCGCAGTCGGCCACGACCATGTCGCGGGTCACGCGGCCGGCCGCGCCGATCTTCTCGGCGGTGGCGACGGCCAGGTTGAAGACATTCTCTTCCTGCTTGGCCTTGGGGGCGCGGACGCCGAAGCCCAGGATCGGGATGTCGACCGACAGGGCCGCGAAGCCGGCGACCAGGCCCGCGTGGGTGCCGGCGCTGCCGGTGGCGGTGACGAAGCGGTCGAATTTCAGGTCCATCTGGTCGGCCTGGACGACGAACTCGCGGGCGCAGTCGACATAGCCCAGGGCGCCGACCGTGTTCGAGCCGCCGCCGGGGATGACATAGGGCTTGCCGCCACGCTGGCGGACGCTGTCGGCGGTGGCTTCCAGCTCGGCGACCATGTCCGTGCCGCCCGGCACGTAGCGGATCGCCGCGCCCATCAGCTTGTCCAGCAGGACGTTGCCGTTGCCCATGTAGTCGCTGGCCTTGGAGCCCGTGCGCTCTTCCAGGATCACTTCGGTCTTCAGGCCGAAGCGGGCGCCGGCGGCGATGGTCTGGCGCACGTGGTTGGACTGCACCGCGCCCTGGGTCACCAGGGTGTCGGCGCCTTGCTCCAGGGCTTCGCCGAGCAGGAACTCCAGCTTGCGGGTCTTGTTGCCGCCGCCGGCCAGGCCCGTGCAGTCGTCGCGCTTGACCCAGAGGTCGATGCCGAGCTCCGCGCCCAGGCGGGGCAGGGGCTCCAGCGGCGTGGGCAGGTGGGCGAAGCGGGCGCGGGGAAAGCGGGCGAGATGCATGACGCGGGTTCCTGAGGGGACTCGCCGCCTCTGTTAGCACGACCCGCGCGCGATGCGATGGCGCCGCTTCGATCAGGTCCACGACGGTGCTATGATCGCCTCATAAGCGGCCGGCCATAGAGACCGGCCCGATGGGAGGAAGACATATGCGAGCGATCCCTCTCGCCGCCCTCTGCGCTGCGTCCGTCCTGGCCGCCGCCGGAGCCGCCGGCGCTTCGAACATGATCATCGGCGGCGGCTCGGCCCAGGAGTGTTCCGACGCGGCCGAGAAGGGCCGGACAGACAACCGCGCCGTCCTGGCCTGCACCACGGCCCTCGAGGTCGAGACCCTGAACTTCCGCGACCGGGCCCGCACCTTCGTCAATCGCGGCGTGCTGCAGATGCGCCAGCGCCAGTTCGGCGCCGCCCGCGCCGACTTCGACCAGGCCTCCAGCCTCGATCCCAACCTGGGCGAGGCCTATGTGAACCGCGGCGCGACCTTCGTCGGCGAGGAGCGCTACAAGGAAGGCGTCGAGCAGATCGACAAGGGCCTGACCATGGGTGTGAAGGCCCCGGAGAAGGCCTTCTTCAATCGCGGCCTGGCCAATGAGGGCCTGGGCGACCTGACCGCCGCCTACAAGGACTATTCGCGCGCGGCCGAGCTGAAACCCGACTGGCCGGCGCCGAAGACCGAACTCGCGCGTTTCACGGTCAAGCGGCCCTGACGCGTCCGGCGCGTCGTCGGCCGCCTCCGTATCCGGGAGTAGGTTCGATGACGCGCACGTTTCTCTTGCTGACGGCCGGCCTGGCGAGCCTGAGCGGCGCGGCCTATTCCGAGCTCGCCTGGGGGCAGACCGCGTTGCAGGACCGCTTCATGACCGAGCACGCCCTGCAGGACGCCCGGCGCGCGGAGTCGGCCAGCCAGACCGAAATCTCCAACGCTCAGACCCGGGCCGACACGGCCGTCCGGCTGCGCGGCCTGGAGGCTCAGCGCGCCGAGCCGAGCCTGCGGCCGGCGCCGACGGACGCGCTGCCGCAGCGCGATAGCGACCTCACCGCGTCGTCGCTCCAGCTTGAGCGCTTGACGCAGGCGGCGCTGGACGAGAGCAATGCGCGCATGCGGGCCATCCGGCCGGCCAGCGAACCCAAGCAACAGCGCTAGCAACGAGGATCACGCATGGAGTGGGAAGGCGGTCGCCGGTCCGGTAATATCGAGGATCGACGCGGCATTGGGCCTGTGGGCGTCGCCGGCGGCGGCATCGGCGCGGTGGTGCTGGCCGCCATCGGCTATTTCGTGTTCGGCATCGATCCGCGCACGACGATGGAGGCCACGCAGGGGCTGCAGCAGCCCGCCGCGCAGGAAGGCACGCGCGGTGAGGTCTCCGACCGCGAAGGCCAGTTCATCGACGTGGTCGAGACCTCGAACCGGGACGTCTGGACACCGATCTTCCGCAACGAGGGCGTCGACTACCGTCCGCCCGAGGCGATCGTGCTCTACAAGCAGGCCACCGGCACCGGCTGCGGCACGGGCCAGTCGGCCATGGGGCCGTTCTATTGCCCGGCCGATCAGAAGGTCTATCTGGACCTGTCGTTCTGGCAGGAGCTGGAAAGCCGCTTCGGGGCCAAGGGCGAGTTCGCCCGCGCCTATGTCGTCAGCCACGAGATCGGCCACCACGTCCAGCATCTGCTGGGCGCCGACCAGCAGGCCCGCCGTCTGGGCGCGCGCGGCGAGGAGAGCGGATCGGTGCGGCTGGAGCTGCAGGCCGACTGCTATGCCGGCGTCTGGGCGGCCCATGCGGGCGAGGCCTCGGGCGGCAAGATCGTCATCAACCGCGCCGACATCGAGGACGGCCTGGGCGCCGCCGCCGCGGTCGGCGACGACACCATCCAGAAGCAGACCCAAGGCCAGGTCGTGCCCGACAGCTTCACCCACGGCTCCAGCGCCCAGCGCATGCGCTGGTTCACGCGCGGCTACGACCAGGGCGACCCGTCGGCCTGCGATACGTTCGCCGCGCGCCGGCTCTAGGGGCTATTTCTTCTTCGGGGCGTAGGCGATCAGCTGGATCTCGACGATGCCGCCGGCCGGCAGCAGGCCGGTGGTCCCGACGGCCGTCCAGGCCGGCTGAGCGCCCTTGATGAACTCGCTCTTGACCGCGTTGATCATGCCCAACTGCTCCCAGCGCGGGGCGGGCTGGTCGGGGCCTTCCCAGACGTGGAAGCTGTTGATCATCACCACGTCGTCGAAGGTCGCGCCCGAGGCCTTCAGCGTGTTGTCCAGGGCCACGAAGGCGCGGCGAACCTGACGCTTGAACGACTCCGGGTCGGTGCCCTCGTCCTTGCCGCGCCCGGCGACCGCGCCCGAGACGTAGAGCATGTCGCCGGCCCGGCGGGCGGGGGCGTATTTGAATTCGTCATAGGCCTTCTGATTGCGCTCCGAGGGGATGATCACCTCGCCGCCCGGCGTGGGGATCATCTTCGGATAGGTTTCCTGCGCGAAGGCCGGCGTGGCCACGAGGGCGCAGAGGACCGGCAGGGCGAAGCGGCGGAAGGTCATGATGGCTCTCCGGAAGAACGTGGGTCTCCGGATCGCGTGCCAGCCCACCAACGGCAAGTGAATTAACCGTCACCCGGCCGCGCGGAGGATCAGGTCGGTGATCTCCCTGGGGTGCGAGATCATCGACACGTGGCTGGACGGCAGCTCGATGGTCGTGGCCTTCATCCGCTTGGCCAGGAAGCGCTCCAAGTCCGGATTGGTGGTCTCGTCCTTGGCCGAGACCGCGTAGAAGCTGGGCTTCTCGCGCCAGGCCGCCACGGTGGTCTTGCCGGCGAACAGGCTAGCGGCGATCGGCTGCTGCGTGGCGTACAGCGCCAGGGCTTTTGTCGGTTCGACGTCGCCGGCGAAATGGCGCAGGAACGCCTCCTTCGAGAGCCAGGAAAAGCCTTCGGCGGTCTGCACGCCGGCGCGCACCGGCATGGTCGGGTAGGTGGCGGCCAGGGCGTTGAAGTCCTCGCCGGCGTCCGGGGCGCGGGCGGCGACATAGACGAGGGCCGTGACCTTCGGGTCCAGGCCCGCTTCGGTGATCGGCACGCCGCCCCACGAGTGGCCGACCAGCACGGTCGGGCCGTCCTGCCGGGCCAGCACGCGGCGCGTGGCCGCCACGTCGTCGGCCAGCGAGGTCAACGGGTTCTGCACCGCCGTGACGTTGAAGCCCTTGGCTTGCAGGCGCGGGATCACCTCGCTCCAGCACGAGCCGTCGGCCCAGGCGCCATGCACCAGCACGATGTTCTTGGCCGGTGTTCGGGCCATAGCGGGGCCGGCGAGGGTGGCTCCAAGCGCGCCCAGCAGCAGGGCGCGGCGATCGGTTTGGAAGGGCATGGCGCGGTCTCCGCCTAAGATGAGGAGAGTAAACACCCGAGGCCGCTCGCCGAACATCGTCCGTAGGTAGGCCTTGACCCTAGCGGCAACGCGCCTAGTGTCCGGATTCTGTTCACCGGGGGGTCGCTTGCGCGGCTGAGATTGGGCTTTCGCCCTGACCCGTAGAACCTGATCCGGGTCATGCCGGCGAAGGGAGGGAACGCGGTCGCGGCGCCATCAGCCCATCCGTAAACCGACTCAAGCGCGACACGTCCGGGTCTCCTTAGAAGCTTGAGGAGCGCCCGAAATGAATATCCAGACCACCATCAAATCCGTGGCCGAGACGATCTCGACCGGCCCGATCCCCGGCTCGCGCAAGGTCTATCAGGCCGGCGAACTGTTCCCCGACATCCGCGTGCCGTTCCGCGAAGTGGCCGTCCACCCGTCGGCCAACGAGCCGCCGGTGACGATCTACGATCCGTCCGGCCCCTACAGCGACCCGACCATCGCCATCGACATCGAGAAGGGCCTGCCGCGCACCCGCGAAGCCATGGTCGTGGCGCGCGGCGACGTCGATGTGGTCACCGAGCCCCGCCAGGTGAAGCCCGAGGACAACGGCTTCGCCCAGGGCAAGCACCTGGCCCCTGAGTTCCCGGACAACGGCCGCACCATCTACCGCGCCAAGCCCGGCAAGCCGGTCACCCAGCTGGAATATGCCCGCGCCGGCATCATCACGGCCGAGATGGAATATGTCGCCATCCGCGAGAACCTGCGCCGCGAGCAGGACCGTCCATGCGTGCGCGACGGCGAGGACTTCGGCGCCTCGATCCCCGACTTCGTGACGCCCGAGTTCGTGCGCCAGGAAATCGCCCGCGGCCGCGCCATCATCCCGGCCAACATCAACCACGGCGAGCTGGAGCCGATGGCGATCGGCCGCAACTTCCTGGTCAAGATCAACGCCAATATCGGCAATTCGGCCGTGCTCTCCACCGTCGCCGACGAGGTCGACAAGCTGGTCTGGGCCACGCGCTGGGGCGCCGACACGGTCATGGACCTGTCGACGGGCCGCAACATCCACAACATCCGCGACTGGATCATCCGCAACTCGAGCGTTCCGATTGGCACCGTGCCGATCTACCAGGCGCTGGAAAAGGTCAACGGCGTGGCCGAGGACCTGAACTGGGAGGTCTTCCGCGACACCCTGATCGAGCAGTGCGAGCAGGGCGTCGACTACTTCACGATCCACGCCGGCGTGCGCCTGCCGTTCATCCCGATGACCGCCAAGCGCGTCACCGGCATCGTCTCGCGCGGCGGTTCGATCATGGCCAAGTGGTGCCTGGCGCACCACAAGGAGAACTTCCTCTACGAGCGCTTCGAGGACATCTGCGAGATCATGCGCGCCTACGACGTGTCGTTCTCGCTGGGCGACGGCCTGCGTCCGGGCTCGACCGCCGACGCCAATGACGAGGCCCAGTTCTCGGAGCTGCGCACCCTGGGCGAGCTGACCAAGGTGGCCTGGAACCACGGCGTCCAGGTGATGATCGAAGGGCCGGGCCACGTGGCCATGCACAAGATCAAGGCCAACATGGACGAGCAGCTGAAGCACTGCCACGAGGCCCCCTTCTACACCTTGGGCCCGTTGACCACGGACATCGCGCCCGGCTACGACCACATCACCTCGGCGATCGGCGCGGCGATGATCGGCTGGTTCGGCACGGCGATGCTCTGCTACGTCACGCCCAAGGAGCACCTGGGCCTGCCGGACCGCGACGACGTGAAAACGGGCGTCATCACCTACAAGCTGGCCGCCCACGCCGCGGACCTCGCCAAGGGGCACCCCGGCGCGGCCATGTGGGACGACGCCATCAGCCGCGCGCGCTTCGAGTTCCGCTGGGAGGACCAGTTCAACCTGGGCCTCGATCCGGAAACGGCCCGCAAGTTCCACGACGAGACCCTGCCGAAGGAAGCGCACAAGACCGCCCACTTCTGCTCGATGTGCGGCCCCAAGTTCTGCTCGATGAAGATCAGCCACGAAGTCCGCGACTTCGCCGCCGGCATCGCGCCGAACAACGCCGAGCTCGGGATGGCGCAGATGAGTGAGAAGTTCAAAGAGCAGGGGTCGGAGATCTATCTGAAGACCGAATAGGCCGATTTCACTGGCGCGGCGGTGGAGACATCTTCACCGTCGCCGCCATGAAACGTTTGAGTCTCCTGGCGGCCGTCGCCGTTCTCGCTATCGCCGGGCCGGCGTTGGCCGATAGTCCGTTCTGGCCGGTGCAGGCGAAGGGCCAGCCCGTGGCCGCCGAGCTGCGCGGGGCCTGGAAGTCGCGCGGCTATGGCTGGATCGTGCAGTTCGGGCCGGACGGCGCCCAGCTGTTCCAGACCGCTGGCGAGGCCTGCTATCCCGACCCGCGCCGCGAGCCCGATCCGGACGGCGTCATGAGCCTGTGGCGGGCCGAGGGGCAGGGGACGATCTCGCTGACCGGCAGCGCCGACAGCACGCGCTATCTGTTCGACAAGCTGCCGAACCTGCCCACGCCCTGCATCGCTGCGGCCGCCTGGACGCCCGACCGCATCGTCGCCTTCGCCGCCGACACCTTCGCCGCCTACTATCCGCGCTCGGCCGAGCGCAAGCTGGACTGGTCGGCGCGCAAGGCCGCCGCCTTGGCCCAGGTCAGCCCGACCGCCACCGACATGCAGCTGTGGACCGCGCTGTCGGGCCTGCTGGCCGGTCTCGACGATCCGCATGTCGAGCTGCACGGCATGGTCGGCGGGGCCCAGCGCGACCTGGAGCCGGGCGAGTCCCCAACCCTGAACCGCGTCCACGCCGCCGACCCGCAGGGCGAGGAGAAGGCCTGGCTGCAGGCCTATCGCGAAGGCATCCTGACCGGGATCCTGCAAGGCAAGGGGCGGCAGGCGGCCAACAACCGCGTGTTCTGGGGCCGGGTCGACGACATCGGCTACCTGAACATCGTCACCATGGGCGCCTTCGCCCGCAATGCCGCGCCGGACGATCCCCGGCCGCTGGACGCCGTGCTGGACGAGGCCCTGACCGCCTTTTCCGTGGCCAAGGCGGTGATCGTCGACGTCAGCAACAACCGCGGCGGCTACGACGTCATCGGCCAGCGGATCGCCGGCCGCTTCGCCGGCCAGCTGCGCGCGGCCTATGCCAAGGTCCCGGTCGGGGCCAAGGCGCCGCCGCAGCCGGTCAAGCTCGAGCCGGCCAGCGCGGTCAGCTTCACCGGGCCGGTCTACCTGGTCACCAGCGACATCACCGTCAGCGCCGGCGAGACCTTCACCCTGATGATGAAGGCCCTGCCCAATGTCACCCAGGTGGGCGGCACGACGCGCGGGGCGTTCTCGGACCAGCTGCCCAAGCCGCTGCCCAACGGTTGGGCCCTGGCCTTGCCGGCCGAGCTCTACAAGGGGCCGAACGGCGAGGACCTGGAGGGCAGGGGGCTGGTCCCCGACGTGCCCCTGGCGATCTTCCCGGACTCGGACCTGTCGGGCGGCCACGCCAAGGCGATCACGGGCCTGATCACGAAAATTCGCGACGGGAGTGTCGGAACACCCGGACACTGAACGTCCTTGTGTCGTCAACGACGACAACCCAGGGAGAAACGTCATGGCCTATGTCGATGGTTTCGTGCTCGCGGTGCCCAAGGACAAGCTGGACGCCTACAAGGCGATGGCCCAGCTGGGGGCCGAGGTCTGGATGGAGTACGGCGCGCTGTCCTACGTCGAGTGCTTCGGCGACGACGTGCCCTATGGCGAGCTGACCTCGTTCCCGCGCGCCGTCCAGGCCAAGGAGGACGAGGTCGTGGTGTTCTCGTGGATCACCTATACGGACCGCGCCAGCCGCGACGCGATCAACGCCAAGGTCATGGCCGACGAACGCATGAACGCCTATCAGCCGGACAACATGCCGTTTGACGGCAAGCGGATGATCTACGGCGGCTTCCAGCCCTTCCTCGAGAAGTAACACGCAAGGATTGCGTCGCTCGCTTCGGGGCGCTGCGAGCGACGCTTCCAATCCCCTGTTCGGGCGCCCTTGCGGCATGACGGCGCAGTTTGTTTCCGCACCGCAACATCGTTTCGCGTGCAACACGCGATGGCCGAAAATGTGACCAGATTTCAATGCCTGAACGCTGTTTAGGCGTTCGAAGACACACGAGTGTGCGCTTTATGCTGCATTGCTTTTTCTTAACGCCGGGGGGCGTTGCGGAGGGCGTCGCACCCCCGTAAGGAGCGGCAACCCAGCGTTGGCGCGGCCGAGCGACGACGTCCCTTGTCACTCGTGTTCTGTGGGCCTGATGACCCTTTCGACGATCCTGTTCTACGGACTGGCCTCGGCCGCGCTCGACCCCGTGACCGCCGCCTCGGCCGCGCCGGCGATCACAGCTCCGGCCCCGCCCGAGGCGGTCGCCGAGGCCGATCCGAAGAAGCCTCAGGTCAAGGACGACGGCCCCAACGAGGTCGAGGGCCTTGTCATCCAGGCCGATCCGCGCGGCAAGGTCGAGGGCAATATCGAGCCCGAGATCGAGCTGAACGAGGAAGAGATCAAGAGCTTCGGCGCCGGTTCGATCGGCGAGCTGCTCACCATGCTCACTCCGCAGACCACCAGCACGCGCGGCCGCGATGGCGGCGGCGGGCCGGTGCTGCTGATCAACGGCCGCCGCATCTCGGGCTTCCAGGAGATCCAGGGCATCCCGCCGGAAGCCATCGAGCGCTTCCAGGTGCTGCCCGAGGAGGTCGCGCTCAGCTACGGCTACAAGGCCGACCAGCGGGTCGTGAACATCATCCTCAAGAAGAACTACAACGCCCTCCAGGTGCAGGGCGCCGTGACGGTTGCCACGGATGGTGGCCGCGTCGCGCCGAACGTCGGCGGCAACCGCGTCAACATCGACGGCGACAAGCGCTGGAACGTCGACGTCCAGCTGTCGCACGACCCGTACCTGCTGGAGACCGACCGCAACATCGTGCGTTCGCCCAACGGCCAGCCGTTCGACCTCGTGGGCAACGTCGCCAGCCCGAACGGGAGCAACCTGGATCCGACCGTGGCGTCCAGCTTCGCGGGCGTGCCGGACTCGGCGGTGAACGGCCGCGCGCCGCTGGCCGACTTCGGTCCGCTGGCCGGCCGCTACAACACCGGCGACCTGACGGCCAGCCGCTCGCTGATCTCCAAGGCCGACAAGGGCACGTTCAAGGGCTCGATCAGCCGCGACCTGAACAAGCAGACGCAAGTGACGCTCAGCGGCAACCTGGAAGACAGCAGCAGCCACGCGCTGCTGGGCCTGCCGGGCATCGCCTTCACCCTGCCGGGCGGCAGCCCGTTCTCGCCGTTCTCGCAGGCGGTGACCGGCTATCGCTATATCGATGCGCCGGGCGCCCTGTCGCGCGACGTCGACACCCTGCGCACCCAGGTCAGCATGGCCGCCAACGGCCGGGTCAAGGATTGGCGCTGGAACGTCACCGGCGACTTCGACCGCACCAAGACCGACACCGAGACCGGCCGGGGCCTAGACGCCTCGGCGTTCCAGGCGGCGGTGGCGGCCGGCGACCCGACCGTCAATCCGTTCGGTGTCATCTCGCCCACGCTCTACAAGGCCATGGCGCCCGACACGGCTCACTCGATCTCGACCGCGGCCAGCGCGGAGCTCGTCCTGAACGGCAACCTGGTCATGCTGCCGGCCGGCGGCCTGCAGACGACGTTCAAGGTCGGGGCCAACAGCAAGGGCCTGGACTCCGAGACCGTCCGCTCGGGCGTGACCACCAAGCGCGACATCACGCGCACGACCGAGAGCTTCCAGAGCAGCTTCAACCTGCCGATCACCAGCACCCGCCAGAACGTTCTGGCCAAGCTGGGCGACCTGTCGGCCAACTTCAACGCCGGCTACGACAACCTGTCGGACCTGGGCGGGCTGACCACCCTGGGCGGGGGCCTGAACTGGTCGCCGATCAAGCCGCTCAGCTTCATCGCCAGCTACACCGACGAAGAGGGCGCGCCGACGACCAACCAGATCAACGATCCGACCGTGGTGACCCCGAACGTCTCGGTGTTCGACTTCACGACCGGCCAGACGGTGATCATCAGCCGCACCGACGGCGGCAATGCGAACCTGCTGAACGACAATCGCCAGGTCGCCAAGTTCGGCGTCAACTACAAGCCGTTCTCGAAGATCGAGCTGACCTTCAACGGCACCTACACGCGGTCCGAGATCAAGGACATGATCGCCAGCTTCCCGTCGATCACGCCGGACCTGGAGCGGGCCTTCCCGGACCGCTTCGTGCGCGACGCCTCGGGGCGCCTGCTGTCGATCGACGCGCGGCCGGTGAACTTCGCCAGCGCCCAGACCGAGAACATCCGCTGGGGCTTCAACCTGTTCAAGGCGATCGGCACGCCGACGCCGGGCGCGGCCAACCCGGGCGCGCGCTTTGGCGGCGGCGCGGGCGGTGGTCCTCCCGGCGGTGGCATGATGCGCATGGGCAGCCCTCCGGGCGGCGGTGGTCCCGGCGGCGGCATGGGTGGCCCGCCTCCCGGCATGATGCGACCGGGGCAGGGCCTCTTCCAGCTGTCGGTCTATCACACCTGGCGTCTCAGCGATGAGATCACGGTCCGCAAGGGCATGCCGGTTCTGGACCAGCTGGACGGCGCGGCGATCAGCAGCCGTAACGGCCAGGCGCGCCACGAGGTCTCGGTCCAGGGCGGCTACTTCAAGGACGGCCTGGGCTTCCGCTTCAACGGCGCCTGGAAGGCCTCGACCTGGGTCGACGGCGGCTCGACCGGCGGCCAGACCCTGTACTTCTCGGACCTGGCGACGCTGGGCGTGAACCTGTTCGCCACCTTCAACAGCCCCGCGCGCAAGGCTTTGGTCGACAAGCATCCGTTCCTGAAGGGCGCCCAGATGTCGCTGAACTTCGAGAACGTCTTCGACGCCAAGCAGTCTGTGCACGACCAGAACGGCGCGACGCCTCAGGCCTATCAGCGCGACTATCTGGACCCGCTGGGCCGGACGGTGCGCCTGGGCTTCCGCAAGCTGCTGTAGCGGTTATGGCTTGGCCGGGGCGGCGTCGCCGTCCTTGGCCTTGTCGCCGGTGACCAGGCCGATATCGGCCTGTGGGCCGCCGCGGCGCTGTTTCTGGATGTACTCCAGCTCGGCCTTGGCGCCGGCGTGGTTGGGCTCCAGCTTCAGCGCCGCCTCATAGGCGGCCTGGGCCTCGTCCAAGCGCTTCAGCTCGATCAGGGCGAAGCCCTTGCCGCGCAGCACCCGCGCCTCGCCGCCGGGCTCCAGCAGCTTGGTGATGAAGTCGATCTTCTCGGCGCTTTCGTAGAGATCCAGGGCGTCGGAGAAGCGCTTCAGCACCACCAGCGCGCCGCCCTTCTCGGTGATCAGGGCCAGGTTGTCGGGCTGGAAGGCCAGGCCCTTGTCCAGATAGGCGATGGCCGCGCGCGGGTCGCGCCGCTCGTTGGCGATCGAGCCCAGCAGCAGGGCGGCCATGGCGTAGGTGTTGAGGCTGGTGGCGACGGTTCCCGACTTGCCCTCCTTGCCGTTGAGCGCGCTGATCAGGATCGCGCCGCTCATGCCGGTCGTGCCCGAGCGCGAGCGGACGATGGTCGTGTCGCCCTGGCGTTCGATTTGCGGATAGCTGGCCGGGGCGTGGCTCAGGACCGTGGCCAGATCCTTTTCGAACGCCTTCGCGGCCTGCAGCGAGCCGGCCTGATAGGCCTTCTTCAGGACCTCCTGGTCCTGGGCTTCCTGCTCGGAGACCTTGAACTGGGTGATGGTCTGGGTCGGTCCAGCCAGGGCGGGCAGGGGCGCGCTCGCGAGGGCTACGGCGACGACAACGGCGATCCAGCGCATGGGAGCTCCTTGGTTGGTTGGAGCTTATGCTACATCTGTAATAAATCAACCTCCGCGTCAGTCGATACGTCGCATCGCGCCTCAACCCGTCCTTAAGCTGTGAGGCGCAGGCTTCCTGTCAGAACGGCCGATCTCGGCCGGATGGAGACCGTCATGGCGATCATGACTTCCAGCACCCGCCGCACCGGCGACCACTTCGAGCCCAACGACGTCGATCCCCAGGTCCAACGCCGCCTGCGCGGCTATCTGGAGCAGATCGACTATACCGCCTTCGCCTCGAACAAGGCGGTGCTAGGCGCGACCGTGCCGCACGCCGACGCCGGGCGCTTCCAGCGCCTGGCCGTGGCCACCGCGACCGCCCGCGCCAAGTGGGTGGCCGAGGCCGCGTCGATGGCCGACGCGGGCGCTACGCTGTCCGAGGCCCAGGTCGCCCGTCTGGCCCACCTGCGCACGGCCTATGAGGAGCTGGCCGCGGCCTATGAGGCGACCCGGCGTCTGGTCGAGCGGGGCTACGTCGCCTTCCGCGCTGCCGAAGGATAATACCCGGGCAATATTGACTTTGCATTTCATCCGGGTAAAAGGCGCGTCTCCGAGGAGATGAGCATGTCCGGACGCAAGGCGCTGCTGCGCGAATACAAGGAACGCAAGGTCGAGGCCGGCATCTACGCCGTGCGCTGCGTCCCGACCGGCCAGGCGTGGGTCGGCGTGGCGCCGGACCTGTCCAACCGTCAGAACGGCGTGTGGTTCTCGCTGCGTCTGGGTTCGCATCGCGAGAAGACCCTGCAGGCCGCCTGGAACACCCATGGCGCGGACGCCTTCGTGTTCGAGGCCGTCGAAGTGGTCGACACCGAGGGCCTAGACGGGGCCATGAAGACCTCGAAACTCAAGGATCGCCGCGCCCACTGGGTCCAGGCGCTGAACGCCACGGGGCTGAACTGATGGACGAGCTCTTTGTCGTGTTCCACGGCCAAGCCCGCGTGGCGGTCGGTTCGCGCCTAGACGCGGCCCTGGCGGCGCAGAGGCTGATCGGCGAGGCGGGGGTGCTGATCTTCGACCCCACGGGCCGGTCGGTGGACTTCGACCTCAGCGGCGGACCCGAGGCCCTGGCCGTGCGTCTTGCGCCGCCGGAGGAGGCCCCGCGTGGACGTGGCCGTCCCAAGCTGGGCGTGGTGGCGCGCGAGGTGACCCTGCTGCCCCGCCACTGGGACTGGCTGGCTTCGCAGCCCGGCGGCGCCTCGGTGGCCCTGCGCAAGCTGGTCGAGGCCGCGCGCCGGGCCAGCGAAGGCCCTGACCGTATCCGCGCCGCCCGCGAGGCGGCCTACCGCTTCGCCTCGGCGATCGGCGGCGACCTGCCGGACTTCGAGGAGGCCATGCGGGCCCTGTTCGCCGGCGACGATGCGGGCTTCGAGGCGCGGATCCAGGCCTGGCCGGCGGACATCGCCAGCCAGCTGCGGACCTACGCTGCCGAGGCCTTCGGCGAGGCTTAGCCGCCCGACTTCGCCACGACGTCGTCCAGCACCGCCTTGTAGGCCGCGTCGAACGGGGCCTTGTCGCTGTCGGGCTTGGCGGGCCACAGCGGACGCAGGGCCGCCGTGCGCGCGGCGGCGTCGCGCAGCCAGGCCGGATCGGCCTTGGAAAGCTTGGCCAGGCGCGCCTCGACCTCGGCCTTGGGGCGGCCGTCATAGGCCAACAGCGAGCGCAGGGCCCACAGGGCCTGCTCGTCCGGATTGGGCTTGGCCGCGCCCGGCTTGCGGTGGGCGGTCCAGCGCACGGCCTCCAGGATCTGGGCGCGATAGAGCGGGTCGTTCCAGGTGCTGGGCGTGTGGCCGATGCTGGTCTGGAACAGGCGGCCCTGGCCGATCTGGCGGGTCCAGGTGACCGGCACGAACCACGGGCGCTTCAGGGCCATGTCGGTGAAGTCCAGCGCCTGCAGCGCGCGGACCTTGGTCGGGTCATAGTCCGAGTACTGATAGATCTCCTCGGCATAGGGGAAGCGGGCCGGCCAGGCGGTGTTGACCGGGTCCTTGCCGCCCAGCGCCTGGACCGTGATCGGGGTCCCTTGCGTCCAAGGATGGCCGGCGAACTTGCCGTTGATGAAGGCGGTGTAGGTCTGGCCGGGGCCGGCATAGTCCCAGTGGGTGTCGGTGGCGCTGTGCAGGCCCACGAACCCGCCCTTGCCGCTCTCGACCCACTTCTGGACGGCCGCCCAGTTCTCGGCCGAGATCGGCAGCTCGCCGGTCGTGTAGAAGATCAGGACGTCGATGCTCTTCAGCTTCTCCGGCGTGATCACCCGGGCGTCCTGGGTGGACTCGACGGTGAAGGCGCCGGTCTTGGCCCCGATCTCGGCCAGGGCGATCTCGGACTGCGTCGGACCGTTGCTGTTGGCCGGGCGCGCGACCGGCCTGTGCACGAACCCGACCGACTGGTCGAGATAGAGCACGCGGATCTTGGCCATTCCTTTTGGAGAAGGTTGGGCGGCTTCGGCGACGGAAACGGAGAGCGCGGCGACCGCCGCAAGCAGGGTCAGCAGTCGGCGCATCAATGTCTCAATTCTTGGGTTGCAGCAGGTCCCAGCGATTGCCGGAAAGGTCCTCGAACACCGCCACCGTGCCGTAGGCCTCGTGACGGGGCTCTTCCAGGAAGGTGACGCCGGCGGCGCTCATGCGGGCGTGGTCGCCGGCGAAGTCGTCCGTGTGCAGGAACAGCCAGACGCGTCCGCCGCCCTGGCGGCCGATGGCCTCGGCCTGGTCGCCGGTGGCGCGGGCCAGCAGGAAGTTGGTGCCGTCGCTGCCGGGCGAGACCACGACCCAGCGCTTGCCGTGGCCCATGTCGGTGTTCTCGACCAGGGTGAAGCCCAGCTTGCCGACATAGAAGCCGATGGCCTCGTCATAGTCGGCGACCAGCAAGGACACGAGCGCGACGCGGCGGGCCATTTTTTCGACTCCCTGAATTGAGTCGAGTGCATAGCACGCCGCCGTCGGTTTAGGGTCGGGCGTCCCTTCAAGGAGATCGCCATGAGCCACCCCGCCCTCTGGGTCCTGTCCTTCGCGCTGGGCGCCATGGCCGAGACCAAGATCACCCCGGTCGCCGCCAAGGACCTGCCGGCCGCCGTGGTCTCGGTCGTCAAGGCCGCCGCGCCGGGCCTGACCATCAAGGAAGCCGAGTTCAAGGAGCGCGAGGACCGCCGCTACTACGACGTCGAGGGCCACATGCCCGACGGCTCGGAGATCGAGTTCGACCTGCTGGAGAAGAACGGCGCCTGGGAGATCGTCGAGACCCAGCGCGACGTCGCCTGGGCCAATGCGCCGAAGATCGTCCGCGACACCGCCGCCGCCTCGGGCAAGGCGATCAAGCCGGTGCGGGTGATCGAGAGCAAGCAGGCCGACGGCATGCTGATCTACGAACTGTTCGCGGCCGGCAAGCCCGAGGAGCCGTCGATGGAGGTCAGCCTCAAGGACGGCCAGGCCAAGGTGCTGGCGGAGGTTTGGCCGCACTAGCCTCCAGCATACCCGCCAATGATCGGCAGGATCTCGCCGGTGATGTAGCTGGCGGTCTGGGGCGAGGCGAGGAACACGTAGGCCGGTGCGATCTCCTCCGGCTGGGCGGCGCGCTTCATCGGGGTCTTGGCCCCGAACTGGGCGACGTCCGGCCCCAGCTTGTCGGCCGGGTTCAGCGGGGTCCAGACGGGACCCGGCGCCACGGCGTTCACGCGGATGCCCTTCTCGATCAGGTGGGTGGCCAGCGAGCGGGTGAAGGCGTGGATGCCGCCCTTGGTCATCGAGTAGTCCAGCAGGTCCTTGTTGCCGAGCAGGCCGGTGACCGAGCCGGTGTTGATGATAGAGCCGCCATTGGGCAGGTGCTTCACCGCCGCCTTGGCCATGTGGAAATAGCCGTAGAGGTTGGTCCGCAGGGTGCGGTCGAAGTGCTCTTCGGTCAGGTCCTCGAAGTCGAGCACGTGCTCCTGGAAGGCGGCGTTGTTGACCAGGATGTCGAGGCGGCCCAGTTCGGCCACTGTCTTCTCGACCGCCGCCTTGGCGTAGGCCGGATCGGCGACGTCGCCGGGCAGCAGAATGGCGCGGCGGCCTTCGGCCTCGACGGCCATGCGGGTCAGGTTGGCGTCGTGGTCCTCGTTCAGATAGCCGATCGCCACGTCCGCGCCCTCGCGGGCGAACAGCACCGCCACGGCCCGGCCGATGCCGCTGTCGGCGCCGGTGATCAGGGCGACCTTGTGCTCCAGCTTGCCCGAGCCTCTGTAGAACGGCGCGTCGTACATCGGGGCGGGATCGAGCGCGGCCTCGTCGCCGGGCTTGGCCTGGTGCTGCTCGGGGTAGGGCGGAGCCGGGTAGGGACGGGCGCCGGCCTGCATGGCGCGGCTGCGCTTGGGGTCCTCTTCTTTCGGCTTGAACGAGCGCTCCTCCTTGGCGTCCAGCGGGGCCTGGATGTCGCGATAGGCCTGGGCGATGCGGTCGCCGGTCTGCTCGAACTCGGGGGTCTGGGTCTCGGACATCGGGCGCTCCTGAAGGGCTGACCCGAAGAACCGCTGGCTGCTCTCGATGTTCCAAGCCTTGCCGAAAGCGGGTTGCCGCAAAAGCAGGCATGGGTCAGGTTGCGCCCCTTCTTTGACATTGGTGACCACCATGCCGCGCGACGCGGCCGGAACGGCGCTCCCCTCGGAGCGGCCGCGCGGCCCCATTCTGACCGATCTGCTCGAACTGCTCCGCTTGGCGGGGCCGGTCGTGCTGTCGCGCCTGGGCATCATGGTCATGGGCCTGACCGACGCCATCGTCGTCGGCCACTTCTCGGCCCGGCAACTGGGCTTCCACGCGATGGCCTGGGCCCCGACCTCGGTGTTCGTCACCGCCACGGTCGGCCTGCTGGTCGGCGTGCAGGTGATGACCGCCCGCGCCATCGGAGCCGGCAATCCGCACGAGACAGGCGCGGTGCTGCGGCGGGGCCTCAGCTACGGCGCCTGGCTGGGCCTGGGCTCGGCGGCGCTGCTGGCGCTGTTCGGGCCTTTGTTCCTGCACGCCATGGGCTTGAAGGACGGCCTGGCCGACGGGGCGACCGCGCCGCTGATCGTCTTCTCGCTGTCGCTGCCGGTCTATGCGATCTCGGTGGTGCTGACCTTCTGGCTGGAAGGCCTGGCGCGGCCGGCGCCGGGGGCGGTGATGATGTGGCTGGCCAATGTCGTCAACCTGGCCGCCAACCTGCTGTTCGTGCCCGGCACCTTCGGCCTGCCGGCCTTGGGCGCGGTCGGCGGCGCCTGGTCGACCTTTGTGGCCCGCACCGCTCTGGCGGTGGCCCTGGCGATCTATGTCCTGCGCATGAAGGAGTCCCGCGAGCTGGGCGTCTTCGACAAGCCGGCCCGCAACAAGGCCGCGGAGATCGAGCAGCGCAAGATCGGCTACGGCGCGGGCGCGTCAAACTTCTTCGAGGTCTCGGCCTTCGCCGGCATGAACCTGATCTGCGGCTGGATCGGCAGCCTCGCCGTGGCCGCCTACACCGTGGTGCTGAACGTCTCGGCCATCGTCTTCATGGTCCCGCTGGGCGTGGCCACGGCCACCGCCGTGCAGGTCGGCCGGGCCTATGGCGCGCGCGATCCGGAAGGGATGAAGCGGGCCGGCTGGATCGCCTTCGCGGTGATCGCGGTGATCGGGACGCTGTTTGGCCTGCTGCTCTATCCGGCCAAGCACTGGGTGGCCCTGGCCTATACGACCGACCCGGCGGCCATGACGCTGATCCTGCCGGCGATGGCGCTGGCCTGTCTGTTCTTCGCGCCCGACGCGGTGCAGGTGGTGGCCGCTCAGGCTCTGCGGGCGCGCGGCGAGGTGTGGATCCCGACGGTGACCCACCTGATCAGCTACGCGCTGGTCATGGGACCGCTGGCCTGGTGGCTGGCGATCCCGCGCGGCATGGGCCTGAACGGGGTGCTGATCTCGATCATCATCACCAGCTTCCTGGCCGCCGGCTTCCTGCTCTTCAGGTTCCGGATGCTGGACTGGCGGGACCGCAAGCTGGCGGAAGAGAAGGGGGGCTAGGCCCCCAGAATCCAGCCCTCTTCGGTCGCGGCCGCTTCCAGAGCTTCCTCGGACAGGCCCTTGGGCGCATCGAACACCGCGCCCAGCTTGCCGGCTTCGTCCAGCTTGGCGAAGTGCTCGGCCAGGGTGCGCACCTGGGTCAGGTCCTTGATCTCGCCGTGCACAGGGGCGGGCTTGATCAGCGACGGATAGACCTCGGCCGTCACCACGGCGACGCCCTCGAGGTCGGCCTCGGTCAGGGTCTTGAAGCCGGTCTCGAACGGCCACACCCGCACGGCGTCGCCGCGCGCGTCTTTCAGGCGGCGCACGGCCGGGATGCCCATGATCGCCTGACCACCGACCGAGCCGTTGTAGTAGAGCTTCCAGATCGAGTGCGCGCCCTTGGCGGCCTCGTCGGCATAGCGGAATTCGGGCAGGTCATCCGCGCCATGCTCTCGCGGGCGCTTGGGCTGCAGGGTCGTCAGGGCGTCCTTGGGCGGGCAGCCCCAGAACGGGAAGGGCCCGCCGGTCAGGCGACGGTTGATCTCCGAGCCGACGCCGAAGCGGTTGTTGGTGTTGTCGGCCTTGTCCTTGACCATCTTCGCCAGCTGGTCCCACACCGCGCGCCAGGCGGTCTCGCCGGGCAGCGACAGCGCCTTGGACAGCCCGCGCGGGAAGCCCAGCGGGAAGTCGAAGCCGACCAGGGCCCGCTCACCGCGCTTCTTCAGGTCGTCGAGGATGGCGGCCAGCTTCGTCTCGGCCTCGCCACGCGTCGCGGGGTTGAAGCTCTCGAAGGTCAGCCGGAAGCGCACGTCGCGCTTGAGCACGCCGATCCAGATGGAGTCGGCGCCCGTCGTCGGCTTGGCCGCGGCGCTCCAGTCGACGATCACATAGGCGCTGAACAGACGCGACACGATACGCGGCTCCCCGGGAAGGACAGGAAGCCGCGCTTCTACTCCGGCGCGAACTTCAGGGCCAGCCCGGGAGCGGCCCGCAAACGAAAAGAGCCCGTCCTTTCGGACGGGCTCTGGAGCGTTTCAGCGGCGAGATCAGGCCGCGTCGCGGATCTTGGTGGTCGGGCCGATCGGGCGACCGTCGCGGGCGAACCAGCGGATCGGCGGCTCGGCGGCGGTGCCCAGGGCCGCGCGGACGATGGCCGGCGGGCGGCGCTCTTCCGGGGTCATGAACAGGCCATTGGTCTTGACCTTCAGGCCGGCGATCTTGTTGGCGCCCAGCATGGTCAGCGGCACGGCCAGGACCAGACCCAGCAGGATCGGGGCGGTCGCGGTGAACAGGTCCGGCGTGAACCAGAACATGCCGCCCAAGACGAGGCCCGTGGCGCTGATCCAGCCCATGGCGGCCGAGGCCTCCTTGAAGCTGACCTTGTCGGCGTCGCGGCGTTGGGTGGCCCAGCCGCCGACCTTGCCGGCCATGATCTCGACGATCGCCCGGGTCTGGGTGAACATCAGCATCGGGGCGACCAGGGCCGAGAGCAGCATCTCGACGGCCAGACCGGCCGCGACGCGGCGCTTGCCGCCGAAGCCCTTGATCTCGGCCTTGCGGCTGAAGACCAGGATCGAACCCATGATCTTGGGGCCGAACAGCAGCAGGAAGGTGATGATCATGGCCCAGGCGGTGGCCTGGATCTCGCGCCAGTCGATCAGGGCGTGGGCGGCGGCCTGCAGGTCGGCCATGGTGAAGGCCGCCTTTTTCAGCTCGGGCATCAGGGCGCGCGAGGTGATGCCGGCCGACAGGGCGATGAACCACAGCGGCGACAGGGCGTAGCTCAGCACGCCGATCACCAGGTGCATGCGGCTCATCCAGTGCAGGCCGGGCAAGGCGACCAGCGGCACGTGCTGGACATTGCCCCGGCACCAGCGACGGTCGCGGGTGGCGAAGTCCAGCAGGTTCGAGGGGCTCTCCTCGTACGAGCCTTCCAGGTATGGAGCCAGGTGCACGCTCCAGCCGCCGCGGCGCAGCAGGGCGCTTTCCAGGGCGTCGTGGCTCATCACCTCGCCGCCGAACGGCTTGGGGCCGCCCAGGTGGGGCAGGCCGCAGGTCTCGGCGAAGGCGCGGGTGCGGACGATGGCGTTGTGGCCCCAGAAGGAGCTCTCCGTGCCCGACCACCAGGCCAGGCCCGTCCAGGCGACGCGGCCGTACAGGCGCGTGGCGAACTGCAGGGTGCGGGCGAAGATCGTCTGGCCGTTGATGATCATCGGCATGGTCTGGATCAGGCCGGCGCCCGGGTGACGCTCCATGGCGTCGGCCAGGCGGACCATGGCCTCGCCGGTCATCAGGCTGTCGGCGTCCAGGACCAGCATGTGCTCGTAGGCGCTGCCCCAGCGGCGCACCCAGTCGGCGACGTTGCCGGCCTTGCGGCCCGTGTTTTCCTTGCGGACGCGGTAGTAGACGTTGCTGTGGGCCTCGCGGCGGAAGCGGGCGAAGCAGGCCTGCTCGGCCAGCGCCACCTGGGCGTCGCGGGTGTCGCTGAGCACGAAGATGTCGAAGTGGCGGCTCATACCGGTCTCGGCGACCGAGGCGTCCATGGCGCGCAGGCGAGCGAAGACGGCGGCGGCGTCCTCGTTGTGCACCGGCATCAGGATGGCGGTGCGCGTGTGCAGCTTGGGCATCGGGGCCTCGCCGTCGATGCCCAGCGGATCCTTGGGCTTGCCCAGCAGGATGATGAAGCCGGCGACGGCCGTGCAGAACCACAGCGACAGGGCCAGGAACAGCGGGGCCAGCAGGGTCAGGACCACGCCTTCCAGGCGGGTCACGCCACCAAGCGCGATGGTGTCGAAGGTGGCCTTCCAGCCGGCGAAGCCCATGACGATGGTCGCCAGGGCCACGACCCAGCGGCGCATGGTCATGTTGGCGGCCACGGCGGCGGCGCGGCGCGAACCGCCTTGCCAGAAGCCCAGCGGCTGGACCGGCATGGCCAGCGGCACTTCGGCCGGGATTTCCACCGTGTCACGGCGAACGACCTGATCGAGGGTCACGCTCGTGGAAGAGCGCACGTCGAAGAGGCTGGAGCGATCGCTCATGTCGGCAAATCTCGGGGCTGTTCCGGCGTGGAAGGTCGCCGGTTCCGCCTAGAGTAAAACTTCGATCACAAATTCGCTACCGGAAATCACGCGGATTTCGCAGTTGCGAGAAAAAACCTTGGTGACGCCTTCCGTAGCGGAGGCTCGCCGATTTGGGGAATTTCTGTAATTGGCTGTAATTTATAGGATTTCTTAAATTTCTCTAAGCTCGACCATTCGGAAAGGGTTATCAAGCTAGGCCGTGAAGCTCATCACGTTCGCGCGGCGCGGGAGCGCCGAAAGGGGATTGAACGCCCGCCGCCTGGCGACTCGTCGCGCGTGATTTCGACCGGGAAGAGCCGAATTCTCACGCGCGATCACGGAGCCGCGAGCTTACGCTCGCACCACTTCGTGCAGGGCCTTCAGGGTCTTCAGCAGCGCCGCCGCGCCATCCAGCGGCAGGCAGCTGGGGCCGTCGCACAGGGCCTTGTCCGGGTCCGGGTGGAATTCCAGGAAGATCGCGTCGGCCCCGGCCGCCATGGCCGCCTTGGCGATGATCGGCACGCCGGCGCGGCGACCGCCCGTCGAGGCCCCGCCGGTGCGCGGATCAGCGCCCGGCAGTTGCACGGCGTGGGTGGCGTCGATCGACACCGGCACGCCCAGGGCCTGCATCTCGGCGATGCCCAGCATGTCGACCACCAGGTTGTTGTAGCCGAACGAGGCGCCGCGCTCGCACAGCATGATCTCCAGGTCCGGCGCGGCCTCGCGGGCCTTGCTGATGATGTTCTTGCAGTCCCAGGGCGCGATGAACTGCGCCTTCTTGGCGTGCATGATGCCCTGTTGGGCGGCCGTGGCCCGGGCGGTGGCGACGATCAGGTCGGTCTGGCGCACCAGGAAGGCGGGGACCTGGACCAGGTCGGCGACGGCGGCGACCGGTTCGGCCTGCTCGACCTCGTGCAGGTCGGTGCAGATCGGCACGTTCAGCTGGCGCTTGACCTCGGCCAGCACCTTCAGGCCTTCCTCAAGGCCCGGGCCGCGATAGCTCTTGATCGACGAGCGGTTGGCCTTGTCGAAGCTGGCCTTGAAGACATAGGGCAGGCCGAGGTCGGCGCAGATCGCCTTCAGCTCGGTCCCGACCTCCAGCGCCAGGTCCAGGTTCTCCAGCACGTTCAGGCCGGCGATCACCGCCAGCGGCTGGCCGTCGCCGATCGAGATGTTCCAGCGCTTGAGGTGGGCGACGGGCATGCGGAATCTCCTGGGGGCAGATGGCGTCATCTACCCCCAGGCGATGGCGAGAACTAGCCCAGCTTCACCAGCATCTTGCCCATGTTCTCACCCGAGAACAGCTTGATGAAGGCGTCCGGGGCGCGCTCGACGCCGTCTTCGACGGTTTCCTTCCAGGTGATCTTGCCGGCCTTGATCCACTCGCCGATGTCCTTGGCGAACTGCGGATAGAGGTCGTAGTGGTTGGAGACGATGAAGCCCTCCAGGCGCAGGCTCTTGCCGACGGCCAGGATGATGTTGGACGGGCCCTCGGCCTTACCGGTCTCGTTATATTGCGAGATCATCCCGCACAGGGCGAAGCGGGCGAAGGGGCGGGCCGAGTTGATGGCCGCTTCCAGGTGGATGCCACCGACGTTCTCGAAATAGACGTCGATGCCCTTGGGGGCGACCTTGGCCAGTTCGGCGACGACGTCGGGCGTGGCCTTGTAGTCGATGACGTGGTCGACGCCGATCGACTTCAGGAACGCCACCTTCTCGGGCCCGCCGGCCGAGCCGATCACGGTGTGGCCCTTCAGCTTGGCGATCTGGCAGACGATCGAGCCCACCGCGCCGGCGGCCGCCGAGACGAACACCACGTCACCGTCCTTCAGCGCCGCGATCTTCAGCAGGCCGACATAGGCGGTCATGCCCGGCATGCCGGCCACGCCGAGGAAGGCTTGGGGCGGCACGCCCTGCGTGTCGACCTTGGTGATCGCGCCCATGCCGGCGGCGGCCAGGGCTTTCGGATTGGCGTTGAAGGCCTCGCGCCAGCCGAACATCGAGTTGACGATGTCGCCCGGCTTGAAGTCCGGATCGTTGGAGGCCGTGACCTCGCCGATCGCGCCGCCCTGCAGGGCCTGGCCGATCTGGAACGGCGGCACATAGCTGGGGCGATCGTACATGCGGCCGCGCATATAGGGGTCGACCGACATCCACAGGTTCCGGACCTGGACCTCGCCATCGCCCGGCGCGGCCAGCTCGACGGTGGCCAGGTCGAAGTCGGAAACCTGGGGCACGCCCACGGGACGGCTCTTCAGGCGGATTTCGCGCGAGGTGGTCATGGTGGTTCCTCCCAAGGCTCTTGGTGAGCGTTGCTAATTTAAACGGATGTTTAGCGCGTCCTTACGGGAGGCTCCAGTGCTTCTATGCGTCACCGAAGCGGGATAGACAGCGCGTCATGACCCAGACCTTGAAAGCGGGCGTCGTCGGCGCCGGAGTGTTCGGCGGCTACCACGCCAAGAAGTACGCCGAGCTGGAGGGCGTGACCCTGGTCGGCGTGTTCGACATCGACCTGTCGCGCGCCAAGGCCCTGGCCGAACCGCTGGGCGCGGAAGGCTTCGACGACATGGACGCCTTCCTGGCCGCCGTCGACGTCGTCACGGTCGCCACGCCCGCCGTCCACCACGCCGAGGCGGCGTTGAAGGCGCTGAAGGCGGGCAAGCCGGTCTATTCCGAAAAGCCCCTTGCCGTGACGCCCGAGGACGCCGACCGCCTGGTCGCCGCCGCCGCCAAGGCCGGCGTGCCGCTGGCCTGCGGTCACCAGGAACGGGTCGTGTTCCAGGCCATGGGCCTGCTGGACATCCCCGAGCAGCCGCTGCGCCTCGAAGCCGTCCGCCGAGGCACGCCCTCGGACCGCAACCTCGACGTCTCGGTGGTGCTGGACCTGATGATCCACGACATCGACCTGGCCCTGGCCCTGTGCGAGGCCCAGCCGATGACGGTGGATGGCGAGGGCGCGATCACCCGCTCGACCTCGCTCGATTGGGTCAAGGTCGAAGCGATGTTCGAGAACGGCTTCATCGCCGTGTTCGACAGCTCCCGCGTCGCCGAGGCCCGCGAGCGGACCATGAAGGTCGTCTACCCCTCGGGCGAGGTCGAGATCGACTTCCTGGCGCGCACCTTCCGCAACACCACCCCGTTCCCGCTGATCGAGAACTTCACCGAAACCCCGGCCGGCAGGGATCCGCTGGGCCTGTCGGTCGCCGGCTTCCTGAAGGCCGTGCGCGGCGAGGCCCCGCGTCCAGTGGTGACCGGCGAGGAAGCCTCGCGGGCGCTGGACCTGGCGCTGGCCGTCGAGCAGGCGGTCGAGGGCTAGGCTTTCACCACCTCCGCCACGAAGTCCACGAACGCCCGGGTCTTGGCCGCCGGCAGGTGGCGGGACGGGTAGAGGGCAACGAGCGGGAAAGTCTCGCCGGTCCAGTCGGGGAAGAGGTCGACCAGCTCCCCGCGGTCGATCAGGTCCTGCACGCCGATCACCTTGACCCGCGCGATGCCGACGCCCGACAGGCACGCGCCCATCAGCGCCCCGACCTCGTTGACGGCCAGGCGGCCGGTGGTCGGGACGGTCAGGGTCTCGTCGCCGCGCCGGAAGGTCCAGGCCAGGGGCTCGCCGGTCTGGGCGTTGCGCATCTGGATGCAGGCGTGGGCGGAAAGCTCGCTCGGATGCGTCGGGTGACCGGCGCGGACCAGGTAGGCGGGTGAGGCGAGGGTGGCGGTGCGGGTCTCCAGCAGCTTGCGCGACACCAGCGACGACGCTGGCGGGTCGCCGAAGCGGATAGCGAGATCGAAGCCGTCGCCGATCAGGTCGCCCAGCTGGTCGCGGGCGACGAGCTCCAGGCTGATCTCCGGATAGCGGTCGAGGAAGCTGGCCAAGTGCGGGGCCAGCAGCAGGCGCGAGAAGAAGGCGTCGACATTGACCCGCAGCCGGCCGCGCACGGCGGCGGCCGCGCCGGCGGTTCCGGCCACTACATCCTCGATGCCGTTCAGCAGCGGTCCGATCTCGGCATAGAGCCGGCGGCCCTCGTCAGTCAGGGAAAGCGAGCGGGTGGTGCGCTCCAGCAGGCGCACGCCGATCCGCTGCTCCAGTCGGGCCAGGGCGCGGCTGACGCCCGACGGCGTCAGGCCCAGGGCGTCGGCGGCGCGGGCGAAGCTGCCGCACTCCACGATCGCCGCCAGCACGCCGATATTGGCCACCAGCCGTCCGTCGAAACCCATACGCGCCATCCGTGATTTCCAGTCATCAATGATGTGACTCAATGGCGATTAAGGCAATGAGGCCTTGGGCGTAGATGTCTTGGCGCGTCATCGAACAAAGGAGCGCGCCATGTACGTCATCACGGGAATCACCGGTCGGGTGGGCGGGGCCGCGGCCCGTCGTCTTCTGGAGGCTGGCCTGCCGGTGCGGGGCGTTGTCCGCGACACCGCCAAGGGCGCGGCCTGGGCCGAGCAGGGCTGCGAGATCGCCCTGGCGGCCATGGACGACGCCGAGGCGCTGACCAAGGCGTTCGCGGGCGCCGAGGGCGTCTTCATCGTGCCGCCGCCGGTGTTCGATCCGCAGCCGGGTTTCCCGGAAGCGCGGGCGACCGTCGCCGCCGTGCGCCAGGCGCTGGAGGCCGCCAAGCCGGCCAAGGTCGTCTGGCTCTCCACCGTCGGGGCCCAGGCCGGCCAGCCGAACCTGCTGAGCCAGCACACGCTGATGGAGGCGGCGATCGCCGATCTGGCCCTGCCGCTGACGGTCCTGCGGCCGGCCTGGTTCATGGACAACGCGATGTGGGATGTCCCCGCCGCCCGCGACGAGGGCGTGTTGCGCAGCTTCCTGGCCCCGCTGGATCGCGCCATCCCGATGGTGGCTTCCAAGGATGTCGGCGAGACCGCCGCCGACCTGCTGCGCGAGACCTGGACCGGCAAGCGGATCGTCGAGCTGGAAGGCCCGGCGGCGATCAGCCCGAACGACCTCGCCGCCGCCTTCGCGCGGGTGCTGGAGCGTCAGGTCGAGGCTCAAGTCGTGCCCCGTGAGACCTGGGGCGGGCTGTTCCGCGACCAGGGCATGGCCGACCCGCTGCCGCGCATCCAGATGCTCGACGGTTTCAACGAGGGCTGGCTGACCTTCGAGGGCAAACCCCGCGTGGGCGCGACCGACCTGGACGCGGTGCTGCGGGGGCTGTTCTAGGCGCTGCGGCGGATCGCCTGCGGCGGCTGGCCGTAGGCGCGGATGAAGGCCCGCCGCATCCGTTCGCGGTCGGCGAAGCCGGTCTGGTCGGCGATGACCTCGATCGGGTGGCGGGTCTGCTCCATCATCAGCCGCGCGGCCTCGACGCGCAGGTTCTCCACGGCCTTGGCCGGCGACTGGCCGGTCTCGGCGCGGAAGGCGCGGCTGAACTGGCGGGGCGACAGGTGGGCGGCCTCGGCCAGGTCCTCGACCGACAGCTCGGCGGTCAGGTTGTTGCGGGCGTAGTCGAGGGCGGTCTGGATGCGGTCGGACTTGGCGTCCATCTCCAGAAGCACCGAGTGCTGCGACTGGCCGCCGGCCCGGCGGTGGTGGATCACGAGCTTGCGGGCGACCAGGCGGGCGATCTCGGGGCCGAGGTCGTTCTCGATCATCCCCAAGGCCAGGTCGATGCCGGCGCTGGCCCCGGCCGAGGTCCAGATCGGGCCGTCGACGGTGAAGATGCGGTCGGAGTCGAGCTTGATGGTCGGATAGCGCGCCGCCAGCTCGCGGGCCTGGGCCCAGTGGGTGGTGACCGAGCGGCCGTCCAGCAGGCCCGCCTGGGCCAGGACGAAGGCCCCGGTGCAGATCGAGGCCGTGCGCCGGGCCGCGCCGGCCGCGCGCCGCACCGCCGCGACCATGCTCTCGGAGACGTCCGACCCGTCCAGGTCGCCGCCGAAGATCACCGTGTCCCAGGTCCCGCCGTCCAGCGATGCGGTTTCCATCACCAGGCCCAGCGAGCTGCGCACCGGCCCGCCGGTCTCCGACAGCACCTGCACGTCATAGAACGGCGTGGGCGTCGTCAGGTTGGCGAACTCGAACGCGGGCAGGGCCGCGACGCTCATCAACTGGAAGTCGGGGGAAACCACGAAGCCGATCCGGTGCATGGCGGGTGTCCGAAATTGCATGTCCTTAAAGGTGGCATAAACGACATTTGAGACGCTAGCAAGCGCGCCTATTCCTCTCGCCATCGGGCCAGCACGGCCCAAGAGACTTGGATAGCGAGAAGAAAGATGAGCCAAGACAAGGGTTTCGCGCTGATTACCGGCGCTTCGTCGGGCATCGGCGCGGTCTATGCCGACCGCCTGGCCAAGCGCGGCCATGACCTGATCCTGGTGGCCCGCAGCGAAGGCCGCCTGAACGACCTGGCCGCCAGGATCACCGGCGAGACGGGCCGCAAGGTCGAGGTGGTTATCGCCGACCTCGGCGATCGGGCCGGCATGGCCAAGGTCGAGCAGGTGCTGAAGACCGACACGCGGATCACCACCCTGGTCAACAACGCCGGCGTCGGCTCGGCCACGCCCGCCCTGCAGGCCGATGTCGACGCGATGAGCGCGATGATCACCCTGAACGTCGAGTCCCTGACCCGCCTGACCTATGCGGTCCTGCCGGGCTTCGTGGCGCGTGGCGGCGGCACCATCATCAACATCGCGTCGATCGTGGCGGTGGCCCCGGAGATCCTCAACGGCGTCTACGGCGGGTCCAAGGCCTATGTCCTGGCGTTCAGCCAGAGCCTGAAGCACGAACTGGCCGACAAGGGCGTGCGCGTCCAGGCGGTGATGCCCGGCGCGACGGCGACCGACTTCTGGGGGACCGCCGGCGTCGATATCCACCAGCTGCCGGCCGAGTGGGTCATGCCGGCCACGGCCATGGTCGACGCCGCTCTGGCGGGTCTCGACCAGGGCGAGTTCGCCACCATCCCGGCCCTGCCGGAGCTGGCCGACTGGACCGCGTTCGAGGCCGCGCGTGGCGCGCTGACCCCGAACCTGTCCCGCAGCTGGCCGGCCGCGCGCTACGGCGTGCCGGCCTAGGGGCCGACGCTACAGGCTGACCTGGGCGCCCAGTTCCACCACCCGTCCCGGCGGCAGGTGGAAGAAGGTGGTCGGGTCAGCCGCGTTGCGCGTCAGGAAGGTGAACAGCTTGCGCTTCCAGGCGGGCAGGGCGTCGCTCGCCACCGACGGCACGATCGTGCGGCGGCTGACGAAGAACGACGTGCTCATGATGTCGAACTTCAGGCCCTGCTTGCGGCACACCGCCAGCGCCTGGGGGATGTTCGGGCTTTCCATGTAGCCGTAGCGCAGGGTGACCAGCCAGAAGCGCTCGTCCAGCACCTGGGTCTCGATCCGCTGCTCGGCGGGCACGTAGGGCGTGGTCTCGTTGACCACCTTCAGCAGCACGTTGCGCTCGTGCAGCACCTTGAAGTGCTTGAGGCTGTGCATCAGGGCTGGCGGCGTCGTGTCCGGGTCCGAGGTCAGATAGACCGCCGTGCCGGGCGTCGAGGCGGCCGGGCGGCGGGCGATCATCTCGCGGAAGTCGGCGAACGGCAGGCCGTCCTTGTTCAGCTTGGTGCGCAGCCGCTCGGTGGCGGTCACGAAGATCGACATCAACAGGCACAGGCCCGCGCCCAGGGCCAGAGGGGCCCAGCCGCCGGTCAGCACCTTCAGCAGGTTGGCGGTGAAGAAGGTCAGGTCCAGGGCGAATAGCGGCACGATCAAAGCGAGGGCCGCCCACAGGCTCCACTTCCAGACGTGGCGCACGACGATGTAGGCCAGCAGGGTGGTCACCACCATCGTGCCGGTCACCGAGATGCCGTAGGCGTGGGCCAGGGCCGAGGACGAGCGGAACGACAGCACCACCAGCACGACGCCGACGAACAGCATCCAGTTGATCGGCGCGACATAGATCTGGCCGGCCTCGGTGGTCGAGGTGATCTTGATGTCCATGCGGGGCAGCAGGCCCAGCTGGATCGCCTGCTGGGTCAGGGAGAAGGCCCCGGTGATCACCGCCTGGCTGGCGATGACGGTGGCCAGCCCCGAGAACAGCACCAGCCCGAGGCGCCACTGGTGGGGCGCCATCAGGAAGAACCAGTCGGCGTTGGGCAGGGCGACACCCGTAGCCTCGGCGGCGGCCAGGGCCTTGGACGCCAGGGCCGCCTGGCCGAAATAGTTCAGGGTCAGCATCGGCAGGGCCAGGCCGAACCACGACATCTGGATCGGGCCGCGGCCGAAATGGCCCATGTCGGCGGTCAGGGCCTCGGCGCCGGTCACGGTCAGGAACACCGCGCCCATGACCAGGAAGCCGGTCAGGCCGTGGTGCATCAGGAAATAGATGGCGTAGGTCGGCGAGATCGCCGCCAGCACGCTGGGGTCGTCCTTGATGTGCCAGATCCCCATCGCGCCCAGGCACAGGAACCAGCAGACCATGACCGGGCCGAACACGCCGGCCATCTTGGCCGTGCCCTTGGCCTGGAACGAGAAGAGGGCGGTCAGGATCACCAGGGCGGTGACGATCACCTCCTGGGCGCCGAACCAGTGCGAGAAGCCGGGGACCGACTTCAGGCCCTCGACCGCCGACAGCACCGACACGGCCGGGGTGATGACGCCGTCGCCGTAGAACAGCGCAGCGCCGATGGCGCCGAGGGCAAAGATCAGGCCGGTGCGGCCCTTGGCGCCTTGCTGGGCCAGGGCCATCAGCGACAGCACCCCGCCTTCGCCCTTGTTGGAGGCGCGCATCAGGAACAGGACGTACTTGACCGTCACGACCAGGATCAGCGCCCACAGGGCCAGGGACAGCACGCCCATGATCTCGGCGCGCACCAGGCCGTCGCGCGCGGCTTCGGCCAGCGCGTCGCGGAAGGCGTAGAGGGGGCTGGTGCCGATGTCGCCGAACACGACGCCCACGCTGCCCAGCGCCAACGGCCAGAAACGCGACGCCGCGTGGCCGTGGGAGGAAGATTGGGTTGTCGGGGTAGCGGAGGCTGCAGCGGCGAGAGGGTCTTTGCCCGCCATGTAAAGCTCGAGGCTCCAAAGCGCCAGCTCACGGCCGGCGGCGGCGCTTTACGCCTGTCGCTGCGCCGCAGCAATCGAAAATCGACGGATCACCGTTACCGTTCCCGGAAGCGTGATCAGTCGTCCAGATCGAAGGGTAGCTCGTCCTGGTCGGTCGGGGTTTCGCGGCGGGCCTTGGAGACGGGCTTGTAGGTCGGGGCCGGAGGCGGCGGCGCGTAGGGCTCGTCGTCCATCTCGTCGTCCCACGGCGGGTCGTCGAACATGTCGGGCTCGGCGGCGGGCTTGGGCGCCGGTGCGGCGGGCGGCGGCGTTGCCGGGCGCGAGATCGGGCGGGCCGGCGCGGCGCGCGGCGCCTCGTCGAACGACGAGCGCCGGGCCAGCGGCGGCGGGGTGTCGGGCAGGGGCGGCGGCGGCGCGTGGAAGTCGTCGTCGTCCTCTTCGTCCTCGTAGTCGAAAGACTCAGGCGGCTCAGCCGGCGGCGCGGGACGGGCGGCCACGACCGGCGCGGCTTCCGGCTTGAGCTCTGGTTTGGTTGGGCGCGGCGGCAGCGGACGGCGGACGATGGCCTCGCAGCGGGCCAGCCAGCGGTTGGCCTCCTGCATCAGCTCGCCGGCCGAGCGGCTCTCGCGGCGCTGCTCGTCGCCGGGCGCCCAGAGCTCCAGGGCGAAGTCGGGATGGCGCGGGTCGTCGAAGATCAGGCGCAGGGTGACCGACTGGGCCTGGGGCGCGACATGGTCGATGGCCCGGCGGCCTTCGCCTCGGAACACCCGGCCCATCACCTGGCCGTCGACCAGCAGCTCGGCCCCCATCAGCTCTTCCAGCCGATAGACCAGGCACCACGCGCCGCGATCCCAGGCCACGGCCAACAGGTTGGTCGAGAACGAGAAGCCCGCGCCCCGGCCACGGCCGCGCGCGACCACGAAGCCCTCGGGATCGCTTTTCAGCACGTTGCGCAGGGCCCGGCGCAGACGCCGGTCCTCGTCGCCGTACCAGATGGCCAGGCTGCCCAGGAACGTCACCGCCGAGCCGGCGATGGCCACGAAGAGCAAGAGACGCGCGAGTTCGCTCATAGTGAGGTCAGGCTAAAGGGAGTCGTGATTCCCCCAAAGATGGCCTACTTGCACATGTCCTGGCCTTCGATCAGCGACAGCTGCAACGCCGCGCCGCCGGGCCGGTTCGCGGTCGAGATCAGGGCGACCATCGGCCGCCCGGCCACCTTCACGCAGTGGCCTTCCTGGCGCATCGGCGCGGCGCTGTTGTAGGAGCCCGGGCCGCTGTCCTGGAAGGGCTTCGGCGGTCCCTCCGCGGAAAGAACGTCCAGGACCATGCGGCGCAGGTCCGCGCCGCCGCCCTGGCCGACGCGCAGGTAGCAGCCGACCTGGGGCGGGGTGTCCGACATCGTCACCTGGCCGGCCCCGTTCATTCGGTAGACGCCCTGCATCCGGATGAAGAAGGGGTTGTGGATATCGGCCAGCTTCACCCGCTTGCGCGCCGAGGCCAGGCAGCCCTGGGCCAGGGCGTAGCGCGCGGACTCGACCGGCGACACCAAGGCGGAGAGCGGCGGGGCAGGGGTTTTGGCGGGCGCGGCCAAAGCCAGCATCAGGACGGCGGCAAGCATGCGAACCTCCAAAAGTGAGTGTTCACATACTTGTCGCTAAACCTGAGGTTTGTCGAGCGGCTTCCTAGTCGCGGAAGTGGCCGACGACCGGCACGTGGTCCGAGGGCTTTTCCTTGTCGCGTTCGTCGCGGTGGATGACGACGGCTTCCAGGCGGTCGACGGCCTGGGGCGAGCACAGCAGGTGGTCGATGCGGATGCCCAGGTTCCGGGGCCAGGCGCCGGCCTGGTAGTCCCAGAAGGTGTAGCCGCCCGGCGCGCCGTCGACCTGCATATAGGCGTCGGTGAAGCCCAGGTTCTTCAGCGCCCGGAACGCGCCGCGGCTTTGCGGCTGGAAGAGAGCGTCGCCCAGCCAGGCCTCCGGATTGGCCACATCCTCGGCCTCGGGGATGACGTTGTAGTCGCCCAGGATGACCAGCGGCTCCTCGAACGCCAGCAGGCTCTGGGCATGGGCGTGCAGGCGACGCATCCAGGCGAGCTTGTAGTCGAACTTCTCCGTCCCGATCGGATTGCCGTTGGGCAGGTAGATGCCGACCACCCGGAACGGGACCGGCGCGCCGATCACCGCCTCGACATAGCGCGACTGCTCGTCGACCTCGTCCTCGGACAGGAACGGCAGGCCCTTGCCGACGTCCTCCAGCGGAAACTTCGAGAGCAGGGCGACGCCGTTATAGGTCTTCTGGCCGTGGACGACGACGTTGTAGCCCAGTCGCTCGAAGGCCTCGGTCGGGAACTTCTCGTCGACGCACTTGATCTCCTGCAGCACCGCGACGTCCGGGGCTTCCGATTCGAACCACGCCAGCACGCCTTCGAGGCGAGCGTTGATCGAATTGACGTTCCATGTGGCGATACGCATTGACGGCTCCAGACTGCGGCGGGAGGCTAGGGCGCATGAAGGTCGCGCTCAAGTCAGCTGGTAAGCCAATCGATCGGGGACAGCTGGCGCTGATGGTGCTGGCCACCGCCGCGTGCCTGGCCTTCGCCGGAATCGGCGCGATCCTGGCCATCTTCACGCCGCTGGTCTTCGACCGGGCCGGCAACATGCTGAACCCTATCGCCTGGCTGGGCTTCGCCTTCGCGGCGCTGTTCTGGGTGGTCTGCCTGCTGGCCCCGCTGGCGGGCTGGATCCTGTGGCGCAAGGGCCAGACGTCCTTCGCCTGGGCCGCCATGGCCGCGCCGCTGGCCTGGGGCGCGCTGACGCTGACCCTGCTGCAGTTCGTGCCCGCCTAGGCGGAACTAGATCGAGAAGCTGACGCCGCAGCCGCAGCTGGATTTGGCGTTCGGGTTGCGGACCCGGAACTCCGCGCCGGCCAGTTCGTCGACGAAATCGATCTCCGAGCCCTTCAGCAGGGCCATGGAGACGACATCGACCAACGCCACGGCGTCGTCACGCTCGACCTTCAGGTCGTCGTCCTCGACGGCGTCGACCAGGTCGAAGCGGTACTGGAAGCCGGAGCAGCCGCCGCCATCGACGGCGACGCGCAGCATCAGGGGGCGGCCTTCGCTGGTGGCGATGGCCTTGATCCGACGAGCGGCGTTTTCGGAAAGCGTTAAGTCTACTTGGGTCATGGCTGTGGAAAAGTCACCTTCAGCCTATATGAGGGTGACATGGCCTCTAAGGAAGAGGCCAAATCGTCCAATGCGATAAAGGCGGTTCATGACCTCGACCCCGTACTTCGTCCCGCGCGCGCCCTACGCCGAAGATCCGTTCAAGTCGCGGGGCCGCCGGTTCAAGGAGGACGAGAGCCGCACGCGCACGCCGTTCGCCCGCGATCGCGACCGCATCATCCACACCTCGGCCTTCCGCCGGTTGAAGGAAAAGACCCAGGTCTTCGTCGCTCACGAGGGCGACAACTTCCGCACGCGCCTCACCCACTCGCTGGAAGTGGCCCAGGTGGCGCGCTCGCTGGCCACGGCCCTGGGCCTGGACAGCGACCTGGCCGAGACCATCGCCCTGGGCCACGACATCGGCCACCCGCCGTTCGGCCACGCCGGCGAGGACGAGCTCGAAATCCAGATGCAGGCCTTCGGCGGCTTCGACCACAACGTCCAGACCTTCCGGGTCGTGACCGAGCTGGAGCACCGCTATCCGGACTTCCTGGGCCTGAACCTGACCTGGGAGACCCTGGAAGGGATCATCAAGCACAACGGCCCTGTCACCAACAAGCTGGGCAAGCCGTCCTGGAAGGCGATCCAGAAGTACGACGCCGAATACGATCTGGGCCTCAACACCTGGGCGTCGGCCGAGGCGCAGGTCGCGGCCCTGGCCGACGACATCGCCTACAACAACCACGACGTCGACGACGGCGTGACGGCGGGCCTGTTCACCCTGGACGAGCTGATGGACGTGCCGCTGATCGGCCCGATCCTGGCGGCCGTGAAGAGCGAACGCCCCGACCTCGACCCGCGCCTGACCCACCTGGAGGCCATCCGCCGCATGATCGGCGCGATGATCGACGACGTGATGGGCGAGACCCTGCAGCGCGCCGCGGCCACCGGCGTCGGTTCGGCCGACGATGTCCGCGCCCTGGACCACGCCCTGGTCGCCTTCTCGCCGGACATGGCCGAGGACCTGGCCCGCCTGCGCGCCTTCCTGCACGAGCGCATGTACCGCCACTGGCGCGTCAATCGCACGCGCAGCCAGGCTCGCCGTATTCTGGGCGAAATGTTCGTTCTATTCCTCAAGGAGCCGGAGGTCCTGCCGACCGTCTGGTTCGCCAAGTCGCAGAACCGCGACGAAGCCGGCCGCGCCCGCGTGGTGTGCGATTACATCGCAGGCATGACCGACCGCTTCGCGATAGAAGAACACCGTAAGCTGTTCCACCTCGACGTCTGGAACTAGGCCGTAAGGCCGATAGACTCAGACCGGGGACGCGAGCGGCCGATCGTCTGCCACCTGAACGGGGCGGGCGCTTCTTGGACGGGCCGCCGTTGGGTAACCTAGGGTCGCGCGCGTCTGATTCGATGCGTTCGACCTGTGCGCCCCTGTTCGGCGCTCAAGCGTACCTGGAGCCTATCTGAGATGTCCGATCCGCACCGCGGGGCCTATACGCCGCCCACCGACGCGCCGTTGTCGTTCGACGCGCGTCAGCCCGTGCGGGGCGCGCGCCCGCTGCCCATGACCCTGATCATCAGCGCGGTGGTGCTGGTCACGCTCGTCGTGGGCGTGATCCTGGTCTATCGCGGCGGCGTGCGGAATCCGAACGATCCGCCGCAGGCCGTCGGGACCGAAGTGGCCCAGATGAAGACCCCGCCGCCGGCTGGCAGCCAGCCGCAGGACCCGGCCGCGGGCCTGCAAATCTATCACAACGAGGACCCGCAGCCGTCGGCGACCTTCGCCGCGCCGCCCGAGGCCCCGCAGGCCCGTCCGGCCGTGCCGCTGAACACCGCGCCGGTGCAGACCGCGTCCATCCCGGCCGCCAAGCCCGCGCCGACGACGCCGGTCGCCACGGCCCCGGTCGCGGCCAAGCCGGCCCCGACCATCGAAGCCCTGGCCACCGCCGCCACCCAGAAGCCGGCCCCCAAGTCGGTGCAGGTCGCGACCGCGACGCCGGCTCCGGCCGCGCCCAAGCCCGTCGCAGGCGCTTCGGGTCCGGCTGTCGTGCAGATCGGCGCGCTGTCCTCGCCCGCCCTGGCCGACAAGGCCTGGGCCGACGCCACGCGTCTGGCCCCCGGCCTGGCCGCCGGCAAGGGCAAGAAGGTGGAAGCGATCGACAAGAACGGCACGACGCTCTACCGCACCTCGGTGACCGGCTTCGCTTCGCGTGAAGCCGCCAAGGCCTTCTGCGAGGCGATCTCGGCCTCGGGCAAGTCCTGCTTCGTGAAGTAAGGATCTAAAGCTTGAGCACCTCTTCCGCCGCTATCCTCGGCTGCGCCGGGACCACGCTGACGGCCGAAGAGGTCGCCTTCTTCCGGGACGTGAAGCCGTGGGGCTTCATCCTGTTCAAGCGCAACATCGCCGACCCCAACCAGGTGCGCGCCCTGACCGCCGCCCTGCGCGAGACGGTCGGCCGCCCTGACGCCCCGATCCTGATCGACCAGGAGGGCGGGCGCGTCGCCCGCCTGCAACCGCCACACTGGCGGACCTATCCCCCGGGCCGCGCCTATGGCTCCCTGGTCGCCAACGATCCGCTGGTGGCCCGCGAGATCACCCGCCTGGGCTCGCGCCTGATCGCCCACGACCTGCACAGCCTCGGCATCAATGTCGACTGCGTGCCGGTGCTGGACGTGCCGGACCCCAAGGGCCACGAGATCATCGGCGACCGCGCCTATGGCGACACGCCCGAGCAGGTGGCGACCCTGGGCCGCGCGGCGGCCGAGGGCCTGCTGGCCGGCGGCGTCCTGCCGATCATCAAGCACATCCCCGGCCACGGCCGCGCCATGAGCGACAGCCACCTGGAGCTTCCGGTCGTGAAGGCCAAGCTGGCCGAGCTGGACGCCCGCGACTTCGCGCCGTTCCGCGTGCTGTCCGACATGCCGATGGCGATGACGGCCCACGTCGTCTACACGGCCATCGACCGCAGCCGTCCGGCCACGACCTCGAAGAAGGCGATCAAGAAGATCATCCGAGAATCCATCGGCTTCGACGGACTTCTGATGAGCGACGACCTGTCGATGAAGGCGCTGAGCGGCGACTTCAAGCAGCGCGCCAAGGACAGCCTGTCGGCCGGCTGCGACGTCGTCCTGCACTGCAATGGCGACATGGCCGAGATGAAGGCCGTGATGTCCGGCGTCGGCCGTCTGGGCAAGGAAGCCCGCCGCCGGGCCCAGGCCGTCATGGGCCGCCTGGTCAAGGTTCCGGAACCCTTCGACGTGGCCGAGGCCCGCGCCCGCTTCGACGCCGCCTTCGACGGCAAGTACGCTTGAGCACGGGCTTCCAGCCCACCTTCGACTTCGCGGCCGCCGACGAAGCGGCCGAAGACGGCGCGGCGCTGGTCATCGACATCGATGGCTATGAAGGTCCGCTGCACGTGCTGCTGGCCCTGGCGCGCAGCCAGAAGGTCGACCTGCTGCAGCTGTCGATCACCAAGCTGGCCGAGCAGTACCTGGCCTTCGTCCAGCAGGCCCGTCGCGTGCGCTTCTCGCTGGCGGCCGACTATCTCGTCATGGCCGCCTGGCTGGCCTATCTGAAGTCCCGCCTGCTGCTGCCCAAGCCCGAGCGCGCCAAGGCCGAGGAGCCGCCGGCCGAGGAGATGGCCGCGCAACTGGCCTTCCGCCTGGCCAAGCTGGACGTCATGCGCAAGGCCGTCGAGGCCCTGAAGGAGCGCCCGATCCTGGGCCGCGACGTCTTCATGCGCGGCGATCCCGACGCGGTGAAGATCGTCTCCTCGACCCGGCTGGAGGGTGACCTCTACGGCCTGATGAGCGCCTACATCACCCAGCGCAAGCGCGAGCACAGCCGACACTACGCCCCGCGTCCGCCGACCGCCTATCCGCTGGAAGACGCCCGCGACCGCCTGCGCAGCCTGCTGCCGAAGATGGAGGACTGGACCGTCCTCTCCACCGTCGCCCCGATCGAGCGGGCGCTGGAGGACGACGACGGCCCCACGCCCGCCTCGTACCTGGCCTCGACCCTGTCGGCCTCGCTGGAACTGGTGAAGGAGGGCATCCTGGAGGCGCGGCAGCTGGAGCACTTCCAGGACATCTACTTGCGGACCAGGGCGGAACCTTTGGAGCCGGTCGAGTGAGCCTTTTCCTCCGCCCGATTTCCCCGGCGAACGCCGGGGCCCAGATCGAACCCACGAGCGTCCGACAAGCTGGCAGGGCGCATCTCGGATCATCCCAAGCCGCTCAGGATGAATCTGGGCCCCGGCGTTCGCCGGGGAAATCGGTTATGGGGTTTGAATGACCGTCGAGTTGGAACCTCTCTTCGTCGAGCGCTGTATCGAGGCGCTGCTGTTCGCGGCGGCCGAGCCGCTCAGCGATGTCGACCTGGCCAAGCGCCTGCCGGAAGGCGCGGATATCGCCGCCGGGCTCGCGGGCCTGCAGGCGCGCTACGAGGGCAGGGGGATCGAGCTGGTGTGCGTGGCCGACCGCTGGCGTTTCCAGACCGCGACCGACCTGTCGTTCTTGATGACGGAAGAGCGCGAGGAGCCGCGGCGCCTGTCCAAGGCCGCGCAGGAAACCCTGGCCATCGTCGCCTACCACCAGCCCGTCACCCGGGCCGAGATCGAGGCGGTGCGCGGTGTGCAGGCCAGCCGGGGCACGCTGGACGTCTTGCTGGAACTTGGCCTGATCCGCATGCGCGGCCGTCGGCGCACGCCTGGCCGGCCGGTGACGTTCGGGACGACGGACGCGTTCCTGGAGCACTACGGCCTGGCGACCCTGTCGGACCTGCCGGGCATCGCCGAGATGAAGGCCGCGGGCCTCTTGGAAATGAACTTGCCGCCGGGCTTCAGCGTGCCCGACCCGCTGGGCCTGCGGCACGATGACGAGGATCCGCTGGAGCTGGACGACGGCGAACAGCCGGAATTCGCCCAGGACTTCCTGGGCGAGCCTGAGAAGGCGGAAAACTAGAAGAGCAGGCCCCTACGCCATGATGTCGGCGACGAGGCCCTTCTGATCCTTCTTGTCCGGATCGTTCTGGACCTGCTGCTTGACCATGTCCTTGAGCTTCTTCTCGACCTCGGCGCGCTTTTCGGGGCTCATCGCCTTGAGCTCTTCCTCGGTCACGCCCAGCTTGGCCAGCATCATGGCCCGCATCTTCTGGGCGGGCGTCATGGACTGGAACTTCAGGAACTCGTCCTTGGCCGACATCTCCCCGACACCGGGAGGCGCCGAAGCGCTGGCGGTGAGGCCGCTATAGGCGCCGGCGTAGCTAGACGAACCGATCGACGAAATGGACATGGACGCGCTCTCGTACCTGAGGGTGCGACACTATGTGCAAGGCGCGCGCCAACCGCAGGAAGCTAGGCTTTACAAATCCTTAGCGGACAAGGGCGCGGGCAAAGCGGGACCGGTCGGTCAACGTCGCCGAGCAGAACTTGCCTATAAGCTGCGCCGGGAGCTTGCGACCTCGCGCCCCCAGGGTGAACGATGGTCCCCGGCTCCTTGAGGGCCTATAGTCTTCGGCATGTTGTAACGACGCGTCGCAGCGGCTATCTGGCGCTGTCGCAAGGAGTCTCGATTATGGGAAGTCTCGGTCCGATCCACTGGATCATCGTCGCCGTCGTGGTGCTGCTGCTGTTCGGCGGCCGCGGCAAGCTGTCGGGCATCATGGGTGACGCGGCCAAGGGCATTCGCGCGTTCAAGGACGGCCTGAAGGACGACACCAGCAGCGAAGTCGCCGACAACAAGTCCAAGGGCGCCCTGCCGCGCACCGAGCAGGAAGCCGAAGAGCTCCGCAAGTCGTAAGACCTTGAAGCGCGCGGGGAGGGGTTCTTCGCGCGCGTCTGTCCAATCACGGGGAGCTCCTGGCTCCGCCGTTCTAAGGCGCGTCCATGCTTCCTGATATCGGCGGCACAGAACTCCTTGTCATCGCCGCCGTCGCTTTGATCGTGGTCGGTCCCAAGGATTTGCCCGCACTGCTGCGCAAGCTCGGCCAGTTCGTGGGCCGGATGCGGGGCATGGCCTCGGAATTCCGCGCCAGCTTCGACGAGATGGCCCGCCAGTCGGAGCTCGACGAGCTGCGCCGCGAAGTGCAGGCCATGCGCTCGGGCCAGTTCAGCAATCCGGTCCAGGCCGCCACCGACGCGGGCAGCGCCCATGTCGACCAGGTCTTCGCCGACATCGACGCCTCTCTGTCCAGCGGCGCGACCCAGATGCATCCCTATGCCGGGGCCGAGATCCACAATCCGGCCCTGAGCACCGACAACTCGATCCCCGCGCCGGGCGTCGAGATCGTCGAGAAGCCCAAGCGCGCCTCGCGCAAGAAGGCCGTCGCGGTCGCCGAACCGGCTCCGGTCGAAACCGCCAAGGTGCCGCGCAAGCGTGCGGCTCCCAAGAAAGACATCACGGTCGAGGCCCCCAAGGCCGCCCGCGCGCCGCGTAAGCGCGCGGCCAAGGCCGGCGGCTCCACCGCTTCGGACATCGTCTCGTGAACGACAAGGCCATCGGATACGAACCCGAGGACGAGATCGAGTCCTCGCGCGCCCCGCTCCTGGACCACCTGATCGAGCTGCGCACGCGCCTGATCATCTGCGTCGGCGCGATCGCCATCGCTTTCGGCGTCTGCTTCGCCTTCGTGAAGCCGATCTTCCTGTTCCTGGTCCGGCCGTTCACGGTCGCCGAGGGCCTGAAGGCCATTCAGGACGCGGGCGGCGCCCACCATGGCTCGTTCGACCTGGTGCTGGCGCTGATTGGCGTCAAGAAGGTGCCGGTGGGCGCGCTGAAGGACATCACCCTGCAGGCCACCGCGCCGCTGGAGCAGTTCTTCACCAACATCAAGCTGTCGGCGTTCGCGGCCATCGTCGTGGCCTTCCCGATCATCGCCTGGCAGCTGTACCGCTTCGTCGCGCCGGGCCTGTACAAGAAGGAGCGGAACGCGTTCCTGCCGTTCCTGATCGCCTCGCCGGTGCTGTTCCTGCTGGGCGCGTCGCTGGTCTATTACGTGATGTTGCCGTTCGTGCTGTGGTTCTCGCTGAGCCAGCAGATCGTCGGCGACGGCGTGAAGGTGGTGCTGCAGACCAAGGTCTCGGAGTACCTGACCCTGGTCACGACCCTGCTTCTGGCCTTCGGCCTCAGCTTCCAGCTGCCGGTGGTGCTGTCGCTGGGCGGGCTGGCGGGCCTGGTCAGCTCGCAAATGCTGCGCACGGGCCGCCGCTACGCCATCGTCGCCGTCTTCGTGGTCGCGGCCGTGGTCACCCCGCCGGACCCGATCAGCCAGATCACCCTCGCGGTGCCGCTGTGCCTGCTCTACGAGATCTCGATCTGGTGCGTGTGGCTGATCGAACGCCGCCGCAAGAAGGAAGACGACGAGGAAGCCGGCAAGGACATCGTCGCGGTCTGACTTCGGACATAGAAAAAGGGCCCCGCGACTGTGCCGCGGGGCCCTTCCTTTTTCCGCTCAGATACGCGAGCGAAACCTTGAAGCCTTAGGCAGCGGCGCCGACGCGCGCTTGCAGCTGGGCCTTGGCGGCGCGGACGGTGTCGGCGATGCAGGCCGAGTAGCTGACGACGCTGAAGTTCGGGCGCTGGGCCTTGCAGACGGTCTGGGCGGCGGTGCGGATCTCGGCGTGGATCTGCTCCTGGGTCTTGCCCTTCAGCGAGATGCGGACGACCGAGACGGTCTCGACGGCGGCCGGCTTGCCGGTGTCGCGAGCGCGCATGATCGAGGCCAGCTGGCGGTGAGCGTTCATCACGGCGCTGTCGACGCAGGTCACGTCGCCGGCGCCGCAGACGGTGGCGGCGGCGGTCTTGATCTCGTTTTCGATCTGGACCGAGTTCTTGCCGGTCAGCGAAACGCGGACTTCGGCGGTCTTGGCGCTGGCCGGAGCGGCGACGGCGGCGACGATGGCGAGGGCGGCGAAAGCGGCGAACGTCTTCATGATTTCAAATTCCTTGGAATGATCGAGCGGGCCGGGGAGGGCCTCGAAAAGGACGCGTACTGAAGTTGGCGGGGCTTTTCGGCGATCTCGATTAAGTCCGTGTGACAAAGTGCGGCTAATTTCCGTTAACAGTTAGATTGTTCGTCCCTGGATACCGGTATCACGCGCAAAATAAGGCTTTTCGAGCCTGCGTCAGGTGGTCGCATGTTTCCCAGATTTGGGTTTTCGCGCAACGCGGGGCGGTCTGGCGGCCTCGCGGGCGGGATCACGAAGCCGTGGAGAGGCCGCCCGCCCGTCCGGAAAGCTTGGCGCCCCCGCCGACGCGCCTTAGAGAGGGCGTTTCTCCGATCTCTCCGAGCTAGCGTTCGATGCACGACATCAAGGCCATCCGCGACAATCCTGAAGCCTTTGACGCCGTTTGGTCGGCCAAGGGTCGATCGGGCGCGGCCGCCGAGGCCGTGAAGCTCGACGTCCAGCTGCGTGCCGCCCAGACCGCGCTGCAAGAGGCCCAGGCCAAGCGCAACGAGAGCTCCAAGCTGATCGGCCAGGCCAAGGCCAAGAAGGACGAGGCCGAAGCCACGCGCCTGATGGCCGAGGTCGAGACGCTGAAGGGCGTCATGACCGCCGCCTCGGAAGAAGAGCACCTTGTTGGCGCCAAGCTGAAGGAGCTGCTGGCCAGCCTGCCCAACATTCCGGCCCCGGAAGTCCCGGCCGGCGAGGACGAGCACGGCAATGTCGAGCAGCGCGCCTGGGGCGACGCCACCAAGCTGCCGGCTGGCCGCCTGAACGCGCCCAAGGATCACGTCGACCTGGGCCACGCGCTCGGCGGCATGGACTTCGAGGCCGCCGCCCGCATGAGCGGCGCGCGCTTCGTGGTCCTGAAGAAAGAGATCGCCCGCCTGGAGCGCGCCATCGGCCAGTTCATGCTGGACCTGCAGACGGTCGAGCACGGCTACACCGAAATCAGCCCGCCGCTGCTGGTCAAGGACGAGGCGCTGTTCGGCACCGGCCAGCTGCCAAAGTTCGCCGACGACCTGTTCCACACTACCGACGACCGCTGGCTGATCCCGACCGCCGAGGTCTCGCTGACCAATATCGTCCGCGAGCAGTTGGTGGCCGAGGAAGAGCTGCCGATGCGCCTGACGGCCCTGACGCCCAGCTTCCGCGCCGAGGCCGGTTCGGCCGGTCGCGACACGCGCGGCATGATCCGCCAGCACCAGTTCTACAAGGTCGAGCTCGTTTCGATCACCACGCCAGACCAGTCGGAAGCCGAGCACCAGCGCATGGTCGAGTGCGCCGAGGCCGTGCTGAAGAAGCTGGAGCTGCCCTTCCGCACCATGCTGCTGTGCACCGGCGACATGGGCTTCGGCGCGCGCAAGACCTACGACCTGGAAGTCTGGCTGCCGTCGCAGGGCATGTATCGCGAGATCAGTTCGTGCTCGAACTGCGGCGACTTCCAGGCCCGCCGCATGGACGCCCGCTACCGCAAGACCGGCGAGAAGGGCGGCCACTTCGTGCACACCCTGAACGGCTCGGGCCTGGCCGTCGGCCGCACCCTGGTGGCCGTGCTGGAGAACTATCAGGACGAGGCCGGCCGCATCCATATTCCGGCCGCGCTGCAGCCCTATATGGGCGGCGTGACCTATATCGGAGGCGCTGCGTGAGGATCCTCCTCACCAACGACGACGGCATCAACGCGCCGGGGCTGAAGAGCCTGGAGACGATCGCCCGCGCCCTCAGCGACGACGTCTGGATCTGCGCACCCGAATACGAGCAGTCGGGCGCCAGCCGGGCCCTGACCCTGTCGGACCCGATCCGCGTGCGGAAGCTGGACGACCGCCGCTTCGCCGTCGAGGGCACGCCGACCGACTGCGTGATGATGGCCGTGCAGCAGCTGATCGACGGCCCGCAGCCGGATCTCATCCTGTCGGGCGTCAACCGCGGCCAGAACCTGGCCGAGGACGTCACCCTGTCGGGCACGGTGGCCGGCGCGATCGAGGGCATGGCCCACGGCATCCGCTCGATCGCCCTGTCGCAGACCATGAACTTCTTCCATGACGAGGTCGTTGCCCACTGGGAAACGGCCGAGGCCTATGGTCCGGGTATCGTCCAGCGCCTGCTGGAAGTGGGCTGGCCCGCCGACGTGATCATGAACGTCAACTTCCCGGCCGTGACGCCGGATCAGGTCACCGAGGTCGAGGTCACCCGCCAGGGCTTCCGCGACGGCCTGCTGCGCAACATGGAAAAGCGCACCGACCTGCGCGGCCGCGACTACTACTGGATGGGCTTCTCGGCCAAGGCCTCGGAGCCGGCCGACGGCACCGACCTGAAGGCGGTCTATTCGGGCCGCATCTCGGTCACGCCGCTTCACATCGACCTGACGCACAACGAGACCGTCCACAAGCTAAAGGGCTTGCTGGGCGGCGCTCCGCCGAAATTGAAGGCGGGCGAATGAGCGGACGGACGACCAAGGCCGCCGAGAACGCCAAGGCCGACCTGCCGCGCCTGATGCAGGCCCTGCGCGACCAGGGGGTCACCGATCCCCAGGTGCTGAAGGCCATCGAGACCACGCCGCGCGATCTCTTCACGCCGGACCTGTTCAAGGACCGCTCGTGGGAGGATTCGGCCCTGCCGATCGCCTGCGGCCAGACCATCAGCCAGCCCTATATCGTCGGCCTGATGACCCAGGCCCTGACGATCGAGCCGCGCTGCCGCGTGCTGGAGATCGGCACCGGCTCGGGCTACCAGACCACGATCCTCAGCAAGGTCTCGCGCCTCGTCTATACGATCGAGCGCTACAGGACCCTGATGAAGGAGGCCGAAGGGCGCTTCCACACGCTGGGCCTGACCAATGTCATCACCAAGTTCGGCGATGGCGGCGAAGGCTGGGCCGAACAAGCGCCGTTCGACCGTATTATGGTCACGGCTGCGGCCGAAGATGATCCGAAGCGGCTGCTTTCGCAGCTGAAACCCAACGGCGTGCTGGTCGCGCCGGTGGGCAAGGGGCCAGTTCAAAGCCTTCGCCGCTATGCCGGCGACGGCAAGGGGGGCTTCCGCGTCGAGATCCTGTGCGACGTGCGCTTCGTGCCTTTGCTGGCCGGCGTCGCGAAGGATCAGTGAAGCTTGGGGGGCGCGGCGGTTCGCGCCCTCTGGTGTTAAAGGTTGATTTACCCTGGCGGAGCCCTTTGGTGGCCTCGGCGGGAGAGGAGAGGGTTATGAGGCAGTTGTGGACGCAAGCGGCGGTGATCGCCCTGACGGCTGGAACGCTCGGCGCCCATGCGGACGCCGCGCAGGCCGCGGGTCAGCGCTTCACGCCCAACTTCCCGATCACCCAGCCCGCCGCCCAGCCGGCCCCGCAGGCGACGGCCTCCGAGACCTTCTCGACCGCACCGAGCGAGCAGGAGACCCTGCCGCGACCGCAGCCGATCGCTACGTCGGCCCCGTCGGTGACCCAGTCCGAACTGCCGCCGCCGGCCGCTCACACCACGACCTCAGCACCCGCACCGCAGCCCGTGCTGCGCGCCGCCCCGCCCAAGACCGTCGTCACCAGCACCGTCACCGGTCCGGTGGTCAACGTCCCCGGCAAGCCGCAGGTGCGCGTCGTCGAATCCGGTGACGCGCTGGACGCCATCGCCCGCGGCTTCGGCTCGACCCGCGCCGAGCTGGTCGAGCTGAACGGCCTCAAGAAGCCCTACGCCCTGAAGCTGGGCCAGAAGATCAAGGGCCCGGCCAAGGACGACCAGAAGGCCTATGTGGTCCAGACCGGCGACACGATGTTCGCGATCGCCAAGCGCTTCAACGTCACCGCCGCGGCCCTGGCCGATGAGAACGACCTGAAGACCGGCTCGGCGATCAAGAAGGGCCAGAAGCTGGTCCTGCCGGACGGCTACAAGGACAAGGGCCCGATCAAGACGACCACCGTCCTGGCCGGCGCGCCCGCCTCGCAGCCGGTAGAGGCCGAGCCGACCCGTCCGACCTCGACTCGCCCGATCGGTTCGACGCCCGCGCGCCCCAGCGCCGCGACGCCGGCCCGCAATGACGACGAAGACTCCACGCCGGCCACGACCTCGACGACGACGCTCAGCGTCACCGGTTCGGTGACCACGGTCGCCGGCCCGCGCCAGGTCCACACGGTGAAGTCGGGCGACACCCTGACCTCCATCGCCCGCAAGTTCGACGTCAGCGTCAGCGACCTGGCCGACGACAACAAGATCAGCACCACCAAGCCGCTGAAGCTGGGCGCCAAGATCAAGGGTCCGGCGACCACGCAGAAGGCCTATGTGGCCGTCAGCGGCGACACCTTGGCCGGCATCTCCAAGCGCTTCAATGTCAGCGTCAAGGAACTGGCCTCCGAGAACAACCTACGGTCCACGGCCTCGGTCAAGAAGGGCCAGAAGGTCCTGCTGCCCGACGGTTATCGCGACAAGGGCCCGGTCCGCACCACGACCACCAGCGTCGCCAGCCGCCCGACCACGCCGGCCTATACGCCGCCGTCCACGCCGCCTTCGAACACCTATCCCCGCGTCGACAGCAGCTCGCCGGCGGCCACCGCGCCTTCGACGCCGTCCAGCCCGCAGCCCTACAGCGGCAACGCCTATCCGCGCCCCAGCGCGCCGGTCGCCGCCCAGCCGGTCAGCCCGCCGCCGTCGACCACGCGTCCGATCATCGAGAGCAGCGCGGCCCCGACCGAGGCCGAGATCATCGCCTCGGGCAAGGGCAAGTTCGCCTGGCCGGTGCGCGGCGAGATCATCTCGAACTTTGGCGTCAAGGGCACGGGCCAGCGCAACGACGGCCTGGACATCCGCGCTGCCTCGGGCACGCCGGTCCTGTCGGCCGCCGACGGCAAGGTGGCCTATGCCGGCAATCAGGTCCCGACCTTCGGCAACCTGGTGCTGGTCAAGCACGCCGACGGCTGGGTCACCGCCTACGCCCACCTCTCCAGCATCAACGTCAAGATGCAGCAGGACGTGCGCCAGGGCGAACAGCTGGGCGCGGTCGGCGCCACGGGCGGCACCAACGAGCCCAAGCTGCACTTCGAGATGCGCTACGCGCCCACGGTCAAGGACAAGGCCAAGCCGGTCGATCCGGCCCTGGTCCTGCCGCGTTAGAACAGAAGGCCCGCTTCGAAAGAGGCGGGCCTTTTTGCTATTGGCCGTCCCAGGGACCTAGCTGGGCAGCTTGACGCCCAACTCGCCGGCCAAATCCCGCACGAACTGCCAGGCCACGCGGCCCGAGCGGGCGCCGCGCAGTTGCGACCATTGCAGGGCGCGACGGTCGAGGTCGTCGGCGGTCAGGCCGAACTGTTCGGCGTAGCTGCGGATGGCGGCCAAGTAGGTGTCCTGGTCCATCGGCGGGAAGCCGATCCACAGGCCGAAGCGATCGGAGACGCTCATCTCCTCTTCCGCGTTCTCGGCGGCGGCGATGGCGCCCTGGCGCTCGACGTGGTCGCGCGGCATCAGGTGGCGGCGGTTCGAGGTAGCCACGAACAGCACGTTCTCGGGCGGGCCCGAGACGCCGCCCTCCAGGGCCGACTTCAGCGCCTTGGCCGCGACGGCCCCGTCCTCGAACGAGAGGTCGTCGCACAGCACCACGAACCGCTCCGTACGTGTGCGGAGTTGATCGAACAGCGGCGGCAGGGCCGCGACCTCGTCGCGATCGACCTCGATCAGCTTCAAGGCGGGGAATTCATCGGCCAGACTGACGAAGGCGGCCTTGGTCACCGAGCTCTTGCCGGTGCCGCGCACACCCCACAACAGCACGTGGTTGGACGGCACGCCCAGGGCGAAGCGGCGCAGGTTCTCGACGAACCGCGCCTTCTGCCGTTCGATTCCCACCAGCAGGTCCAGCGACAGCGGATAGTCGGCCGCGGGTACGAAGGCGCCGTCCTTGGGCTCGTGCCGGAAGAGGCGCGCGGCCGAGAAGTCGGGCGCGGCCGGCGGCGGCGGGGCCAGGCGTTCCAGGGCTTCGGCGATGCGGGCGAGCAGGGGAGCGGTGACATCGGTCATGGGCACGCTGCATACCGGGTGCGCTTGCATTGCAAAAGGGGAGGCGAACGCATAGCTTCCGCCGACTTGGCGCGACCCTATGTTTAGGCGGCGCGCCGCATCGATTTTGTTGGAGACGTCATGTCCGGTCTGAACGCTCAATTCCTGCAGCTCGCGCCCATCCTCCTGATGGTCGTGCTGTTCTACTTCATGCTGATCCGTCCGCAGCAGAAGCGCGCCAAGGAGCATCAGACGATGCTGACCAACCTGAAGCGCAACGACACGGTCGTCCTGTCCAGCGGCATCATCGGCAAGGTCATGCGCGTCGAGGACAAGGAAGTCGGCATCGAGATCGCCACCGGCGTCACCGTCAAGGTGGTCAAGGGCATGATCACGGAAGTCCGCGCCAAGGGCGAGCCGGCGCCCGCCAACGACGCCAAGAACTAAGACGATACCCAACCCGTCTCGAGGCGTCCGTCGCGGCGTCGCCTGAAAAGTCCCTGATCCATGCTGACCCTCTCCCGCTGGAAGATCATCGCCGTCACCCTGTCGGTGATCTTCGGCATCCTGTTCTCCCTGCCCAACGTCCTTCCTCAGAAGACGTTGGACGCCATGCCCGGCTGGCTGCCGCACCAGAAGCTGAATCTCGGCCTCGACCTGCAAGGCGGCTCGTATCTGCTCTATGAGGTCGACACCGACGCGCTGCACCGCGAGCGTCTGTCCAACCTGATGGAAGACACGCGCACCCAGCTGCGCGGCGAGCAGATCCCGTTCGGCGAACTGGCCCAGCAGGGCGAGGTCATCAGCGTCCGCATCGGCGACGCCTCGCGTTACGACGCGGCGCTGAACCTGCTGCGCAAGAACCTGGGCGCGCCGCTGGCCGGCGTGATCGGCGGCAAGGACGTCACCGTCTCGGGCAAGGGCGACAACCGCATCGAAGTCACCTTCGTGCCGGAAGCCCAGCGCGCCGACGCCGCCAAGGCCGTCGACCAGTCGATCGAGACGGTTCGCCGCCGGATCGACAGCCTGGGCACCAAGGAGCCCTCGATCAACCGCCAGGGCACCAACCGGATCATGATCCAGGCGGCCGGCGAGAGCGATCCCGAGAAGCTGCGCAGCGTCATCGGCAAGACCGCCAAGCTGACCTTCCAGATGGTCGACGACACGGTCACGCCCGAGGATGTCCAGGCCGGTCGCCTGCCTCCGGGCACGATGGTCGCCCAGAGCGAGGACGGCTACGCCCAGTACTACGTGCTGAAGAAGCGCGCCCTGGTGTCGGGTGAAGACCTGACCAACGCCTCGCAGACCTTCGACCAGAACGGCCGTCCGGCCGTCGCCTTCGCCTTCAATGGCCTGGGCGCCAAGAAGTTCGGCGACGCCACCGCCCGCAACATCGGCCGGAAGTTCGCCATCGTCCTCGACAACAAGGTGATCTCGGCCCCGGTCATCAACTCGGCCCTGCCGGGTGGTTCGGGCATCATCACCGGCAACTTCACGGCCGAGAGCGCCAACGAGCTGGCCCTGCTGCTGCGCTCGGGCGCGCTGCCGGCTCCGCTGAACATCGAAGACCAGCGCACCGTGACCGCCGAGCTCGGCGCCGACGCCGTCAAGGCCGGCTCGATCTCGCTGGCCATCGGCGCGGCCTCGATGTTCGTGTTCGTGATCCTGGCCTACGGCCTGTTCGGCGGCTTCGCGGCCATCGCCCTGGTGGTCAACGTCCTGCTGATCGTCGGCATCATGTCGATGACCCAGGCGACCCTGACCTTCCCGGGCATCGCCGGTCTGATCCTGACCCTGGCCGTCGCCGTCGACGCCAACGTGTTGATCTATGAGCGCATGCGCGACGAGGCCAACGCCGGGCGCACGCCCATGGCCGCGGCCGACCACGGCTACAAGCTGGCCCTGACCTCGATCCTGGACGCCAACATCACCAGCCTGATCTCGGGCCTGATCATGTTCAGCTTCGGCTCGGGCCCGGTGAAGGGCTTCGCCTGGACCCTGGTGATCGGCGTGTTCACGTCGCTGTTCACCGCCATCTTCATCACCCAAGTGCTCATCGGCTGGTGGTTCAAGACCACCAAGCCGAAGAAGCTGCCGATCGCATAGGAGATCCGACCATGCGTTGGCCCCTCATTCGCTACATCCCGCGTTCGACCCACTTCCGCTTCGTGCGCTGGGCGCCGGTGGCGGCCGTCTTCTCGGCGATCCTGGTGGTCGCCTCGATCGGCCTGCTGGTCTTCCAGGGCCTGAACCTTGGCATCGACTTCAAGGGCGGCGTCGCCCTGGAAGTGTCGCTGTCGCGTCCGGCTCCGCTGGCCCAGCTGCGCACGGCGCTGGACCAGATCGGCGCCCATGACGGCCAGGTCCAGGGCTTCGGCTCGCCGAACACGGCGATGGTCAAGTTCCTGCCGGCCGCCAACGAGAAGCCCAGCGACGCCTCCAAGCACGTCGAGGCCGAGCTGATCAAGCGCTTCCCCGACCTGAAGGTGACCAGCCGCTCGGAAGTGGGCGCCAAGGTCTCGGGCGAACTCCTGATGTCCGGCTTCAAGGCCCTGGGCGTCGCCCTGCTGCTGACCCTGGGCTACATCTGGTTCCGCTTCGGCCTGTCGTACGGCACGGGCGCGGTCGTGGCCGTGATCCACGACATCGTCCTGACCCTGGGTCTGCTGTCGGTCTGCGGCATCGAGTTCTCGATGACCGAGATCGCGGCCCTGCTGACGGTCATCGGCTATTCGATGAACGAGAAGGTCATCACCTTCGACCGTCTGAAAGAGAACCTGCGCAAGTACAAGACCACCCCGCTGCGCGACATCATCGACCTGTCGGAGAACGAGCGTCTGTCGCGGACGATCATCACCGGCACCACGGCCCTGCTGGCCCTGGGCGGCACCATGGCCTTCGGTGGCCCGGTGCTGTTCCCGCTCGTCTTCACGATGATCTTCGGCATCGTCATCGGCACCTATTCGTCGATCTATATCGCGCTGCCGATGATCCTGATCTGGGGCGTGAAGCGTAACGACGACGAAGCCACGCCGATCAAGCTCGGCGCGGCCTCGCGCCCCTGATGCGTCAGCCGCCCTCCATCGACGCCTGGGGCGGCGGCGGCTTCCGGGTCTCCGGCGACTGGCGGCCCGGCTCGCTGCTGATCATCGACGATCAGCCGCAAGACTGGGCCGCCGTGTCGCTGGCCGACCTGACGCCCGAGCACTTCGCCGAAGTGTTCGCCGCCGGCGGGGCCGTGGAGTTCGTGCTCCTGGGCACGGGTCTCAGCAACGGCCTGCCACCGCGCGCCGTCCGCGACGCCCTGAAGGCCGCTGGCCTGGGCCTCGAGTTCATGAGCACCGAAGCGGCCGCGCGGACCTACAACGTCCTGGCCAGCGAAGGCCGCAGGCTGGCCGCGGCGCTGATCGCGGTCTGATCAGTAAAACTGCCAAACTTTACCCGACTCTCGAAACACCCCTATGGTCCCGTTCAAGCAATAGGGATCCGAGGGGGAAACCGATGTCTGGACTGCTTTCCAACTTCCGCAACACCATGATCGTCAGCTTCGTGCTGGCCCTGGTGATCGTCATTGGCTACTCGCACGGCCCCGACGGGCATGGCGCGATCTTCTTCCAGGCCGTGTTCCGCTGGCTGCACGTGATGTTCGGCATCCTGTGGATCGGGCTGCTGTACTACTTCAACTTCGTGCAGATCCGGGTGATGCCGCAGATCCCGGCCGAGCTGAAGCCGGCGGTCAGCAAGTACATCGCGCCCGAAGCCCTGTTCTGGTTCCGCTGGGCGGCGCTGTTCACCTGGGTGATGGGTGTGATCCTGGCCTTCAGCCGCGGCTACCTGCTGGAAGCGGCGACCCTGGGCCTGGCCGGCGGCTACACCCCCGGCGTCGACATGCAGTACACCTTCATCGGCACCGGCATGTGGCTGGCCACGGTGATGTTCATCAACGTCTGGGCCGTGATCTGGCCGAACCAGAAGATCGCCCTGGGCCTCGTCGAGGCCGACGCGGACGCCAAGGCCAAGGCCGCCAAGCTGGCCATGCTGTTCTCGCGCACCAACACGCTGCTCAGCCTGCCGATGCTGGCGACCATGGCGATGAACCAGACCGTCTTCGGCTGACGCCCGACGCAACACGCTGTAAGGGGAGGGCCCGCCGCCTTGGCGGGCCCTTTTCCGTTTGAAGACCATGGCCGACACCGAAACCCTCGACGATCTCGTCCGCCGCGTCGATCCCGACCGCTGGCTGGCCAGCCGGTTCATCGGCGATCTGGCCGCGCGGGCCGACGTCATCGCGCTTTACGGCCTGAACTACGAACTGGCCCGGGTGGCGGGCGGCGTCTCCAACGCCCTCATGGGCGAGATCCGCATCACCTGGTGGCGCGAGGCGATGGAAGAGATCGCCGCCGGCAAGGCGCCGCGCAAGCATCCCAACGTCGAGGCGTTGGCGGCGTCGGGCTTTGACCCGAACGTTTTGGCGGCGCTGGCCGAGGCGCGGTTCGCCGACCTGGACGAAGGTACGCTAAAGGACGAGGCGGCGGTGCTGGCCTATGTCGACGCCACGGCCGGAGCGCTGGCGGTGCTGGCCGCCCGGCGGCTGGACCCGAGCGCGGACCCGCACGCCGTGAAGGGCGCGGCGCGGGCGTTCGGGCTGACAGGGCTGTGGCGGTTGAAGCAGGTAGGGAAGTCGCGGCTGCCTGAGGCCTGGACGCTTGAGGACGTGGCCGTGCGGGTCGAGGTTCAGCTGAAGGCGGCGCGCGGTGAAGTGAAGGGCCTGTCCGTGGCGGCCTTCCCGGCGGTAGCCCCGGCGGCGCTGGTGCGGCCCTATCTGAAGGGGCGCGAGATTGGCGATCTCGAAAAGAAGGCCCGCCTCACCTTCGCGGTGGCGACGGGCCGTCTCTAGGTTAGAGGCCTACTTGCCGGGGCGAACGTTCCCCGTCCACTGATCCAGCCAGTCCAGCACCTCCTTGTGCCACTGCACCGAGTTCTGGGCCTTCAGCACCCAGTGGTTCTCGTTCGGGAAGTACAGCAGCTTGCTGGGCACGCCCTTGCGCTGCAGGGCGGTGAAGGCGCCCAGGCCCTGTTCGACCGGGATGCGGTAGTCCAGCTGGCCCTGGACGATCAACTGAGGCTTGGTCCACTGGCCGATGTGGTCGACCGGATTGAACTTGTCGTAGGTGGTGTTCGCAGCCCCCAGCGCGCCGCCGTTCTCCCACTCGGTAAACCACAGCTCCTCGGTGGCGTAGCCCATGGCGCGGGTGTCGAAGACGCCGTCGTGGGTGACCAGGCACTTCCAGGGCTGGTTCCAGTTGCCGGCGATCCAGTTGACCATGTAGCCGCCGTACGAGGCGCCGAGGGCGCAGGCGCGGTCGGTGTCCAGGAACGAATATTTCGACGTCGCGAAGGCCCAGCCCTTCTGCAGGTCCTCCAGCGGGCGGTCGCCCCAGTGCCGGCTGATCGCATTGGTGAAGGCCTGGCCGTAGCCGGTCGAGCCGTGGAAATCGATCATCACCACGGCGTAGCCGGCATTGGCGTAGACCTGCGGGTTCCAGCGGTACGACCAGCTGTTGCTGAACGAGCCCTGCGGGCCGCCGTGGATCAGGAAGGCCACCGGATACTTCTTGGCCGGATCGAAATTGGCCGGCTTCACGACGAAGCCGTGGACCTCTTCATCGTTCCAGCCCTTGAAGCTGAACTGCTCGGGCTCGCCCCAGGCGACGTCCTTCAGGGCCTCGCTGGAAACGCTGGCGATGCGGATCGGCGGACCCTTGGCCGGCAGCATGAACAGCTCCGAGGGGCTCTTCATCGAATCGGAGGCGTAGACGAGGCCGTTCGGCCCGACGTCGAAGGCGGTGACGTGGCCCTCGCCCGTGAGCGCAGTGACCTTGCCGGTCTTGACGTCGATGGCGAACAGCTTGCCTTGGCCGACGTCCAGGGCGGTGGCGTAGATCGTCTTGCCGTCGCGGCTCCAGGCGATCGAGTCGGCCGAGCGGTCCCAGGTCGGGGCCAGTTCGCGTTCCTTTTTGGTGGTCTCGTCCCAGATCATGATCCCGAAGCGATCGGCCTCGAAGCCCGGGCGCTTCATGGCGCGATAGGCGGCCAGCTTGCCGTCGGGCGACCAGATCTCGGTCGTGTCCCAGGCCTTGTTGCCGGCCGTCTCGTTCTCGGGCTTGGCCGAGCCGTCCAGCGGTACGCCCCACATGTCGTAGTTGGTCGTCCAGGGCTCGTCCTTGCCGGCGATCTTGGCCGAGAAGCTGACGCTCTTGCTGTCCGGGCTGATCGTGAAGTCGGCGTCGTCGCCATAGGGCTTGGTCGGGGTGTCGCCGTCGAAGCCCTTCATCAGGTCGATCGGCTGGCCCGCCGCCACGCCGTTGGCGTCCAGCGTGTAGGCGAAGAGGTGGTTCTTGGTGCCGTCGTTCCAGGTGTCCCAGTGGCGCACGAACAGGCGGTCGAACACCACGCCGGTGGCCTTGGTCGCGGTCTTGGCGGCCAGCTTGGCCTCGGTGCAGGCGAAGTCGGCGCAGTCCGGGAATACGGCGAGGCCCACGACGATGGTCTTGCCGTCCGGGGCGACCTTGAAGGCCTGGACGTCGAACGGGGTGGAGGTCACCTGCGTCGCGGTCTCGCCCGTGACGTCGGTCTTGAACACCTGCTCGGTCCCGCCCGCGCGGCTGGACGAGAACCAGATGGTCTTGCCGTCGGCGCTCCAGCGGCCGTTGGCGGCCCCGCCGTCCGAGATCGCCAGCCGGCGCGGCATCATCTTGGCCTTCAGGTCGGCGACCCACAGCGACATGGCCGCCTTGTTGGCCGGATAGTTCATGGTCCGGACCGAATAGAGCACGTAGCGGCCGTCGGGCGAGACGCGCGGATCGGAAAGACGATCGAGGCTCGCCATGTCCTTGGCGGTGAAGACGTGAGGCTTGGCGGGAGCCTGCGCGTGAGCGGCCCCCGCGAGGGCGATAGTGAGGACCGCGGCGGATGCAGCGAGACGCAAGCTCTTGATCATGAAACCGAAATTCCCGGAAACGGTTATCCCTTTGGCGGCGGAGCGTAGTCCCGCTTTCGCCGAGGGGCTAGGGGAGCCCGGGCATAAGATTCCCGAGCACGGATCGTCGACCGACGGTCTGTTTCGGCGCATGCGTATGCGTGACAAAACTGTAATCAAGTCAGTCGCTTAGCGCGTAACAATCCGAAACAGACTTTGCTTTGCCGCGACGCAGCATCCTTCCTAAGTGGTAGTCGGGGCGAAAGGACGACCGCAGAGTCGTCCATCGAACGATAGGTGTCTCTAGTGTCGGCTTCGGGTTATTTTCAGCACACGGTCGCAGGACCGGTGATCTTCGCGGGGATCGGCCTGCACACGGGCGCGCACGTGCGCGTCTCGGTGCGTCCGTCGGCCCCCGACGCGGGGATCGTCTTCGTGCGGACCGATGTGCAGGACCGCGACAACCGCGTGCCCGTGACCGCCCAGTCGGTCTGCCAAACGCAACTCGGTACGGTGATCTGCAACGGCGACGACGTCCGCGTCTCGACCATCGAGCACCTGATGGCGGCCCTGGCGGCCCTGTCGATCGACAACTGCGTCGTCGAGCTGGACGGCCCGGAAGTGCCGATCATGGACGGCTCGTCCGAGCCCTTCGTCCAGATCCTGGACCGCGCCGGCCGCCGCCGTCAGGAAGCCGTCCGCCAGTACATTGAAATTCTCGCGCCGATCACGGTGGAGGAGGGCGACAAGCACGCCAGCCTGACCCCGTCGGACCGCTTCGAGGTCGCCTTCGAGATCGCCTTCGGCTCCAAGGCCATCGGTCGTCAGGCCGTGGACCTGGTCGTCGACGAAGAATCGTTCCGTTCGGAACTGTCCGACTGCCGCACCTTCGGCTTCGTTCGCGACGTCGAGGCCCTGCGCGCCATCGGCCTGGCCCGCGGCGGCTCGATGGAAAACGCCGTGGTCATCGACGGCGATCGCGTGCTGAACCCGGAAGGCCTGCGCCGTCCGGACGAGTTCGTTCGCCACAAGGCGCTGGACGCCATCGGCGACCTCTACGTGCTGGGCAAGCCCCTGCTGGGCCGCTTCCAAGGCGTCCTGGCCGGTCACGGCCTCAATAACGCCGTGGTTCGGGCATTGATGGCCCAGCCGCGCGCCTGGCGCCTACGCGCCCTCGCGTCGGAACTGGCCGAAGCGGTCTAGATAGCGTCTCCGGGAGTCGGGCTCGGCGTTCGCATTTGCGCCTTCGACGGCGTGGTGTAGAAGCCTTGCACGGCGCTGGGGCGCACGTTTGCTTCGAGGGTGAGAGACTCCGTGCTTCGTAATTTCAAGGGACGTTCGGCCGTCACGATCGCCGCTATGCTGGTCGCCGTGTCGGTGGCGGGCTGCGCGGGCAAGGCCAAGAAGCCGACCCTCGCCTACGAAGAGCGCCCGGTCGAGCTGCTCTACGCCACGGGCGCCAACCGTCTGGACCGCGGCAACTGGAACGAAGCCGTCGATTATTTCCGCGAGGTCGAGCGCCAGCACCCGTATTCGGAATGGTCGCGCCGCTCGATCCTGATGACCGGTTACGCCCACTACATGGGCAACCAGTATGCCGACGCCATCGGCGACTCGGACCGCTTCATCTCGCTGTATCCAGGCAACCCGTCGGCCCAGTACGCCTACTATCTGAAGGCCATCTGCTACTTCGAGCAGATCGTCGACGTGAACCGTGACCAGGCCGCCACCGAGCAGGCCCTGGCCTCGCTGCGCGACGTCGTCCAGCGCTACCCGACCACCGAGTACGCCCAGGACGCCCGCCTGAAGATCGACATGGTCAATGACCAGCTGGCCGGCAAGGAAATGGCCATCGGCCGTTACTACCTGAAGAACGGCCAGACCCTGGCCGCCATCGGCCGCTTCAAGACCGTGATCGAGCGTCACCAGACGACCTCGCACACGCCCGAAGCCCTGTACCGCCTGGTCGAGGCCTATCTGACCATCGGCCTGGGCGAGGAAGCCAAGCGCAACGGTGCGGTCCTGGGCTACAACTTCCCGGGCGACCGCTGGTACGCCGATGCCTACAAGCTGCTCAACGACAACGGCCTGCGTCCCGCCGTCGAGCCTCTGAAGGCCGGCGCCAAGCGCAACGCCCTGGAGCGCGCCCTGTCGCGCGACAAGGACACGACCCTGGCGCCGCCCGGCGAAAAGAAGACCAAGAAGGGTCTGATGGGCGTTCTGGGCATGTAAAGGCGAGCGACGGAACGGGTTTGTGCTCGTTCCGTTCTCAATTTCTCTTTGAAAAACTTTGATTCCCGGCGATCCTGCGCGTCATGCTGATCGGCCTCTCCATCCGTGACGTCGTGCTCATCGAGAGCCTGGACCTGGCCATCGGCGAGGGCCTGACCGCGTTGACCGGCGAAACCGGGGCCGGCAAGTCGATCATCCTCGACGCCCTGGGCCTGGCCACCGGCGCCCGCGCCGACGCCGGACTGGTCCGCCGGGGGGCCGCCGGTCACGCCTCGGCCACCGCCATGTTCGCCCTGGCCGCCGATCACCCCGCCTTCGCCTATCTCGACGAGAAGGGCCTGGACTACGGCCGCGACGAGGATCTGGTCCTGCGTCGCCAGCTGTCGCCGGACGGCCGCTCGCGCGCCTTCGTCAACGACCAGGCCACCAGCGTCGGGGTGCTGAAGGACCTGGGCGCGCTGCTGCTTGAGGTCCACGGCCAGCACGAGACCGTCGGCCTGCTGGATCCCAAGACCCACCGCACCCTGCTGGACGCCTTCGGCGGCGTCAGCGTCGGGGCCGTCGGCGGCGCCTGGAGCGCCTGGCGCGCCGCCCGTGAGGAGGCCGATGGCCTGCGGGATCTTGCCAGCCGCGCCGCCGCCGAGACCGAGGAACTGACCCTCCGCCTCTCCGAACTGGATCGCCTCGACCCGCGCGAGGGCGAGGAGGACAGCCTGGCCGAGGAGCGGGCGCTGCTGAGCTCGGCCGAGAAGGTGATCACCGACGTCGCCACGGCCCAGGACGCCCTGGGCAGCGACTTCTCGGGCAAGCTGGCCCAGGCCTATCGCGCCCTGGAACGGGCCCGCGACCGCGCCCTCCAGGCCGGCGCCCCCGCCGACGGCGCGGCCATGGTCCGGCTGCAGGCCGCCTGCGACGCCGTCGATCGCGCCCTGGTCGAGGCGCAAGAGGCCAGCGCCGCCATCGATACGGTGGCCGAGAGCTTCGAGTTCGAACCCGATCGTCTGGAAAAGGCCGAAGAGCGCCTGTTCGCCCTGCGCGGCATGGCCCGCAAGCTCAACATCCTGGTCCAGGACCTGCCGGCCAAGCGCGCCGAGTTCGCCGCCCGCCTGCAAGCCATCGAGACCTCCGAGGACGCCCTGAAGGCCGCCGACGCCGAGGCCGCCGAGGCACGCGAGGGTTATCTCTACGCCGCCGAGGCCCTGTCGGCCGAACGCCGCGCCGCCGGCGACGCCCTGGCCAAGGCCGTGGAGGCCGAGCTGGCCCCGCTGAAGCTGGAAAAGGCCCGGTTCCGCGTCGCCGTCGAACCGCTGGCGGAAGACCGCGCCGGCCCGACGGGCCTGGACCGCATCGCCTTCGAGATCTCGACCAACCCCGGCGCGCCGTTCGGGCCGATGGAGGCCATCGCTTCGGGCGGCGAACTGGCCCGTTTCGCCCTGGCGCTGAAGGCGGCGCTGGCGGGACGCGGCGGCGGTCCGCAGCCGCTGATGATCTTCGACGAAGTCGATCAGGGCGTCGGCGGGGCCGTGGCCGACGCCGTCGGCTTGCGCCTGAAGCGCCTGGCGGCCAACGCCCAGGTGCTGGTGGTGACCCACTCGGCCCAGGTGGCGGCGCGCGGCGACGCGCACTGGCGGATATCGAAGTCGGGCGACGACACCTCGACCCGGACGAAGGTGGAGCCGCTTAGCCCCGCTGAGCGCGAAGAAGAGATCGCCCGGATGCTGTCTGGCGCCGAGGTTACCGAAGCCGCCCGGGCGGCGGCGCGGGCCTTGATGGCCTAGGCCGTCGCGGCCGCGCTAGCCGGAGCAGGCGCGGTCTGGGTGCGAGCCTTGATCCACGTCTGAAGCGGCGCGTCCACCAGACGCTCGAACACCCAAGCCGCCACGATCGTCGCCGGGATCGCCAGCGCCCACAGCGCCCACTGCGCCGCCGACGGCAGACCGAGCTTGGCCTCCACCATCCGCACCACGCCAAACCACACCACGGCGGTCAGCGTATTGGTCAGGAACAGCGAGAACGACAGCTTCCCCGCCGCGCCGGCCCAGCGCCAGGCGCGCGGCTTGGACGCGCCGGCCGCGTAGATCAGGAAACCCAGTAGGGCCAAGCTGAAGTGGTCGAACTTACCCAGGGCCTGGATGCCGATGACGGCCGCCAGGGTCGCGATCGCCAGCGGCAAAGCCTGCCGACGCGCCAGGGTCGTCACGGGCAGGCGAGCGACCAGCAGGCCGATCATGAACAGCGGCACGCCCCGGATCAGGCCAAAGCGCAGAGGCAGCTGGTAGCCGGGGACTTCAAAGACCATCAGCGCCGCATAGTCGATGACCAGCCAGGCGCAGACGCCCAGGGCCAGCAGTTGCAGCGGCCGCTTGGCCACGGCCACGCGCCGCCAGACGGCCGGGAACAGGGCATAGGCCACGATCAGGGCCGACAGGGTCCAGGTCGGGGTGTTCCAGCCCGAAATCCCCGGCACGAACCAGGTCTGGACCAGGAACACCTGCGGCAGCAGCTGGTCCCACTGGAACCACTGCGGGTTGGTCGGGGCGAGACCGATCGCCGACGTGCCGACGAAGAACACGACGAACAGGACCAGCATCACCAGATGCGGCGGCCAGATGCGCTGCACGCGGCGCTTCAGGAACTCCAGGGTGCCGACGTCCGAGGACAGCACGCGCGGGCCGTAGGTGCGGGCCAGCACATAGCCCGACAGCATCAGGAAGAAGTCGGTCGCCAGATAGCCGCGCCCGAAGGCCGGGTTCAGGCTGAACAGCGACACCGGGGCCCGCTCGGCCACGTGGTAGAGCACGATGAACAGCGCCGCCAGGAAGCGCAGGGCGTCCAGCGGACCGTCGCGCGACAGGACAGCCAAGGGCGGCGCATGTGCGGGAACTGTGGCGGACTTGAACATGGCGGGCTCCTGTTCACGTCGTATCGCAAGGTCGGCGCCAGATTTGCTAACGTGCCGGGACTTCCCGCCTTTCGGATTCGCCCCGTGTCCCTGATCCCCATCGCCGACCTCACTGAAGCCCAGGCCGTCGAGGAACTGGAGCATCTGGCCGACGCGCTGGCGGCCCACGACCTGCGCTATCACCAGCAGGACGCCCCCACGATCAGCGACGGCGACTACGACGCCCTCAAGCGCCGCAACCTCGACATCGAGACCCGCTTTCCTCACCTGATCCGCGACAATTCCCCGTCCATGCGGGTCGGCGCAGCAAGGGCCGAGCAGTTCTCGCCGGTCGAGCACGGCGTGCCAATGCTCAGCCTCGACAACGCCTTCTCCAACGACGAGGCGACCGAGTTCGACGCCCGCATCCGGCGGTTCCTGCGCCTGTCGCCGAGCGACACGGTGGCCTACACGGCCGAGCCCAAGATCGACGGCCTGTCGGCCTCGCTGCGCTACGAGAAGGGCGTGCTGGTCCAGGGCGCGACGCGGGGCGATGGCCGGGTGGGCGAGGACGTCACCGCCAACCTGCGCACCATCGCTGACATCCCGCACCGCCTGAAGGGTTCGGGCTGGCCCGACGTTATCGAGATCCGGGGCGAGGTCTATGTCGAGCTGGAGGCCTTCGCCGCCTTCAACGCCGCCGCCGAGGAGGCCGGCCAGCGCACCTACGCCAACCCGCGCAATTTCGCCGCCGGTTCGCTGCGCCAGATCGATCCGAAGATCAGCGCCCAGCGGCCGCTGCGGTTCTTCGGCTACGCCTGGGGCTTCCTGTCGGGCCCGTTCGCCGAAACCCAATGGGGCGCGCTGGAGAAGCTCGAAGAGTGGGGCTTCGTCACCACGGCCCCGCCCGCGCGCCGCGTCGAGAACACCCAGGGTCTGCTGGACGTCTATGCTGAGTTCGAAACCCTGCGACCCACATTGGACTTCGACATCGACGGCGTCGTCTACAAGGTCGACGACCTGGAGCAGCAGCGTCGCCTTGGCTTCGTCTCGCGCTCGCCGCGCTGGGCCATCGCCCGCAAGTTCCCGGCCCAGCGGGCCCGCACGATCCTTGAGGCCATCGACATCCAGGTCGGTCGGACGGGGGCTCATACGCCCGTCGCGCGCTTGAAGCCCGTCACCGTTGGCGGCGTCTCGGTGACCAACGCCACGCTGCACAATGGCGACGAGATCGCCCGCCTGGATGTCCGCATCGGCGACACGGTCGTCCTGCAGCGCGCCGGCGACGTGATCCCGCAGATCGTCGAGGTCGACATCGCGGCGCGTCCTGACCCGGAACCTCCAGTCTATGAATTCCCCCACGTCTGCATCTGCCCGCTGAAGACGGCTTTGGCCCGCGAGGTCAACGCCTCGGGCCAGGAGTCGGTGGTGCGCCGCTGCACCGGCGAGTTCGCCTGTCCGTTCCAGCGGGTCGAACACCTGCGCCACTTCGTGTCCCGCCGCGCCTTCGACATCGAGGGTCTGGGCGAGAAGCAACTGCAGGCCTTCTTCGACGAGGGCTGGATCACCGAGCCGGCCGACATCTTCCGACTGGCCAAGGACGAGGAGAAGCTGGCGGCCCTGCGCGAGCGCGACGGCTATGGCGAAACCTCGGTCGCCAATCTGATCAAGGGCATCGACGCCCGCCGCACGATCGGCATGGACCGGATGATCTACGGCCTGGGCGCGCGCGATATCGGCGAGACGACCTCCACCGTGCTGGCCCGCAACTTCGACCGCTTCGAGGACCTGCAGGCCGCCGCCGAGGCCGCCGCCAAAGGCCTACCGGGCGAGACCTATCTGGAGCTCTCCACCGCCCAGGGCGTCGGCCCCAAGGCGCTGGACCTACTGATCGAGGCGGGGAAGGGCGGCCTGATCGCCGATCCCTGGCCCGAAGCCCCCGACCTGGAGATCAAGATCGGCCACGCGGTGCCCAAGCTGACCAAGCCCGCCAAGGCGGCCCTGGCCCAGCGCTACGGCACCTGGGACGCCTTCGCCCAAGGCCTGGTCGAGGCCGCCTCGGGCGCGCCGGGCGACGACTATCTGCACCTGGCGGCCGTCGATGGCGTCGGCCCCGTGGCCGCCCAGTCGCTGGCTCGGTTCTTCGCCGAGGAGCACAACCGCCAGAAGGTCGCCAACCTCGTCGAGCAGTTGGACATCCAGCCGGTCGCCAAGCCCAAGACCGACACCGCCGTGGCCGGCAAGACCATCGTCTTCACCGGTTCGCTGGAGAAGATGACCCGTGACGAGGCCAAGGCCCAGGCCGAGAGCCTGGGGGCAAAGGTCGCCTCGTCGGTCTCGAAGAAGACCGACCTCGTGGTCGCTGGCCCCGGCGCGGGCTCCAAGCTGAAGACGGCGACCGAGCTCAACATCCAGGTGATGACCGAGGACGAGTGGCTGGACATGGTCGCCAAATGAAGGTCATCGCGCTCGACTTCGAGACCGCCAACGAACAGCGGTCCAGCCCGTGCTCCATCGGTCTCGCGTGGATCGAGGACGGCGAGGTGGCGCGGATCGAGCACCACTACATCCGTCCGCCCGGCAACCGCTTCGCGCGCTTCAACATCGCCTTCCACGGCATCGGCCCCCAGGATGTGGAGGACGCCGAGGAGTGGCCGGACGTGCTGGAGCGCCTGCGGCCCGAGCTCGAAGGCGCTTTGGTCCTGGCCCACAACGCCTCGTTCGATGTCAGCGTGATCCGCCGGACCTGCGAGCACTACGGCGTGCGGGCGCCGGGCTTCGACTATCTGTGTACGGTGCAGGTGGCGCGCGGCGTCTGGCCCGACCTACCGTCGCACAAGCTGAACGTGGTCTGCGGCCATCTGGGCGTCGACTTCGCCCACCACGACGCGGCGGCCGACGCCTATGCCTGCGGGCGGGTGGCGCTGGCGGCCATGAGCCTGAACGGCGTCACCCAGGTGCGCGACCTGCCAGGGCGATTGGGCATGACGCTCGGACGGCTGGACCACGACGGCTACACGCCGCCGAAGGGGGCGGTCAGCGCGCGAAAGGCCCGCGCCTGGGGCTGAGGCGGATCGCCACAACCGCAATTCCCGCCTCGTTTTCGCCTTCGGCCTTGTCTGGAGTGAAGGGATCGCGCAACGAGGGACTTAAACGCGCGTTGGAAGACGCGCTACTAGGGAGAAACAGATGTTCCGCACCGCCATGATCGCCGCCGCCCTGACTCTGGTGTCGGGCTCGGCCTTCGCCGCCGACGTGACCGGCCTGTGGGCCACGCCCGGCAACGGCGGCCAGGTCGAGATCGCCCGCTGCGGCAACAGCCTGTGCGGCAAGCTGGTGACCTCGGACCACATCAAGACCGACCCGACCCGCAAGGACGTCAAGAACAAGGACGAGACCCAGCGCGGCCGTCCCTTGAAGAACCTGCAGATGCTGTACGATTTCACCGGCGGTCCGACCAAGTGGACCGGTGGCAAGGTCTACAACCCCGAAGACGGCGGCACCTATTCGGGCACGATCGAGCTGCTCAGCGACAACGAACTGAAGCTGAAGGGCTGCATCGTCGCCCCTCTGTGCAAGACGCAGAAGTGGACGCGCCTGAAGTAGTTAGTTTCCTTCTCCCCTTGCGGGAGAAGGTGTCGGCGTAGCCGACGGATGAGGGGTTTCTCGGCGGCGCCGTGCGACCCCTCACCCGACCCACTGCGTGGGCCACCCTCTCCCGCAAGGGGAGAGGGGCTACAATCACAGCGGCGCGCAGACCTCTTCCATCCAGGCCCGGATTTCCGGCTCGACCCGCGGCCCGATCTCGCGCAGTACGCGGGCGTGGTAGGCGTCGAACTGCGCCACCTCTTCGGCCGTCAGTAGCGCCTTGTCGATCAGGCGACGGTCGATCGGGGCCAGGGTCAGGGCCTCGAAGCGGTGCATGGGGCGGTCGCCGCCGGGGACGTCCTCGGCCGGCATGACGACTTCCAGGTTCTCGATCCGGATGCCGTATTCGCCGTCCTTGTAGTAGCCGGGCTCGTTCGAGACGATCATGCCGGGCTGCAGGGCGATGAGGTTCGGGGCCTTGGAGATCCGCTGCGGGCCCTCGTGGACGCCCAGATAGACGCCGACGCCGTGGCCGGTGCCGTGGTCGTAGTCCAGGCCGTGGGCCCACAGCGCCATCCGCGCCAGGGCGTCGATGGCCGAGCCGGTGGTGCCTGCCGGGAAGCGCAAGCGGGCGATGGCCAGGTGGCCCTTCAGCACCAGGGTGTTGCGGTTGATCATCTCCGCGCTCGGCTCGCCGATCGCCACCGTGCGGGTGACGTCGGTGGTGCCGTCCAGATACTGGCCGCCGCTGTCGACCAGCAGCAGCGAGCCCAGGGCCGCGCGCTCGTTGGAGCGCTCGGTCGGGCGGTAGTGGGGCAGGGCGCCGTGGCCGTTGGCCGCGCCGATGGTGTCGAAGGACAGGTCCTTCAGCTTGCCGGTGGCTTCGCGGAAGCCTTCCAGCTTGGCGACGGCCTCCTTCTCGTCCGGCGGGTTGATCTGGCCCTCGGTGGCCAGCCAGTGCAGGAACCGGGTAAGGGCCGCGCCGTCGCGCTTGTGCGCCTCGCGCGTGCCGTCCAGCTCGACGCCGTTCTTGCAAGCGCGCGGCAGGGTGCAGGGGTCCATGGCCCGGACGATCTTCGAGCCGGCGGCGGCCAGCTGGTCGAAGTACCAGGCCGAGGACTGGCCCGGATCGACGACCACGGCCTTGCCCGACAGGTCGCCCAGCGCTTCGGCCAGCTTGTCCGGCGTCTCCAGCGAGACCTGGTTGCCCAGCCAGGCCGGCAGGTCGGTGGTGACCTTGGCCGGCTCCAGGAACAGGCGCGCTGTGCCATCGGCGTTGAGGATCGCCTGGGCCAGCGGCAGGGGCGAGCGGATGACGTCGCCGCCGCGGACATTGAACAGCCAGGCGATCGAGGCCGGGGCGGTGATCACCGCCGCATCGGCGCCAAAGGCGGCGATGGACGCGCCGACGCGGGCGCGCTTGGAGCTAGAGTCCTCGCCGGCATATTCGACGTGTTGCGGCACGACCGGGGCCATCGGCTGGGCGGGACGGGCCTCGCCCCAGGCCTGGTCGATCGGGTTGGCGGCGACGGGCTTGAGGGTCGCGCCGGCGCGGTGGGCGGCGGCCTTCAGGCCTTCCAGCGCCGAGGGGCTGTGCAGGCGGGCGTCGTAGCCGATCACAGCGCCCTTGTCGGTGGTCTCGAGGTAGGCCGGGACGCCGCCCTCGACGAGGTCGCGGATCTCGAACACGCCCTGGTCGACCTGGTCGCGGACCTGCAGGGTGTAGCGGCCGTCGACAAATACGGCGGCGCGGTCCTTGAGGATCACGCCGGCTCCGGCCGAGCCGGTGAAGCCGCTGGCCCAGGCCAGGCGGTCATTGGCGGCGGGCAGATATTCGTTCTGGTGCTCGTCCTCGTGCGGCACGAGGAAGCCGTCCAGGCCCTGCGCGGCCATGGCGGCGCGGATCAGCGGGACGTGCTTGGGTCCGAAGGACGGGTCGGTGGATTCGTCGAAGGTCTGGCGCATGGGGAGGATTTAAGCCTCCCCATGCGAACAGGGAAGTCCTACGGCCGTTGCAGGACCAGCGTCGCCCAGGCGTCGCGGTGGATGCGGTTGACGACCTTGAAGCCGCGCGACAAGTAGGCGGCCTTGACCATCCGCTCCTGGGTGCGCAGCAGGCCCGACAGGATGACCGTGCCGCCGGGGACCAGGGCGCGCTTGATGTCCTGGGCCAGGCTGATCAGCGGACGGGCCAGGATGTTGGCGAACACCAGGTCGTAGGGGGCGTTGTTGGCCACCAGCGGGTTGGACAGGCCCGAGGCGTGGACGAACTTGGCGTTGGCCTTGTTGACCTTGGCGTTCTCCTTGGAGATCCGCACGGACGGCTTGTCGATGTCGGTGCCGACGGCCAGCTTGCTGCCGGTGCGGGCGGCGGCGATGGCCAGCAGGCCCGTGCCGGCCCCGACGTCCAGCACCTTGTTGAAGCGCTTGGCTTTGATCAGGCGGTCATAGGCCTGGAGGCAGCCGACGGTGGTGCCGTGGTGACCGGTGCCGAAGGCCGCGCCGGCCTCGATGCGCAGGTTGACCGTGCTGGCCGGCAGGCGGCCGCGATCGTGCATGCCGTAGACGAAGAAGCGGCCGGCGCGCACGGGCGGCAGGCCCGACAGCGCCATGGCCAGCCAGTCGGCGTCGGCCAGGGTGTCGCGCACGACCTTCAGGTCGTACTCGCCCAGCAGCGCCATCAGGCTGGCGTCTTCATCGTCGGTCGTCGGGAAGGCGTCGATGCGCCAGACGTTCTTGTCCTCGTCCTCTTCCAGGATCGAGTAGGTCGCGCCTTCTAGGCCCGGATGGTTGTCGATGGCGTCGGCGGCGGTCTCGGCTTCGACGCGCGTGCCGCGGGCGACGATCTGCTGGGGCGTATAGTCGGTCATGGCGCGCCTGTTAGCGCCAACGGGCGCGAAAAGCGAGCCTTAGCGCGTCGTCATGCCGGTAGCGGCCGCGTCCGCGGCGTCAGCCATCACCAAGGGCGCGGGCTGGGGCTTGCGGTCCTCGGGCAGGGATACGTCGAGGATGTCGCCGCGCTGCGACGCCCAGTGGGGCGCGTCGGCCGGAGGGGGCGGCGTGGCCGGGCCGTGCTCGGCTGGCACATAGGGCGGCAGGTCCGGCATCGGCGGCGGCTCGTAGTCCGCGTACTGGATGGGGGGCGGGGGCTGGGTCGCCTTCAGGAAGTCGGTGCCGACCACATAGTCCGGGACCTTGCCCGACGGCCAGGAGATGGGCTCGGCGTAATCCGGCTGAGCGTAGCGGGCGGTTTCCATCTCGGGCGTGTAGCCGACATCTTGCGGGCCGGTCTGCATGGCCATCCCCGCCAGGACGCCGGCGAAAGCGCAGGCCGGGACGCCGTAGAGCACGGGCCGGGTGAGGGCGAAGGCCTTGAGGTGGCCGAGGATCTGTTCGAGCCGCTGGTCCATGTCGGCATAGCGCGCGACGAGGGCTTTTGGTTCGAATTGTCGCTCGCGAGACTCAACGGAGCGCCTCTAGGGTGGCGGCGAAAGGGCCCGTCATGACCAAGAAACCGCTGCTGCGCGAACGCCGCGAACACGAGCACGCCCGCGTCACCTATGTGGAGCTGTTCTTCGACCTCGTCTTCGTGTTCGCGGTCACCCAGCTGTCGCATGCGGTGCTGGCCCATCCGACGGCGGAAGGCGTGCTGCACGCGGCCATGCTGCTGGCGGCGGTGTGGTGGGCGTGGGTCTGCACGTCGTGGATCACCAACTGGCTGGACCCCGAGCGGGTGCCGGTGCGGTTGATGATGTTCCTGCTGATGGCCGCGGGCCTGGTGCTATCGGCTTCCATCCCGGACGCCTTCGGCAAGGGCGGCCTGGCCTTCGCCTGCGCCTACGCCTTCATCCAGGTCGGCCGCAGCCTTTTCTTCCTGATCGGGGCCTGGGGCGAGAAGAGCCACCGGATGAATGTCGGCCGGATCCAGGCCTGGGTGACGCTGTCGGCGGGGTTCTGGATCGCCGGCGGCCTGCTGGAGGGCGAGGCGCGGCTGATCGCCTGGGCCATCGCCATCGGCGTCGACTACCTGTCGGCGGCGGTCGGATTCTGGACGCCGGGCCTGGGGCGCTCCAACACCAGCGACTGGGTCGTCGAGGGCGGCCACATGGCCGAGCGCACCGCGCTGTTCACGATCATCGCCCTGGGCGAGTCGATCATCGTCACCGGCGCCACCGTGGTCGGCATGCCGTGGACGTTCGAGGTCGTCACCGCCTTCGCCAGCGCGCTGGTCGGCAGCATCGCCATGTGGTGGATCTATTTCTCGTTCACCGCCGAGGCGGCCAGCGAGGCGATCGCCAAGGCCGAGGACCCGGGGGCGATCGCGCGCTTGGCCTATACCTACAGCCACCTGGTCCCGATCGCCGGGATCATCGTGGCGGCGGTCGGGGACGAGTGGGTGATCCACCACGCGGCGGGCCACACGGAGTTCAAGGTCGCCGCCGCCGTGATCGGCGGGCCGGCCCTGTTCCTGGCAGGCGTGCTGGGCTTCAAGCTGGCGGTGTTCAAGGAGCTGTCGCGGACCCGGCTGGTCGGCCTGGCCCTGCTGGCGCTGCTGATCCCGATCGCGGGCCATGTCAGCCCGCTGGTGTTGTCGGTCCTATCGACCCTGGCCCTTGTCGTGGTCGGGGTCTGGGAGACGATGATCCTGGAGCGGCGGAGCCGCGCCTAGCCGATCTGTTCGATGATGTGCTCGCGCAGCTCGGCGCGGGTGAGACCGGGCCAGGCCCAGTCGGTTTGAGCCGGACGCGACGGCGTCGCGGCGCGGAAGGTCGAAGGCATATGGGGCGCGCTCTTGGTGGCGGGCTTACGGGTAACGTTGGTTTTCATAAAGTTCCAGACAGGGGTCGGGCGTTCGCCGGACCCGATAGTTCATAAGGGGTGGAGATATCCGCCCAGAGCCATCGTTGACGGCAAGAGGGCGCTGGAGCGCCGTGAAGTCCAGCCGTCTTTGGGCTGAAGCGTTTGGCTGCTTCCTGAGTACCATATGGTTAGCCGCGTGTCGCGTTCAACCCCTGTGGCATGGGAGCGCGGGGAAAGATGCTCCCCCGCGCTGCGGGGGAGCATTGATCAGGCCTTCTCGACGAAGCTGTCGATGACCTTCTTCTCGCCGGCCTTGTCGAAGGCCACGGTCAGCTTGTTGCCTTCGATGGACGTCACCGCGCCGTAGCCGAACTTGACGTGGAACACCCGGTCGCCGCGCGAATAGGCGCTGGCGGTCGGGGCGGACACCGCCACCAGGCGACCTTCGCCCTCGATCGGGGCAGAGCGGGCGGCCGAGCCGGAGCGGACGCCCTGGGGACCGCGCCAGGCGGGGTTTCGCTCACCGAAGCCCGCCGTGCGTTCCTGGGCGCGTTTCCAGCCAGGGCTGTCATAGCTGCTGCCGGCCTGGAAGGCGCTGACGCCGGGATCGTCCCAGCGCGAGGCCGCGGTCTGCTGCATGCCCGGACCGCCGCCATAGTAGCCGGTCTCGGACGCCGCATCGACGTGGGCGAGCGGGAGTTCGTCGACGAACCGCGACGGCAACTGGCTGGTCCAGCGGCCATAGACCTGCCGGTTGGCCACGAAGCTGATGCGAGCCTCCTCGCGGGCGCGGGTGATGCCGACATAGGCCAGGCGACGCTCTTCCTCGAGGCCCTTTTCGCCCTTGTCGTCCATGCTGCGCTGGCTGGGGAACACGCCTTCCTCCCAGCCGGGCAGGAAGACCAGCGGGAATTCCAGGCCCTTGGCCGAGTGCAGGGTCATGATCCAGACGGCGTCGCCGGTGGCCTCGCGGTCCAGGTCCATGACCAGCGACACGTGCTCGAGGTAGGCTTCCAGCGTGTCGAACGAGCCCATCGACTGGACCAGTTCCTTCAGGTTCTCCAGCCGCGTCTGGCTGGTCGGGCCCTTGTCCAGACGCAGGGCGTCCGTATAGCCGCTCTCCTCCAGCACCGTCTCCAGCAGGCGCTGGTGGTGCACCGAGCCGATCAGCGAACGCCAGCGGTCCAGGTCGCGGATGAAGTTGGACAGCGCCGTCCGCGTGCGGGCTGGCAGCTCGTCGCTGGCGATGATCTGTCGGGCGGCTTCGACGGTCGAGACGCCGCTCAGCCGGGCGATCTGCAGCAGCTTCTGCACCGAGGTGTCGCCGATGCCGCGCTTGGGCGTGTTGACGATGCGCTCGAAGGCCAAATCGTCGTCGGGCGACTGGATCAGGCGCAGATAGGCGTGGGCGTCGCGGATTTCCGCCCGTTCGAAGAAGCGCGGGCCGCCGACCACCTTGTAGGGGATCTGCAACATCACGAAGCGTTCTTCGAAGGCGCGCATCTGGAAGCTGGCGCGCACCAGAATGGCCATCTGGTTGTACTTGCGGCCCGCCTTCTTCGCGCGCTCGATCTCGTCGGCGATCATCCGGCTCTCGGCCTCGCCGTCCCAGACGCCGCTGACCTTGACCTTCTCGCCGCCCTTGGCCGGGGTCCACAGGGTCTTGCCCAGGCGCCCCTTGTTGGCGGTGATCAGGCCGGACGCCGCCGCCAGGATGTGCTCGGTCGAGCGGTAGTTGCACTCCAGCCGCACGACCTTGGCGCCGGCGAAGTCGCGCTCGAACCGCAGGATGTTGTCGACCTCGGCCCCGCGCCAGCCATAGATCGACTGGTCGTCGTCGCCGACGCAGCAGACGTTCTGGCGGCCCTGGGCCAGCAGGCGCAGCCACAGGTACTGGGCGACGTTGGTGTCCTGGTACTCGTCGACCATCACGTATTTGAAGCGGCGCTGGAACTCGTCCAGCACATCGGGATGGCCGGTGAACAGGCTGATATTGTGCAGCAACAGGTCGCCGAAGTCGCAGGCGTTCAGGATGCGCAGGCGCTCCTGGTACTGACGGTACAGGCTGATGCCCTTGCCGTTGGCGAACTCGCCGGCCTCGCTGGTCGGAACACGGTCGGGCGTCCAGCCGCGGTTCTTCCAGTTGTCGATGATCTGCGACAGGATCCGTGGGGTCCAGCGCTTGGCGTCGATGTTCTCGGCCTCGATCAGCTGCTTGAGCAGCCGCTCGTTATCGTCGGTGTCGATGATCGTGTAGTTCGACTTCAGCCCGACCAGCTCGGCGTGGCGACGCAGGATCTGGGCGGCCACCGAGTGGAAGGTGCCCAGCCAGCGGAGCCCTTCCGCCTCCGGGCCGATGATGTGGGTGATCCGCTCGCGCATCTCGCGCGCGGCCTTGTTGGTGAAGGTGACGGCCAGCATCTCCCACGGCCGGGCCTTGCCGGTCGCCAGGATGTGGGCCAGGCGCGTGGTCAGCACGCGGGTCTTGCCGGTGCCGGCCCCGGCCAAAACGAGCAGCGGGCCTTCGGTGGTCTCGACCGCCTCGCGCTGCTCGGGGTTCAGGCCGTCCAGGTAGTTCGGCATGGCATGGGCCTGCGCCGGCGGCTGTGGCCGGGCCAGGTCGGAGATGCGCGGAGAGGGGAGGTCGCCTGGAAAGCCAGCCGAGTCATCATCGGGATACATGGAACATATGTAGCACAAACTCTTCGGGACTTAAGTCCCCCAAGGACGTCATGTGAGGGCGTGAAGGGGAACCTCCGCGTCCGCGTATCGTTGATCCGCCAACGCAACAGCGCCGAAGGGCGAGGAGACTCTCATGGCCGAAGGAACCAGCAGTGGCGGCGGTAACAGTGGCTTGGCGTTCATCGTCGGTGGGCTTGTCGTCATCGTCGCCGTGCTCGCCTTCTTCATGATGTCCGGCGGCATGACACAGAAGAAGCGCGTCGACGTGAACATCTCGGCCTCGGCGCCGAAGCTTCCGGACGCGCCGAAGCTGCCCGAAGCGCCGAAGGCTCCGGGGAGCTGATCATGGCCAAGAGCCTCGCTCATCAGGGATCGCACCAAGATAGTGGCGGGGTCCTGGCGGCTCTGCTGGTGGTGGTTGTCGTCGTCGCGGCCGTCTGGGGCGCCTGGAGGCTGGGCGTGATGGCCGGCGACCAGGCTGACTGGCGCCAGAGCCTGCCGGAGCTGTCCCGGACCCTGCGCCAGGCGCCGAACCCGCAACCGCCGCCGATCCCGACGCAGCGGCGGCCGACGGTCACGCCGGAAGCGCGCTAACTCAAATCTGTCATCCCGGGCGAAGACCCGGGACCGCAATAGGCTCTGAGCTTCCGGCGGTCCCGGCTCTACGCTTCGCTACGGCCGGGATGACATGTTGAGCGCGAATACTCGGCACGCGGACGCCAACGGCCGCTCCCCGCGCTCCAGGTCGATCCGCTGGATCAACCCCGCCAGGCTCACCGCCTCATCCGCAGCCGCGCGATCCAGCACCGCCCAGAACTCCGGCTCCAGGGCCAGCGAGGTCGCGTGGCCGGCCAGGTTCACCGAGCGCTTCTTCAAACCAGCCAGCGGTCAGTCCTCGCGCTTGGCGCCGTCGAGGTCGCGCTTGAGCTTGTCGGCGCGAGCGGCGTCCAGGGTCTTCTCGCCCTTGGTGCGGCCGAACTTGGCGCGGTTCTCGGAGGCCCGAGCCTTGTCGTCGGCCTTGGCCTTGGCCTTGCGGGCCTGGTTCAGATTGATGATGTCGGCCATGGGCTTAGGGGAGCTTCTTCTTCGGAGCGGGACGAATGACCAAGGTTTCCTGCAGATGCAGCGCCTCGTCCTTCTTGAGGACCAGCGGCGCCCGGCCGGGGAAGACGCAGTTCTGCATCGAGCGGTCGTTATACAGCATCCAGCGCGTCACCGCCTGACCATTGGCCTTGCAGGCCAGCCCCACCGCCCAGGCGGGCGCGGCCTCGCCGGTCCAGGCAAAGCCCATGTTCGCGCCGGCGTCGATCGCCGCGCCGTTCGGGACGATCGTCTTGCCGCCCGAGGCGAAGGCCAGATGCTTGGGATCGACCAGCCGGATCGAGAAGCCGCCGAAGCCGCGATCGTCCTCGCTGCCGCCCAGGCCCAGGCTGTCGACGCGTGAGGTGATGGTGGTGTCGAACTCCACCCGCCGCGCGCCGGCCTTCAGCGGCCGGACGGTGACCTTGGTGGTTTCGCTGGCGACATAGGCCAGCTCGGGTCCGGAATTGACGATCCAATCGACATCGACCGTCAGGGTCCCGCCGCCGTCAGCGTCGCCCAGGAAGTGCTTCTCGCGGACGAAGTAGGACAGGCCCTTCATGTACCAGCCGTCGGCGACGGTCTTGCCACCCGTCTGGACCTTCATCCAGGCCCACCAGACGCCGCGCTGGTGCGGGTGGTCGCCGGGCTTGTCCTCGGTCAGCGCTGTCCCGTCCGGGGCGTAGAGCACGCCGACATAGTTGGAGCGGCCGGGCTCGGCGGCCGGGTCCAACGGCTTGGTGCGATAGACCAGCACGGTCTTGCCGGCCTCGGTCAGGGTCACCGCGTCGTCGGCGAACACGGCGTCGACCCGCTTGCCGATGGCGGGATCAGCGAGCGCGGGGCCGGCGGTCAGCAGCAGGGCAGCGGCGAGAAGGGCGCGAAGGCGCATCGGTCGTCCTCGGATGTCTCGGAACGTATCAAGAACAATCCATGCGTGCATGGCAAGTGAAACTTGGCCCCTGAAACTTAGCTGGTGGCGTGGCCGTTTGATGTCCCGAGGGACCGAGAAGGTCCCGCTTAACCCAGGAGACGACAGATGATCGACCTCTCGCAGATCAAGGAACACCACGAAGTCGTCGGCTCGGACGGCGGCCACGTGGGTCGCGTGGACCACATCGCCAATGGCGAGATCGAGCTGGCCAAGCTGGACCTGGGCGGCGGCTTCAAGCACCACCTGATCCCGCTGTCGTGGGTGGAATATATCGATGACGACAAGGTCCACCTGGCCCTGACCAAGGACGACGCCAAGGCCCAGTGGCGCGAAAAGCACTGAGCCTGAGCGCTCCGTGATCCAGAGGCCTCCGCCCAGCCAGGGCGGGGGCCTTTTGCTTGACCACCCTCCAGAAGCAGCCGCCTATGCCGGCGCATCAGACGGGGAGGGTTCGATGTACACGCTCTATGGTTCGCCCAGCACGGCCGGCACGGCCATCCACTGGATGCTTTTGGAACTGGGCGTGCCGTTCGAAGCTCGTTTGCTCGACTTCGACAAGGCTGAGCACAAGACGCCGGAATATCTGGCGCTCAATCCCGACGGCGTGGTGCCGACCCTGATCATCGATGGCGCGCCGGTCACCCAGATGGCCGGCATCGCCACCCTCCTGGCCGAGCGCCACCCGGAAGCCGGTTTCGCGCCGCCGCTGGGTACGCCCGAGCGGGCCGAGTATCTGAGCTGGACCCTGTGGCTGGCCAACAGCTTCCAGCCCAATTTCCGCGCCTGGTTCTATCCGCACGAGCCGGCGGGCGGCGAAGCCCAGGATGCCGTCCAGGCCACGGCCCGCGAGCGGATCGAGGCTGGCCTGGCGCGGCTTGACGCCCGCCTGGCCGACCGCGACTACCTGGTTGGCGACCACTTCACGACCGTGGACCTGTTGGCGACCATCCTGTGCCGCTGGACGCGCAACATGCCCAAGCCCGCGACGGCGTGGCCGAACCTGAAGCGCTATCTCGACGTCATCCGCCAGCGTCCGGCCCTGCGCGAGGTCCATGTCCGCGAGGGCCTGACCGACTGGATCGACGGCTAGCCGATCCGGCTGGACATGCCGCCATCGACCGGCAGCACGACGCCCGTGACGAAGCGGGCCTCGTCGCTGGCGAGATAAAGCGCGGCGTAGGCGGTGTCCCAGGCCGTGCCCATGGCGCCGCCCAGCGGCACGCGGCCGCTGCGGCTGGCGCGGACGGCCTCGACGCTCTGGCCGGTCATCTCGGCGATGCCGGCCACGGCCATCGGCGTGTCCATCAGCCCCGGCGCGACGGCGTTGCAGCGTACGCCCTTGCCGGCATTGGCCTGGGCGACGCTGGCGGTCAGGCGGTTCACTCCGGCCTTGGAGACCTCGTAGGCCAGCTGGTTGCCGCCCGCGATCCCGGCCAGGGACGAGATGTTGACGATCGCGCCCGTGCCTTGCTCGCGCAGGACGGGGAGGGCGGCGCGGGTCACCCGCCACAGACCTTTCAGATTGACGTCGAGGATGCGTTCGAAGGCCTCCTCGGTGAGCTTGTGAGCGGGGCCGTCACCGCCGCCCCCGATGCCGACATTGTTGACCAGGATGTCGAGGCCGCCGAGCCGAGCCTGGGCGGCCGCGACGATAGCCTCGCCGGCGTCGGCCTTGCGGATGTCGGTGGCCAGGGCGTGGGCGGTCCCGCCCTCGGCGGCGATCAGGGCGGCGGTATCCTCGGCGCGGTCGAGGTGGCGATCGACGCAGAGGACGCTGGCCCCCTCGCGAGCGAACAGCAGCGCGATGGCGCGGCCGTTGCCGATGGTCTCGCCCGGCGTCTGGCCGGCCCCGACGACGATGGTGCGCTTACCCTCCAGACGCATGCTCAGAAGGCCTTCAGGTCGGGATCGAGGGTCTGGCCGGCGTCCAGCTGCACCCCGAAGGTGTTCAGCAGCATCGAGACCTGGGTGTACTGGCCGGCGGTGAAGACCACGTCCATGGCCTGCTTCTCGCTGAAGTGGGCTCGCAGCGCCTCCCAGGTCGGCGCCCCGACGAAGTGGTCGTGGTGTAGCTCGTCGGTCGCCTGGATCAGGGCGGTGTCGGCGGGGCTCCAGCCGGCGGCGGGGCCAGTCTTCAGCCGTTCGATCTCGTCATCGGTCAGGCCGCAGCGCCGGCCGATCTCGGCGTGCTGGGTCCATTCGTAGCCGCTACGACAGAGAAAGCCGGTGCGCAGGATGACGATCTCGCGCTCGCGGGGCGGCAGGTCGTTCTTCTTGGAGAGGACGTAGTTGCCCCAGGCCAGGAACGCCTTCAGCGCCTTGGGCGCGTGGGCCATGGTCCGGAAGATGTTCAGCACCGGCCCGGCCGGGATCACCCCGCCGCCGCCCAGGGGACCCAGCACCTCGGCCTGTTCGGGCGTCCATTCCGCCGGATCGAGCGGGCGGATCCTGGGCTCGGACAATCTCACGGCGCATCTCCCTCTTATGTCATTGCCGGTATTTCGGACGAGGCGCGGCGGGGCGTCAAACATTTGTTCGAGTTGTCTGCGGCGGACCTCTTGCCGCCGTGTAACGTGAAGGTTACATGTAACCTCGACGTTACATCATCGCTGGGGGGGAGAAACCGATGAGCGAAGTGAGTCTGGTCGAGAAGGCCGAGCGGCTGTCCAAGCGGCGGGCGCGGATGTTCGCGGTCCTGGCTGTGTTCTTTCTGGGCCTGCAGACGGTCTACATCTCGAACGGCGCGCTGCACGAGAACACCGCGCTGGCGCATTTCAAGCTCGGAGCGTGGGCGGTGAACGCGGTGCTGCTGCTGGTCGCCCTGGCCACCGGCGGCGGTTTCTTGCAGGGGCGCGATGTGCGCCAGTTAATGAACGACGAGACGACTTTGGCGCACCGCCGCATCGCCATCGCCTGGGGCTTCTGGGCGATGATCGCGACGGGCTTGGGCCTTTACTTCCTCAGCCAGTTCGAGGAGGTGACCACCCGCGAAGCGCTGCACATGGTGATCACCTTCGGGACCGCCGTGCCGCTTCTGGTGTTTTCGTATCTGGAGCGGCGCGCCCTACGCGATGCATGAACGGCTGAACAACCGCCTGCGTGACGTCCGGACGGCCAAGGGGCTGACCCAGGCGGACCTGGCCGAGCGGGCCGGGGTCTCGCGCAAGACGATCAATACGGTCGAGAACGGGGTCTTCGTGCCCTCGACCATCCTGGCCCTGACCCTGGCCAAGGTGCTGGAGACGAGCGTCGAGGCGCTGTTCCAGCTACCGGAGTAGGAGGATCATCGGCCCCCGCCGGTGATCTCCTTGATCAGAGCCTGGACCGGCGCCTTGCCGTTGTTGTTCCAGACCAGTTTCATGAAGGCGAGCGTGCGCTCGGCGGCGTCCTCGAACTTCCACTCGCAGTTCTCAAAGCGGCAGTTGTCGAAGATCGGCGCTTTGCCGCCGGCATAGATCAGCCGGCAGCCGCGGAATTCGCAGCCCGAGAAGTGCTCGCCGTCCAGCGAGACCGTCTCGTGGTTGTACATCGTCGAATGAGTCACAAGGGATCTTTCAGTTGTCGTCTTGGTCCCGGGGAGGGGCCTCATCCGACTGTGCGGCCTGCTTGGCCGCGGCTTTCTCGGCGGCCTTTTCGGCGGCCTTGCGCGCTTTCTGGCGCTCGCGCTCTTGGCGCTCGAAGGAGTAGTTGGGTGTGCGCGCCATGTTGGCGACCTCCATTTGGCCGCCAAGCGCGACAGGTTTTCTTAGCGCGCTTCCGGCGCTTCGGTTTCGATATCGAGACCGAAGCGGGGAGAAAACGCAAACCGCCGATCCGACCAAGGACGGACCGGCGGAGCGATAGGGATGACTACTTCACGCTGGCGCAGAAGCGCTGGATACGCGAGCAGGCGTCTTCCAGCACGTCGTTGCTGGTGGCGTAGCTGATGCGGAAGAACGGCGACAGGCCGAACGCCGCGCCGTGCACGACGGCCACGCCCTCGGCTTCCAGCAGTTCGCCGGCGAAGTCCTCGTCGGTCTCGATGACCTTGCCCGACGGCGCGGTCTTGCCGATCAGGCCGGCGCACGAGGGATAGACGTAGAAGGCGCCTTCCGGCGTCGGGCAGCTCAGGCCGGTGGCCTGGTTCAGCATCGACACGACCAGGTCGCGGCGCTCCTGGAACAGCTTGGCGTTCGGCTTGATGAACTCCTGGGTGCCGTTCAGGGCCTCGACCGCCGCGTGCTGCGAGATCGAGCAGGGGTTGGAGGTCGTCTGGCTGATCATCTTGGCCATGGCCTTGATCAGCGGCTCGGGACCGGCCGCGTAGCCGATGCGCCAGCCGGTCATGGCGTAGCCCTTGGAGACGCCGTTCATCGTCAGGGTGCGGTCGTAGAGCTTGGGCTCGACCTGGGCGATGGTGGTGAACTCGAAGTCGTCGAACACCAGGTGCTCGTACATGTCGTCGGTCAGCACCCAGACCTGCGGGTGGCGCAGCAGCACGTCGGCGATGGCCTGCAGCTCGGCGCGCGTATAGGCGCCGCCCGAGGGGTTGGACGGGCTGTTGATGATCAGCCACTTGGTCTTCGGCGTGATCGCCGCTTCCAGCGCTTCCGGCGTGATCTTGAAACCGCTCTCGGCGGTGGTCTCGACCGACACGGGCGTCCCGCCGGCCAGCAGGGTCATGTCGGGGTACGACACCCAGTACGGCGCGGGGATGATGACTTCGTCGCCCGGGTTCAGGGTGGCGACCAGGGCGTTGTAGATCACCGGCTTGCCGCCCGGGGCGACGTGGACTTGGGCAGGCTTGTACTCCAGGCCGTTCTCGCGTTTGAACTTGGCGCAGATGGCGGCCTTCAGCTCGGGCATGCCGTCCGGGTCGGTGTACTTGGTCTTGCCGTCCTGGATCGCCTTGATGGCGGCGTTCTTGATGTTGTCCGGCGTGTCGAAGTCAGGCTCGCCCGCGGAAAGGGCGATCACGTCACGACCGGCGGCTTTCAGCGCGCGCGCCTTGGCGCTGATGGCGATGGTGGCCGACGGTGCAATGCGCCGCAGTGCGGCGGACTCGAGCGACATGGTGCAGGACTCCCCTGTGCATGATGGTCCGACAGACGGGACCGTTTCAGGATTGCGGGGGTCTTTACGCGCCCGTTCGCTGCGGCGCAACGCGGTTAGGCGACATTCTGGTGAAGGTCGGAAAAGAGCGCCTTCAGGCCTGGTTGGCGGCGAGGGTCTTGACCTGGTCGCCCAGCAGCATCGGCGCGATCAGGTCCCATAGGCGCGAGATCTCCTCGGCGGCGGCCGAGCCCGGCTCCCATTCGCAGACCGAGCGGCCGTGGGCCACCGACTGCTGGAAGGCGGTGCGGGCGCGGATGCCGACCGAGGCCAGCGGCATGCCGACGAAGCGCAGAGCCTCGGCGGCCTTGATCACGGCCGGCGGCTCGGCGCCGTTGCGGCGCGAAGGGGCCTGGCTGAGCACGATGATGCCCTTCTTGCCCAGACGGCGCACGGCTTCGGCCGAACGCACCACCGAGGCGATGTCCAGGAAGGTCGGGCGGCAGACCAGCACGCACAGGTCGGCGCAGTTGATGGCTTGCAGCACGTCGGCTTCCGGCGCGGCGGGGGTGTCGATGACCAGGGCGTCGAAGTCGCCGTGCTGGGCCTGGGTCTGGGTCGAGAACAGCTTGCCGGCGTTGATCTCGGCCAGCAGCGGACCGTCGCCGGTGCGGGCGCGCAGGGAGTCCGACGCCGACCGCTGGGGATCGATGTCGGCCAGCATGATCTTGAGGCCCGCCAGGTGGGCGGTGATGGCCAGGTTGATCGACAAGGTGGTCTTGCCGGCGCCGCCCTTGCGCGAGATCACAGCCAGGGTCTTCACTTTAGAACTCCCTATCAGGCCAAGGTTTTCGACCCTTGCAGCCTGTGGATAAGTAACGCTGTCATGTGAAGGAACCGCAACCGATTTGTCGTGGCGGGCGAGTCTTAATGTCCCCGGATCGCGTTCGGCGGAGTCGGTCGGAAATTCGCCCGTTTCGTTTGCACCTGTCCCGCCGCTGTTTCGGCGGCGTCGCTTGACCCTGGGCGGCGCCTGCGCGAGGAGGGACCGTGATCCGCCGCATACTCGACTTCGTGACCAATATGGACGCCCGCGCCTGGCGCACGGTGGCGGTCTCGTTCGTGCTGTTCGGCGGGGTGGGCGTGGTCTTCCTGTTCGGCGCGCAGCTGCTGGGCGTCAACGGCGAGACGGCGGTCGAGCACTGGCTGGGCGCGGCCAGCGGGCCGTGGGCTCTGCCGATGGCCGTGGCGGCCTTCGCGATCATGGCCTTCCTGGGCGTGCCGCAGTTCGTGCTGATCGCCGCGGCGGTGGTGGCCTTCGGGCCGTGGACGGGGTTTGCCTACAGCTGGATCGGCACCCTGGTCTCGTCCCTCGTCGGGTTCTGGCTGGGCCGGGCCTATGGGGCCAGGATCCTGCGCGACTTCGCGGGCGAGGGCGTCAACAAGTTCATGCGGATGATCGGCAAGAACGGCTTCATGGCCAGCCTGATCGTGCGCCTGGTGCCCTCGGCGCCGTTCATCGTCGTCAATATGGCCGCCGGCGTCACGCCGATGCGCCTGCGCGACTTCGCGGCCGGCACCGCCATCGGCATCATCCCGAAGATCGCCCTGACCGCCTTCGCCGGCAATTCGATCGTCCAGGCCATGAAGGGCGGCGGCAAGCAGCACATCGTCATGATCGCCCTGGCCATCGTCATCTGGCTGGGCATGGGCCTGGTCAGCCGCGCCTGGCTCAAGCGCCGTGAGGCGGGGGAAGAGCAGGAGGGCTGAGGCCCGCTGCTGTGTAGGTGGCTTCGCGCCACGCCCGGACGATCTCGCCGAACCAGCGCGTGCGCGTGGCGTCGTTCATGCCGTCGGTCTCCTCGACCCCGGCGGCCCAGGCCTCGATCACGAACGGCATGAAGGTGCGGGCGGCGTGCTTGCAGGTCGCGCGCTGGGTTTCGGACGCGCTTTCCGGCGGCGCGACGAACGGTTCGATCAGCTTGGTCAGCAGGGCTTCCAGGGCTTCGCGCCAGACGGCGGCCTCGGGCGCGCCTCTCGCATCACGTAATAATAGGAGCGCCAGCTTCGGGTTAGGGCGGGACATCTCAACCAGCCGCGCGATGCTGGAGCCGTAGCCGCCCCAGGGTCGGCCCGCGTCGGCCTCGATCCGGGCCAGCATCTCGCCGAACAGGGCGTCGATCAGGCTCTGGCGCGAGGGATAGAGCCGGTAGATCAGGATCTTGGCCACGCCCATGCGGTCGGCGACGTCCTGCATGGTGGCGACCTGCAGGCCCTTCTCGGCGAACACCTCGACAGCGGCCTCCAGCACGGCCTGACCGCGCGCGGCCTTGTCCACCCGGGGCTTGGGCTGGCCGGGACGTCCACGGGGGACAGGGGCTTTCGCGACTCCGCTCATGGATGCTATGTAGAATGAAACTATAAAGTCTCAAAATGCGGAGGCACGGGATGCGCAAGGGGATGCTGGCGGCTAGTGTCGCGGTTCTGGCGATGGTCGCGGGGACGGCCAGGGCAGGGGACCCGGCCAGCGCGATCACGGCGGACAAGCAGAAGGCCTTCGCCGCGACCCTGCCGATGGGCGACCGCCAGGACTTCGCGTTCGCCGACCAGGGCTTCCTGGGCACCCGCGTCGATCCGCTGATCAAGCGCGCCGACGGCCAGGCGGCCTGGAACCTGGCGGCCTACGACTTTCTCAAGGGCGAGCCGCCGGCGACCGTGAACCCCAGCCTGTGGCGGCAGGCGCAACTGCTGTCCAAGCACGGGCTCTTCAAGGTCAGCGACCGCGTCTACCAGGTGCGCGGCTTCGACATCTCCAACATCACCTTCGTGCGCGGCGACACAGGCTGGATCGTCATCGACCCACTGACCATGAAGGAGACGGCCCAGGCCGCCCTGGAGCTGGTGAACGACAAGCTGGGCAAGCTGCCGGTCAAGGCGGTGATCTACACCCACAGCCACAGCGACCACTTCGGCGGCGTGCGCGGCGTCGTGGACGAGGCCGACGTCAAGGCGGGCAAGGTGGCCATCGTCGCCCCCGAGGGCTTCATGAAGGAGGTCGCCGCCGAGAACATCCTGGCCGGCAACGCCATGAGCCGCCGGGCTCAGTACCAGTTCGGCATCATGCTGCCGCCGGGCGTCGAGGGGCAGATCACCTCCGGCATCGGCCAGACGATCGCCCGGGGTTCGATCACCCTGATCCCGCCGACGGTCAGCATCGACCATACGGGCCAGGAGCTGACGCTCGACGGGGTGAAGATCCGCTTCCAGTACACGCCCTCGACCGAGGCCCCGGCCGAGATGAACCTCTACTTCCCGGACCTGCGCATCCTGGACATGGCCGAGAACGCCAATGTCTCGATGCACAATATCCTCACGCCCCGGGGCGCGCTGGTCCGTGACAGCAAGGCCTGGGCCGACGATCTGACCGAGTCCATCCGCCTGTTCGGCGACGTCTCCGACACCATGATCACCAGCCACGGCTGGCCGCGCTTCGGCGGGGCGGTGGTCAAGGACTTCCTGGCCGATCACCGCGACGCCTACAAATACCTGCACGATCAGACGGTGCGGATGATGAACCTCGGCATGACCGGCGACGAGATCGCCGCGAAGATCGAGCTGCCGCCGACGCTCGCCAGGGACTGGTTCAATCGCGGCTACTACGGCTCGATGAGCTTCAACAGCCGGGCGGTCTACCAGCGCTACATGGGCTTCTATGACGCCAACCCGGCGCACCTGGTCCCGTCGCCGCCGGCCGACGCGGGCAAGCGCTACGTCGCGGCCATGGGCGGGGCGGCCAAGGTCAAGGCGATGGCCAAGGAGGCGGCGGGGAAGGGCGACTACGCCTGGGCCGCCACCTTGCTGAACCACGCGGTCATGGCCGACGACGCCGACAAGGAGGCCAAGACCCTGCTGGCGGCCGCCTACACGCAGATGGGCTACCAGACCGAGAACAGCCTGTGGCGGAACATCTACCTGACCGGGGCCGACGAACTGCGGGGCGGGGTGCGCAAGCTGCCGACCTCGATGACGCCGATGGACATGCTGGCGGCGCTGGACAGCGCCATGATCTTCGACGTGCTGTCGGTGCGCCTGAACCCCGACAAGGCCAAGGACGCCCACCTGCGGATCGTCTTCGTCTTCCCGGACCGGAACGAGCGGTTCCTGGTCGAGGTCCGCAATGGCGTACTGGTCGCCCAGCCTGCGGGCGAAGGCGAGAAGACCGACGCTACCCTGACCGTGGCCCGGCCGGTGTTCCTGGAGTCCCTGTTCACCGGCAAGTCGCTGCTGCCGAAAATCCTGAGCGGGGAGGTCAAGCTTGAGGGCGATCGCGCGGCGATGGGCCGGATGACGGGATGGTTTGACGCCTTCCCCACCGACTTCCCGATCGTTACGCGCCCAAATTAATTCCGACATGGAATAAACTTGCGCCAGCTGCGACGGATCGCGCGGCTGGCGCAAATTGCTTGCTCGATTCTAGGGCGATGTGTAGAAAGTGCGCCATGACCGTCGCGCGCAAGCTGCTTCCGCTTCTGCTTACCAACCCCTGGGCGCTCTAGGGGCCGCGCTTCGTCGTGGCCGGGCGCACAGGGGATGATTGACCCGCAGCCCGCCGCAGACACCCCCATTCGACGAGTATTTCCATGACTTCCGCAACGCCCGCCGCTTTTGAAAAGCGCGACAACGTCGTCATTTTCGACACCACCATGCGCGACGGCGAGCAGTCGCCCGGCGCCTCGATGTCGCTGGAAGAGAAGCTGGAACTGGCCAAGATCCTCGAGGAGATGGGGGTCGACATCATCGAGGCCGGCTTCCCGATCGCCTCGAACGGCGACTTCGAGGCCGTCCGCGAAGTGGCCAAGATCGTCAAAAACTCGACCATCGCCGGCCTGTGCCGCGCCCACCAGGTCGACATCGACCGCTGCGCCGAGGCCCTGAAGCCGACGCAGCGCGGTCGCATCCACGTGGTCATCGCCACGTCCGACCTGCACATGAAGCACAAGCTGCAGATGGAGCCGGACGCCGTCATCGACATCATCGCCCGCTCGGTAACCCACGCCCGCAACCTGCGCGACGACGTCGAGTGGTCGGCCGAGGACGCCACCCGCAGCGACCGCGAGTTCCTGCGTCGCGCCACCGAGACCGCCATCAAGGCCGGCGCCACCACGATCAACCTGCCCGACACTGTCGGCTACACCTATCCGTCCGAGTACGCCGACCTGTTCAACTGGATGGTCAACAACGTCGAGGGCGCCGACAAGGTGGTCTTCTCGACCCACTGCCACAACGACCTGGGCCTGGCCGTGGCCAACAGCCTGGCCGGCGTGCAGGGCGGGGCGCGCCAGATCGAGTGCGCCGTGAACGGCCTGGGCGAGCGCGCCGGCAACGCCGCGCTGGAAGAGATCGTCATGGCCCTGAAGGTGCGCGGCGACCGTCTGCCCTACCAGACCGGCATCGACACGACGCACATCACCCGCGCTAGCCGCTACGTCTCGGCCATCACCGGCTTCCCGGTGCAGTACAACAAGGCCATCGTCGGCAAGAACGCCTTCGCGCACGAGAGCGGCATCCACCAGGATGGCATGCTCAAGAACCGCGAGACCTACGAGATCATGACGCCGGAGTCGGTGGGCCAGGCGCCCTCGAGCTTGGTCATGGGCAAGCACTCGGGCAGCCACGCCTTCCGCGCCAAGCTGAAGGACCTGGGCTACGAGCTGGGCGAGAACGCGCTGAAGGAAGCCTTCGGCCGCTTCAAGGACCTGGCCGACCGCAAGAAGCACGTCTACGACGACGACATCATCGCCTTGGTCGACGACGCCCTGGCGCGCGGCTCGGAGAAGATCCGCGTCTCGCACCTGCGCGTGGTGGCCGGCACCGACGGCCAGTCGGCCGAGCTGACCCTGGACGTCGACGGCGTCTCGAGCACGGCGGAAGCCACCGGCGATGGTCCGGTCGATGCGGTGTTCAACGCCATCCACAAGATCGTGCCGCACAGCGCCGCGCTGCGCCTGTTCCAGGTGCACGCGGTGACCGAGGGCACAGACGCCCAGGCCCAGGTCTCGGTGCGTCTGGAAGAGGATGGCCGCATCGCCACCGGCGCGGCCGCCGACACCGATACGCTCACGGCCTCGGCCAAGGCGTATGTCAACGCGCTGAACAACCTCTTCGCGCGTAAAGAGAAGAGCCGTCCCGAGGCGGCGATCGCCAGCGGCTTCTAGGCCAAACGGAAAAACCCGGCCGTTCGTGACCGGCCGGGTTCCCCACAAGCTCCCTATTCGGAAGCGCGTCGCGAGCCTTTAGGCCGCGCGACGGTTGCTGAATGGCCGCGTGGCCAGGATCTCGGCGCCCAGGTGCGCCTGGGGCTGCACGTCCATGCCCAGCTCGCGCAGGCTGTCGGCCAGGGCGCGACGGGGCAGCTCGTCCAGCAGGGCGCTGGCGTCGACCACCAGCGTGCCGCCCGGGCGCAGCATGGTGTAGGTCGCCGCGACGATCGCGCGGGTGTCCTGCAGCGTCTGGCAGTCCATGACCAGCAGCACGTCGCTGCGCTCGTCGGCCGCGCCACAGGTGGCCCGGCGGGCGGCCTCGACGCGCTGATAGCCGCGACGCCACAGCTGGCACATGGCTTCGCCCGCGCCTGGTCCGGCGACGGCCACGAAGCACAGCGGCGTGGCCTCGGCGAGGTCCAGCATGCGGTCCAGGGCGGGATTGATCCCCTCGGTGGGCACACCCAGCAGGAACTGGGCGGCCTGACGAAGCGGGTGGGGCGACATGGTCGGTGAAACCTTCTTCTGACTGGTCCGCGAGTCGGGCCGACCCGGTGTTTGTGCGTCCAACGCCCGCAAGGGCTCCATTCGGAAACAGGCCCTTTCGCATAAGGGCCGCGTAAGGAACGACGTGATGTTCGGCGACAATTCCAGCGCCGCCCCGGCCGCCTGGGGCGAGATCCAGGCGCGCACGGCCGCGCTCGGCTTCGACATGCCTTCCGAGGCCGACACCGGGGCGCTCCTGCGTCTCCTAGCCGCCTCCAAGCCCGGCGGGCGAATGCTGGAGCTGGGCACCGGCACGGGCTTGGCCACCGCCTGGCTGCTGGCGGGCCTGGACGCTTCAGCGAGGCTAGTCAGCGTCGATGTCGACCCCGTGGTCCAGGACGTCGCCCAGACGCTCCTGAAGGACGACCGCCTGCGCTTCGTGCTGGCCGATGGGCTGGACTATGTGCTGGCACAGCCGCCGGGGTCGTTCGACCTGATCTTCGCCGACGCCTGGCCCGGCAAGTACGAAGCCCTGGACCAGACCCTGGCGCTGCTGAAACGCGGAGGGCTGTACGTCATCGACGACATGCTGCCCCAATCCAACTGGCCCGAAGGCCATCAGGCGCGGGTTGACGATCTGGTCGCGCGGCTGGAAAGCCATCCCGATCTGGTCGTCACGCGCCTTGCCTGGGCGTCCGGCCTGATCGTCGCGGCGAGGCGCTGAGCCATGATCTGGATCCCCATCACCATCGTCGCCACGGTCTTCCAGGTGGCGCGCAACGCCGCCCAACGCTCGGTCATGGGCGGGGCGGGGCCCTGGGGCGCGACCCTGGTCCGGTTCCTGTTCGGCCTGCCGTTCGCCGCCCTGTTCGCCGGGATCGTCGTGCTGGCGACGCCGGGGCTCGACTTCCATCCGCACGCCCGGTTCTGGATCGCCTGCTTCGCCGGCGCGATGTTCCAGATCGGCGCGACGGCCGCCATGCTGACGGCGATGCACCGCTCGTCCTTCGCTTTGGGGACGGCCCTGCAGCAGAGCGGCCTGCCGTTCGCGCTGATCTTCGGAGCCCTGGTGTTCAAGGACCATGTCGGGCCGATCGCCTGGGCCGGCGGACTTGTGGCGACCGCGGGGCTGGCCGCTTTGTCCTGGCCGCGGGGCGAGGTGGCCATCCGCCGGGGCGCGGTGCTGGCGGGCCTGACCTCGGGCGCGTTCTTCGCGCTGTGCGCCAACTGCTTCCGTCAGGCCGCCCTGGCTCTGGACGCAGGCCATCCGCCGGCGGCTGCCTTCACCACCGTCCTGGTCGTCCAGGCCATCCAGACGGCAGTGCTGGGCTCCTGGCTGGCCTGGCGCAATCCCGACGCCCTCAAGGCGGTGGTCGCCGCCTGGCGTCAGTCGCTGGGCGCGGGATTCTGCGGCGCGGCGGCCTCGGGCCTGTGGTTCACGGCCATGAGCCTGTCGCCCGTGGGGCCGGTGAGGGCGGTCGGGGTGGTCGAGATGCCCGTCGCCGCCCTGGCCGGGCGTCGTCTGTTCAAGGAGCGTCTGACCCTGTTCCAGATGGCCGCTGGCGGCATAACGGCGGTCGGGGTCGTCATGGCCGCGCTCGGCTAGATTTCGCCATGTTCGGGTGCTTGGCGACCTTGGCCGCAAAAGCCTTCGATAACCCCGCTAATAGACCTTGAATTCAACGCTTTCGCAGGGCAAACGGGCGGGCGTCGGCGTGCTTTTGGCCGTTCGGACGACGGCGCGGCCAGGGGGCGGCGCTCCCGTCGAGCGTCAAGGCGTGTTGACCGGATCGAATCCGCCAAATGCGGGAATCATGTTGTCCTCGCATTGAATTGAAGTAGGAGCCTTTTTCTCTCCGCCGACGCCGTCTTCTGAACGGATCAGGCTCCTCTTCCTCGATCTGAAGTCCGTTACGCCCCTCATACCCCTCAGTCAGGGCTTTCAATGTTCTCTTCCCTCTTCGGCGTGATCTCGAACGACATCGCCATCGACCTCGGCACGGCCAACACCCTCATCTACATGAAGGGCAAAGGGATCGTTCTGAATGAACCGTCGGTGGTCGCCCTGCGTAACGTCGGCGGTCGCAAGATCGTCCACGCCGTGGGCATCGAGGCCAAGCAGATGCTGGGTCGCACCCCGGGCCACATGGAAGCCATCCGCCCGATGCGCGACGGCGTCATCGCCGACTTCGAAGTCGCCGAGGAGATGATCAAGTACTTCATCCGCAAGGTTCACAACCGCAAGGGCTTCGTGAACCCCAAGGTGATCGTGTGCGTGCCGTCGGGCGCCACCGCCGTGGAACGCCGCGCCATCAACGACAGCTGCCTGAACGCCTCGGCCCGTCGCGTCGGCCTGATCGACGAGCCGATGGCCGCCGCGATCGGCGCCGGCCTGCCGATCCACGAGCCGACCGGCTCGATGGTCGTCGACATCGGCGGCGGCACCACCGAGGTGGCCGTGCTGTCGCTGTCGGGCATCGTCTATTCGCGCTCGGTCCGCGTCGGCGGCGACAAGATGGACGAGGCGATCATCAGCTACATGCGTCGCCACCATAACCTGCTGATCGGCGAAACGACCGCCGAGCGCATCAAGAAGGAAATCGGCACCGCCCGCGCGCCGGCCGACGGCGAGGGGCTGTCGATCGACGTCAAGGGCCGCGACCTGATGCAGGGCGTGCCGCGCGAAGTCCGCATCTCGGAAAAGCAGGCCGCCGACGCCCTGGCCGAACCGGTCGGGCAGATCGTCGAAGCCGTGAAGGTGGCCCTGGAAGCCACCCCGCCGGAACTGGCCAGCGACATCGCCGACAAGGGCATCATGCTGACCGGCGGCGGCGCGCTGCTGCGCGGCCTGGACGCCGAGATCCGCGACCACACCGGCCTGCCGGTGACGGTGGCAGATGACCCGCTGTCGTGCGTGGCCCTGGGCTGCGGCAAGGTTCTCGAGCATCCGAAGTGGATGAAGGGCGTCCTGGAATCCACCCTGGCCTAGGCGTAGGGTTCCTCTAGAGACGCCTCGGGGGGCGTCGGGAGATAGAGTTCGTGCCCTTTCGCGAAGGTCCCCTCGGCGACCTGAAAGTGCCGCTTACCTGGACGGCGGCGGTGGCCCTGATCGTGGCGGCCGTCATCGCCGTCGCGTTCCTGCTGGCCGATCGTCGCGAGACCCTCCAGGAGCAGGCCTACGGCGTCACCCGCCAGACGGTGGACGTCGTGTCCAAGCCGGTCAGCGGCGCCATCGCCGCGCCGGGCCGCTGGACGGGCCTGGGCCTGGACTTTGTCCGCAGCTACTTCTTCACGGCCTCGGAAAACCGCCGGCTGAAGACCGAGCTGGCTGAGATGCGCCAGTGGCGTGACCGCGCCCTCGATCTCCAGGACCAGAACGAGCGTTTCAAGAGCCTGCTGGGCCTGCGCACCGATCCGCCGATCCCGATGGCCTCGGCCCGCGTCGTGGCCGACAGCCGTGGCCCCTTTGCCAACACCCGCCTGGCCGACGCCGGTTCGGAGCGCGGCATCGAGGTCGGTAACCCGGTCCTGAACGAGCGTGGCCTGGTCGGCCGCGTGGTCGGCGTGGCCGGCGGCGTCAGTCGCGTGCTGCTGCTGACCGACATCGCCTCGCGTACGCCGGTGATGATCGACCGCACCAACGCCCGCGCCATCCTGACCGGCGACGGCGGTCCCAATCCGAAGCTGGAATATCTGCGCGGCGTCGATCCGATCCAGCAGGGCGACCGGGTCGTGACCTCCGGCGACGGCGGCGTCGTGCCGCGCGGCCTGCCCGTGGGCGCGGCGGTCAAGGGCCTGGACGGCCGCTGGCGCGTGGTGCTGTTCGCCGACCAGTCGTCGATCGACTACATCCGCATCCTGCTGTTCAAGGACTTCGCCCAGCTGGCCGACGAGAAGCAGCTGGAAGCCAAGACCCTGCCGCCGGTGACGACCGAGGACCCGCAGACCTCGATCCTGTCGGCGCCCACCCCGCCGCCCGCGCCGAAGCCGGCGACGACGACCACGACTCCGCCTGCTGGCGCGACGACGACGGCGACTCCGCCCGCCGCGACCCAGGCCAAGCCCGCCGCGCCCAAGCCGGCGGCTCCGAAACCGGCCGCGCCCAAGCCCGCGACGCCCGCGCCCATGGGAGCGCCGCGATGAGCATGAGCGGCGGCCGCGCCCTCAATCCAGTCCGCTGGCTGGGCGTGCCGATGGCGCTGTGCATGCTGGCGACGGTGTTGTTCGCCGCGCCGATCCGTATCTGGGGCCTGCAACTGCCCGAGCCGGTGTTCGCCATGGTCCCGGCCTTCGCCTGGGCGATGATCCGGCCCTCGATCCTGGCCCCGTTCGGCCTGCTGGTCCTGGGCCTGTTCCTGGACATCTTCTGGGGCGGGCCGACCGGCCTGTGGGGCCTGTCGTTGCTGGTCGCCTACGCCATGGTGCTGATCCTGCGCAACGCCATGACCGGCCAGAGCCGGCCGATGATGTGGGCCTGGTTCGCGGGCGTCACCGGCATCACCATGATTGCCGGCTTCCTGTTCACCATGCTCGACAGCCTGGCCATGCCCAGCCTGCTGGCGGTGTTCTGGCAGTTCCTGGTCACCGCGCTGCTGTTCCCGTTCGCCCACCGCCTGGTCGATCGCTTCGAGGACGCCGACGTGCGGTTCCGGTGAGGCGATGAGCGAACCGTCCATCTTCTTCTTCGAGGTCAACGAGCGTCAGGGGGTCTTCCACCGGCGTGCGTTCCTGCTGGGCGGCATCACCGGCGCTGGCCTGCTGGCCTTGGGCGGACGCCTGGCCCAGCTGCAGCTGGTAGAGGCCCAGCGCTACCAGAAGCTTTCGGCCGGCAACCAGTTCAACTACCGCCTGGTGCCGCCGCCGCGCGGCCTGATCCGCGACCGCAACGGCGTGTCGCTGGCGTCCAACCGTCCAAACTTCCGGCTGATCATCAACAAGGACAAGGGCCTGGACGCCGAGAGCGTCATGGACGACCTGGCCAAGCTGGTGCCGATCGACGGCTCGCGCCGCGCCCGCGTGCTCAAGGAGCTGGACCGCGCCCCGCGCAAAGCCCCGGTCGTGGTGATGGAGGACCTCTCCTGGGAGGAGTTCAGCCGCGTCAACATCCGCGCCCCGGAACTGCCCAGCGTCACCGCCGACATGGGCGAGGTGCGGGTCTATCCGTTCGGCGGCGCCTTCGCGCACGTGATCGGCTATGTCGCCAAGGTCAGCGACCGCGACCTGACCGCCGCCAAGGACGACGCCACCCAGGACCAGGAACTGCTGCACCATCCGGGCTTCCGGATCGGCAAGCAGGGCGTCGAGAAGGCCTTCGACAAGGAGTTGCGCGGCCGCGCCGGCGCCACCAAGGCCGAGGTCGACGCGCAAGGCCGCGTCGTGCGCCTGGACCCGGCCGGCGACGTGCCGCCGACCCCGGGCAAGGAAATCCTGCTGACCCTGGACGCCGACATCCAGAACCGCGCCCTTGAGGTGATGGGCGAGGAGAGCGGCGCCATCGTGGTGATGGACATCCGAAACGGCGACCTGCTGGCCATGGTCTCGGCTCCCAGCTTCGACGCAAACCGGTTCGTCAAAGGCCTGTCGGGCGCGGAGTACAAGGCGCTGGCCGAGTACGAGCGCAAGCCGATGCTGGACAAGTCGCTGACCGGCGTCTTCCCGCCGGGCTCGACCTTCAAGCCGACCGTGGGTCTGGCGGCGCTGACCGCCGGCATCAATCCCGAGGTCCGCGTCAGCTGCGGCGGCAGCTGGTACTATGGCGGCCGCACCTGGCGTTGCTGGGAGCCGCGCGGCCACGGCTCGCAGAACATGCACGAGGCGATCAAGAACTCCTGCGACATCTACTTCTACCAGACGTCGCTGAAGATCGGTCCCGACGCCATCGCCAACGCGGCGCGGGCCATGGGCTTCGGCCAGATCTACGACATCGGCATTCCCGGCCAGAAGCGCGGCAACGTCCCCGATCCCGCCTGGAAGAAGCGGGCGTTCAAGAAGAATCCCGCCAACCAGATCTGGTTTCCGGGCGAGACGCCCAGCTACGGCATCGGGCAGGGGGCCCTGACGGTCAACGCCCTGCAGCTGGCGGTGATGACCTCGCGCCTCGCCAACGGCCAGAAGGCGCTGGTCCCGCGCCTGATCAAGTCGGTCGGCGGGGTGGAACAGCCCAGCGGCGCGGCCGTGCCCGACCTGCCGTTCTCGCAGGAGCACCTGAACTATGTCCGGGGTGGCATGGCGGCCGTGGCCAACGACGTGCGCGGCACCGCCTACAAGCAGAGCCAGCTGGGCCTGGGCGACGTGCAGATGGCCGGCAAGACCGGCACGGCGCAGGTGCGCAGCTATGACGGGGTCAAGAACCGCAAGGGCTACGCCACGACCTGGCGTCTGAAGGACCACAACCTGTTCGTGGCCTTCGCGCCCTATGACGCGCCGCGCTACGCCGTGGCGGTCATCATCGAGCACGGCGGCATGGGCGGCGCCACCGCCGGCGCCCCGCGCGCCCGCGAGGTCATGCGCGTGGCGCTGCTGAAGGATCCGGAGATCCGCGCCCGCATCGAAAATCCGACACCGCTGCCCGAGGCCGCCCCGGAAGACGTCATGGAAGGCGTCGCGCCGGAGGATCCCGTCGAAGGCGCCGCGCCGCCTCCGCCGGACGACACCGCTGCGCCGATCGTTACGCCGACAACGCCCCCCTCCACCAAGCCTCTGGGAGGCCACATATGACCTTGAGCGGCGGCCTTACCCGGCCGGGCGAACGCGACCGCCCGATCATCAAGTTCATGGAGGTCGACTGGACCTTCTGCCTGGTGCTGGCGATGATCGCCGGCATCGGCGGCCTGATGCTGTTCTCGATCGCCGGGGCTTCTTGGGAGCCCTGGGCCGACAAGCACCTGCTGCGCTTCGGCGTCTATTTCATCATCATGATCGCCCTGGCCATGTGCGACCTGCGCTGGTGGTTCGCGGCGGCCTATCCGATCTACATCCTCGGCCTGATCCTGCTCGTCGCGGTGGACCTGGTCGGCGACATCTCGCTGGGCGCCCAGCGGTGGCTGCAGTTGGGACCGGTGCGCTTCCAGCCGTCCGAGGTGATGAAGATCGGCCTCGTCCTGGCCCTGGCCCGCTACTATCACGGCCTGTCGTCCGACAGCGCCAGGCTGTCCTGGCGCTTGCTGATCCCGGCGGCGATGATCGGCGTGCCGTTCCTGCTGGTCGCCAAGCAGCCTGACCTGGGCACCGCCATCCTGATCGCCGCCACCGGCGGGGCGATCATGATGCTGGCCGGCCTGTCCTGGCGGATCATGGCGGCCATCGGCGCGCTCGCGGCCGTGGCCATCCCGCCCTTCATCCTGTTCGGCTTGCACGACTACCAGCGCAACCGGATCCTGACCTTCCTGAACCCCGAGCAGGACCCGTCCGGCGACGGCTACCACATCCTGCAGTCCAAGATCGCCCTGGGCTCGGGCGGCTTGCTGGGCAAGGGCTTCGGTCTCGGCTCGCAGAGCCAGCTGAACTTCCTGCCCGAGAAGCAGACCGACTTCATCTTCGCCACCCTGGCCGAGGAGTTCGGCTTCGTCGGCTGTTTCGGCGTGCTGTTCCTGTACGGCGCGGTGATCTTCATGGCCCTGCGCATCGCCTCGATCAGCCACAGCCACTTCGGACGCTTGGCGGCGGCCGGAGTGACGGCGACCTTCTCGCTGTACGTGCTGATCAACGGGGCCATGGTCATGGGTCTGGCCCCCGTCGTCGGCGTGCCGATGCCGATGCTGTCCTATGGCGGCACCGTCATGCTGACGGTCATGGTCGGCTTTGGCCTCGTCCAGGCCGTGCGCGTGCACCGCTACACCGAAGTGACCAGCGGCAAGGGCTCGTTGATGTAATGGCCGGCGGCGAGGCGGAACTGCTGCCCGTCCTCGTCACGCCGCGCCTTCGGCTCCGCTGTTTCCGCGAGAGCGACGCGCCGGCCCTGTCGGCCAACCTGACGCCCGGCGTGGTGCGCTGGCTGGCCTCCTGGCCCGATCCCACCCCGATCGATCTCGCCGCCGCCCGCATCGCCGAGGCGCGGCAAGGCGTGCGCGACGGCTGGCATGTCGGCTATGCCATCGAGCGGCTGGAGGACGGGGCGATGATCGGCGGCTTCGGCGGCGGCGCGCCCGATGGCAGTGTGGAGATCGGCTATCACCTGGCCGAGCACGCCCAAGGCCAGGGCTACATGCTGGAGGCGGCGAGGGCGGGCCTGGCGTCGATGTGGGACCTGCTGCCGATCGAGACGATCGAAGCCCAGGCGCACCCGGACAACGCCGCCTCGCGGGCGATCCTCGCTAAGTTAGGTATGCGGGAAACCGGCGAGCGGCCGGTGTTCGCCTCGGCGCGAGACGCCTGCGAGCCCGGCTGCTGGTACGCGATCGACCGGCCTAGCTGACCAGCGCTGCTTCCGTCGCCCGCACCAGGCCGTCGATGACGCCCGGCTCGGTCGAGGCGTGGCCCGCGTCCCAGACGATGTCGAAGCGGGCTTCGGGCCAGGCCTTGTGCAGCTTCCAGGCGCTGTCCAACGGCGTGACGACGTCGAAGCGGCCCTGGACGATCCAGCCGGGGATGTGACGGATGCGGTCGATGTTCGCCAGGATCCAGCCGTCGTGGTCGAAGAAGCCCTTGTTGGTGAAGAAGTGGCACTCGATCCGCGCGAAGGCGATCGCGAAGTCCTCTTCATTGAATTTCGAGGGACGGGCCTCCGGGCCGCGCAGCGAGATGGTGTCGCCTTCCCACTGGCTCCAGGCGGCGGCGGCTTCCAGCTGAACGCGGCGGTCCGGGGCGACCAAGCGGCGGTGATAGGCGGCCATCAGGTCGCCGCGCTCGTCCTCGGGGATCGGAGCCAGGAACCGCTCCCAGGCGTCCGGGAACAGCATCGAGGCGCCTTCCTGGTAGAACCAGTTAAGCTCGCGGTCGGTCAGCAGGAAGATGCCGCGCAGCACCAGGCCATCGACCCGGTCGGGGTGCTTGATGGCGTAGGCCAGGGCCAGGGTCGACCCCCACGAGCCGCCGAACACGGTCCACTTCTCGACGCCCAGATGCTCGCGCAGGCGCTCGATGTCCTCGATCAGGCTCCAGGTGGTGTTGTCGTCCAGGCTGGCGTTCGGACGCGAGCGGCCGCAGCCGCGCTGGTCGAACAGGGTCATGCGCCATTTGGCCGGATCGAAGAACCGCCGCATGGTCGGATTGACCGCGCCGCCCGGGCCGCCATGCAGGATCACGCAGGGCTTGCCCCGCGGATTGCCGCATTCCTCGTAGTAGATTTCGTGCGGGCCGCCGGTGGGCATCCAGCCGAACGAGAAGGGCTCGACCTCGCGGAAGAGGCCGCGACGGCCAACGGAACTCATGGCGGCGGCGGAAGCGTTACGATCCATGAGACGAACCCTAACGTGTTTTTCCGCCGGCTGTGAACGGAGGAAAGGCGCGGTTTTCGCCTTTCATTCGGTTCTGTATGTTGCCCGCCATGACTCAGATCTCGCCTGAAGACTATTCCGACGACGAACTGCTCGGCATGCTCAATCCGATGCAGTTGGCCGAACTCGACCGACAGATCGGCGAGATGTTCGGAGCCGAGGGCGTCGATAAGGCCGCGGCGCTGCTGGCGATGGCCAATGTCTACAGCCTGCGCGCCGCCGAGCGCGACGAGGTCTCGGCCCTGGCCATGCTGCAACTGGCCGCCGCCATGCGCCGACGGGCGGACCAGATGCTGGCGTCCAAGAACTAGAGCGGGAACTTCCGCCCCACCCAGTCCAGGATCGTGGCGTTCACCTCGGCCGGCTTCTCCTGCTGGGTCCAGTGGCCGCTGCCTTCGATCAGCACCTTCTCCAGGTCGGAGATCTGGTCGCCCATTCGATCGGCCATGGCCGGCGGCAGCACAACGTCCAGCTCGGCCATGATCATCAGGCACGGCATGCCGTCGATCCGGCGAGGCAGGGCCTCTGCCTTCTCCCAGTTGCGGGTGAAGTTGCGGTACCAGTTGATGCCGCCGGTGAAGCCGGTGCGCTGGAAGGCCTCGACGAAGAAGGCCAGCTCCTCGGGCTCCAGGAACTGGTTGTCGTCGCTCGCCGGGTCGTAGTGGAGCAAGGCGTCTTGTAGCGCGAGGCTGCGTCGCTCGGCCGGACGGCCCAGGAACTCGTCCTGCGACCCCTTGGGCTTGCGCATGAAGAAGCGGATCGTCCGCTCCGGATCGGCGCCCAGCCGCGCGTCGGCCTCGCCGGGTTTCTGGAAGTGGACGATGTACATGTCCTCGCCATAGGCGTTGCGGAACATCTCGATCGGGTCCAGCGGCAGGCGCGGGGTGAAGGGCGTGTTGAGGCCGATGATCCCGGCCACGCGGTCCGGATGCAGCAACGGCATCTGCCAGACGACGATGCCGCCCCAGTCGTGACCGACGAAGACCGCCTTCTCGACCCCCAGATGATCCAGCAACCCGACCAGGTCGCCGGTTAGGTGCTCCATGTCATAGGCTTCGACGGCCTCGGGACCGGGGGTCAGGCCATAGCCCCGCTGGTCCGGCGCGATCACCCAGCGGCCGGCGGCGGCCAGGGCGGCGATCTGGTGACGCCACGAGAAGGCCAACTCCGGGAAGCCGTGGCAGAAGACGATCGGCACGCCCTGGCGCGGCCCGGCCTCGTAATAGGCCATGCGGATGCCGTTGACGTCGGCGTACTGGGGCTCGGGCAGGCCCGGATTGTTGACCGTCATGACCGTGCGTCTCCCCGTGTTTCTATGTGATTGGCGATCACCCTGCGACCCATCGTCCAGCCCGGCAAGCGTCATTTGAGGTTTCCGTAGGGGCGAAAGGGCGTAGAAGGCGCGCCATGACCGACACAGCTTCGCCGCCCGCCGCCGTTCCGTGGCGTCTCGTCCTGCTTCTCGGCGCCCTGACGGCCTTCGCGCCGATGTCGATCGACATGTACCTGTCCAGCCTGCCGTCGATCGGCGCCAGCCTGCACGCCGGGCCCGAGCAGACCCAGACGACCCTTGCGGCGTTCTTCGCCGGCATGGCGATCGGTCAGGTGATCTACGGCCCGGCCTCGGACCGGTTCGGCCGCCGCCTGCCGCTGCTGGTCGGGGTGGCGGTGTTCGTCGCCGCTTCGGTGGTCTGCGCCCTGGCGCCCAATATCGAGACCCTGATCGCCGCGCGCTTCGTCCAGGCCCTGGGCGGCTGCGCCGGCCCGGTGATCGCCCGCGCCGTGGTCCGCGACCGCTTCAGCCATGCCGACACCGCCCGCGTGCTGTCGCTGATGACCCTAATCATGGGCCTGGCCCCGGTGCTGGCCCCGCAGCTGGGCGGCGTCGTGCAGTACTTCGGCGGCTGGCGCGGGGTGTTCTGGACCCTGGTCGGCTTCGGCGCCCTGATCGGCCTGTGGGTGATCGTCAGCCTGGGCGAGTCCCGCTCGGCCGAGACCGAGGCCCAGGCCCGGAGCGAGAACCCGCTGCGCGCCTACGGCGCGCTGTTCGGCATGCGCCGGCTGATGGGCTATGCCATCGCCGGGGCGCTGAACGGGGCGGTGCTGTTCACCTACATCTCGGGCGCGCCGGACCTGGTCATGGGCACCTATGGCCACACGCCGCTGGTCTTCAACCTGGTGTTCGCCTTCAACGCCGTCGGCATCATCGGCGCCAGCCAGGTCAACCGCCTGCTGCTGCGCCGGATGCTGCCCGACCAGGTGCTGAGCAAGGCCAGCGTCGCCTCGATCGTCGCGGCCTTCCTGTTGACCATCGCCGCCTTCACCGGCTGGGGCGGCCAGTGGACCGTGCTGCCGCTGCTGTTCGCCTCGCTGTCGCTGTACGGCCTGATGGGCGGCAACACCATGGCCGGGGCGCTCAGCGTCGATCCGCGCCGGGCCGGTTCGATCTCGGCCCTGATGGGCTCGGCCTCGTTCGGGGCGGGCGCGCTGGCGTCATGGGCCGGTGGCCTGCTGCACGACGGGACGGCCAAGCCGGTCGCCGCCGTGATGTTCGCCTGCCTGGTCGGCTCGGCCCTGGCGATCTTCTTCCTGGCCCTGCCGGGCGCGAAGAAGGTCTAGGCCTTGGCGTTTGGCATCGAGAAGCCGCGCCAGGCCATCAGCGCCCAGGCGGCCATGAACGACAGCCCGCCGATCGGGGTGATCGCGCCCAGGATCCTTGGGCCGCCCAAGGCCATGGCGTAGAGCGAGCCCGAGAACACCAGGGTCCCGACGAAGAACAGCGCCGTCACCAGCCCCATGCCCTTGGCCCCGGCCCGGTGCAGGGCGAAGGCCCCGAACACCGCCAGGGCGTGGAGCATCTGGTACTGGGCGCCGGTCTTCAGCCACTCGACGGCCTTCCAGCTCTCGATGCCGTGGGCGGCGAAGGCGCCGAAGGCCACGGACAGCAGGCCGCTCAGCGCCGCCAGGGCGGTCCAGGTCCGGGGAGTCCATCCCTCCATCGGCTTTACGCTCCGTCACCGTTGCAATCGTCGAGCGCGACCTTAACGGTGTTCATCTGGACGTAAAGCGAAGCCGGCTCCCTACGCAGTCAGAGCGTCGCAAGTCCAGTAGGGAGGACGGCATGGCGCTCACCTGGGGCGACGATTACCCGATCCATCAGACGCCCGAGCCCGTGGCCTATGCCGGGACGGATCGGAACTTCTACGACCGCTATTTCTTCAACGGTTACGCGGCCGAGGGCGATGGGAACGACCTGTTCTTCGCCGCCGCGTTCGGCGTCTATCCGCACCTCAACATCGCCGACGCGGCCTTCTGCGTGATGAAGGACGGCAAGCAGATCAACCTCCACGCCAGCCGCTGGTTGAAGATGGAGCGGATGGACCTGACGGTCGGGCCGATCACCATCGACGTGCTCACACCCCTGCAGCGTCTGAAGCTGACCGTGGCCGCGCCCGAGCAGGGGATCGCCGCCGAGATAGTCTTCGAGGGCCGGTCCTTCCCGATCGAGGAGCCGCGCTTCGTCCGCCGCAACGGCCCGCGCACGCTGCTGGACTATACTCGCCTGACCCAGAATGGCCGCTACTCCGGCTGGATCGAGGTCGATGGCGTGCGGACCAGCGTCGACGGCTTCGTCGGCACCCGCGATCGGTCCTGGGGCGTCCGGCCTGTCGGCGCACGCGACGCCCAGGAGCTGGCGCCGCCGGCCCTGTCGCAGTTCTTCTGGCTGTGGGCGCCGTGCAATTTCGCGGACGGCAGCCTGTTCTTCCACACCAATGACGACGAGCTCGGCCGAGCCTGGAACCGCCGCGCGCTGTGGCTGGAAGACGGTGGGCGCGAGGACCATTTCGGTGGCTTTGCAGCGTCGTCCTGCGCCATCGACTGGAAGAGCGGCACCCGCCACGCCGCCGCCGCGACCCTCGACCTGGGCGCCGACGGCTCGATGACCATCGCGCCGAAGACCGAGTTCTTCATGCTGGGGCTCGGCTACAACCACCCCGTCTGGGGCCACGGCCTGAACCACGGCGAGCTGAAGGTCGAGCGCGAGGACTTCGTCACGGCCGACCTGGACCGAAAGATGCCGCACCTGCTGCACGTGCAGGCGCTGAGCGACGTGACCTATGTCGATGGCGCGGGGCGGACGCGGAAGGGCAGGGGCGTCTTCGAACAACTGGCCATCGGTCCGCACGCGACCTCGGGCTTCGCCTCGATCCTGGACATGGCTCCTTGAGCGGCCCCCTTTCGATGAGCTTGGCCGAGCGCCTGGAGGCGTATCTGACCCGCACCTGGGGGCAGCCGGTCACGGTCGCCGACCTCTCGCGCATCCCCGGTGGGGCCAGCCGCGAGACCTATCGGTTCGTGGCCAATGTGGCTGGCGAGGCCAGGCCGCTGATCCTGCGCCGCGATCCGCCCGGCAGCCTGATCGAGACCGACCGCAGCCTGGAATACCTGGCGCTGGAGAGCTTCTGCGATCGCGTCCCGGCGCCGCGTCCGGTGGCGATGGATGCCGAGGGCTCCGAGCTGGAGCGGCCGTTCTTCATCATGGAGCGGGTCGAGGGCGGGGCGGTGGCCTCGCCGTTCACGGTCATGCCCTACGGCGCCCACGCCCGGACGATCGGAGAGGCGTTCTTCGACATCCTGGGGCGGATCGCGGCGGCGGATCCCGCCGGCTTGCCGTTGGCCAAGGTCGCCGAGCTTCCCGCGCCTGAGGACTGTTGGCGGATCGCCGTCGATCACTGGGCCGCCGTCATCGAGGCCGATGAGCAGCACCCGCAGCCGATCGTCCGCGCCGCCATCCGGGCCCTGCGCCGCAAGCCGCCGCCGCTACCCAAGGCGGTGCGGGTTGTGCACGGCGACTATCGCGGCGGCAACTTCCTGCACGCATCGGACGGGACGTTCCTGGCGGTGTTGGACTGGGAGATGGTGCATCTGGGCGATCCACTGGAGGACCTGGCCTGGGCCATCGATCCGCTCTGGAATCCCTTCGATGCGACGACCGTCGCCGCCATGATCCCACGCGACGAGGCCCTGGCGATCTGGTCCAAGGCCAGCGGCCTGTCGGTCGACGAGGACGCCCTGACCTGGTGGTCACTGTTCGCGGCCGTGAAGGGCCAGGCGATCTGGACCTCGGCGGCCAAGGAATATCGCGACGGCGGCTTCAAGGAGCCGATCCTGGCGGTGTCGGGCTGGTACACCGCTCGCCGGCACGACGAGATCCTGGCCGCTGCGCTGATGCGCCTGGAGGGCCTGTCATGACCCCGAGCCTGCCCGACATCCTGGTCGGCAACTTCATGTGCATGGCCGATCCCGGACCGCCCGAGCAGCAGGGCGAGTTCATGGCCGGCAAGGTTGGACTGGTGGCGTTGCTGTCGCTGCTGGCGGCCCAGGAGGCTGAGCGTGGCGTCGCGGCGCGGGTCGAGGAGAACGCCCTGATCCGCGCGGCTCTGGCCGAGGCGGCGGTCGACTACGGGCTGGACGTCGGAGCTCTTCCGTTCACGGACGAGGTGACGGTCTCGGCGCTGGACCGGGTCAATGCGGCGCTACGCACGGCGCTGATCGGCCTGCATGAGGCGATCGAGGCGCGGGAGGACACGGCGCGTCACCACGCGATGCTGCGGCTCTACGCCAAGATGGCCGACCTGAGGCGGCTCGACCTGCCGCCACTGCCAGCGCGGTAGTCGCTATTTGTGCTTGTTGTGCTGGGCCAGTTCGTCCGGCTTGATGTCCAGCGGGGCAGGGGCGGCGGCGTTGTAGGCGGCCGTCTGGTTCAGATCCATGACCACGCTGCGGTGGCCTTCCCAGATCATGTGCACGGCGACATAGAGCACGATCGCCAGGCCGACGAAGCCGATCCAGCGGTGCTTGTGCAGCAGGTTGGCGATGGCGCTGGCGGCCAGGCCCATCAGGGCGATCGACAGCAGAAGGCCGAAGATCAGGATGCCCGGATGCTCGCGGGCCGCGCCGGCCACGGCCAGCACGTTGTCCAGCGACATCGAGACGTCTGCGATCAGCACCTGGATGAAGGCCTGCTTGAACGACTTGGCGGGGCGCGCGGCCGGCTCGGTGCTGGGGTCGCCGTCGATGGCGGCCATGGCCTCGGCGTGGGCGGCCTGCTCGCGCATCTCGCGCCACATCTTCCAGCAGACCCACAGCAGCAGGAAGCCGCCGGCCAGCAACAGGCCGATGACGCCCAGCAGCCAGGTGGTGATCAGGGCGAAGCTGATGCGCAGCACGACCGCCGCGCCCAGGCCGTACAGGATGACCTTCTTGCGGTCCTTGGGCGGCAGGCCGCCGGCCGCCAGGCCCACGGCCACGGCGTTGTCGCCGGCCAGGACTAGGTCGATCATCAGCACTTGCAGCAGGGCGGTCAGAGGGCCTTGCAGGCCGCCCAGATGGGCCGTCAGCGTTTCGAACATGTATCCTCAATGCGGTGAGGCGCGCGGCGATGCAAGGCGCAAAAAGAACAGGTCCACGGCAAATACGACAACGCCCCGGATCGTCGATCCGGGGCGTCGCGTTTCGTCCGGCGCTAGCCCTTAGTGGGCGTGCTCGGGTTCCCGATGGGGAGCCGCATGGTGTGCGTCGTGCCCGTGGTCGGCGGCGGCATGGCCGTCGTGACCGTGAGCATGGTCCTCGGCGGCGTGTTCGCCGTGGTGGCCATCGTGAGCGTGGGCGTCATGGCCGTGATCGTCGTGGCTGGCCGGAGCCGAAGCCGCGGCGACCATCGGGTTCACGTAGGACACGTGCTCGGCCGGCGCGTGCGGCTCGGGATGAGCCGCGGCGTGCAGGTCGTGGCCGTGGTCAGCGGCGTGGCCATGGTCGTCATGCGCCGCGTGGCCGTGATCGGCATGGGCGTCATGATGACCGTGGTCGTCATGGCCGTGGCCGTGATCGGCGTGCGCCTGGTGGTCGTCATGGTGCGAGACCGCTGAGGCGACCGCCGCGCCCGCCACCGCGCCGCCGGCCGCGGCCAGGAACGGGTTGACGTGCGAGACGTGGGTCTGGGCCGGGGCGTGCTGCTCCTGCTCGAACTCCATCTCGTTGCGGCCGTAGTCGGTCAGGGTGCGGTACTTGCGCTGGCGCTCGGCGCGGCGACGGGCCGCCGAGGCGTTGCGCGAGACGCCGACCAGGATGATCAGGGCCAGCAGCACCAGGGCGATGCCCAGGGCGGTCTTGATCGGCACCGAGCCCACGCCCGGCAGCGAGATGCTGCCGTTCAGGGCGCCCAGGTCGAGCTTGCCCATGCCCTTCTTGGCCTGTTCCGGCAGGGCGGCGACGCGCTTGCTGATTTCACCCAGCGAGAAGCCTTGCGGCTGCTTGGCGCCGTTCAGCTCGAGGCCGAACTGCGACTTCAGCTGACCCTTGGCTTCCGGACCCGGCTTGACCTGCCACGCGAAGGTGGTCGGCTCGCCCGGCTTGACCACGGCCGTCTGGCGGCCGTTCGGGGTGACCTCATAGCCTTCGCCCGAGAGCTCGGCATAGGCGCTGGTCTTCTTGGCGGCCTTGGTCAGGCCCAGCTTGGCGGCTTCCTGCTTGATCAGGTCGCCCAGCGTGGCCGGCAGCGACAGGGTCACCTGGCCGGGCTGGTTCTTGCCGAGGCTCTCGCCAGCGGCCAGGACGGCGCCGTTGGTGGCGGCCGGCGCGACGACGGCCTGCAGCTTCTCGAGCTTGGTCGCGGGCTTGGCGGGCGCGGCCGGAGCGACCGGCGTAGCGGCCACGACGGGCGGCTTGGCCAGCGGCGTCGCCGGCACCACCGGCTTGGCGGCCTGGATCGGCGCTGGGGCCGGAGCCACCGTCTTCGGCGTCACCGGCTTGGCGACGATGACCGGCTTGGGAGCCGGCTTCGGCGCGGCTTGAGCGGTCGGATGCGGCGCGGCCGGGATCGTCGCGTAGACGCGATGCGGGCGTTGCTGCGGACGCTGTTCGTGGCGGCTGGAGCCCTTCGGATTGGCGATCGGGCGCATGGCCGTGACCAGCGTGCCGTCCGGACGGCGCCAGGTCTTCAGATGCGAGTTGCGGTTCGGCGGCGGCAGCGGGCTGGACGCCACGCTGGCGTCGGCGCGAGCCTGGGCCTGCGCCTGGCTCGGACCGCCCAGCAGGCCGTCCTGAGCCTGATCGGCGCTCGGCGGCGGAGCCGCGCCCATCAGCTCGGGCGTCATCGACGCGTCCTGGCGCTCGCTGGGCGGCGGCGCCGAGCTTACCTGGTCGCCAGCGCTGCAGCCGGCCAGCGCGAGAACGCCAACCGCCGAGGTGGCCAAGGCGGCCAAGCGTACCTTACGTACAAACATCGGGTCCCCCGATCCCATGTCGAATTCCTTCCGCGAGCAGGCGCTCGCGGACCACTGTTCGCGAGAAGAGCACGAGCTTGCGACGAAATCAAAACGGTTAAGAGAGATTCACGAACCAGTTTCTTCCTTCGCGCGAACTTTCGACGCCTCGTAAAGCGCGATCGCGGCGGCGGCCGAGACATTCAAGCTTTCGAAGCCGCCCGGCATGGGGATCTTTCCCAAGGCGTCACAATGCTCTGCGACCAGACGGCGGACACCTTCACCTTCCGAACCCAGAACAAGTACGGTCGGCTGGTCGTCGAGCACCTTTTCGAGGCTTTCCTCGGCCTCGCCGGCCAGGGCCACGGCCCGCCAGCCCATGTCGGCCAGTTCTTCCAGCGCTCGGGATAGATTGACCACGCGCGCGTGCGCGACCTTGTCGACCGCGCCGACGGCGGTCTTGGCCAGCACGCCCGACAGCACCGGGGCGTGGCGGTCCTGCAGGATCACGCCCTTGGCCCCGAAGGCGGCGGCCGAGCGGAAGATGGCGCCGATGTTCTGCGGGTCGGTGATCTGGTCGAGCATGACCAGCAGACCCTTGGCCGGGGTCCCCATCTCGGCGATCGACAGGGACTCGGCCTCGTCGATCTTCAGGGCCAGGCCCTGGTGCACGGCGCCCTGCGGCAGCTGCTTGGCGATCTCCTGGCCTTCCATCACCTGCAGGCAGGCCAGCTTCTGGAGATCGGGGCTGAGTCGCTTGGCGCGATCCGGAGTCGCCAGAAGGCGCTTCGGCGCGGGGCGCAGGGGGTTGGAAAGCGCCGCCTCGACGGCGTGAGTCCCCCAAATCCAGTCCTTGGCGTCGCCTTGGCCACGAGAAAAGCTGTTTTCTTTCCGGGGCTTGGAACGAAAATCACGTCCTGGTGCAGAAGGACGTTTCCGGTCGTTGCGTTCGGAATGAGAGGACACTATAAGACGCGCTCCGATTTGGGGCCCCAAGGGCTTCTCGGGCCGCCGGCGCTGCTCTTAGCATCGTCCGTCACCGGTCCAAGAAGCTTTTGTTCCAGTTCGAAGTTCAACGGCTTGCTGTTGCGCATTGAACCGGGTAAAGGCCGCCGGCTTCGGAACTCCGTCGCGTGCTTGGGGGAATGTCCCGAGTGGCAAAGGGGGGGGACTGTAAATCCCCTGGCGTACGCCTTCGCAGGTTCGAGTCCTGCTTCCCCCACCATGCACGCGACGAGTTCCGAGGGCAGGGCGTCCTGAACTCAGGATGGTCCCAGAGCCGAAAGACCGGGAGCCGATCGCGACCCCGCTAGCCCCCACTGGGTATTGGGCGGGTATAGCACAATGGTAGTGCAGCAGCCTTCCAAGCTGAGGACGCGGGTTCGATTCCCGCTACCCGCTCCAGCTCCCCATATGAGTTAACCCCACAACACCCGCCGGCGCGAAGGTAGAGACGATGGCCAAGGAAAAGTTCGAACGTAATAAGCCGCACTGCAACATCGGCACCATTGGTCACGTTGACCATGGCAAGACGACGCTGACGGCCGCGATCACGATCACGCTGGCGAAGTCGGGCGGCGCGACCGC